>JAAYFD010000052.1 GCA_012728415.1 Gammaproteobacteria bacterium
AGTCCGGCACAGGCGGCCACGCTGATGGCGGACACCACAAGATGAAGCATGCTGGTTTTCAGCAACAGGTTTTGATTCATGAAGGGTCACTGCGTCAGGCTGGAGAGTGGCATCACTGCAGAAACAGGGCGGTGTGCATCAAGTCATATTAAAGCGAGATTATACGTGGCCGGCATGGGGTGCTCAACGTAAGTATGAAGTGGAGGCAGGGGGCTGTAAACGTATGCTTAATGTTGAGCTGGGGCGTGTTGGGTCCGGGTGGTCTGGTGGTGAATACAGTAGCCGGTTTGCTGCCTGCTTTTGGGGCGGATGCATTGTCTGTGATGGTGTTGCTGTGAAAGCTTGGCGACATGTTGCTGTGCCAGGTTTCAATGCTGGACGATAGTCCTGGGCCGGCTGAGCAGCTTGAAAACACAAAAGCCGCTTCGGATGAAGCGGCTTTTTTAATATGGTGCCCAGAGACGGAATCGAACCGCCGACACGGGGATTTTCAATCCCCTGCTCTACCGACTGAGCTATCTGGGCAACGGGGCGCTATTAAACGCCTTTTGCCGGGCCATGTCAAGCCCTTGCTTTGCAGGTGGTCATTCGCTGGGAGGCACATAGCCTTCGGCGCGCTCGAATTCTTCGCCGGCAAAGTACTTTTCCATTTCACCCATGATGTATTTGCGGTCCTTGGGATCCATCATGTTTAGGTGACGTTCGTTGATGATCATGGTCTGGTGGTGTTGCCATTCATCCCAGGCTTTTTGCGAGACATTCTGGTAGATGTCCTCGCCACGGCTGCCGGGGAAGGGCGGCTTGGCCAGGCCGGGCAGTTCTTCTTTGTGCAGGCGACACATTACGGTACGGCTCATCAGATGCTCCTTGGTTGGGCCTGGCTGCGCAAAAGCTTCTTTACGGGGGCGGCCAGGCCGATCGTTGGGGGATGCTCCCTGTTATACCAAACCTGCGGGATGGTCGTCACCTCTGCTACCCCGGTAACTTGTGCCTGAACAAGCCATGGGTGGATGTGCAAGCGGAAGTGGCTGAAGGTGTGACTGAGGGGCGGGAGGCGGCGGCGACCGCTTTCAGTCAGCTGCAGGCTATGCAGCAACTGTGGCAGTTGATTGATGTTATCCAGCTCGGGCAGGCTATAGAGGCCGCCCCAGAGTCCTTGCGCCGGGCGTTGTTGCAGCAGAACTTTCCCCTCAGGGTTTTCCAGCAACAACATGCAGGTATGCTGTTCGGGCAAAACCTTCTTTGGTCGCGGAACCGGCAGCTGGTCTTGCAGGCCGAGCAGGCGGGCCTGGCAGCCGGTCTTAAGCGGACAGCTGTCACAGTCCGGCTTGCTGCGGGTACATAAGGTGGCACCCAGATCCATCATCGCCTGTGTATAGGCGGCGGCCAGCTCGGCTGGCGGGGTCAGTTGTTCGGCCAGCTTCCAGAGCTGTCTGGTGGCGGCGCTGGTGCCCGGGTATTCGCGCAGGGCCGAATAGCGGGCTAGCACCCGTTTTACGTTGCCGTCCAGTATCGGTGCACGCAGGCCCATACTGATACTGGCGATGGCACCGGCAGTGCTGCGGCCGATGCCGGGCAGGCCGGCCAGGCCTTCAATGCTGCGCGGAAACTCGCCGCCGTATTCGCTGATCAACAATTGTGCGGTCTTATGCAGGTTGCGGGCGCGGCTGTAATAGCCAAGACCGGTCCACAGGTGCAGCACCTCGTCCAGCTCGCCGGCGGCCAGGCTGGGCAGATCGGGAAATCGCTGCATGAACCGCTCGAAGTAGCCCAGTACAGTGTTTACCTGGGTTTGCTGCAACATGATTTCAGACACCCACACCCGGTAGGGGCTGATGTTCTTCTGCCAGGGCAGGTCTTTGCGGCCGTGCTCTGCGGCCCAGGTCAGCACAGCTGTGGAAAACGTTACGCGGGTCACTTGCGGAACAGGCCTTTCAGGGCATCCTTAAGGTCGGGACTAACCTTGTCCTTGAGCTTTTCCTCGATTTTTTCGGTCAGCTTGTCACCGGCCAGGCGGGTGGCGATACGGGTCAGGCCATCTTGGTCAATACGGCAGTTTTGTCCGGCAGTGGCCAGCGAACCACGGCAGTGCACCGGCCACTCGATGCCAACATAGCGCTTGTTGACGGTGCAGGCCGGGTCGGGCATCGGTCGGGTGTCGCCCTGCAGAATGATGTCGAGACGCTGGTCCATCCCCATGTGATTCAGGTCGAGTGTACCCTTGCCCTTGATAAGCAAGCCCGGAATGGCGATCTGTACGTCAGGTGTGGTGGCCACGCCGTTGCTTAGGCTGGTGCTGGTTTTCAGTTGGGTAAAGGGGGTGCTGGTACGGCTGTAGTCCTGGCTCAGGGGTTTGCGGTTAAGTGTGGCAATGGCCAGGCACAGCTGCTGCTCCAGGTTGGAGTCGGGTAGTGTGCCATCGAGGATCTCGAGGTTGGCCTTGCCGCTCAGCTGGCTGACCCACTGACGCTGGCTGTTACCGCTGGTGCTGAGCTGGCTATCCAGTTTCAGCTTGCCGGTAATCGGGGCTTCTTCGCCCAGTGCGGACAGCAGCCTGTCTACCGGCAGCTGGTCGATGGTGTTGTGCATGCTGATCCGGGCAGGCTCGGCGTTGCTGTCCAGCGTGCCGCTGGAGGCGATGCTGCCGCCATAAAGGCGGGCTTCGAACTGCTTCAGGTCGAGCTTGCCGTTATGGGCATCAAGTTTTAGCTTGACGTTTTCGAAGGGCAGCTTTTCCAGGGTTAACCGGTCGAATGCCAGATGCAGCTCCAGGTTAAGGGCAGCCAGCTCGTTCAGCGGCAGCAGCTCGCTGTCATCCCAGGGGTTGCCGGACGGGATGGCTGTTGGCAGGTCGCTGGAGGGGGGGCTGGTGGCGGCACTCTTGGCCGGTTTTTTCACTGGAGCGGTTGGCGGCAGGTAGCTATCCATGTTGAGCTGGTCGGCTGTCAGGTGTGCCAGCAGGGCACCTTGTTCCAGGTTGCGGATGCCCAGCTTGCCAGTGAAGCTGCTGTCATCCATGCGGATACTGGCGTTGTCGAGCAACAGGCTGTTGCGGGTGCCTTGCAGCTGGGCAGTCAGCTCAAAGTGGCCCAGGGCTGACTTGCTTTGCATGGCCGGCAGCGTGATGCCGATACCAGGTAAAAATTCGCGCAGGTTGAAAGCGGCCAGCGACAGCTGGCCAGCAATAGCCGGACTGTCGTTCAGTTGCTCCACTTGCAGCTCGCCCATGCCCTTGAGCTGGTTGACCGAGAAGCGCAGCTGCTCCCAGGAGAGTCGCTGCTGTTTCAGGTCCAGCTGCAGGTTGCCGTTGGCTGCTATGTTGGCAGACTTGTTGTTTAGCGGTTCGCCAGCCACTTCGCCAGCGACTTTCAGGGCATCAAGACGGTACTGGCGGCTTTGGTTGTCCATCCAGGCGCTGGCCGACAATTCCATCCGTGCACGCAACAGGGGGGTGCTGCTGGCCAGAAAGCCGGACAGTTTCAGCGGGATATTTTGCTGTTCGCCGATGGCGCCAGTGCTGATCTGTACGCTTTCCAGGGTAATGTGCTGGTTGTTTTGCTCATCGCTGTAGTCAAGACGGGCGCTGTTGACGATCAGGCTGTCGATCTCCAGTTTGATGTTGGCTGGCTTGGCAGTTGGCTGCTGTGTATTATCTGTTTCTGCTGCTGTTGTGACAGCAGAGCCGGTGTCGGCGGGCGCATCTTCCCAGTTGCTGTCACCTTTGGCATTGCGGTGCAATGTCAGGTCTAGCCCTTCAAGCCGGATATCACTCATGCGGATTTCCTTGCGTAGCAAGGGCAGCACTTGCACAGAGAGGGCCAGCAAGCGTATATCGGCAAAAGGCTGATCGCTCATGCCGACACGGGCCAGGCGGGCGTCAGCCAGCTCAAGGCCGAGCCAGGGGAGCAGGCTCCAGCCAATATCACCATTGATTTGTAGGTCGTAGCCAGTTTTGTCTTGTACCAGACTACGGATTTCATCTTTGTAATCATTGGGGTCAAGCAGGTATGTGAGAGCGAAGCCTGCTACTGCTATTAACAGCAGCAGGCCCAGTAGTAGTGCACCTAGCAGTTTACTCAATGATTTCATGACCAGAGCTTCCCGGAATTTTGCATGTATGCATAGTGTAACAGAGAGGTTTTGGTTGCAGTCGAGGACACGAAGTTTGTTGTTTTTGTCATGCGGCAGGCTGTACTCGTTACTGTCATTGCAGACTGAATCAACAGGCTATGTCTGGCTCGCAGGACAAACCAGATGCGGCTGAACAAGCGATGCCCTTGCCACTCATGGTGGCCAGATACAGGTGTGGTACGCCTTTGGGCGCCGCGGATCAGGACTGCTGACACAGGGCCAAGACAGTGTTGTGTGCTATTCCAGGTAGTGCCAGGCCACACCCAAATGCCCAGCCAGGTCCTCCAGCTCGGGCCGGTTGCGCGGCAGGGCCATCGATAGACTGGCTCCCTGTCTGGCCGCATCGCGTTGCAGCTCGCTGAGCAGTCGGCGGGCGACGCCGCGCATGCGGGTTATCTTGCGGACACAAAGATGGCTGACCTGCCAGCGGTCCTGGTCGCGTTGCACGACGGCTGCGGCCAGCAAGCGGGCATTGAAGCGTGCGCCAACCATATGGCCATGGGGCAGGTTATCTTGCAATAGGACAGTGGCGTTGGCATAGGGAGCCAGTAGCCAGTCTGGTGCATCAGCGTAAATTTTATCCAGATCGGTCTGGTCCTGATTGCTGGGCAGTTGAATATGTTCCAGGTGCACCGGCATACGGAGTTCCTTTAGTGGCGATGGGTTGCGATTTACCGATATAATACCCGCTTCATGTGATTTGCGGGCGAGGGTTGTGCCCCGTTGATGATGGAGCCAAGAATGACTCAGCGTACTGCTTCTGTGGAGCGCAACACCCTGGAAACCCAGGTAAAGGTTGCCATTAACCTTGACGGTAGCGGCGAAGGCAAGTTTGATATGGGCGTGCCCTTCATGGAGCACATGCTCGACCAGATTGCCCGCCATGGCCTGATTGACCTGGACGTTCACTGCAAGGGTGACCTGCACATTGACGATCACCACACAGTGGAAGACGTCGGCATTACCCTGGGTCAGGCGTTTGCCAAGGCTGTTGGCGACAAGAAGGGCATCACCCGTTATGGCCACTCCTATGTGGTAATGGACGAAGCCATGTCCCGTGTGGCACTGGATTTTTCTGGCCGCCCCGGGCTGCAGTTTCATGTTCCCTATACCCGTGCGCTGGTTGGCGGCTTTGATGTGGACCTGTTCCAGGAGTTTTTCCAGGGCTTTGTTAATCATGCCCAGGTAACTCTGCACATCGACAACCTGCGTGGCACCAACACCCACCACCAGATTGAAACCGTGTTCAAGGCGTTTGGCCGTGCCCTGCGCATGGCGCTGACGCTGGATCCGCGTATGGAAGGGCGTTTGCCTTCGACCAAGGGTGCTCTGTAAGTTTTATTGAGTGCTCGATGACTGCACAATGCCGAAAGCTGGTCTGGCAGGTGTGGAGCAAAGCGTGGGCGACATGGAGGTCGCCCTTGAGCCTACAAGGATGTATTCACGGCGGCTTTGCGTAATACCTGCCAGACCGGCAAGCACGCAAGCTTTTGATGCGAATTAAACCAAAGCGAAAAATTATGCTGATTATTCCTGCAATTGATTTGAAAGATGGCGCCTGTGTGCGTCTGCGCCAGGGCCGGATGGAAGATACCACGGTTTTTTCCGACGATCCGGTCAGCATGGCGGCCAAGTGGGTGGAGGGCGGTTGCCGCCGTTTGCATCTGGTGGATCTCAATGGTGCTTTTGAAGGCGAGCCGGTGAATGGCGAGGTAGTTACCGCCATCGCGAAAAAATACCCGCAGTTACCGATCCAGATTGGCGGCGGCATCCGCACACTGGAAACCATCGAACACTATGTACGTGCCGGTGTCAGCTATGTGATTATCGGCACCAAGGCAGTGAAAGAGCCCGAATTTGTTACCGAGGCGTGCAAGGCATTTCCCGGCAAGGTGATTGTCGGTCTGGATGCCAAAGACGGCTTTGTTGCCACCGATGGCTGGGCCGAGGTGAGCGAGCTGCAGGTAATTGATCTGGCCAGGCGTTTCGAAAATGACGGTGTTAGCGCCATTGTTTATACCGACATCGCCAAAGACGGCATGATGCAGGGCTGCAACGTTGAAGCCACTGCCGCGCTGGCCAATGCCACGCGGATTCCGGTGATTGCTTCTGGCGGTATTCATACCATTAAGGACATTCAGGCGCTGCTCGATGCCCGTGCATCGGGCATTGTGGGTGCCATTACGGGTCGCGCCATCTACGAAGGCACGCTGGATGTGGCCGAAGCACAAGCCTTGTGCGACGGATTCAAATAAAATGAAAGCCCTCGGAAGAGGGCTTTTTTATGTGCAGCTGTCTGGGCTGCCATACCGGAATGCGGCATGAAGCAGCTATGAATATTTTGCCGACTGCGCGGTTCTTGTAGTGGTATTGGTGGGCAGGTGGAGCAGGGCTTTGTCGCCATGGACGGCAGCATGATGCTTGCAGGGCAGTTTTTTGCTCCTGCAAAAGCTGCATTTCCGCCATCCATGGCGGTCAGATGTACTTGCAGCGACCCTGCGAAGCCTGTACGCCGATGCTGCCAACACCACCGCTAGAAAAACTTACACCTCACACATGGAGCAACACACCATGAGCAACACCAAACGCATCATCCCCTGCCTGGATATTGAAAACGGCCGTGTGGTCAAGGGCGTCAACTTCGTTGATATCCGTGATGCCGGTGATCCGGTGGAAATCGCCCGCCGCTACAGCGAGCAGGGTGCCGACGAGCTGACTTTCCTTGATATCAGTGCCACCAACGAAGGCCGCGACACTACCGTCGAGCTGGTGAAAAAAGTTGCCGAGGCCATCAGCATTCCGCTGACGGTTGGTGGTGGTGTGCGTACAGTGGCGGATGTGAAGCGTTTGCTGGATGCGGGTGCCAGCAAGGTATCCATTGGCTCGGCGGCGGTCAGCAATCCCGGCTTCGTCCGTGAAGCTGCGGAGAAATTCGGCAGCCAGCGCATTGTGGTCGCCATTGACGTTAAAAAAACTTCGGCAAATGGCTGGGAAGTCTTTGTTCACGGCGGCAAAACCAACACCGGCATTGAAGCCGTGGGCTGGGCACGCAAGATGGAAGAGCTGGGTGCCGGCGAGCTGCTGGTCACCAGCATGGACGGCGACGGCACCAAAAACGGCTTTGACCTGGGCATAACCCGCGCCATCAGCGAAGCCGTGAACCTGCCGGTGACCGCATCCGGCGGTGTTGGTACCTTGCAGCATCTGGCGGACGGCATTATCGAGGGCAAAGCATCGGCGGTGCTGGCGGCCAGCGTATTCCACTTTGGCGAAATTACCGTACCCGAAGCCAAAGCCTACCTGCGCGAACGCGGCATCAACCTGGCCGGCTGATACCTGGAATGGTCGCTGCCTGTCCCTGCGTAAAGCGGTTATTACCCTGCACCAAGCCGTTGAAACCCTGCACGAAGCAGTTGTTACCCAGTGCGCAGTCGCAGGGTCCGGTGGCGCTGGGTGGGTCGATGGATTCTGCGACTCCGCTTCGCTACACGCAGAATGACGGAATGGGCCTTGCGCAGAACGCAGAATGACGCAATGGATATTGCGCCGGCAGCACTGTCGCCCTGCACGAGGCTGGGGGTATTACACGCGACAGCAGCCCGGCAAAGCCGGGCCACCTCCTCCAACACCGGCACGGTGTATTGCAGTCGGGGCGGGGCCGGAGCAAAGCCTCAGCACTTGTGCCGAAGCTTGCTTCGGCGCGGGTGCGCAGCTTTGCGCAGTGCCCCGCTCCGACTGCCACACCCAAGCCAAAAGTATTATTTCCTGCCCAGCACATTCAGCCCCTTGAGCAGCCCCAGCGCCTGGCTGAGCTGGTTGTCATTTTGCAGCAGCTCTGACTGCTGCTTGTTGTCATGGCTTGTTGACGCCTGGGTATTGTTCAGGTGCCGGGCCAGGTCGGCTTCTTTAACGGTAGCGCGCGGGGCAGATGTGCTTAACTTGCCACGCTCGACAAGGATGTCCGGCTCGATACCCTGGGCCTGGATCGAGCGCCCGGATGGAGTAAAGTACAGCGCAGTGGTGAGCTTGACTCCGCGCTCATCGTTCAGCGGCAGAATGGTTTGCACTGAACCCTTGCCAAAACTGTTGGTACCAAGGACCACTGCACGCTTGTGGTCTTGCAGGGCGCCGGCAACGATTTCCGAGGCAGAAGCACTGCCACCGTTGATCAGTACCACTAGGGGTATTTTGCTGCTGAGGCCCAGTTGCGGGCCGGCAGTAAAGCGCATTTGCGAGTTGGGGATGCGGCCTTCGGTATAGACGATGATGCCGCTATCCAGAAAATGGTCGGCCACTTCAGCTGCTGCTTGCAACACCCCGCCGGGGTTGTTGCGCAGGTCCAGTACCAGCCCGCTCAGCGGTTTGCCGTTTTCCTTTTCCAGCTGTTTCAGGGCCTTGCCGACTTCCTTGCCGGTGTTGTTCTGAAACTGGCTGATGCGTATCAGCCCATAATCGTCATCCAGCAGCAGACTGCGCACACTGCGGGTCTTGATGATGGCGCGTTTCAGTTTGACGTCGAATGGTGCCTGGTGTTCACGGCCAATGGTCAGCGTTACATGCGTCCCTGGCTTGCCGCGCAGCTTTTCGACCGCCTGCAGCAGGCTCATGCCTTTGGTCAGCTGGCCGTCGATTTTCAGGATCAGGTCGCCTGCCTGAATACCGGCGGCAAAGGCCGGGGTATCGTCAATCGGCGAAATGACACCAAGCCGATCGTCTTCCATGCCAACCTCAATGCCCAGGCCGCCAAACTCGCCGCTGGTGCTTTCCTGCAGCTCCTGGAAGGAGTCCGCGGTCAGGTAGGCCGAGTGCGGGTCCAGGTTGGAGAGCATTCCCTTGATGGCGTTTTCCAGCAGGGTTTTGTCGTCAATGGGCTCGACATAGGCACTTCTGATGCGCTCCATGACTTCGACAAAAGTGCGCAACTCGTTGAGTGGCAGGTCACCTTCGGCGGCGGCCGGGTTATCTTGTGCCCACAGCAGGCTGCTGAAAAGGAAGGCTGGAATAATCTTGGCAGCCAGGCTGAGTGATTGGGGGAAATATGTACGCATGAGGTAAAAGCTCCTGATCAGCCCTGGCTGCGGCACCATTGGCCGGGGTCTGTAGCCTGGCCCTGTTTACGGATGGCAAAGTATAACGCCGATTGCGACTGGCCGCCTGTATTGCCAACGGTGGCAATTGGCTGTCCCGCCTTGAGATTGTCGCCGGCACTCACGAGCAGACTTTGATTGTGCCCGTACAGGCTGAGATAACCATCGTTGTGGTCAACAATCACCAGCAGTCCGGAGCCGCGCAGCCAGTCGGCGAAAACCACCCGGCCCGGGTGTATGACTCGCACCTGATGGCCTTCGGCAGCCTGAATCAGTACGCCGTCCCACTTGCTGCGGGTGTCGTTGCGCGGACTGCCAAAGCCAGCCAGCAAGCGGCCATTTACCGGCCAGGGCAGCTTGCCGCGGGCCTGGGCAAAGTTGCCCCCCGGGTGGCTGAACTGGCTGCTGACCTGTTGGCCGCCGCGGGCCGGTGCCTGTTGCTGCTGGCGGATGCGCGCCTGGTTTTGCTGCAGGGCCAGCTGGCGCTCACGTTCACGGCGCAGGCGTTCTTGTTCGGCCTGGCGGGCCAGTTTTTGTTCGATGGCGGCCAGCAGGTCGTTAAGTTTTTTCTGCTCCTGCTTGCGGCTGGACAGCTGCTGCTGGCGGCCTTGCTGTTTTTTGTCCAGCTCGGCCACCAGCTGGCGGCGCTGCTGGCGCAGTTCGGCCAGTTGGTCCCGCTGTTGTTGCAGCTGTGTCTTTTGTTGTTCAAGTTCTTGCTGGTGCAGGTCAATCGCTGCTTGCAACTCGGACAGCTGTTGTACAGTGGCCTGAAACTGCTTGATCTGTTGTTGTCGGGCTTGCTGCAGATACTGGTAATAGGTCAGGTTATGACTGACCAGGGCGGGGTCTTGCTGGTTGAAAAAGAGTCGCAGCGGTTCGCTCTGGCCGGCCTGGTAGGCGGCACGACTCTGCAGCGCCACCAGCTTTTGTTGTTGTCTGCGGCGGCTTTCGAACTTGCCTTTTTCTATTTCGAATTCAAGGATTTCCTGCTCGTTTTTTTTTTGCTCCGCCTCAAGTGAGCGGATATTTTTTTCCAGGTCGCCGATCTCTTTTTCAGTCTGTTGCAGTGCTTGCTGGGCGGCAGATTTTTCGGTCTGGATTTGCCTGATCAGCTTTTCCAGCTCGGCGATGTCCTGCTCTGCCTTGCGGATGTCCTGTTGCGCCCGGCTGCGTTCATCAGCCGGCAGCATGGGGCTGCCTGTCAGTAGCAGGGCCCCGAGCAGCAGGGGGCACACGCGCCGGAACAGCGCGTGGCGACGGACGGGTTTTATGGAAGCCGGCATGTGTGTCAGGTCCGTTATTTGAAGCTGACAATGCTGGTGCCGGTCATTTCTGCCGGAACCGGAACACCCATCAGGGTCAGCAGGGTGGGCGCAACATCGGCCAGAACACCGCCAGTACGGATACTGGCCGGCCGCTTGCCAACGTAGATGAAGGGCACTGGCTCGGTCGTGTGTGCGGTATGGGCCTGGCCTGTGTGGTGATCGGTCATCTGTTCACAGTTGCCATGGTCGGCGGTGATCAGGGCTTCGCCGCCAACGCGCTCAAGAGCGCTGGTGATGCGCCCCAGGCATTCATCCAGACACTCGACTGCCTGTACTGCGGCCTGGAAGACACCGGTATGGCCAACCATGTCGCCGTTGGCGTAGTTGACAATGATGGTATCGAACTCCTGCTTGTCGATGGCTTCGACGACGCGGTCAGTTACTTCGGGCGCGCTCATCTGCGGCTGCAGGTCATAGGTGGCAACCTTGGGCGAGGGAATCAGTACGCGGGTTTCGCCGGGGAAGGGGTCTTCGCGGCCGCCGGAGAAGAAAAACGTAACGTGAGCGTATTTCTCTGTTTCGGCAATGCGCAGCTGGGTCTTGCCGAGCTTGCCCAGGTATTCACCCAGGACGTTGTTCAGTGTGAAAGGCTCGAATGCGCAAGGCGCATCAAAGGTTGCCGCGTATTGGGTCAGCATTACGTAACTGGCCAGTGCTGGTGTACGGGGGCGGGCAAACTCACTGAAATCCGGCTCGATAAAGGCCCGGGTAAGTTCGCGGGCACGGTCTGCGCGGAAGTTCATGAACACCAGGGCGTCGCCATCCTGCATGGGCACGGCATCACCAATGACTGTGGCCTTGACGAACTCGTCATTTTCGTTACGGGCGTAGGCTGCAGCCAGACCTTCAGTGGCAGTGGTCGCGCCGAACTCGCCCTGGCCGTCAACCAGCAGTTTCCAGGCCTGTTCAACCCGTTCCCAGCGGTTGTCGCGATCCATGGCGTAGTAGCGGCCGATCAGGGAGGCGATGCGGCCTGTGCCGGCCTCGGTGAAAGCGCGCTCGATAAATTCGATGAAGCCCTGCGCGCTGCGTGGTGGCGTGTCGCGGCCATCAAGGAATGCATGCAGATAGATTTTTTGGGCACCACGCCCGGCGGCCAGCCTGATCATGGCGGCGATGTGGTCCTGGTGGCTGTGAACGCCACCGTCGGACAGCAGCCCCATCAGGTGTACTGCCTTGCCAGCGGCCACCGCCTTGTCAACTGCGCGTGTTAATGCAGGGTTGCTGAAAAAATCGCCATCATCGATTGCTTTGGTAATGCGGGTAAAGTCCTGGTAGACCACACGGCCGGCACCCAGATTCATGTGGCCGACTTCCGAGTTGCCCATCTGGCCGTCGGGCAGGCCGACATCCATGCCGCTGCCTGAGATCAGGCCGTGGGGGTAGTCACGGCGCAGCTGGTCATAAACCGGCGTATTGGCATGGAAAATGGCATTGTTGTCGGCTTCTTCTCGATGGCCAAAACCGTCCAGGATAACCAGGACAACGGGTTTGTAGGCTTGGGTCATGGCGTACACTCTTGCAATGGTCTTCAATAAGCGGCCCATTTTACCCTGAAGCATGCCGTTCGTCATGAGCAGTGCGCCGGTTTGCGGCAAATGGAGTGGTGCAGCAGGCTGTGCTGGGTGGGTGTATTGCATTCTGTTAATGCAGGGTGCGCTGTAATAGCGGCACCGGGCTGGCGAAGCGTGTATAATCTGCCAATTTTAACCCACCGGAAACGAGTCCCGAGAATGGATAGGCTGATCGAGTTTGTAGGCAATCATTACCTTTTGAGCAGTGCCTTTGTGGTGCTGTCCATTGCGCTCTTGTTGTACGAGACGCGCCGCAGCGGCAAATCGCTGAGTTCGCGCGAGCTGACCATGCTGGTCAATGCGGGTGAAGCCGTGGTGCTGGACATTCGCCAGGCCAAAGACTTCTCTGCTGGCCATATTGTTGACTCGATACACATTCCACGCGACAAACTGGCCAGTCGCATGTCCGAGCTGGACAGGCACAAGGACAAAACCGTCGTTGTGGTGTGCGATTCGGGCATGACGGCAGGGCCTGTCTGTACCCAGCTGCAGCAGGCCGGCTTCACCACAGCGCGCCTGGCCGGTGGTATTGGTGGCTGGCGCAACGACAACCTGCCAACGGTCAAGGCAAAATGAACAGAGTAATCATCTATTGCAGCACGTGGTGCCCATACTGTACCCGTGCCAAGCAGCTGCTGGACAGCAAGGGCGTAGAGTACGAAGAAATCAGCGTGGATGGCCAACCCGCTGTGCGTGCAGCCATGGCACAAAAGGCTGGCCGTACATCAGTCCCGCAAATTTGGATTGGCGAGCAGCACGTAGGCGGCTGTGACGACCTGTTCGCTTTGGAGCGGACAGGCAAACTGGATGCAATGCTGGCTTGATGCCGGCTGACCCGAAAACGATCAAGGAGCAAACATGAGTGACGAAAACCAGAACAACGGCGCAGCCGAACAAGCACAGGGTTCGCAGTTTTCCCTGCAGCGCATCTACATCAAGGACCTGTCCTTTGAAGTACCCAAAAGCCCGGAGATATTCCGCAAGGAGTGGGCGCCAAAAATCGAGATGCAGCTGAGCACGGGGCACAGCCATCTGGAGGAGGACTTTTACGAGGTAAGGCTGGGTATTACTGTTACTGCACGGGTAGAGGATGAAGTAGCCTTTATTGCAGAAGTTGACCAGGCCGGTATTTTCCTGATCCAGGGGCTGGATGAGGCTTCGCTGGGGCATGCGCTGGGCTCTTTTGCACCGAGCCTGCTGTTCCCCTATGCTCGCGAGACGCTGGATGGCATGGTTGTTAAAGGGTCCTTCCCGGCACTGATGCTGGCGCCAGTCAATTTTGACGCCATTTATGCCCAGGAGCTTCAGCGCCGCCAGGAAGCAGTAGAAAACACCGCGCAAGGCTGACATACGACAGGTCAAACGGAGGATAAAAGATGAACAAGGTCAATGTGCTGGTGGTTGATGATGCATCTTTTATCCGTGACCTGATAAAAAAGTGTTTGCGCAGCGCATTTCCGGGAATTGGCATTGCCGAGGCTGCCAACGGCCGCCGGGCACAGCAGCAGCTGTCTGCGCAGGTATTTGACCTGATTCTCTGTGACTGGGAAATGCCGGAAATATCCGGGCTCGAGCTGCTGGTCTGGCTGCGCGGCCAGCAACAGCACGCCGCCACGCCCTTCATCATGGTGACCAGCCGGGGTGACAAAGAGAATGTCATTCAGGCTATCCAGGCAGGTGTTTCCGATTATGTCGGCAAGCCGTTTACCAATGAGCAACTGGTGGGCAAGGTGCGAAAAGCACTGGCCGGCAGTGGCCGTCTGGCGGCACTGCAAAAACCGGCAGCGCCAACGCTGAGCACAGGAACAGGTGGGGACTCCCTGTCTGTCCTGACGGGTGGTGGGGCACAGGCGGCGACCACAGCAGCGCCCAGGCCTGCTGCTGTCAAGCAGGCGCGCCAGGTGCCTGCCGCAGGCAAAGCTGCCAGTGCACCCGCTGTGCAGTCGCGTGGCCAGGCGGTATTGCGGCTACCCGATGCAGAGCTGAACTGCATGGTCAAGGCCATCAGCCTGAAAGAAGTGGTCGTGCTGCTAAAACGGGGTGAGGTATTGCCGCAAATACTCTCCAGTGTGGTGGTTGACCTGGAGCAAGGCGAAGAAAATAGTGAGATTGCCCGTCTGAATGCCTACATACATGGGTTGACCGCGATTGATGGGGGAAGTGACGAAATCCAGTGGTTGCAGGTGCACTGCCGCTTTGTCGACAAAGATCCGCAAAAACTGGATTATATTTCCCGCCTGATAGCCCAGGGTACCACGCAGCGGCATTTTACCCCGGGAGCATAGTCACCTGCCGGCTGCGCCGCATGACGGCCGCTTGCCGAGGGCAGGCCGGGACCCCGGAACACCTGCTGCCACTCTATGCATTCATGCATTGGGCGCAGGTTGTGCAAAAGGCCAGTCTGCTTTCGGTGTTGGCGGGCGGCCTGGCTGCCCGCCAGTGCAATGGCTTTCCAAGAAGCCTTAGGGCTTGGGGTGCAGATGAACTAGCCGCTGCCTCTGGCCTGTACCTGTCAAATCAGCAGGTAGTCTGCTACCACGCCAACAAAAATGCTCAGCCCGGCCCAGTGGTTGTGCAAAAATGCTTTAAAGCAAATCAGTGCTTCACGGCTGCGGGTGATATAAAACTCCCACAGATAGCAGAGCAACGCACCGGCCAGCCCCAGCTTGAAAGCAACGCCCAGCTCAAAGTGATTGCCGGCCAGCCAGAGACAAAACAGGGAAGAAAGCTGCAGGGACAGGTTGATCACGCGGTCGGCATCACCAAACAATACAGCAGTGGATTTGACACCGATTTTCAGGTCGTCTTCACGGTCGGCCATGGCGTAATAGGTATCATAGGCAATGGTCCACAGCAGGTTGGCAATGTATAGCAACCAGACGTGCGCCGGCAGGGTTCCGGCCTCGGCCGCATAGGCCAGCAACAGGCCGCAGGAGTAGGCAGCACCCAGCGCCAGCTGCGGGTAATAGGTGTAGCGTTTGGTGAACGGATAAATGAATGCCAAAACCACGGCCAGAAAAGCCAGGTAAATGGTCAGGGTATTGGTCAGCAGGACCAGGCCGAAACTCAGTGCGACCAGAATGGCAAAAGTGATTAGTGCCTCTTTCGGCTTGATGCGTCCGCTGGCCAGTGGACGGCTCTTGGTGCGCCAGACGTGACCGTCGATTTTACGGTCGGCAAAGTCGTTAATGCAGCAGCCAGCTGAGCGCATTAATACGGTACCACCAACAAAAATGATGATGTTTTTCAGCGCTGGGCTGCCGGCGCCGGCTATCCACAATGAAGTCAGGGTGGGCCAGAGCAGCAAATAAATGCCGATGGGGCGGTCCAGCCGCATCAGCTGGATGAAATCAAAGGCGCGCGGGTGTATGCGGTTGAACGAGCGCAAAAAAATTTCGTACATGTCGGCCTGTATTCAGATTGGTGAGTTTTGCTTGATCCTGTCCCAAAAAGCGGGCAGGAAAGCCTCGGCTACAAGGATTTTCAGGCTGTCACGGGCAAAGCAGGAGCGCCTGGCCCAGAGCGACTGGTTCGTGCTGTTGCCGCTGGTCAGCAGTGCAGATGGCCAGGCAGAGGCGGGCAGGCGGCACATTTCGAATTCCCCGCGCGCAAATGCCCGGTCGGAAAACAGCAGCTCGCCCAGTGAGCGGGTGCCCAGGCTGGTCAGGTCAAAGCCATGCGCCTGCAGGCTGTCCTTGCCGGCAACGCTGCGGGCATAAACCCAAGGTTGCTGGTGGCCGCACAGGAACACCTCCCGCACCCAGCCTTCCGTGTTGACGGGCGTACCCAGTGCGCGGCACTCATCGTTGCGCAGCTGCTGCCAGCCTTGCTGTACCAGCTGTACATGGAAATCGGCGTTGCTTAGCTGCTTGAGAAGCCGGGTAAGCGAGCCTTCGTTGAGCAGCCACTCCCGCAGCACGGGAGAAGCTGGCGGGATGGAATGCCAGTCGGGCAGGGTGTGCACGGGGGTCGCCACGTCGATCAGCCTGTTGTTCGAAACTGCACTATCTTAGCATGCTTTAAAAACCAGCCAAAATATCAGTCCGGGCTGTTTTTCCCTGACTGGCGGGTCGGTCTTTTCTGTTGTCTGCTGGCCATTTGCCGGTTAGTGTGAGCACTGGCTGGTACCTTCGAGCAAGGGCATGGAGGTGCCACGACCACACTATAACAAATACAAAATTGGGGGGGTGCCGTGAACAGGTTTCTTTTTCCGGCGATACGCTTGATGAACCGGCTGGGCTTTGCGGCAAAGTTCAGCCTGGTCAGTTTTCTTTTTGTGGTTCCTTTGCTGGTAACCAATGGTTACCTGGTTCGCGCTTCGCTGGAGCAGGTCCGGCAGACACAGGCAGAGCAAGATGGACTGCGCAGCCTGCAGTTCATGCTGCAAGGGGTTGCCCTCACACGCGATCTGGCAGACCTGCTGCAACTTAATGCACAGCTGGCAGAAGGGGGAGCGCGCGAACGGCTCGACCAGAGGCTGGAGCAGCAGTACCGGCACGTACAGGATTTTCTTGAGACGCTGGCACCAGTTGCAATGGAGCCAGCTGTCCAGCAGGAGTTTACCTCGGCCAGAGAGCTGCTGGCTGGCCTGTTGCGGCGTGCTCGCAGCGATGACATGCTGCAGGCGCGCAGTGCTGCCGCCGATGAGCTGCTGACGCAACTGCAGCTGCTGATGCGTCAGCAGTCCAGCGCCAGCGGCTTGAGCCAGGATGCGCGGGTGCAGGTGCGCTCACTGGTTGAACTGGTCACCTCGGGCACCCAGACCGTGAGCGGGCAGCTGGCCCGGGCACGCACTGCCGCCAGCCTGGCGCTGGCGCGCGGCTTTATTGACTCCAGTGCCAGTGCACGGCTGGATGACTTGTTGCTATCGCTGGAGAAGCTTGAGGCGGAGTATGAAGTACAGCTGGGTGCCAGTAGCTTGCCGGCAGCTTTGCAGGCGGATGCTCAAGCAAGCCTGGCAACTGTGGCGATAGCAAGGGATTGGCTGGAAGACGAAGTGATCATGGCCGACAGCCTGTCGGCCGACTGGTGGCAAACGTTTGAACAGGCCAGTCAGTGGCTGGTTGCAACAGGGCATCTTGAACAAAAAGTTGTCGGTTCGCTGAAAGGCATTCTGGACGCGCGTTTGCAGGAAAACCGCCGCAATATGCTAAGCCTGACTGGTGTTCTCGCTGTTGTCTTTGCGCTGATTGCTTACCTGTACAGCGGCTTTTATGTATCGGTACGCAACTCGATCAATCATTTGCGCAGGGTTATGGCTGATGTGGCTGATGGCAATATGCTGGTTGAAGCACATGTCCATAGCAGGGATGAGCTGGGCGAGCTGGCGGGTGGCCTGAACGATACCATCGAACAGATTCGTCAGTTGTTGCGCCAGGTTGCTGATGCAGTAGAAGAGGTGGGGCAGCAGTCGGCGGTGGTTGAACGCATAGCTACCGACAGCCATGGCGTTGTCAGCCGCCAGCTACAGCAGCTGGAGCTGATGGTAACCGCAATGAACCAGATGACAGCTACGGCGGGCGAGGTGGCGGGTGGTGCCAGCTTGGCGGTGCAGGCTGCCAAGGCAGTTGACCAGCAGACGCAACAGGGGCAACAGTTGGTGCAAACCCAGGCTGCCGGCATCAACGGGCTGGCTGCTGATATCGAGCGCTCTGTACAGGCTGTCGATAGCTTGGCGCGGGATAGCGATGAAATTAGCCGGGTGCTGGATGTGATTGCCGCCATAGCGGGCCAAACCAACCTGTTGGCACTGAATGCGGCGATTGAGGCAGCCCGTGCTGGAGAGGCCGGTCGCGGTTTTGCCGTGGTGGCCGACGAAGTGCGTGGGCTGGCACAGCGTACCCGTGAAGCGACCGAAGAAATTGAGCAGATGATTGAGCGCCTGCAGGCAGGTGTCAGTGAGGCAGTGGCAGCCATGCAGGGCAGTCATGCCGGTACTGCGGCGACGGTCCGGCAGTCTGGCGAGGTAGAGGCGGGATTGTCGACCATTCTTGAGGCTGCCGGGCAGATTGTTGAACAGAGCCAGAGCATTGCGGCCGCGGTCGAGGAGCAGACCCATGTGGCCCATGAGGTTGACCGCAATGTAATGGCCATACGTGATGATGGTGAGCAGGCGAGCCAGGGAGCAGGCGAAGCTGCCCGTGCCAGCCAGCAAATGGCTGAACTGGCTGCACGCCTGAACACCCTGCTGACAGCATTCAGGATTTGACAGGTGCATGCAAAGGGGCATTTAAAGGCCCATGATTTTAATCTGGGGGAGGATAAGTAAAAATGAAGTTTCGTATACTGCTGTGGCTGCTTGGTCGCATGTTGAGCAAGGCCAGCAAGAACAACCCGGAGCTGCAAAAGCAGCTTGAAGGCAAGGAGCTGGGCTTTACCCTGCTGACAATGGACGGCAAGGTGGCCCGCAGCTTCAGGGTTGCCGGCCAGCGTATTTCCAGCTGTAGCGGCACTCTGGATGCTCCGGCCTTTACCATGGGGTTTCGTGATGCTGCCTATGCCCATCAGGTGATGACGGCAAAGAACAAGCAGCTTGCGTTTATGCAGGGCATCCAGGACAAAAACATCACCATCAAGGGTGATGCCGCGCTGGTCATGTGGTTTCAGGGCCTGTTCAAGTACATCATGCCAACAAAGAAAAAACCTAAGAATTGAGCTGGATACGATACTGCAGCGCTTCTGCCAGGTGTTTTCGGCTTATGTCGTCGGCACTGTCAAGATCGGCTAGCGTGCGAGCGACTTTGAGAATCCGGTGACTGGCACGCAGCGACAGCTGTAGCCGCTCGCAGGCCTGTTCCAGCCAGCGCCGGTCGGCCTCGTCGAGGCGGCAGTGCTGGTGCAGGCTGTCAAGATTCAGCTGACTGTTACAGCAACCTTGACGCCGCTGCTGGCGTTCGCGGGCAGCCATGACCTGCTGCCGCGCTTCGGCACTGCCTGGAGCCCTGGCGGAGGGCTCGCGCAAGGATGTGGGCTCGCGGGCCACATTGACATGCAGGTCGATCCGGTCCAGCAACGGGCCGGACAGTTTGGTGCGATAGCGTACTACCATTTCCGCTGTGCAGTTGCAGCGCCCGCCGGGGTCGCCCAGGTAGCCGCAGGGGCAGGGGTTCATGGCTGCTACCAGCTGAAAACGGGCTGGAAACTGCAGCCGTCCGGCGGCCCGTGATATCACGATGACCCCCGACTCCAGCGGCTCGCGCAGTACCTCCAGTACCTTGCGGTCAAACTCTGCCAGCTCGTCCAGAAACAGCACACCATGGTGTGCCAGGGTGATTTCGCCGGGCTGCGGCCGGCTGCCGCCGCCAACAAGAGCCGGGCCGGAAGCGCTGTGATGTGGCTGGCGAAAAGGCCGCGCTGGCCAGTGTCGAAGGGGCTGGCTGCTGGTGACCGATTGCACGGCAGCCACTTCCAGTGCTTCGGCATGGTTCAGCGGCGGCAGCAGTCCGGGCAAGCGACTTGCCAGCATGGTTTTTCCGGTACCCGGCGGCCCGCACAGCAGCAGGTTGTGCTGGCCGGCGGCAGCCACCAGCAAGGCCCGCTTTGCGGCCAGCTGACCCTGCACCTGATTCAGGTCAGGCAGCTCAGGCGGGGTTTCCGGCAGACCGCCCGAGTGCCACGGGGGCAACGGGTTGCGCGCATTCAGGTGATCGACCAGCTGTTGCAGGTGTTCGACGGCGTAGAGGGTCAGGCCGGAGACCAGTGCGGCTTCTTCGGCGTTGGCTGTGGGCACCACCAAGCTATGTCCCGCCTTGCGTGCAGCCAGTGCTGCCGGCAGTACTCCCCTGACTGGCCGCACCTGGCCGGACAGCCCAAGCTCGCCCAGCAACTCCAGTTGAGGCAGCTGCTCCGGCAGGACCTGGCCGCTGGCAGCCAGCAGGGCGGTGGCAATGGCCAGGTCGTAACGGCTGCCGTCTTTGGGCAAGTCGGCAGGCGCCAAACTCAGGGTGATGCGTTTTTGTGGAAAACTGAGATCGCTGTTGATGATTGCGCTGCGAACACGGTCCTTGCTTTCACGCACGGCGGTTTCCGGCAGGCCAACCAGGCTCAGTGATGGCAGGCCGCTGGACAGGTGCACTTCGACCCGCACCAGAGGCGCGTCAAGACCCAGCTGGGCACGGCTGTTGATGATGGCAAGTGACATGGCTTCCTCCTTGAAGCGTTCAAACGGTGACGGGGCACGCCGGATGCAGTTGCCCGCCGGTAGCGGTGTGACTGTTATGGCTGCTCCGCTTGTGGCTTCGTGCGGCTGGCTGTCAGCTGTTGCTCCAGCTCCTGTACCTGCAGCTCAAGTGCTTCCAGCCGCTGGCGGGTGCGTTGCAATACCAGCATCTGGCCGTCAAATTCTTCACGACTGACCAGATCCAGTTTGCCCAGTGCATTGTGCAGCAGGCTTTTAAACTGCTGTTCCAGCTCATGGTGCGGCAGGTTGCCGTCGTTATCGAGCAGTCGTGTGACCTGGGAGGTCAGTGAATCAAGCAGGGATTTGGCAGCAAGCATGGTCAACTCCGGCAAAGGATGTGACCGAGTTTAGCACGATGTCCGCCGTTTGCCAGAGCGGGGCCCGGGTATTTCGCAGCAGGACTATCCATGAGCGGGCAAATTTTGCTTAAATAGAAGGCGGTTTTATCCGCTGCTGTTCCGGCCTGGAGTTGCAGCGTCACGTACGGCCGCCGGAGCCCGGATCCGGCATGGGGCAAGGCAGTATCGTCTTGCGCTCAATAATTGGTTTATCTTTCATCTCTGCGGGAGCCTGGAATGAAACTTGTCACTGCGATCATCAAACCCTTCAAGCTGGACGACGTACGCGAGGCCTTGTCCGAAATTGGCGTGCAGGGCATTACCGTGACCGAGGTAAAAGGCTTTGGCCGGCAGAAGGGGCATACCGAGCTGTACCGCGGTGCAGAATACGTGGTCGACTTTTTGCCCAAAGTAAAAATTGAGGTAGCCATTACCGATGGCCTGCTTGACCGTGTGATTGAGTCAATCAGCAAGGCTGCCAACACGGGCAAGATTGGTGACGGCAAGATTTTCGTCACCGCGCTGGAGCAAATCGTGCGTATCCGTACCGGCGAAACAGGCAGTGACGCCATCTGACTGCACGCGAACGGCATGTAAAATGTAAGCGCCTGCTTTGCGGGCGCTTTTTTGTGGTTGCAGGCCAGTAACTTCCTGTTTTCAGCCATTGAGAAGGCCTAATGCCAGATGCCGGAGGCATAGTAAAAATACATCAGGCAGGCCATGGTCATTTTCTTTGCAGAACACTAAAATGCGCGCCCAGAATCCGATCTGCAGGCCGGATGCCTGTGGCATGGACTGCAGCTGTACTGCGTATCGCAGGCGTTTTTTAGCCGGCACATGAGAACTGCCGGCAAGCGGGGGAATCCATGTTTGAAGATGATATAGAAGACGACGAGCTCGAGAGTGAAGAAACTGATGATCTTGAGCTGGACGAGGTGGATGACGACTTCTCGGTACCTGATGATGGCACGCTGGATGTAGATCAGTCCGGTGTTGCTGAGGACGAGGGTGAGGCCCCCGTGCGCAGCAGCAAGGTCAAGGCCAAAACCGTCGAAGAGGAGCTGCCGTCGGTAGAAGCCAAGCGCAAGGAGCGTGATGCCCTGGCGGAAGCCATGGCGGCATTTCTTGCGCGCGGCGGCAAAATCCAGTCGGTCGAAACAGGCGGCGAGTAAGGTGTCCGAGGCTGCTCCCGCACTATACGGGAGCAGCCTCGGCGGGTCAGGCGTCCGGCTGGCTTTTTTGCTGCTGAATGGTTTGATAGCGGTCGGCCAGCTCCAGGCGGATTTTTCGCCTTTCCTGTGCATTGCGATGACGCCGCTTCTGGTCTGCAGTGCGTGGCTGCAGGGCGGGGACTTCAACCGGCCGGCCATCGTCGTCTACTGCCACCATAGTGAAAAAGCAGCTGTTGGTGTGACGCACTGATTTTTCGCGGATATTTTCTGTGATTACCTTGATGCCAACTTCCATTGACGTGCGGCCGGTGTAGTTGACTGAAGCCAGGAAGGTCACCAGTTCTCCTACATGCACGGGTTGACGAAAAGTTACCTGGTCAACCGACAGGGTTACCACATAGCTGCCGGCATAGCGGCTGGCACAGGCATAGGCCACCTGGTCGAGGTATTTGAGGATGGTGCCGCCGTGTACATTGCCGGAAAAGTTGGCCTGGTCCGGTGTCATCAGCACCGTCATGGAAAGTTTTGCCGAATCGAGTTCCATCGGATTTCGCTCTCTTGTCTTTGTTTTTGGTGGAGAAAGGAGCGTCATTTATACCTTGGTCGTAGAAGGTCTGCAAGCGGGCTAATGGATTTGGCCGGGCATGTTGCGCGGTTCAGCTCTTGCAGGCGTGAATAAATCCCCTCTGTGCAAAGCGGCTTTTGTTCCGGACAAACCGGCCGTTGCAACAGGCTGGTCCTTCAGGGCTGCCCCAGCCAGTAATCCCGCGCCCAGTGCCAGACCGACTCCCAGCTGTCATCCAGATAGCCGTCTTCGGCTAGCGACCAGAGCACCACTTCGCCTTCGGGCTCTACGGCGAAGTAGCATTCGCCTTCCTGGCAGAGTGGCACCAGATGGCGTGGCAAGCCAAGGTCCCAGGCCGTGGCGGCGACTTCCGGCAAATAGGTATGACTCTGCGGGTCGCTGGCGGTAACCGGCTCCAGGTGGCCGTATACCACATCACTGACCTCCAGCAGAAACTCGCGCAACCCGTGCGGCAGGTGAATCAGTATCTGCTCCTGTACATCCAGCAGGTCATCATCGGTGGGCAGCTCCAGGGGTACTGGTACCGGCTGGTTGTGTTCACGCAGCAGTTCGACGACATCTTCCATGGCAGGCTCCGGAAAAGAAAACACCACCGGTGTTGGCGGGATGTGCTGAATAACGCAGGCAATTATTCAGCGTTTCCGGTGGTGTTTGTCGGGCGGAAATGGTCAGGCGTTCTGGCGAATGCCGGCAATCAGCCAGGGCTGGTTGTCGCCATGCTGCCGCTCCATGCGCCAGCTTTCATTGAAGGCTTCGCCCTGGTCGAAGCGTGATGTTTTGCTGATACCGGAAAAACTCAGCGTGGCCACCGTGTAACTGTCCAGCTCTTCCACGCCATCCAGTTGCACGTCCAGATTGTCGATATAGGTGGATTGGTAACCATCGCCCAGGTCGGCGCGTTCACGTTGCAGAAACGTCAGCATTTCCGGTGTGACATATTCGGCAATCTTGTCCAGCTCGTTGGCATCCCAGTGTTGTTGCAGCTGGTTGAAGTGCTCGCGGGCGGCACTCAGAAAGCTGTCGGCATTGAACCAGGCAGGTGCCTGCATGACAGGTGCTGCATCTGCGCTGGCCGTGCTGCTGCCGAAACCGCCGAACAGGTTGTTGCCGGCAGGCATTTCGCGCTGCATGGGGGCGCCGGTTCCCATGCCGGCGGGTTGCATTGGCGGACGACGGCGCGCTGCCAGCAGGCGAAAGACCAGAAAAGCCAGGCCGGCCATCAACAGCATGTCCATGATTTGCAGCCCTTCAAAGGCGTCGCCAAACAGCATGGAGGCGAGCAGGCCGCCGGCAGCAATGCCGGCCAGCGGGCCTAGCCAGCGGGAGGCACCACTGGTGGCGGCCGTCTTGCCAGTGTTGTTTTGTTGGGGTTGTGCCTGTTTTTGTTGCTGGCGCTGCTGTGGCTGCACCTGGCGGTGCTTGGGTGCTGCACCAAAGGATTTGCCGCCACCGAAGCGGCGTGCTTCGGCATCAAAACTAAAAGACAGCCCGATAAACAGGGCCAGGGTTATGCTGAGAAAGCGTTGCATGGCATAGCCTCTTTGCTGGTCGCATGTTGAAAATGACTGGCTATCTTGCCGTAAAAACGGAATGCACGCCAGTCAGTCAAAAGTCAGTGCCAGTGCGGGTCAGTCCATTTGGGGCGGAAACTTGCTGTACCAGAGTACATAGGCCCAGCAGGCAGCGCAAAAAGAGAAAGCCCACTCCAGCGTGGTGAAAACAATCAGTGCACTGACCGGTATCATCCAGATGTTGCTACCCAGTGCGTAAGCCACTACGGCCACTGTCGAGGCAATAAACAGAATCTTATTGGCAAACATTTTGGCTCCAGCGTTTTCCTGTTTGCCGGCCCGGTTGCAGGATGTCAGCAATTTGATGCCGGCATGATGCATCGGGCACTTGTGATGGCCAAAAAAGCCGCGGACAAAGCCCTGGATTGCAGGGATCAGCATCAGCCAGGGTGTAAACAGCAGGGCAGCCACACTGACCAGAAAGCTTATAAAGGCTTCCAGACGGGTAACATTGGACCAGACAGGCGGAACATCAAAGCGCAGCATAAAGCCTCCTTACATAGAATATAAAAAGATAGTTAATCTGCGCATATGATACGCGCTGGCAACTCCGCTGTATAGCCTGCACCCGGCCGGCTGCGGCTACAGGTTCTCCGGAAGGGCTGCTACAGGGCTTCCAGTTTGGCAAACGACAGCATCAGCCATTTGCTGCCCTGGCTGGCAAAGTGCACCTGAACCCGGGCCTGTGCGCCGGCCCCTTCAAAATTCAGCACTATACCCTCGCCAAATACCGGGTGGCGTACCGCCTGGCCCAGCGTGAAAGGCGTATCGGGCACGCTGCTGCCATGGAACAGGCTGCCGCCGGTTTGCCGGCATTCTGGCCCTGTTGGGCTGCGGGTTGCTGCTGGCGCTGCTGGGGCTTGGCTTGCTGGTGTTTGGGCGCCGCACCAAACGACTTGCCACCGCCGAAGCGGCGGGCTTCGGCATCAAAGCTGAAAGACAGGCCGATAAACAGGGCCAGGGTTATGCTGAGAAAACGTTGCGTGGCATCGCCTCTTGATTGCAATTGAAAAATGGCCGGTCATGTTGCCTAAAAAATGGGTCTGGCGCCAGCATTGATATGTTTTTTTCGACTACTGCTACTAACGGGTAGAGGTGACCAGTAGAACCAGGGTAATAGTTCAGCGCCATGTTCAGGGTGGATGATGTTCGATAACCGGGTGGTCAGTGCTCCCTCGGGAATTTATAGGCATTACCCGGTGTATTGTCGGTGTTGCCCTTGCGCAGGTCACGATAGACGGCAGCCCGCATCAGCATCATTGACACCACAGGAGCCGTAAGGATGACAAAGCCGGTTATCAGCAGCTCGTGCACGACCGGCCGTTGCAGTGCCGCACTGCTATACAACATCGAGGCGACCAGGAAACAGCCGGTGCCAACGGTGATGTACACCGCCGGGCCGTGAATGCGCTGATAGAAGTTGGGCAGTCGCAGCAGGCCCAGCGCGCCGGTCAGAGTGATTAGTCCGCCCAGTACCAGCAGCAGGCTGACCGGCACCGCCAGCCACAGCGACAGGTCGTGCATGCCCGTCATCATCGAATTGCTCATTCAATTACCTCGCCACGCATCAAGAATTTGGCCAGTGCAATGGACGACACAAAGCCGATCAGGGCAATTAGCAGTGCCGCCTCGAAATAGACGGTGCTGGCAAAGCCGATGCCCAGCAGTAAAATGAACAGCATCGCCGCCATCCACAAGGAGTCCAGCGCCAGAATCCGGTCTTGGGCGGTGGGGCCGCGCAGCAGGCGGATGACGCAAAACACCATCGCCAGCAGCACACACAGCTGGGCAAAGCCCAGCGCCAGTGTCAACAGCTGTATGCTCATGGTGCCTCCTGTTCAAAAATTTTGATCAGTGGCTGTTCCAGCTTGCTTTTGATCATGTCGATCCACCACTGAGTGTCGTGCAGGTCAAACACATGCAGTGCCAGATCATGACTGTCGGGAATGATTTCCACCCAGACCGTGCCCGGTGTGGAGTTGATGATGCAGGCCAGAATCGCCAGCCCGTGCGGGTCACGCAAATCCAGCGGAATGCGGATGAACTTTGAGTTGAGGCCCTTTTTGCTGAACAGGATCAGCATGCACACGTTGAAGCTGGAACGCAGGATTTCCACCAGCGAATAAAACAGCAGGCGAATCGCCACCAGCGGCCGTGATACCCGCACCGGTGTCGGACGCAATGGCGCTACCAGCAGCGGCACTGCTACCGCCAGCAAGCCGCCAAACATGACATGCACTAGCGCCAGGCTCTGGTTCAGCATCAGCCACAGCAGCCACAGCGCCAGCGACATCAGCGGGGTGGGTAACCAGCGTTTCATGGCGCATTCTCCTCGGTGACTGGTTGAGTCGACAACACTCGTTCGATATATAGCTGCGGCTCATGCAGGGCCGTGGCGGTGCGGCCCATATAGTTACTGACCGGACCGGCAGCAATGCTCAGTGCGATACAAGCCAGTAGCAGGCCGGAGGCAGGCAGTGCCTCGGACGGATGCAGGCGCGGCGGCTGCATGTCCGGGTTGGACCAGAATACCCGTACGCCAAAACGCATCAGCGAGATGATGGCCGCCAGCCCGGAAACCACCACCAGCGCGATTAGGCCCAGCGTCAGAGCGCTGACCGTATCGGTATTGAGCAGAGCGTGAAACAGGCCGAACTTGGCGACAAAACCCGACAGTGGCGGCAGGCCGGTGATGATCAGCACGCAGGCCATGAAGGATAGCCCCAGAAAAGCGGTGGCCGCCGGAATCGCCACGCCGGCGGAGTCGTCCGGGGCATCGTCGATGTCGAAAGCCTCCATGGTGATGGCGAGCATTTCCACGCTGGGGTTGCGTACCCGCCCGATCAGGTCGAGCAGCAGCATGAAGGCTGCCACCGCCAGCGTCGAGCTGAGCAGATAAAACAACGCTGCACCGACCACCGCAGTGCCGCCATAGCCGATCACCGCCAGTAATGTGCCGGAGGAAATGATCGCACAGAAGCCGGCCATGCGCCCCGGCTCCTGGCTACCCAGCAGGCCGAAGGTGCCAAAGGCCAGTGTCAGCAGGCCGCCAATCATCAGTGAGTTGCCTGACAACGCCAGCCAGCTGTCCTGTTGTTCGGCAAACACCAGCAGCCACAGGCGCACGATTACATAGATGCCGACCTTGGTCATCAATACCAGCATCGCAGCCACCGGCGGCGCCGCAGCGGCATAGGTGGTCGGTAGCCAGAAGCCCAGTGGCCACATGGCGCTTTTGGTCAAAAAGGCAATCGCCAGCACTGCTGTGCCGGTTTCCAGCAACAGACGCTGGCTGTCATCCAGCGCTGCGGCGCGCACCGCCAGATCGGCCATATTCAGCGTGCCGCAGGCGGCGTAGATCAGCGCCACGCCAATCAGGAAGAACGACGAAGCGACCAGGTTGATGACCACATATTGCATGCTGGCGCGCACCCGGCCTGGTTGCAGGCCGAGCAGCAACAGGCCGTAAGACGCGGCCAGCATGATCTCGAAGAACACAAACAGGTTGAACAGGTCACCAGTCAGGAACGAGCCGTTGATACCGGCCAGCAAAAACTGGAACAGCGAATGAAAGTGCACACCGGCACGGCTCCAGCGGCGCAGCGAATACAGCAGTGCCGCCGTGGCGATCAGTGCGGCCAGCAGTAGCATCAGCGCGGTCAGCCGGTCTACCACCATCGTGATGCCGAATGGTGCCACCCAGTTGCCGGCCAGATATACGCCTACCCCGCCGGGCCAGATTTCATGATCGGTCAGCCAGTAGAGCGTCAGTGCCAGTACCAGCAACGCGAGTGTACCGCCCAGATTGAGGGCGAACTTCAGCGCCGGGCGGCCACCAAGCAACACCAGTACCGCGCCGAGCAATAGCGGCAGCAGTACTGGTAGCATGATTAACAGGTCAAGGGTGTTGCTCATGTGCCGGGCTCCTTTCCATCCACATGGTCGGTACCGCTTAGCCCGCGCGAGGTCAGCAGCAGCACCAGATAGAGTGCGGTGGTGGCAAAACCGATGACAATTGCCGTCAGCACCAGCGCTTGGGTGACCGGATCGGCAAACAGGTTGGTGTCGGTTTCGGCTAGCAGTGCTAGCGGTGGCTGATTAACGGACAGCCGGCCCATGATGAATATGAACAGGTTGACAGCATAGGAGATCAGCAACAGGCCGATGATCACCTGGAAAGTACGCGGCCGCAGGATCAGCCAGACGCCGGACGCAAACAGCACGCCAATGGACAGGGCAATGACAGCTTCCATATCAGGGCTCCTCTTGGTTCGGGGTATTGTCACTGGCGTAGGCCAGGCGGTGGGCACGGCTGGACTGGTGCGCCAGTGCGGTTAGAATCAACAGAGTGGCACCGACCACCACGCCGAACACGCCAAGATCGAAGACGAAGGCGCTGGGCACATGCAGCGTGCCGAGCAGCGGCAGCTCTAGGTGTGCGGTGTGGCTGGTCAGGAACGGATAGCCGGCGAGCACTGCGCCGGCACCGGTGGCCAGTGCCGCAAGCAGGCCCAGCGCCAGCCAGCGGTGCGGATGCAGGTGCATGCGCGACTCTACCCACTGGGTACCGGCCAGCAGGTATTGCAGGATGATGCCGACCGAAAACAGCAGCCCGGCCACGAAACCGCCGCCGGGCAGGTTGTGCCCGCGCATGAAGAAGTACAGCGCGCAGATCATGATCATCGGCAGCAGCACTCGCAGGTACACGCCGGGCACCAACAGATAGCCGCTGCTGACCTGCTCTTCGGGAGCTTGCTTGGCAGCCGGATCGGCCGGATGGGTTTGCTGCGGCGGCAGCGTCATGCTTTCCGAAGCCGGGCGGAAGCGGCGCAGCAGGCCATAGACGGTCAGCGCCACAATCGCCAGCACGCTGATTTCGCCGAGGGTGTCAAAACCGCGAAAGTCCACCAGCAACACGTTGACCACGTTGGTACCGCCTCCCTGTGGTACCGCTTGTTCCAGGAAGAACTGGCTGATGCCGGGCGCAGCCGGCAGCATCAGCACCAGATAGCTGATGGCGGCCATCGCCAGCCCGGACAGAAGGGCCAGTGCCAGGTCGCGGCTTCGGCGTAACCGGGCAGTACGCGCCGAACGCGGGCAGGGGGCCATCTGTGGCTGGCGTGGCGGTAGCCAGCGTAGGCCGAGCAGGATCAGCACGGTGGTGACGGTTTCCACCATCAGCTGGGTCAGTGCCAGGTCGGGAGCGGACAGCAACAAAAAGGTAAGGCACACCATCAGCCCTGAACCACCGGCCAGTGCCAGCGCCGACAGGCGGTGATATTTGGCCTGCCAGGCTGCTGCCACGGCACACACACAACCCAGCAGCCACAACAGGGCAAAGGGTAGATCCAGTGGTGTGCTGTGCGCAACTGCCCATACCGAAGGCATGCTGATCGCGGCCGCCATGCCGGCCGCCAGACAGGTCGACACCAGTAGTACCAGCTGAGGTTGCAGCCGGCGGGTGCCGAGCAGTTTTTCCAGTTGCGATGCACCGCTGCGCAGTCTCAGCATCGTCGACTCATACAACCGTTGACCGTTGATACGGTACAGCAGCGGTGGCCGGCTGCTTTGTGCCAGATTGAAGCGCCGGCGCAGGATACTGTACAGCAGTATGCCGCCGGTCAGGGTAATGAAACTCATCACTAGCGGCAGGTTGACGCCGTGCCAAACCGCCAGATCGTAGTGCGGCAACTGCTCGCTTAACACGGCCTGTGCGCCCAGCTGCAATAGTGGGCCGACACTGAGGGCCGGCATTATGCCCACCGCCAGACAGAGTAGCACCAGCACCTCGACCGGAAAGCGCATCCAGCGTGGTGGCTCATGTGGTGTGCGCGGCAAGTCACTGGCCGGATGGCCGAAAAACACATAAATGAAGCGCAGCGAATAAGCCACGCTGAAAATCCCCATCACCACAGCGGCAAATGCCATCCAGTAGTTGCTGCTGCTGCCGACCAGCAGGGTTTCGGCGAAGAACATTTCCTTCGACAAAAAGCCGTTGAGGAAGGGCACGCCAGCCATCGCCGCCGAGGCGACAATCGCCAGCGTTGCGGTAAGCGGCATCAGATGGCGCAGGCCGCGCAGCTGGCGCATGTCACGGGTTCCGCTTTCGTGGTCGATGATGCCGGCGGCCATGAACAGTGAGGCTTTGAAGGTGGCGTGGTTCAGGGTATGAAAAATGGCCGCGACCATTGCCAGCGGCGTGCCCATGCCCAGCAGAGCAGTAATCAGGCCCAGATGGCTGATGGTGGAGTAGGCCAGCAGGCCCTTGAGATCGTGCTGGAAAATGGCGATGAAGGAGGCGATTATCAGGGTCGCCACTCCGGCGCCGCCGATCAGCCAGGTCCATTCGGGGGTGCCAGACAGCACCGGCCACAGCCGCATCAAGAGGAAGATGCCGGCCTTGACCATGGTCGCCGAGTGCAAATAGGCCGACACAGGTGTGGGTGCTGCCATGGCATGTGGCAGCCAGAAATGGAAGGGAAACTGGGCACTTTTGGTCAGCGCGCCCAGTGCAATCAGCAGCAATACCGGACGGTACCAGGCATGGGCACGCAGGGTGTCGCCGGCGGCCAGTACCACGTCAAGGTCGTAGCTGCCGGCTACATGTCCCAGCATCAACACGCCGGCCAGCAGGCACAGGCCGCCGCTGGCGGTCACGGTAAACGCCATCCGTGCGCCGCGACGGGCATCGTTGCGGTGGTGCCAGTAGCCGATCAGCAAAAACGCACTCAGGCTGGTCAGCTCCCAGAACAGCACCAGTTGCACCAGATTGCCCGACAGCACCACGCCCAGCATCGCGCCCATGAAGGCCAGAAGAAAGGCATAAAAGCGTGGCACCGGGTCCTGCGGCGACATGTAATAGCGGGCGTATAGCACCACCAGCAAAAAGATACCGACAATCAGCAGGCTGAACAGCCAGGCCAGGCCGTCCATGCGCAATACCAGATTCAGCCCGTAGGCCGGCATCCAGTCAATCTGATAGCGCAGCACCTCACCCTGACTGACCTGTGGAAACTGGAAGGCAAGAATCACCAGGCCAATCAGGCCGACTGCGGCAGCCAGCCAGGCTTCACGGTTGCGTTCGTTGGAAGGCTGCAGGGCGACCCGGATGCAGCCGACGAATGGAATCAGTAGTAGAAAGAGTAAAAGCATGGGCTCCTGGTGCATGTGTGCAGAAGGATGAATGGGCCCTGAACCTTGAGTGATAAAGCACGGACATAAAATGTTCAACCGGACTTTTTATGGCTGATGCGAACAAAAAGCAAGAAAAAATATAATTTGAAACAAAAAAGCATGAATGTAACGATTCGATGCCAGTACTTAGAGTGGTTCCAGCTTGGCAAATGACAGCATCAGCCATTTGCTGCCCTCACCGGAAAAATGCACCTGTACCCGTGCCTGGGCGCCGGCTCCTTCAAAATTGAGCACGACCCCTTCACCAAATACCGGATGGGACACAGCCTGACCGAGAGTGAACGGCGTGTCCGGCACGCTGCTGCCATGGAACAGGCTGCTGCCGGAGCCGTGGCTGCTGGTGCCAGACTGCTGCATGCGTACACTGTGCACCAGTTCGGACGGGATCTCGCGGATAAAGCGCGACTGCGGGTTATAGTTTTCCTGGCCATGCAGGCGGCGGCTTTCGGCGCAGGTCAGGTACAGCTGCTGCATCGCCCGGGTGATGCCGACATAAGCCAGGCGGCGCTCTTCTTCGAGGCCGCCAGCGCCGTCCATGCTCATCTTGTGCGGGAACAGGCCCTCTTCCATGCCAGCCATGAATACCAGCGGAAACTCCAGCCCCTTGGCGCTGTGCAAGGTCATCAGCTGTACGCTGTCCTCGTGCTGTTCAGCCTGGGTCTCGCCGGCTTCCAGCACGGCATGGTCAAGAAAGGCCACCAGCGGCGGCAACAGTTCTTCCCCTTCCTCCTGTTGGTAGGAAAAGGCCTGGGCGGCGGTAACCAGCTCTTCCAGGTTTTCCACCCGTGACTGGCCCTTTTCGCCCTTTTCTTCCTTGTGGTAGGTCAGCAGGCCACTGTGCTCAATGATGTGGCGGGTGCGCTGGTGCAGTGGCAGCTCTTCGGTAGCAATTTCCAGCTGCTCGATCAGTAGCATGAAGGCCTGCAGTGCATTGCAGGCACGGCCGTTGAGCAGGCGCTGCCCGACCAGCTGCTGCATGGCCGTCCACAGCGAACACTGGTGTTCACGGGCGTATTCGCGCAGGTGTGCAACGGTTTTTTCACCAATGCCGCGCGGCGGCACGTTGATGATGCGCTCAATCGCACCGTCATCGTGCCGGCTGCGTAGCAGGCGCAGGTAGCCCAGGGCATTGCGGATTTCCAGCCGCTCAAAAAAGCGCTGTCCACCATGGATGCGATAGGGAATGCTGGCCCGCAACAGGGCTTCTTCCAGCGCCCGTGACTGGGCGTTGGAGCGGTACAAAATGGCAATGTCCTGGCGGCGGTAGCCGTCCTGGCGCAATGCCTGTTCAATCACCTCGACAATATAGCGGGCCTCGTCCTGTTCGTTGAATGCCTGATAAAACCGGATCGGTTCGCCGTCGGGATCATCCGTCCACAGGTTTTTGCCCAGCCGCTCGCTGTTGTTGCTGATCAGCGCATTGGCTGCTTTTAGAATGGTGGCGGTGGAGCGGTAGTTTTGCTCCAGACGAATGGTTTGCGTCTGCGGGAAGTCCAGATTGAATTGCTGAATGTTCTCGATGCGGGCACCACGCCAGCCATAAATCGACTGGTCGTCGTCACCGACAATCATCAGGCTGCTGGCGCTGGCGGCCAGCAGGCGCAACCAGGCATATTGTACGGCGTTGGTATCCTGGAACTCGTCCACCAGAATGTGGCGGAAGCGGCGCTGGTAGTGCTCCAGCAGGCTGGCGTTGTCGCGCAGCAGCTCCAGTGTGCGCAGCAGCAGCTCGCCAAAGTCGACGGCATTTTGCCGCCTGCAGGCGTCCTCGTAGGCGGCGTACACCTGCGCCATGGTGGTCAGGAACAGGTCACCGGCCGGCTGGATATGGCGCGGGCGCAGGCCTTCATCTTTCTGACCGTTGATGAACCACTGGGCCTGGCGCGGCGGCCAGCGCTTGTCGTCCAGCCCGAGGTCAGCCATCACCCGCTTGACGATGCGCAACTGGTCGTCACTGTCGAGAATGGCAAAACCATCCTGCAGCCCGGCTTCCTGCCAGTGGGCGCGCAATAGCCGGTGGGCCAGTCCGTGAAAGGTTCCCACCCACATGCCTTGCGGGCTGCGGCCCAGCAGCTGGCTGATGCGCTCGCGCATCTCTGCCGCTGCCTTGTTGGTAAAGGTGACCGCCAGAATGTTGTGCGCGCCGGCATTTTCCACCTGGCACAGCCAGGCGATGCGGTGCACCAGCACCCGGGTCTTGCCGGAGCCGGCACCGGCCAGCACCCGCTGCTGGCCCAGCGGGGCGGCAACAGCCTCGCGCTGGGCGTCGTTCAGGTCATTGAGCAGGGAAGAAATGTCGTCGTTCATTAAAATTAGTTGCCGATAATCAAGACAATAGGAGGGCAAAGCGGGAGACAATGCGGTTTCTGCCAGCCAGACTAACGGAGCGATACCCGGTGTGGTAATTTGCTTTATAGTCTGCAGTCGCAAAAGCAGGCCCCGGCGTGGACTGAAGAACATTCGCAGGCTGGTTGGCGTGTGTGGGCCCAACAACAGACAAAACACTATAAAAGGCTACGGGCCAATACACAAATGAGCATTAAAAACGAACCCCGGCTGGTTGAAGACCGGATGCAGTTGTTGCAGGAACAGCTACAGCTGCTTGTGCGCAAGGCTTGGCTGCCCCACTTGGTTCTGGCATTGTGCTGCCTGCTGGGCATGCTGGCTTTTGGTGACACGCTGCGGCATGGCGGGGTGCTGGCTGTGGGTGGCGGGCTGGTGGTTATGGCTGCGCTGCGCAGGCTTACTGCCGGGATATTCCAGGTTGCTGCGCCGGAGGGCTATGCCGGCTGGCGTGCGCTGCAGCTGATATCTGCCCTGCTTACGGGTGGGCTTGCAGCTACACTGATCTCCCTGTTGCTGCTGCAAGTGGGGGGCTGGCAACAGATGGTCCTGCTGGCAATGCTGGCCTCTTTGCTGGTGTCGTTCTGGCTGGCCAGTACCGGCTGCATGCTGACTTTTCTGTGTTATGTAACACCGGTTGTGCTGGCTTCTGGACTGGTGTTTTTTTATACGGACAATACCGGGCCAAAATACTTTGCAGCTTTTCTTGCAGCCTTGCTGGTTCTTGAGTTGCTGGCAGCCATGCGCATCTCGGCACTGCATGCAAGCAAGCTGATGCTGAAACGCCTGCTGTTACAGGCCCGTGAACAAAAGAGCCAGGAAGTGCAGGAGCTGCAGCAGCAATTGGCCCGCGCGCATACCCGTGAGCAGGCTTTGCAGTTGCAGCTGGACAGCAGCAACGCCCATCTGGAGCATCGCTCGGGCGAGCAAACCCGGGCGCTGCGCCAAACGCTGGACCGGCTGCGCACCAGCGAGGAGCGTTTGCAGACAGCACTGGAGGCCAGCGGCCTGGCGCTTTGGGACTGGGACCTGGTAACAGGGCGTGTACATCATACTGCTTCGGAAAAGCTGCTGGGTGTCAGCGCAGAGCAAGCCGGCCAGCTGCTGGCTGACCTGCGGCCGCTGATGCACGCGGATGATCGTCCCGCTTTGCATGCGGCCATGACTGCTCACCTGCGCCAGGAAACCGAAAACTACCGGGTTGAGTACCGTATCCGTCACGCGGAAGGACACTGGGTCTGGATTGAGGACAGCGGGCGCGTCATTCTCCGGAATGCGCAAGGCCGGGCGTTGCGCATGCTGGGTACAAGGCGTGATATCACTGAGCGGCGCCAGCACCAGGAAGAACTGCAACTGGCGTCTATTGTGTTTGATACTGGCAGCGAGGCCATCATGGTGCTGGATGCACAGCTCCAGCTGCTGACGGTCAACCGGGCGTTTACCCGGATTACCGGCTTTGCCCGTGATGAAGGGCAGCCTTTCCGGGATCATCTGCACCATGTGTTGCTGGCATCTGACCTGGATGAAATCATGGCCTGCCTGTACGAGAAAGGTGATTGGCATGGCGAAATAAGCGGCATTCGTGCAGATGGCAGCAGTTTTCCCGTGCGCTTGCACCTGCGTGGAGTACAGTGCCGGCACGGAGACGGCTTGAGTCATGTGGTGGCATTTTTCTCTGACTTGACACAGTTCCGCGAAACCCAGCAGCGGCTGGACTATCTGGCACGGCACGATGAATTAACCGGGCTGACCAACCGTAACCGCTTTCATCAGCAGTTGCAGGATGCTTCGCGTCGGCTAGGCACGCCGCCAACAGCCGGACTGGCATTGCTGCATATCGACCTGGATCGCTTCAAGCTGCTCAACGAATGCTTCGGCATGGCTACCGGCGACGAAGTGCTGCGCATTGTTGGGCGCCGCCTGAAACGATTTTCCTCTCCGCAGCGCAGCCTGGCCCGGCTCGGCGGTGACGAGTTTGTCATGATTGTGTATGAGGGTGGCAGTGCCGAAGCACTGGGGCGGCTGGCAGAAGAGGTGCTGGCAGTGCTCAGTGCTCCAATTGCCACGGCTGGCCAGGAACTGCTGCTGAGTGCGTCCATCGGCATCAGTCAGGCCAGGGGTGACAGCCTGGACACCCATGGCTTGCTTAATCGTGCGGCACTGGCAGTGGCGCATGCCAAGTACCTGGGCGGTAATACCTGGCAGCTGTATCGGGATGAGATGAGCGCGGATGGCGGTGAGCGCTTGCAGCTTGAGCAACAGCTGCGCCGCGGGCTGCAGGAGGGCCATGTGCATGCCCGCTATCAGCCCAAGCTTTGCTTGAAAGAAAACCGGATTTACGCCGTGGAAGCATTGGCGCGCTGGAATGATCCGGAACGTGGTGCTATTTCTCCGGCCCGGTTCATTCCGCTGGCCGAGGAAACCGGCCTGATCGGCCAGCTGAGCGAAAGCATCCTGCAGCAAGCCTGCAGGCAAGCCAAAGACTGGCTGGACGCAGGTACGCCGCTGCAGGTCTCGGTCAACCTGTCGGTGCTGCACTTGCGTCAGGGCAATGTACTGGAACTGGTTGCCCGGGTGTTGTCAGAGACGGGTCTGCCGGCATACCTGCTTGAGCTGGAGCTGACCGAAAGCCAGCTGCTGGACGGCTCGGACGGCCTGCTGGATACCATTATCAAGCTGCGGGCGCTGGGAGTGGAAATTGCGGTTGATGACTTCGGTACCGGCTATTCATCCCTGGGTTATCTCAAGCAGCTGCCAGCCAGCAGCTTGAAAATCGATCGCAGCTTTGTGCGTGACCTGGCCAGTGGCACCAAGGATGCGGCCATTACCCGGGCCATCATTGCCATGGCGCACGGGCTGTCGCTGCATGTCGTGGCCGAGGGTGTGGAGACAGTGCAGCAGCTGGAGCTGTTGCGCGCCATGAACTGCGACAGCGTACAGGGCTACCTGATTGCGCGACCGCTGCCTGCAGCAGCGCTTGAGCCGCTATTGCAAGCACAGGACCCGTTAGCCTGGGCGCTGGCCCAGACCGAAAGTGACCGCTGTGAGCTAATCTGACAGAAGCTGCCGCCGGCCGGGCGCTGGCTGGCTAAAGGTTGCGCATCAGCAACGCATAGTCCAGCTGCACGTCTTCCGGCAGCGGAATGTACAGCACATGGCCATCGCCTGGAGCCACTTCGCGGGGCTCGCCTTTCTTGTCGGTTAACTGCTGCAGGGTGAAGGTCAGGTTGCCCTGGGGGGTCATCAGCTCCAGGCTGTCACCCACGGCAAAGCGGTTTTTCACGATCACCTCGGCCAGGCCGTTGATGCGTTCGCCGCTCAGCTCGCCGACAAACTGCTGCTTGTCGGAAATGGAGTGGCCGTATTCGTAGTTCTGGTATTCGTCGTGCACATGGCGGCGGAGGAAACCTTCGGTATAGCCGCGGTGGGCCAGGGACTCCAGCGTATCCATCAGTGACTTGTCGAAGGGGCGGCCAGCGAGGGCGTCATCCATCGCCTTGCGATATACCTGTGCGGTGCGCGCCACATAGTAGTGGGACTTGGTGCGGCCCTCGATTTTCAGCGAGTGCACGCCCATCTGCACCAGACGCTCGACGTGCTGTACGGCGCGCAAATCTTTCGAGTTCATGATGTAGGTGCCGTGTTCGTCTTCGTAGGCGGACATGTACTCGCCCGGACGGCTGGAGTCTTCCAGCAGAAACACCTCTTTGGTAGGAGCGCCAACCCCCAGCACCGGCTCAACCGGCTCGACCTGTTGTACGGCGGCAATCGGCTCGTACTTGTGCACGATCTCGCCCAGCTCGTTTTCTTTGGCCTCGTGGGTTTTGTATTCCCAGCGGCAGGAATTGGTACAGGTACCCTGGTTGGGGTCACGCTTGTTGATGTAACCGGAGAGCAGGCAGCGGCCGGAGTAGGCCATGCACAGTGCCCCGTGAACAAAGACTTCCAGCTCCATGCCCGGCACTTTTTCACGAATTTCCCCGATTTCTTCCAGCGACAGCTCGCGTGAAAGAATCACCCGGCTCAGTCCCTGCCTGCGCCAGAACTCGACGCTGGCCCAGTTGACCGCGTTGGCCTGCACCGACAGGTGGATTTCCTGCTGCGGGAAGTGCTCGCGCACCAGCATGATCAGGCCCGGGTCGGACATGATGAGCGCATCGGGCTGCATCTCGACAATAGGTTGCAAGTCCTTGATAAAGGTTTTTAGCTTGGCGTTATGCGGCGCAATGTTGACCACCACGTAGAACTTCTTGCCCAGTGCATGGGCTTCCTTGATACCCAGTGCCAGGTTGGCATGGGTGAAGTCGTTGTTGCGCACGCGCAGGCTGTAGCGCGGCTGGCCGGCATACACGGCGTCAGCGCCATAGGCAAAGGCATAGCGCATATTTTTCAGGGTGCCGGCGGGGCAAAGCAGTTCGGACTTGAGGGTGCTGGGCATGTTGAAACTCATAAATGCTGTAGTGCAAAGGTCGGACATTTTAGCGGTTTTCTGATGGTCTGTCTGCAGGCGGCATGGCTGGGCATCAGGCTGGCATTTCAGCTGTCGTATCCGGCATGGGTGAATAACTTTTAGGCATGGCTGGCGTGTATTGAGGCGCTCCTTTATATCCCTTGATGGCGCCAGCTGGACACTAGGCAATTTGAGGCAAGAAAAGGCAGCGGCAGCGGCCATGGGTTGCATGCTGTTATGGAGATAGAAGCCGCCAGCCGGCTACGACTGTTTTGCGCGGGCGTTATCGCAGCGCCTGGGCCGCTGCGTGGGCACTGGCCCAGGCCCACTGAAAGTTGAACCCGCCCAGATGGCCTGCAACATCCAGCACCTCGCCAATAAAATACAGGCCCGGCTGCTTGCGTGACTCCATGGTTTTTGAAGAAATGTCATCGGTATCTATGCCGCCCAGAGTCACTTCGGCGGTGCGGTAACCCTCGGTGCCGGCAGGTATGATTTGCCAGTTGCCAAGGCGTTCGGCAAGAGCCTCAAGCTGATTGGGGCTGTATTGGCGTACAGGGCGGTTTTCGATATTGAAATAGTCCAGCAAGGCGCTGGCAAGTTTGCGGGTAAAGCGTTCGCTCAGCAGGGTTTTCAGTTCGCTGTCGCTACGCTGGACCTGCTGCTCCTGCAGCCAGCTTAGCCCGTCAGCATTGCCAAACAGGTTAAGCTGCAGGCTGCTGCCGGCCTGCCAGAACGATGAAATTTGCAGCATCGCCGGGCCGCTCAAGCCGCGATGGGTAAATAGCAGGTCATCAGTAAAGCGGGTGCTGCCACAGCTCACTGTAACCCCGCTGAGCGCTGTGCCGGACAAACTATGGCACAGTGCTGACAGCTTCGGCTCGGTAATGACAAAGGGTACCAGACCTGCGCGTGTCGGCAGCAGGCTGTGACCAAACTGCCGGGCGATCTGATAGCCAAAACCGGTTGCGCCCAGGGTTGGAATCGACAGGCCGCCGGTTGCTGCCACCAGTGAACGGCATTGCCAGCTGCCCTGGCTGGTGTCGACCCGGAAACCGCCATTATCCAGCGCGCCAATGTTGTTGATGGAGGCCTGCAAGCGGATATCGACACCGGCACTGGTGCATTCTGCCAGCAGCATGTCGAGAATGTCTTTGGCGCTGTCGCGGCAGAAAAGCTGGCCGGGCTTTTTTTCCACATAAGGGACGCCGTGGCGCTCGGCCAGGGCCAGAAAATCCCATGGCGTGTAGCGTGCCAGCGCCGATTTGACAAAGTGCGGGTTAGCGCACAGGTAATCGGCCGGTGTGGCATACAGGTTGGTGAAATTGCAGCGTCCGCCGCCCGACATCAGGATTTTCTTGCCGGCCTTGTTGGCATGGTCCAGCACCAGCACATGCTGTCCGCGATGGCCGGCTGCCTGGGCGCAAAACAGCCCGGCAGCACCAGCGCCAATGATGATTACGTCGGGGTTTTGCATGATGGGCAGCTCTCTATTTCTGGCTGGGTCCGCCGGGCGGCCGGACCCTGGCAATGCAGGTAATTACTCAGCACATCCTTTAGCGTTTTCCTGGCTGTGCAATACAAACTGTCCCGTCAATACCGCACCATCCTCGCCGCTTGCGGTCAGCACACGGCTGACCAGTTGCAGGCGTGCCTTGCCGTGCTTGCGATAGGTGGCAAGAAAGCGCTGCCAGGCCCGGGCTTCCGGGGCACCGCACAGGGCGATGATATGCTCGTGCTCAATGGGGCGCGGGTAATTGATCTGCCCCGACTGCACCACGATATGCGTGGTGTCGATGCCTGTTTCCAACAGCGCCAAATGCAGCCAGCCCCAGCCGGCCAGTACGGCAGCACAGTACATGCTGCCGCCAAACATGCTGGCCTGATGGTTGATATTGGGCGCCAGTGGAAACTGCAGGCGCAACTGCTGCTCCTGCCAGGACAGCACCTGCACACCCATGGCCCGGCTTAAAGGGATATCCCGGGCAAATACCTCGGCTAACCGTGTTGTTGCGTTGGACATGATTAGACTCTGCAGCACAATGGCGCGCGTAGTATAGCCAGTCTTGGGGGAAAAAATTTATCCCCGGACGGCTAATTTTCTTAAAAAACTTGATTCATAAGGTAGAATCCCTAATTCGTTTTATTTTTAACAGGGAGTTTTGCTTTTGGATCTTTCTGCAACCAATAGTTTGTTTTTTGTTGGCGGTTTGCTGGTTGCTGTCAGTATTCTGGTCAGTACAGTGTCGTCGCGCATCGGGATTCCCATTCTGGTGATTTTTATGGGTGTCGGCATGATGGCCGGTACCGACGGGGTTGGCGGAATAGTCTTTGACGATTACTCGCTGACCTATGTTATCAGTAACCTGGCGTTGGCCGTTATCTTGCTGGATGGCGGCATGCGTACCCGGGTTGCTACTTTCCGTGTGGCCTTGTGGCCAGCATTGTCACTGGCAACGTTCGGGGTCATTGCCACAGCAGCCATGACCGGGCTGGCCGCCGCCTGGCTGTTTGACCTGACCTTGCTCGAAGGCATGCTGATCGGCTCCATTGTTGGCTCCACAGATGCGGCAGTGGTGTTTAACCTGCTGAATGGCAAGGGCCTCAATGACCGGGTGGGTGCCACGCTAGAGATCGAATCGGGCAGTAACGACCCGATGGCGATGTTCCTCACCGTAACCCTGATTGGCATGCTGCTGGACGGTCAGAGCAGCTTTGGCCTGAGCTTCGTCACCAGCCTGGTCCAGCAGTTTGGTCTGGGAGCGATTCTTGGTGTCAGCGGTGGCTGGCTGCTGTTGCAGATGATCAACCGCCTGACCGTCGCCGACGGCCTGTATCCATTGCTGGCAGTCAGTGGCGGCATCATGATTTATGCCATTGCCGGCCAGATTGGCGGCAGCGGCATTCTTTCCGTATACATACTTGGCATGGTGCTGGGCAACCGCCCGATCCGCAACCGTCATGGCATCTTGCACATGTTTGACGGTCTGGCCTGGCTGAGCCAGATCGGCATGTTCCTGGTGCTGGGCCTGCTGCTGACGCCGCACGAACTGTTGCCGATTGCCGTGCCGGCGTTGCTGCTGTCGCTGTGGATGATCCTGGTGGCGCGCCCGGTAGCGGTGTTTGCAGGTTTGCTGCCGTTTCGCGGCTTCAACCTGCGTGAGCGGCTGTTCATCTCCTGGATTGGCCTGCGTGGTGCGGTGCCGGTGATACTGGCGGTATTTCCGCTGGTATATGGCCTGCCCAATGCACAGCTGTTTTTCAACGTGGCGTTTTTTATTGTGCTGGTTTCGCTGATTGTGCAGGGGTCCACATTGCCGCTGGCTGCACGCAAAGCGCGTGTCGAGGTGCCGCCGGCGCCGGAGCCGATTTCACGGGCCGGGCTGGAAATCTACCCGACCAGCCAGTGGGAGCTGTTTGTCTATCGCTTGCGCAAGGACAAATGGTGCATCGGGGCGCAGCTGCGTGAACTGAAAATGCCTGCCGGTACGCGGATTGCCGCATTGTTTCGCAACAACCACCTGTTGCATCCAACCGGAAGCACCCGGCTGGAAATTGACGACATCCTGTGCGTGATTGGCCATGAGGAAGACCTTCCGGCATTGGGCCGCCTCTTCAGCGAAGAGCCGGAGCGCGGCATGGATCAGCGCTTCTTTGGTGATTTTGTGCTGGAAGGGACCGCGCGGCTGGGTGATGTGGCTGCAGTTTACGGGTTGCAGCTGGATCAGCATCCGCCCAGTGAAACCCTGTCCGACTTTGTCACCCGGGCTGTGGGTGGCGAAGCTGTGGTCGGGGACTACACCGAATGGCAGGGCTTGACCTGGATGGTGGCTGAAATGGAGAGTGGCCGGGTTAGCAAGGTGGGCTTGAGATTTGCCGGACAGCCCAGGGGGGAGCGCTTTTAGCCCAGGCTCTGATACGTCTGCACATGGGTGCATTATGAATAGATCGCGTTTTTGGCTGTTGTGCTGGTTGCTGGTGTTATCCGGCCCGTTGGCAGCTGCCCTGCCAACGGCAGAACTGCTAAAAAGCAACCTGGCCGGGCTGGGTGAGCGCAAGCTGCCGGAGGCTGAACAGCAGTCCGTGCAGCAGGCTCTGGAGCAGACGCTGGGCTGGCTGGAAAGTGCCGACCAGGCCCGGAGCAGCCAGGAACAGCTTGAGCTTCAGGTTGCCGGCGCCCCGGAACAAATCCGCAAAAACCGTCAAGAGCTGGCCCGGCTGCTGCAACAGGCCGAGCGGCGGCAACTGCCGGCCAGTATCAGTCTGCCCGAGCTGGAACGGCTTGTGGCGGAAAACAGCCGGCAGCTGGCCAGCTGGCAGAACGAGCTAAACGAAGCCAGTGCCGCAATTATTCGTTCGCAAACCCGTCCCGAGCGTGCGCAAAGCGAGATCAGCAACAATCAGAAGCGCATCCAGGAGATCAGCAACCAGCTGAAAGCGACCAAAGAAGGCGGCAAGCCGCTGCTTAGCAGTGAGCGCCAGGATGCCTTGCGTGCCGAGGTGGAAGCTTTGCAAGCACGCAACCGGCTACGCCAGGCCGAGCTGGCCAGCAACAGCGTGCTGCAGGATCTGGCCAGCAGTGCCCGTGAGCTGCTGGCCACCCGGGTGCAAGCCCAGGAAGACTATCTGGCCACTTTGCAAGGCTTGCTGATCGAAAAACGCCAGGCGGCATCCGAGCTGGCTGTGCAAGAACAGTCGCTAAAAGTGGAAAAGGCCGGCGAGGACACATTGCTGCTGAAAGAAAGCAGCATCAACCTGCAAATTTCCGACTATCTGCTCACCATTACCGAGCGCCGCAACCAGCTGGCGCAAAAAAGTCTGGAAGTGCGCCAGCAGCTGGATAGCGTGCAGCAGGCAGAGCAGGCCATGGAGGAGCAGATAGCGGCGCTGCAAGGCAGCGTGCTGCTGGCGAAAATACTTTACCAGCAGAAGCAGTCGCTGCCCCAGCCCAGCTTTGACAGCACCTTGGCCGACCAGATTGCAGACACCAGGCTGTACCAGTTTCAGCTCCGTCAGTACCGGGACATGCTGGAGCGCCCTGACGGCTATATTGACCGGCTATTGCAGGAGGACAAGGAAGATGCCGATGGTCAGCTGCGTGAAGCCTTGCAAGAGGTGCTGCGTGTACGCAATGGCCTGATAGAGCGCCTCAACCATGAAATCAATGCATATTTGAGCGAAGCCATCAGTGTCCAGCTAAACCAGAAACAGCTGCAGGCCTTGTCCCTGCAGGTGCGCACACTGCTGGACGAACACATGTTCTGGATCCCCAGCAACCGGCCGCTGGATCGCGACTGGCTCAGGCAGCTGTCCGGGCGCCTGCAAAAACAATGGACAAGCCTGGATGGAGGCACGGCCTTTGGTGTGCTGTGGCCGGTCTGGCGCAGTTACTGGCCGGCATTTATACCTGCATTCCTGTTAAGCCTGACGATTCTGTGGAAAAGGCGCAGTCTGTACCAGTCGATCGAGCATGCCCGGCCGCGCATTGGCCACTACCTGAATGACCGGCAGCGTTTTACCCCGCTGGCCATCGGGGCTGTGTTGCTGTTGTCGCTGCCGGCTTTTTTCTGGTTCAGCACTGCCGGCTGGCTGGCCCAGCTGCACACCACTGGCGTGCCTTACGAGTTCGGGACGGCCTTGCTGCACACGGCCAAGCTGGGGCTGGTGTTTTCTGTAGCCTATCGCTTGCTGGGCCGGCATGGCGTGGCCAGGTTCCACTTTGGCTGGCCGGCGGCACAGGTCGAGTTTTTGCGCAAGCGTCTGGCCTGGGTGGCACTGGTTGTCTGGCTGCTGGCGCTGGTGGTGCCGCTGGCGCAGGCCAACCTGTCGGCGCTGAGCGATGATGTCCTCGGTGTGGTGGTGCTGGCGCTGGGGTTAGGCTTGTTGAGCGGGCTGCTGATCAGTGCGGCACTGCAGCAATACGGTGCGCGCAGCATGCCACTGCTGGGCAAGGTGCTGGCATTGCTGCTGGGAGCTGCGCCACTGGTGCTGGTCGGAGCGCTGGCTGCCGGTTACTACTACACCGTTTTGCAGATGAGCGAACGGTTGCTGATGAGCCTGGCGCTGGTGGTGGTCTGGGTAATGCTGCGGGCTACCATTGAGCGTGGCCTGGCGCTTGCTGCCCGGCGCCTGGCCTGGGAGCGGGCCGAGCGGGCGCGCGCCAGCGAGGACGAGGATGCGGAGTCAGACAGCGAACGGCACGAACTGGACATCAGTGTGGTCAACGAGCAGTCGTTGCGCCTGTTACGCCTGTTGCTGATCTTGCTGCTGGGCGCCGGCCTGTACTGGGTCTGGGCGGACCTGATTTCCCTGTTTGCCTATCTGGACAATGTAGCCCTGTACGAAGGCGCCGTGGATGGCGGGCTAGACAGCCCGGTTGCCAGTGTCAGCATGCGCGACTTCATCAACGCCTTGATTATCGCCGGAATGACCATCATGCTGGCGCGCAACCTGCCGGGCCTGATGGAAGTGCTGTTTTTATCACGCTTCAAGCTGGCCCCTGGCACCTCCTATGCGGCCATGCGGTTGTTGTCCTATAGCATTTCCTCAGTGGGCATTGTTGCCACCCTGGGGGCGCTGGGCGTTAGCTGGAACAAACTGCAATGGCTGGTCGCGGCACTGTCGGTGGGACTGGGCTTTGGCCTGCAGGAAATTTTTGCCAACTTCATTTCCGGTTTGATCATCCTGTTCGAGCGGCCGGTGCGCATTGGTGACCTGGTAACCATAGGCGACATGACCGGCACGGTCAGCCGCATCCGCATCCGTGCCACGACCATCATCGAGTTCGACCGCAAGGAAAGCATCATTCCCAACAAGGTGCTGGTTACCGAACGCCTGCTGAACTGGTCGCTTAGTGACAGCGTGACGCGGATTACGCTGCACATAGGGCTGTCCTATGACTCCGACCTGGAGCTGGCGCGGCGGCTGATGCTGGAAACCATGCAGGAGAATTCGAGGATTCTGGAAGATCCCGAGCCGGTGGTGCTGTTTCTGGAAGTTGGTTCCAGCAGCTTCAATCACGAAATGCGTTATCACGTGGGCGAGATCAGTGACCGCAACACCTCGATTGACGAGGTGCACAACCGGCTGGTCGAGCGTTTCCGTGACGCCGGCATCCAGATGGCGTTCAAGCAGATGGATGTGTTCATCAAAAACGAGCAGGGTGATGCAGCGCACTGGAGTACCCGGCAACGGCCGGCGGCTGCCCAGCCCTGAGGTGCCAAGTATTTTATGAGCTGGTAGGTGCGTGATTGTTCACTTAGTTGCTTTTTTCTCGCTTGAGAGCAATAAAGTTACCTTTGCGCTGGCTGCTCTGATTGACGAGGTGGCAGAAAATCTGCGGTTGCAATGGTAACTGAGCAGGCAGCGGCGGCTGTCTGCTGACAGACCTTGGTACCCGTTGCAGCATACTTCTGTACCGGATAAGACCGGCGCCATAGGCGCTATACTGCCTGCAGGCACATTACAGCAGTACGGGGCTTTCATGAAAAAAATCGAGTTTTGCGGGCAGTCACTGCAATCTGATGATGCGTTTGCCCGGCTGGGCGCACATTTTTCTGTCCAGGTGCAGCCACGGCCGCTGCCGTCGCCGCGGCTGGTGGCGGCCAGCCCGCAGGCAGCGGCACTGCTGGGCTGGCCGCAGGATGTGCTGGACCAACCCGGGTTTCTTGCTTTGGTGGCCGGCGAAACCGCTTTCGAAGGGGTGCCGGCACGGGCCATGGTGTATGCCGGGCACCAGTTTGGCGGCTACACGCCGCAGCTGGGTGATGGCCGTGGCCAGCTGCTGGCCCAGCTGCGCAACCAGAAGGGCGAACTCTGGGATCTGCACCTGAAGGGTGCCGGCATCACCCCGTTCTCCCGCGACGGCGATGGCTGCGCCGTATTGCGCAGCAGCATCCGCGAATTCATTGCCAGCGAACATCTGGCGGCGCTGGGTATTGCCACCACCCGGGCGCTGGCAGTGGTGGATTCGGACATGCCGGTTCGCCGTGAACTGACCGAAACCGCTGCCACCCTGCTGCGGTTGGCGCGCACCCATGTCCGCTTCGGTCATTTTGAGTATTTCTATTACACCCGCCAATACAAGCAGCTGCACCAGCTGATGGATTATGTGCTGGAGCAGCATTATCCGCAGTGCCGCACCGCAGACAACCCGCTGCAGGCGATGTTTGCCGCCATCAGCGAGCGCACGGCAGAGCTGCTGGCCGGCTGGCAGGCTTATGGCTTTTGCCATGGCGTGATGAATACCGACAACATGTCGATCTTGGGCGAGACCCTGGACTATGGCCCTTTTGCCTTTCTTGAGCGTTACCAGCCGGGTTATGTCTGTAACAGCTCCGATATAGGTGGCCGCTATGCCTTTGACCGTCAGGTGGAGATGGCGGAGTGGAACCTGACCGCGCTGGGCCAGACTTTTACCGGCCGGGTCGGGCTGGAGCCGTTACGGCAGACGCTGGAGAAGTTTTATCCTGCATACCGCAAGTATTATCTGCAGCGGATGCGGGCGCGGCTCGGGCTGCAGGGAGCAGAAAACGGTGATGAAGCCCTGATTGAGCGTTTGCTGAAAATCTTGCAGGGTGCCGAGCTGGATTACAACCGGTTTTTCCGTCAGCTGTCGGATGCCGAGAGTGTGGAGCAACTGTTGCCGCTGGCCGGATTTTGCGTGGTGCCTGCCGATTTGCAGAAGTGGCTGCAGGACTGGTGGCAGCGCGCCATGCCGGCAGGGCGTGACAATGCACAACGGCAACAGGTCATGCAGGCCGTCAATCCGCTCTATGTGTTGCGTAACTCACTGATTCAGGATGCTATCGAGGCGGCACACCGGCAGGACTATGCCCCTGTACGCCAGCTGCACGAGGCTATGTCGCAACCCTTTGTTGCCCAGCCGGGCTTTGAGCTCTATGCGCAGCCAACGGCGCCGGAGCGGCAAGGGTGGCCATTGAGCTGCTCATCGTAGTTTATTTGCACTGTGGCGTCTGGGCCGGTTGGGGCGCTGCGTCAGTCTGCGCTGGTTCGGTCCGGCAAGCCGGCCCAAACCGCTAAGGCCTGACTCCGGCCCCATTCGGCCCGAATCTGCCTTGTGCAGGAGGGGAGGGTTTGGCCCGGCTTTGCCGGGCTGCTGTCGCGGTATGGGTTTTGCGCTGTGGCGTCTGGGCCGGGTGGGGCGCTGCGTCAGTCTGCGCTGGTTCGGTCCGGCAGGCCGGCCCAAACCGCTAAGGCCTGACTCCGGCCCCATCCGGCCCGAATCTGCCTTGTGCGATCCGGTCATCACTGATGGCGGAATACTGTCGCAGTGCCTGATTTCATGATCTCACTATGGTTTTCGTCTGCACGATTTACCGTTAGCGCAGCGACAGCAGCCCGCCACAAGTGGCGGGCTCAATCCCTCCTCCCGTACCAGGTGGATTTGGGCAGGGTGAGGTGTTGCTGCAGGCATCAGCGGCCTGTGGCAGCATGCTGACACGGGCCAGCGTCAGCATGCAGCAATACTTCGCCCGGCCCCGGCCACCGCCGTACAACCCCTCACATCAATAGGCTGCGGCAAAAATCCCGACCACCTGTTCATGGGTTGGCTGGATGGGGTTGGTCAGGCCGCAGGCGTCCTTCATGGCGTTGGTGGCCAGTTCGGCGAAGTCTTCTTCCTTGACTTTCAGGTCTTTCAGGCCGGCGGGGATGCCGACTTCTTTGGCCAGCGCCTCAATGGCCGCGATACAGGCCCTGGCGCCTTCGTCATCGTTCATGCCCTGCACGTCAATGCCCATGGCAGCGGCCACGTCTTTCAGGCGGCCAGCTGCAACCTGGCTGTTGAAACGCTGCACATGGGGCAGCAGAACGGCGTTGCAGACCCCGTGCGGCAGGTCATAAAAACCGCCCAGCTGGTGTGCCATGGCGTGCACATAGCCCAGCGAGGCATTGTTGAAAGCCATGCCGGCCAGCAGCTGGGCGTAGGCCATCTGGTCGCGGGCGGCCATGTTCTTGCCGTCCTTGACCGCAGTGGCCAGGTTGTTGGCAATGATCGTTACGGCCTTCAGCGCACAGGCATCGGTAATGGCATTGGCCGCGGTGGACACATAGGCTTCCACAGCGTGCGTCAGTGCGTCCATGCCGGTGGCAGCGGTCAGGCCGGCAGGCATGTTTTTCATCAGGGCCGGGTCGTTGACGGACAGGATGGGCGTGACGTGCTTGTCAACAATGGCCATCTTGATGTGGGTGTTTTCATCGGTGATGATGCAAAAACGGGTGATTTCCGAGGCGGTGCCCGCTGTGGTATTGATCGAGATCAGCGGCAGCTGTGGCTTGGCCGACTGGTCAACCCCTTCGTAGTCGCGGATGTCGCCGCCGTTGCTGGCCACCAGCGCGATTGCCTTGGCACAGTCGTGGGGCGAGCCGCCACCCAGGGAAAGCAAAAAATCACAGTTGTTTTCTTTCAGCAGGGCCAGGCCAGCTTCGACGTTGCTGGTGGTCGGGTTGGGCTGTACGCCGTCGTAGATGCAGGATTTAACGCCACGGTCGGCCAGCAGCTGCTGCAGCTGCGCAGCATAGCCCAGCTCCACCAGCGGTTTGTCGGTCACAATCAGGCCTTGCGTGAAGCCCGCCTGTTTGGCGTGGTCGCAGGCCTGTTCAACGGCACCTTCGCCGATCAGGTTGACGGAAGGCATAAAGAAAGCAGATACGGTCATGGTGATACTCTTGGTTGATTGAGTGCGTTGGCAAAATTGCCGGGAACATACAGGTATTGCCGGTTGCCCCGACTGCTCTCTGGGGCGAAGGGCGGGCCGCTGTGGGCAGCCCGCGATTTTCAGCATTTAAGGAGCGGGGCCCCTTAGAAGAAGCCCAGCGGGCTGGTGCCATAGCTGACCAGCAGGTTTTTGGTTTGCTGGTAGTGGTCCAGAATCATCTTGTGGGTTTCGCGACCCACGCCGGACTTCTTGTAACCACCGAAGGCGGCGTGCGCCGGGTACAGG
>JAAYFD010000009.1 GCA_012728415.1 Gammaproteobacteria bacterium
CTGGCAGCACTGGCACTGTTTGCCGGCTACCTGTTCGCTCGCCTGCTACGGCTTGAACCGGCACAGGTGCGCACACTGTGCTTTGAAACCGGCGTGCAAAATGCCGGCATTGCCATGCTGGTAGCCTTTGCCCAGCTGCAGCTGCCCGAGGCAGGAATAATTGCCCTGCTCTATGGCTTGCTGATGAATATTCCCGCACTGCTGGCGCTGGGCTGGTTCAGCCGGCGCTAAAGCTGCCTAAGCCCGCCGCCGGCGAAAGCGCTGGCCGATACGGTCGAAAAACAGGTACACCGCGGGCGTACTGTATAGCGTCAGCAACTGGCTCAGCAGCAGCCCGCCAACAATCGCCAGGCCCAGCGGCTGGCGCATTTCGCTGCCTTCAGCACCGCCAATCAGCAGGGGCACGGCACCCAGAATGGCAGCCATGGTGGTCATCATGATTGGACGAAAACGCTGCACGGCAGCGCTAACAATGGCTTCGCGCGGCGGCTTGCCATCATCGCGCTGCAGGTGCAGGGCAAAGTCGATCATCAGGATGGCGTTTTTCTTGACGATGCCAATCAGCAGAAACAGCCCTAGCAGGGAAATCAGGCTGAACTGCCCGCCCGTGAGCTGAATCGCGAGCAAGGCACCCACGCCCGCCGAGGGCAAGGTGGAGAGGATGGTCAGCGGGTGCACATAGCTCTCATAAAGTATTCCCAGCACCAGATATACGATAACAATGGCTATCAGCAGCATATAGCCCTGGGTGTTTTGTGACTGGCTGAAGAAGCCGGCAGTACCGCCCAGCTTGCCCTGCACTTCGGTCGGCAGCGCAATGCGCGCCATGGCTTTTTCGATGGCTGCCTGGGCCTGATCCAGGCTGACACCTTCGGCCAGCGCAAAACCGATGCTCTCCACCGCGAACTGCCCGTCATGCTGTACGCTTTCGTTTTGCAGGCTTTCACTCCAGCGGGTAAAGCTGGAGAGCGGAATCTGCTCGCCACCGCTGCCAATCACCATGATCTGCTCCAGCACCTTGGGCGAGCCGACAAATTCGGGGTCGATTTCCAGCACTACACTGTACTGGTTAAGGGTTTCATAGATGGTGGAAACCTGACGCTGGCTAAAGGCGTTATTGAGCAGCGCGGTGACGGTGGCCATGTCCACACCCAGTCGCGCCGCCTGCACCCGGTCCACTTCCAGCGTCAGTTGCTGGGCACCCCGGCCTTCGCGGCTATCAATATCGGTCAGTTCCGGCAGGGCGCGCAAAGCATCGCGCACTTTGGGCTGCCATGTGCGCAGCTCGTCCAGATCACTGGCCAGCAGCACATATTCATGTTCGGTACCGCCACCTTCGCGCCCGCCCAGCCACAGGTCTTGCTGGGGCATTAAAAACAGCCTGGAGCCGGGAATTTTCGGGATGTCCTTGCGCAGACGGTTAACCACCTCCTGCGCCCCCTCACGTTCGGTCACGGCATTGAGCCGCACAATCAGGAAGGCGTTACTGCCGCCACTGATGAAACCGGCCACGCTTTGCACGTCCTTGTCTTTTAGCAGTGCCTGGCGATACTGCTCCATTTTGGGTCGCATGGTGTGGTACGACAGGCCGTCATCGCTGCGGATCATGCCACGCAACTGGCCGGTGTCCTGCTGCGGCATAAAGGTTTTCGGCACCTCGACAAACAGCCAGACATTGGCACCAATGGTCAGCAGCAGGCCTAGCAACATCAGGCGCTGGTAGTTCAGTGTCCACTCCAGACTGCGCCGATAACCGCCGAGCATGCGCGTACCCCAGCGCTGCAGGATGTTGGGCGCAGGTTGCTCTTCCTCGGGCCGCAACCAGCGTGCGCACATCATCGGTGTCAGGGTGACCGACACCAGCAGGGAAATCAGAATGGCCACGGTCAGAGTGATGGAAAACTCGCGAAACAGCCGCTCGACAATGCCGCCCATGAACAGGATGGAGACAAACACCACCACCAGCGACAGGTTCATCGACAGCAGGGTAAAACCGACCTCTTTGGCACCCAGCAGCGCCGCCTGCATCGGCTTGTGCCCCAGACGGATGTGCCGGGCAATGTTTTCCAGCACCACAATGGCGTCATCCACCACCAACCCGGTGGCAATGATCAGCGCCATCAACGACAGGTTGTTCAGGGAAAAACCCATCAGGTACATGACCGAGAAGCTGCCAATCAGCGACACTGGCACGGCAAAGGCCGGAATCACCGCCGCACGCCAATGGCCCAGAAACAGCAGTACCACGACAATCACCAGCGCGGTGGCGATCAGCAGCGACTGCTCGGCCTCGTGCAGGGTGGCGGTAATCACCGGCGAGCGATCCATCGCCACCTGCAACTGTGCCGAGGCTGGCAATACCGCCTGCAGACCGGGCATTTCCTTTTTGATATCGGCAATGGTGGCAATGATGTTGGCATTGGCCTGGCGGTTGATCACCAGCAGCACCGCGCTTTGATCATTGAAAAAACCGCTGTTGTAGCGGTTTTCCACATCATCGGAAACCCGCGCCACATCGCTCAAACGCAGGATCGAACCATCGCGCTCACGGATAATCAGCGGTGCATAGTCGGCAGCTTTGTAGAGCTGGTCGTTGGCCTGAATCTGCCAGTGCCGGCTGCCCTGCTCCACCTGCCCCTTGGGGCGCTGCTGGTTGGCGCTGGCAATGGTTTGGCGCACCTCATCCAGCGCCACGCCGTAATGCTCCAGCAGGCGCGGCTCCAGCTCAACCCGCACCGCCGGCAGCGAGGCACCGCCAATCTGCACATCACCGACACCCTGCACTTGCAGCAATTTCTGCCCGACAATCGACTCGGCCAGATCATACAGCTCGCCACGGCCGAGGCTGTCACTGGTCAGCGCCAGCACCATGATCGGCGACTGGGTCGGGTTGACCTTGCGGTAGGTGGGCATACTGCGCATACCGCTGGGCAACAGCTCGCGGGCAGCGTTAATCGCAGCCTGCACTTCGCGGGCGGCGGCATTGATGTCGCGATCCAGGTCAAACTGGATCATCACCCTTGTCGAGCCCTGAAAGCTGCGGCTGGTCATCTGGGTAACGCCGGCAATGCTGCCAAAAGCGCGCTCCAGTGGAGTGGCCACCGTCGCCGCCATTACCTGCGGGCTGGCACCGGGCAGGCTGGCCTGTACGGTAATTACAGGAAAGTCCATGTCCGGCAGCGGTGCCACCGGCAACAGGCGAAAGCCCAGAATCCCCGCCAGCACAATGGCGATGCTCAGTAGCGTGGTGGCCACCGGCCGGCGGATAAAGGGCGCGGACAGGTTCATGCGTCCTGTTCCTGCAATTGTTCCCGGGATGGCTCTTGCATATGCGCCTGACGGCTGGCCGGACTGATACGGTCAAAGAACAGGTAAATCACCGGTGTGGTGTAGAGCGTCAGCACCTGGCTGAGCAGCAGGCCGCCCACCATCACCAGCCCCAGCGGCTGGCGCAGTTCGGCACCGGAGCCGGTGGCCAGCATCAGTGGCACGGCGGCAAACAGCGCCGCCAGAGTGGTCATCAGGATGGGGCGGAACCGCAGCATGGCGGCCTGATAGATTGCCTGTTCGGCGCTCATGCCCTGATGGCGCTCGGCCTCTAGTGCAAAGTCGATCATCATGATGGCGTTTTTCTTGACGATGCCGATCAGCAGGATGATGCCGATAACGGCAATCATGCTCAGGTCGTTGCCGGTCAGCACCAGTGCTAACAATGCACCAATGGCCGCCGATGGTAAGGTGGACAGGATGGTAATTGGGTGGATATAGCTCTCGTAGAGCACGCCCAACACCAGATACATGGTTACCACCGCCGCCAGAATCAGCCACAGGGTACTGGACAGCGAAGCGCGGAAAGCAGCCGCCGCACCCTGAAAGTGGCTCTGGATGGCTTCGGGCATGGCCAGCTCCTGCTGCGCCTGTTCAATGACATTGACCGCTTCACCCAGTGACACGCCCGGCGCCAGGTTGAAAGAAACACTGATGGCCGGGAACTGGCCGATATGGTTAAGCACCAGCGGTGCGGATTTTTCCTCGATGCGCACCAGACTGGCCAGCCGTACCGCCTGCCCGCTGCTGCCACGCACATGCACATCCTGCAGACGTGCCCGCGCATCCTGCGGGTTGCCCTGCGCCTCCAGCACCACACGGTACTGGCTGGTCTGGGTAAAGATGGTGGAAATTTGCCGCTGGCCAAAGGCGTCATACAGGGCATCGGTAATGCTGCTAACACTGATGCCCAGCCGCCCCGCCTGGTCGCGGTCGATATCCAGATAGTATTGCAGGCCGTCAGCCAGCTGGTCGCTGGTCACATCGCGCAGTTGTGGCTGCTGTTGCAGGTAGTCGACCAGCATTGGCGCCCAGCTCTCCAGCAGCTGCGGATCAGCAGACTCCAGACTGAACTGGAACTGGGTACGGCTGACACGGTCTTCGATGCTCAGGTCCTGCACCGGCTGCAAATACAGCTGAATGCCCAACACCCGGTCGAGCTGCGGACGCAGGCGTTCAATGATCTGCCCGGCGGTTTCACTGCGCTGGTCAAAAGACACCAGATTGATCAGCAGGCGGCCCGTATTCAGGGTTGGGTTGTTGCCGTCAACACCGATTTGCGTGGACACCGAGAGCACAGCCGGGTCAGCCAGCAGCACTTCGGTCAGGCGCTGCTGACGCTCGCTCATGGCGGCAAAGGAAATGCTTTGTGGTGCTTCGGAAATGCCCTGGATCACACCTGTATCCTGCTCGGGGAAAAAGCCTTTGGGCACAGCAACCCACAACAGCGCCGTGACCACAAAGGTTGCCACTGCCACCAGCAGGGTCAGCAGCTGATGACGCAGCACCCAGCCCAGGCTCTTGCCGTAGCCGGCAATGATTCGCGTGAGCCAGTCTTCTTCCGCCACGCCGCTCTTGCCCGGCTTGAGCAGGCGGGCGCACATCATCGGCGTCAGGGTCAGGGAAATCACCAGTGAAATCAGGATCGCCACCGACAGGGTAATGGCGAACTCGCGAAACAGCCGGCCTACTACATCCTGCATGAACAGCAGCGGGATCAACACGGCAATCAGCGAGAAGGTCAGTGAAATCAGGGTAAAGGTAATCTGTTTGGCACCCTTGAGCGCTGCATTCAGGGGCGTTTCGCCCTCCTCAATATGGCGGGCGATGTTTTCCAGCATGACGATGGCATCGTCCACCACAAAACCGGTGGCAATGGTCAGCGCCATCAGCGTCAGGTTGTTCAGGGAAAAACCGGCCAGATACATCACGCCAAAGGTGCCAATCAGCGACAGCGGCACCACAATCGACGGAATCAGCGTGGCGCTGAGTTTTTTCAGGAACAGGAAGGTCACCAGCACCACCAGCACAATGGCCAGCACCAGCTCGAACTGCACGTCCTTGACCGCGGCACGAATGGTCTGGGTACGGTCGGTCAGCACCGTCACCTCAACACCGGTCGGCATGCTGGCAACGATGCCGGGTAGCAGCGCCTCGATACGCTCGACCACCTCGATCACGTTGGCACCGGGCTGGCGCTGGATATTCAGCAGCACGGCCTGCTGCTGGTCAGCCCAGGCAGCCAGACGTTCGTTTTCCGCGCCCTCGATAATCTCCGCCACATCAGCCAGACGCAGCACCCGCCCGTCCTCGTGCTTGAGAATCAGGCTGGCGTAGTCTTCGGCGCTGCGCAGCTGGTCGTTGGCATCCAGCTGAGTAATACGGGATGGCCCGTCGATGCTGCCCTTGGGCTGGTTGACGTTGGCCCGGGTAATCAGGCTGCGCACCTCGGCCAGGGTCAGACCGGCGGTGGCCAGCGCCTGCGGATTGGCGCGAATGCGCACTGCCGGACGTTGCCCGCCGCCGATGCTGACCAGTCCGACGCCATTGATCTGGGCGATTTTCTGCGCCATGCGCGTATCCACCAGATCATTGACTTGCGGCAGCGGAATGCTGTCGGAGGTAATCGCCAGTGTCAAAATCGGGCTGTCGGCAGGGTTGACCTTGTTGTACACCGGCGGTGCCGGCAGGTCATTGGGCAGCAGGTTGTTGGCCGCGTTGATGGCCGCCTGCACCTCCTGCTCGGCCACATCCAGCGCCACATCCAGACTAAAACGCAGGCTGATGACCGAAGCGCCGCCCGAACTGGACGAAGACATCTGCTCCAGCCCCGGCATCTGCCCGAACTGGCGCTCGAGCGGTGCCGTGACGGCACTGTTCATCACCTGTGGACTGGCGCCGGGATAGAGCGTCATCACGCGTATGGTCGGATAATCCACCTGCGGCAGCGCCGCCACCGGCAACAGACGATAGGCCAGCAGACCCAGCAGAAACACCGCAACCATCAACAACGTGGTCGCGACCGGGCGCAGGATAAAAATACGGGAAAAGTTCATGACAACTTACTGCCCCGGGCGGTCAGCCGGCTTGCTGTCCTGCACTGCCGGCTCGCTGCTGCCATCGGCACGGATTACTTCAACCTTGCCGCCATCCTTGAGGCGGTCAACACCTTCGATCACCACCCGCTCACCCGCAGCCAGCCCTTGGGTAACCAGAGTAAACTCGGCATCGCCCTGCCCCAGCTGCACCGGGCGCATACGCGCTTTCAGCTCGTCATCTACAACCCAGACAAAACGTCCCTGGTTGCCAAACTGCAGCGCGTCGTTGGGCACTTTCAGTACATTGTCATACACCGCCAATTGCAGACGCACATTGACAAACTGCTGCGGAAACAAAGCGTTGTCTTCATTGGTAAAGCGCGCCTTGAGACGCAGGGTACCGGTACTAACATCCACCTGGTTGTCGATGCTGTCCAACACACCGGTGGCCAGCAGCTGTTGCTCATCACGGCTCCAGGCTTCCACCGGCAACGGTTCGCCTCTGGCTACTGCCTGCAGCAGCTCGGGCACATACTGTTCGCCCAGGGTGAAACTGACCGCAATGGGTTGCTGCTGGGTAATGGTGGCCAGTACGGTATTGCCGGCGGCCACGTTATTGCCCACATCCACCGCCCGCAAGCCCAGACGACCATCAATCGGCGCAGTAATGCGGCTGTATTCAACATTCAGCCTGGCCGCGTCACGCTGGGCTTCACGCACCTTCAGGGTACCGCGCAGCTGGGTAACCAGCGCCTGCTGTTGTTCCAGCGTCTGCCTGGCAATCGATTCATTCCTGAGCAGACCCTGATAGCGGCGCAAATCCTGTTCGGCTTGTTGCAACTGAGCGCGGGTTTCCTGCAGGGCACCTTCGGCCTGCAACAGCGCCGCCTGGTAGCTGCGGTCATCCAGTTGTGCCAGTACTGTGCCTTTTTTTACATCCTGGCCTTCATTGAACAGCACTTCACGCAAAATGCCGCTGACCTGACTGGTTACTTCGGTGCTGTTCCAGGCGGTGACTGTACCCAGCGCCTTCAGGCTGCGGGCAAACCGGCCCTGCTCCAGCCGCTGTACGCTGACCGGTACCGCCTCCAGCATAAAGCCACCGCGCATGCCCATGGCAGGACCGCCGGCTGACCGGCTGGCCGGTTTTGATTCACCACCAAGCTGCTGCCAGCCCCAATAACCGCCTGCAGCGAGCACAACCAGCAACAACCAAAACCAGAGCTTGCGAAAAACAGATGAAGAAACAAAAAATTTAGACACGGCTGTCCGACCCGTCAGTTGAAATGCTGTAGAAGATAGCAGGCTGCCATGAATTATTCAGAGTGTTTACACTGCATTTACCCGCACACCTGACTCTTTCATGCCAGAGGGTTAGCCGCTGTAACCCGGCAAAATACTAAAGGATGCGCCGAACAGTGTTGACGAAGCAGTCAGGGTCAGGCAAAGCGGCGAAAAAGCGCAGCTTACTTGTAACAAATGAACCTTTTGAGCCAATTTTCAACAGCAACCTAGCAACGCAGATATTTATTCTGCGTTATCCAAAACAAAAAGCACTCCGTTACATGGGGCAGCAGACGCAGCACTTCTCTGTACACAGGCCAGAATCAGCCCGCCGTTTGACGACAAGCGACAATTTGTTCCCAGTGCTGAAAAGCGGGGCCATGGGTATTTTTGTGCGTACAAATGGAAGCACAAGAACCAGCCAAAGCTGCAGGCGCATTGTCAAGCCCGGCCTTACTGCGCTGGCTTGTACGGATCGTTCTAAAAGTTGACTGCAGCAGACAGGAACAAAAAGCCCCGCAAGCTACCGGACTTTGGCAGCATTCAGGATCTGCCTGACATTTCTTGGTGCTTGTGTAAAGCGCAAAATTGGTGCCCGAAACCGGAATCGACCACCCCTATAACTTACTGATTTCACAGGGTATTGTAAAAACCACCCAAATACGTATCCTTAAATGTATCCTTATTATATTTTGCCAAGCCACACAACCACAAACTACGCATCTGCTGTTCGACCAGTACGCAGCCTGCTACTGCTGCCAACTCTGCTACAAAATATTAAATTCAACAGGTTACATCTGCTAACAGGCTGCTACAGGTTTGCCACACATGATAGCTTTGTCATGTCAAGAAAACTTGATGACATTTTGGTCGAACTGCCTCAGCAAAAGCGAGACAAGGTAGAAGCCCGCACCATGGAGCTGGCCACCCGCAAAGACTTGCGTCAGACAGCAGAGAAAACATAGGTTGAACTGGCTACCACTCTGGGTAGCTGGGCAGATTCCGTTCCACGCATAGAAAAACACGACCGTAAATTGCTATAATGCACACATCTGTTTGCCCGTCGTTGACGGGCACAGGCCTAAACCCGCTGTACGCCATGAAACAAGCGGTGCCTAAGCTTATTAGCTGGGTGTGGCGTTATATTTTACTACCACCTTGCGGAAAGCATCTTTCCGCAAGGATGAAGTCTTTCCGCTCAACGCTGGAGCGACACAATGAGCAGAAAGAAAAAAATATTGGCTTTGGTTTTACACGATCTCGATCGACTGGCTATGTGGCTTTCTATGGCCTTTTTAGTCTTGGCTCTGATTGGAGACACCGTGTTTGATAGGCCAGGCGGCGAGTACCGCTATCTTTTTGGTTATGCAATGGTAGCACTGGTGATCTCTTTTGTACTGAGGGTTTTGCCAGTGTTTTTGGGACTGGAGACAGTTACTAAAAACCAAGAATGAATATGACCTATAACTAACCCTTCAAAAGCCCGCAGATGTGGGCTTTTGACTCTTTTGTGAATAACCAGGGAGACGGAAGATGGCTTTCTACGTGGTTACAACCGGACTCGTTGTCGTTGTTTCTGTCTTTACCCACCTCATCGTGGCCGGGCTTAAGGAGCAGGATAAAAAAGCTCAAGAAAAACGGAAACTTGAGAAAGCTGATCCTTTTCGAGTAGAAAACTGGCTGCCTTAAGCGCGTTTCGCCAGAAAGCCCCAGCATCATGGGAATTAGAGCCCAACAAGTGGGCAGCGTCTCGTGCTCACGAAGCGCTGCCTGAACGCTAGATCCCTTCACCTCCTCCTTCAGCCGAATTTTCCAGTAGCAGGGGGTTGAGCCGGTAGCCATCGGGTGTTTCCAGCAGATGTTTGCGCTCTAACAGCAGCCGGAATGCTTGGTCCCGCTTGCGCGCAGTCCGGTAGCGACCGTATCCACACTGAAGCCACTGTCTGCCAGTAAATTCCAACCACTTTTCTTCACCTGCTCTAACTTTGGCCACCAGCCAGTCGCTGATATCCCTTGCTGCCTCCAGCGCTGGGTCGAAAGTAGCTACCGTATATCTGTGCCACTCCTGTGTAGAATGTTCCGCCAAGCAGACTGCCGCATACATGGCCTCTTCATCAACTTGGCTTTTGCCTTCAAAAAATGCCAAAACCGTGGCCAGGCGCAACGCCTGCTGTGGTGCGCGAATCGCAAATTCAGCGACGGGTTCGTGATCACCGAAACGCCCCAGCTTGAGCTCATTTGCATTATAGAACTCTAGCCACAACTTTTTAGCATCTGAAGTGGGTATCAATGCTGGAGCAGCAACTTCTCCAAGCCGCTGCGGGTCAACAGCTTCTGGAGTCAACATTAACTCTTCAAGTCGTTCCCAGTAATGCGCAATACGCAAATCATCCTCTGCCTTGCGGCTAAGCCTCTCCAGGGATAAAGTACGCGTACCCAGCAGGTTATCAGGGGCGCAAAACAGGAATCGTGCCAGAAACCCCTGCCCCCTCATAACCGGGTCTCGTAGAACATCGCGAATAGTTATTTCTTGCACCATCAAGCTCAGACTTAACCGACGGTTAAAAACTATCCCCGAAGCATCCGCATTACTTTTTGATCGTATTCGTTCCAGGCCACCGTCATCCCACAAACGGGTAATCGCACCTAGTACTGCAACAGCATTATCCGCTTGAAGACTGTGCCCTTTGAGCAGCTGCCCACCTTCAGCAGTGGTCCAAAATAAAGAAGCACAACCCTCCACCAGCATACTTGTTACCCTTGAAAACGAAGCATCTCCAGTCACCAGCCCGTTAGCACCAACAGCTTGATCACCAGCCAAAGTTAATCGCTGTTTTTCCGCCTGCTCTATAGGTAGAAAAGCCAAACGATGTGTGGAACTTTTTGCACTGCCAGTTGACCCTAAAGCAAGAGAAAAAAGACTGCAGGGCATCTGTCTGGAAACATGGGACCAAGAATCGACTCGACTCTGAGCCAGGCAAGCCGCCGCACCCAAAACCGTGTGCCCTGCTAAAGCAGGTGGCCCCTGAACAAAATCAGCAATCCCTTCTGCGGCTTCACGCAGCAGAGGAGGCAGGACGGCCAGCGGATAAGGCGGAACCAAATCAATGCTGGTCTCCAAAGGTTCTGGGGCCAATTTTTCAGTTAGCCCTGATGGTTGGAGCAAAGCGGCTAATTGGAGCGCCATTGCAGCGTCCTCCCCTCAGCCAACAAAAATTGAGCCAGATCGTTCCAATCAGTCCCTGGGTGGCCACTAGGAAACTGCGGCAACATAACCTCCCCAGTAACAGCTTCGGCAGCTTCAAAAGCAGCTTTTTTCCCTGGATTACCAGCAGTCAAATGATCATTATCACCTGCGATAACAATATGAATATTAGGTGCTTTGAAACGCAGTGCTACAGCAACTTTTTTGAGGTTGCTAGCCGCCATGGCACAAAAAACAGGCATACCTGTGTGAGCGTGTACCGTAGCACCAGTTGCATAGCCTTCGACTACATAAACACTACTAGTTTTTGAATCAAATTTCCCAACAACAGCATAAGCGCCCGACAGTTTACTCCCCCGCATAAACCGCTTACTTCCATCTGGATCTATAAACTGCAAACCCACTAATTCATCGGATGAATAAAGAGGAATAACCAGCGCACGGCCCAACTGTCTAATGCCATAAGGCGCTATATTTTTTCTTTTTAGGTATGGATGATCTGGACTGGCTGGTTTTGAAGTATGCCAAATCCTGTGTGAGCGTATAATTTCCTCCACACATCTGCTTATATTAGCGAACTCACTATTTTGATGATTAAATCCCTGATAATGACGTGGGCGAAGCTTACCGTTATTTTCCCATCCGGCCTGTTTGGCCAGAAAATACAAAGTCCCCATTGATATTGGTCCATTGCCGCAGCTACGCCAGACACTTTCAGCTGATTTTGAACAATAATTACTTGCCTTTTTGCTCCACTGCTCCCAAATATAGCGGGCTTCATCCCCATACTCTTGCTTAAGGGCCATGGCCGCTTTGAGCCAAACATCTCGATCATGAGGGTCTAAATAATCAAGTAGCAAAACAATGCGATCAAGTTGAAAGTCCATTTTTATTTATCCTCTTCTGCCCATTCCGTGGGGTTGCTCAGCCATGCCTCAAGGTCACTGAGTCTCCAGCGCGCCATGCGGCCAATTTTATGCCTTTGTGGAAACTTCCCCTCGCGCACAAGACGCCAAATTGACGACTTACTTATTCCGCACTTTGCTGCAACCTCATCAACATGCAACAATTCTTTGCGTGGCAAACCAGTTACTTTCTCGCTGTATTTATTTGTTACATCCATAATTTAACCCTATAACCAAAATTAAAATTACGACGTATTTTTTTGGTTACGCCAAACCGTTCCGGCAAGCCGGATTAGGTTAGAAGCTGCACATATACGCAGAATGGTAATAAGCAGGCAGATAAAAGCCACTGCCAAGCAGTTAACTGCAAAAGACCAGTTTGAAAGCTTGAAAGTTTGATGGCACGCAAAGCTTGCGCGTAGGAGAAAGTGCTGGTTTCGATAAAACCAGCGAGCAGACGATGCGTGTCCGAAAAGAAAGGTAAACACCAACTCCGAAGAGAGCGCCTTTTTCCATGGTGTACAAGGCTTGCGCCTAGCAAGAACTGCCTGGCACGAGTTGACACTACCTGCATTCAATTGATGTTGTCAAGCACAAAAGTTCAACTTTTGATTTGCGTACGTTTGTTGAACACATGCTGCTTGTAGGACATGGCGCAATACCTTACCAGGTTGGTCAAGTGTTGCACTTAGAGATTGACTCCGCCACTTGTTGCAACTCTGTAGCAGCAATGTAGCTTATGTAGGTGGCTGATATTAAAGCCTTGTAGCAGATTTAGCAGATGTAGCACTAAGTTACAGTAACCAGCTGGTTGAACAATAGTGCGCCATTTAGTTGCACACAAAGAAAGTCACAGTTAGAATCAAATCGTTGCTACTCAGTTGTAAACTGACAGCAGGCCCAAGCCCCTGTATCGCCTGAAGCATGGGGCGGCAAAATGCCGGCGATTTCCTTACTTCCAGCTGTTTCGCATCACGCTGAACAGCTCGCTCTACCACCCTGGCCCTGCGCCATTTCCTACCCGTTTAGCTGCGGCAACCTACGCCACTGCTTGGCTGCGCCTGCAATTTAGCGGCCTGCCTGTACCCCTACCCACCCAGTATTTGCGGCAATAAACGGTCTCGACAGATCATCGTCGCCGGCCCGGAAGCATCCATGTTTTTGCCCTACCGCCTGTTTCTTTTTTGCAAAGAAACAGGCGGACCATGATGCAGCCAAACCCAGCAAATACAAGGCTTACAGCCTGGCGCAACGCCAAGGTTACCTTCTAAAACTGCCGCAACGGCACGTTCTAACGTGCGTTAAAACCCGTCTGGCCAGACATAAAACCTGGCTGCCCTGGGGAGGGCGCGGGAAGCACAACTCACCAAACTACAGCAACCGGAGGACAGGCTGCCGCAGCCTTGAATGCGCGCGTAAAACTAACCGTATTTGTCTCCCCCGCCTCCACCACCAAACACAACCTAAGCAGGACCAGAACATGAGCAGAAATTTCGGATTAGGCAGCAGAAACATGAGCTTCGCGGTGAAAATGATTCTGAACATCGAGCGCGTCAAAGGACGCTTCTCATATGCGACTGTTGATTCTGTGGCAAAGCGTTTCAAGCATTTTCAAAACTTCGCTAAAAAACAAGGAGTTAGCAGACTAGAGCAGGTCGATGAGAACTTGGTCAAAGCCTATTCTCAGCATCTAAAAAACAGCACGTATAGCAACCAGTACAAACATGCTCTGCTATCAGCTGTGAACACCGCTATGGACAGCGTTCGTGCGTACGCCAATGTCGCCCCCTGGGTTCCAGTTACAGCTCGAAAACAAGGCATCGAGATGCGTGACTTTGTGCGCACCAATCAAACCATCAGCGACATCCAATACCAAATGGCAAACAAGGCAATGACACCACGGGTGCAGGCACTATCTAGCATTGCCCGTGAGTTCGGACTTCGCCTGAAAGAAGCTGCCTTGCTGGACAATAAAAAAGCTCTGCGTGAAGCTTTAAAACATGATCGCCTGAGCATAGAAAAAGGTACCAAAGGCGGTAAAAGACGCACAATCCCGGTGACCAATGAACGGCAGATTCAAGCCCTGAAAAATGCCGCAGCTATTCAGGACAAAGGTAGAAGCCTGATCCCCGAAGACCAGAACTACCACAAGTTTCTGAACTCGGAAATCAAGGCCAACCGCCCTATCCTGCGTGAAACAGGCATTCATCGTTTCCACGAGCTGCGCAGTGCCTATGCTGCACAGCGCTACGAAGAGCTTACCGGCCACCCTGCACCAGTAAATGGCGGGACTATTCTTGACCGTGAACGAGACCGGGAAGTACGCCTGCAAATCTCGGCAGAACTGGGCCATGGCCGGATAGAGGTTGTTGCCAGCTATATAGGTGGCCGCACGTGAAGCGTATCGGCATCCAGTACGAGTTCCAAAGCGCCGTACGTGGCTACCGGCGCTCTGGCTCTAAAAAGTACCGCCAGGTACAAATTGTGCGCATGGCCAAGTTCATTCGCCACTGTCAGAACATGGGCTGCACGCGGATGGACCAGGTCGGCAAACGGCACCGGATGTCATTTGCTGCAAGCCTGAAGCATTTTGCGCCCAAAACTCAGCATGACTACCAGCTTGCCGTGGGCAAACTGATGGAGCTGTACCGTTCATCGCAGCTAATTTAGCAGCCAATAAATACGGTAAATTTTTGCCAATCGGACACTCCCAGAATAGAAGCTTCCTCACATTTCAGGTACATTGCTGCAGTCGAGAAGGATCAGCCACTTACTGGCACAGGGAAATACTATCTGACACTTGTTTCCCGCAGATAATAGGACTGCCAATGACCAAAAAATCATTGTCCGAAAGGGACATTTGCACACAGTTCATTACACCCGCCATCACTCGTGCCGGCTGGGACCTAACCAGCCAGGTACGTGAAGAAGTCGGCTTGACCAACGGCCGGATCATTGTACGTGGCCGGCTACATACCCGCGGCCAGAACAAACGTGCCGACTACGTCCTGTACCACAAGCCCAACATGCCGATTGCCGTTATCGAGGCCAAGGCCAACAGCCAGAGTCTGGGCTCAGGCATGCAACAGGCACTGGGCTATGCCGAAATGCTGCAAGTACCCTTTGTCTTCAGCAGCAATGGTGACGGCTTCCTGTTCCACAACAAGCTAGCCAAAGACGGCGTTATCGAACGTGAGCTGACACTGGAGCAGTTCCCCTCCCCTGCACAGCTCTGGCAATGGTGGGCAGAGCACCAGGGGCTGACAGAAACACAACAGAACATCGTCAGCCAGGACTACTACAGCGACGGCAGCAACAAGACTCCGCGCTATTACCAGCTGCTGGCCATCAACAAAACCATTGAAGCCATCGCCAAGGGACAGGATCGCATCCTGCTGGTGATGGCTACTGGTACCGGCAAGACCTACACCGCCTTCCAGATCATCTGGCGGCTGTGGAAGTCAAAAACCAAAAAACGCATCCTGTTTCTGGCCGACCGCAACATTCTGGTCGACCAGACCATGACCAACGACTTCAAGCCCTTTGGCGCGGCCATGACCAAAATCCAGAAGCGTCAGGCCGACAAGTCTTACGAGATCTACCTCTCGTTGTATCAGGCCGTGACCGGCAGTGAAGAAGAACAGAACATCTACAAACAGTTCAGCCCCGACTTTTTCGATCTGATCGTCATTGACGAATGCCACCGGGGCAGCGCCGCCGAAGATTCGGCCTGGCGGGAAATTCTCGAATACTTCAGTTCCGCCACCCAGATTGGTCTGACTGCCACCCCCAAGGAAACCAAAGAGGTGTCCAACATCGACTACTTTGGCGAGCCCATTTACACCTACTCGCTGCGCCAGGGTATCGACGACGGCTTTCTGGCTCCCTATAAAGTGGTCCGTATTGATCTGGACAAGGACCTCACCGGCTGGCGACCCGACAAAGGCATGCGCGACAAGCACGGCGAGCTGATTGAAGACCGCATTTACAACCAGCGGGATTTCGACAAAAACCTGATTCTCGAAGAGCGCACCAAGCGCGTCGCCGAAAAGGTCACTGAATACCTCAAGGCCAGCAACCGCTTCGACAAAACCATCGTCTTCTGCGAAAACATCGATCACGCCGAGCGCATGCGTCAGGCACTGATCAACGAGAACGCCGACCTGGCCGCAGAAAACCATCGCTACGTAGTACGCATCACCGGCGACAACGAAGAAGGTAAGAAAGAGCTCGACAATTTCATCTTTCCCGAAAGCCGTTACCCGGTCATTGCCACCACTTCCAAACTGATGACCACCGGTGTGGATGCACAAACCTGCAAGCTGATCGTGCTCGACCAGCGCATCCAGTCCATGACCGAGTTCAAACAGATCATCGGTCGTGGCACCCGTATCAACGAAGATCACGGCAAATTCTGGTTCACCATTCTCGACTTCAAGAAAGCCACCGAGCTGTTTGCCGACCCTGACTTTGACGGTGATCCGGTTCAAATCTACCAGCCCGGTCCCAATGACCCACCTGTACCGCCAGAAGAAACAGACGACACCCCACAAGACCCGTCCACTACCGGCGAAGACCCAGGCGGTTATCCAGAGGGTAGCGGCCAGCCCGAAGGTGGTGATACCGGTGGCGGCGAAACTGGCGTCACCTACCGCTATGTAGTCGCTGGTGTACCCGTCAAGGTTGTTGCCGAGCGTGTGCAGTACTTTGATGCTGATGGCAAACTGATTACCGAGTCGCTTAAGGACTACACCCGCACAACGCTGGGCCGCGAGTTTGCCAGCCTGGACGACTTTCTCAAACGCTGGAACGAAACCGACAAAAAACAGGCCATCATCGAGGAGCTGGCCAGTCAAGGTATCTTCTTTGAAGCCCTGGCTGACGAAGTGGGCAAAAAATCCGGCCAAGATTTCGACCCCTTCGACCTGCTCTGCCACGTAGCCTGGGATCAGCCACCGCTAACCCGTAAAGAGCGTGCCGAGCAAGTCAAAAAACGCAACTACTTCACCAAATACAGCGAACAAGCCCAGCAAGTGCTGCAAGCATTGCTCGACAAGTACGCCGACGAGGGCGTGGCCGCCATTGAGGAAACACAGATCCTCAGCATCGCCCCTTTCACCAACCTTGGCACCCCCATCGAGCTGATCCGTGCCTTTGGTGGCAAGAACCAATACGAACAAGCGGTACAAGAGCTGGAAGACGAGCTCTACCGCGCCTAACTTATCTGTTTTAAGGAAACCCCATGTCCCTTTCCACCCTGATCAAATCCATCCAGGACATCATGCGCAAAGATGTCGGCGTCGACGGCGACGCCCAGCGCATCAGCCAGATCTGCTGGCTGTTATTCCTGAAGATCTTTGACGACAAGGAAATGGAATGGGAACTGACCATCAGCGACTACAAGTCCCCGTTGCCCGAAGCCCTGCGCTGGAGCAACTGGGCCAAGGACGATGAAGGCATCACCGGCGAAGAGCTGATCAACTTCGTCAACAACCAGCTATTCCCTGCTCTCAAGGAGCTGGCTACCAGCGCCAACAGTTCGCCCCGTGCCCGTGTGATCGGCTCGGTGTTTGCCGATGCCTACAACTATATGAAATCCGGCACCCTGTTGCGCCAGGTGATCAACGTCATCGAAGAGGATGTGGACTTCAACTCCTCCACCGACCGTCACCTGTTCAACGACATCTACGAAAAGATCCTTGCCGACCTGCAATCTGCCGGCAACGCGGGCGAATACTACACGCCACGGGCCGTTACCCAGTTCATTGTCGACATGATCGACCCGCAGCTGGGCGAAAGCATCCTAGACCCGGCCTGCGGTACCGGCGGCTTTCTCACCTGCGCCATCGACCACCTGAAGAAGCAGGAAACCACCGTCGAAGACCGTAACCGCCTGATCGAGAACATCCATGGCGTCGAGAAAAAGCCTCTGCCACACATGCTGGCCGTCACCAACATGATGCTGCACGACATTGACGTGCCGGTACGCATCCGCCACGACAACACCCTGGCCCGTCCCTTCCGGGACTATGGAGCCAAGGACAGGGTCGACATCATCATCACCAACCCGCCGTTTGGCGGCATGGAAGAAGACGGGATCGAGAAAAACTTTCTCGCCAGCCACCGCACCCGTGAAACCGCCGATCTGTTCATGGCGCTGATCATGCACCTGCTGAAAAAAGATACCGGTCGCGCTGCGGTGGTACTGCCCGATGGCTTCCTGTTTGGCGAAGGCGTGAAAAGCACGCTCAAGCAGGAGCTGCTCAAGGACTTCAACCTGCACACCATAGTGCGCCTGCCCAAGGGCGTATTTGCCCCTTACACCAGCATTAACACCAACATCCTATTCTTTGAAAAAGGCGGCCCGACCGAAGACATCTGGTTTTTTGAACATCCTTACCCCGAAGGCTACAAAAGCTACTCCCGCTCCAAACCACTGACCATTGACGAATTTGATCTGGAAAAAGCCTGGTGGGGCGGTGCCGAGCGAAAAAACCGTCAAGTTACCGAGCACGCCTGGAAAGTCAGCGCCGAAGAAATCATCGAACGTAACTACAACCTGGACTGCAAAAACCCGCACCAGGAGCATGTGGAGCTGGGCGACCCGGACGTACTCATGGCCGAATATGAAGACATCAGCCGTCGCCTGCTGGAAGCACAGAATGCGCTGAAAAACGAGCTTATGGCCGCCCTTACTGCCACCCGGGAGGGCCAGGCATGAACCAGCACACTGCAGCTCTACTGGAGCAGCATTTTGATACCGCCTTTGCCTCACTAGAAGGCGTTGCCCGCCTGCGCGAATTGATCCTGACTCTGGCCATGCAGGGCAAGCTGGTTGAGCAAGACCCTGAAGATCAGCCAGCCAGTGAACTGCTTAAAGAGATTGCAGCGGAAAAGCAGCGTTTGATTGACGAGAAAAAGATCAGAAAACAAAGACCGCTGCAGCCAGTTACTGAGGAAGAAATGCCTTACCAGCTGCCAGAAAATTGGGAGTGGGTGAGACTTCGTGATATTGGCCATGATTGGGGGCAAAAAACTCCGGGTAATCAGTTTACTTATATTGATGTTGGTTCAATCAACAACGACACCGGAGAAATATCAAGTCCTCAGCTAGTTGAGGCTGCTGCAGCCCCTTCACGAGCAAGAAAAATTGTGCAGCCAGGAACAGTTATCTACTCAACCGTAAGGCCCTATTTACTCAACATTGCTGTCATTGAAAAAGAATATGAACCAGAAGCTATTGCCAGCACAGCCTTTGCAATCATTCACCCATTTAAAGAGATGTCAGCCAAATTTATTTATTACTATTTGCGATCGCCATCTTTTATTTCATACGTTGAGAGCACACAAAAAGGGGTCGCCTATCCTGCCATAAATGATGGTAATTTTTTTTCAGGTGTTTTTCCTTTACCACCAATTGCTGAGCAGCAGCGTATTGTCACCAAAATCAACGAGCTGATGACCCACTGTGATGCACTGGAAGCCTTGCACCAACAGCATACTGAGAAGCGTCTGAAAATCCACAGCGCCGCCATCCAGCAACTGCTGGAACAGCCAGAAAGCGATGCTTGGGACTTTATTCAGAAACATTTCAACGAGCTCTACAGCGTCCCGGAAAACGTCAGCGAGCTGCGCAAAGCCATCCTCCAGCTCGCCGTCATGGGCCGCCTCGTCCCGCAAGACCCCAACGATCCACCTGCCAGTCAACTGTTGGAAGACATTCAGGCTGAAAAAGAAAAGCTGATTGCAGAAAAGAAAATCAGAAAGCAAAAACTCCCATCAGCAGTTACGCCAAAAGAAGCTTTTTATGAAATACCTGAAAGCTGGAAGTGGAGTAGGCTCGGCGAAATTACGCTTGAATCTGACTCTGGCTGGAGTCCAAGCTGTTTGCCTGAGAAAAAAAGCGGTAACCAGTGGGGTGTACTTAAAGTCAGCGCTGTTTCTTGGGGTGAGTTTGATCCTGACGAAAATAAAACATTACCAAGTCACCTTATCCCTCGCCCTGAAATTGAAGTCAAGCCAGGCGATTTTCTAATATCTCGTGCCAATACAGACGAACTCGTTGCTAGAAGTGTTGTGGTAAAAAATACACCACAAAAACTAATGATGAGCGATAAAATCGTACGCTTTACATTACCGGAAAACATAAACAAAGATTACATAAATATTACAAACGGTAGTTATTACTCAAGACACTACTATATAGCTAATGCATCAGGTACAAGCAGCTCGATGAAAAACGTTAGCCGATCAGTCATGCTGGCGTTGCCGGTTCCTCTCCCCCCACTTCCTGAACAACACCGCATAGTCACCAAAATCGACCAGCTTATGACCCTCTGCGATCAGCTCGACGAGCAAATCACCACCCGCAATGAAAAACAGCAAGCCCTGCTCGATGCAGTTATGACCCAGATTTAACAACGCCGGAAACACCAGATGTCCAACTACAGTGTCAACCAGAACTCCGTAAAACAGATCCTTGCCGCCATCCATGATGACCGCATTGCCATCCCCGAACTGCAGCGACCCTTTGTCTGGAAGTCCTCCCAGGTCCGCGATCTGATGGACTCCCTCTACAAGGGCTATCCGGTGGGCTATCTGATTACCTGGCAGTCGGTTGGCGCCAAGCTCAAGGGCGGCGAGATTGCCGCTCACCAGCAGATCCTGATTGACGGGCAGCAGCGGGTAACCGCCTTGCGTGCTGCCATTGCCGGACTGCCGGTGGTTGGCTCACGCTACGAAAAGAAAAACATCACCATCGCCTTCAACCCGGTGACAGAAGAGTTTGCCACCCTGACCCCTGCCATCCAGAAAAGCAGCCAGTGGGTTCATAACATCAGCACCTTCTTCACCAGCTCCAAGCTGACATTCATTGGTGAATACTGCAGAAACAACCCGGATGAAGACCCGGCCAAAATCGAGGCATCGCTGGAAAAGCTGGCCGCCATTGAAAACGCCCAGATCGGCGTGATTTCGCTGGACGACCATCTACCAGTGGAAGTGGTGGCGGAAATCTTTGTGCGCATCAACGCCAAAGGTGTACCGCTATCCAGCGCCGACTTTGTCATGAGCAAGATTGCCACCTACGGCGACGAAGGCCGCAACCTGCGCAAGCTGATCGACTATTTCTGTCATCTGTCCGCCGCCGGCCATGCCTATGACGACATCCGTGAAAACGACGAAGAGTTTGTTCAGTCCGGCATGCTGGACAAGATCAGCTGGTTAAGTAAGTACGACGATGAAATATTCCAGCCGACCTATTCGGACATCATCCGTATAGCCGGGCTGGTAGGCTTCAACCGGGGCAAGGCTGGCAGCATTGTCAGCGAGTTATCCGGACTTAATCCTGAAACCCGCAAAACGGACGAATCCCTGATTCCCGGTGCCTATAAAAAGCTGGGGGATGCATTATCCGATATTGTTCGACAGATGCATTTCGAGCGTTTCCTGCAGATGATCCAGTCCATTGGCTTTGTTTCGGCAGACATGATTGGCTCCAAAAACGCCCTCAACTTCGCTTATGCCCTGTATCTGAAGCTGCGGCAGCTCGACATGACTGAGCCTGAGCGGTTCCGAGCGGTCAAACGCTGGTTTGTCATGACGCTGCTGACCGGGCGTGCGGTAGGCAGTTTTGAGTCCATCTGGGAAATGGACTTGCGTCATATGGAGGAACAGGGAGTTGAAAACTACCTGCGCAACATTGAGGAAGGCGAGCTGGGAGAAGACTTCTGGCGAGTCGCCCTGCCCCAGCAACTGGTCACGCCCAGCAAGCGCAGCCCTTCGTTCCAGGTCTATACCGCTGCCCTGATCAATAGCGGTGCACGCGGCTTTTTAAGCAAGGAAGCCAAGGTGAGCCAGATGTTCACCAGCCAGTCCGACATGCATCATATCGTGCCGAAACATCACCTGATCAAAAACGGCATCACCAAGCCAAACGAATATAACCAGGTCGCCAACCTGACTTTGACGGAAACCCACGTCAATCTGGCCATTTCAAACTTGCCACCCACCGAGTACATGGCAAGAGTGCTGCAACAAACCGATGGCGGCAAGCTGGTGATCGGGGAAATATGCGACCGCGACGATCTGGCTGCCAACCTGGCAGAAAACGCCATTCCTGACTTCGTTTTCGAGGTGACTGCAGAAAGATATTCAGAGTTTCTGGCCGAGCGCCGCAAGCAAATGGCACTGATTATCCGGGATTATTACCAAGCCCTATAGCCATCGACAGTTGTTTCAGAATCCATACTGAAAAGGATGCTTCACATGAGTCGTATTGCGCCATACATCATCAATGCTTGGGCCGGCAAACTGGGCACAGAAGTCACCAACAAGGTGATTTCTGAACTTTCAGATATGGACGCAGACTTGTCCGGCGACAACAGCGGCTTGTTAAACGTCTGGGAAGAAATTTGTGCCCAGGTACAGCGTGAAGAGTCATACGCCTGGCCTGCCTACGTAGAAACTATCAGAACCTTACTGCAGGTCGCCATCGAGGAGCTGGATAGGGCCTCGCAAATGGCGCTATGGGCAGTTACTGATGAAGGCTGGGATTACATCTATGACTATGGTGACGAGCCAGATAGCGCCGTTTCTGCGCCTCTGTGCGCGGACGATACCGTTGCACACCTGATGGGACAAATCCTGTCGGCTGCCGCCGATTATGAAAGCCCAAGCCTCTATCGGTATATCTGGGGTGCCGATGACCCTTCTTATGATGATTACGAAGACGACTACGAAGATGAGGACACTTGCGATGACCTCTGCCCCATTCTCGTCATCCATCGAAAGCAGATTGAGTCGTTAGATCTGGAAAGCACACTGGAGTTTTTGCGCACGCTTATACCGGCACAGGACCCGGCACATGTATGGAGCTACAAAAACTCGCTGGGGCTGACCATCGCAGGCTATGAAGATGATCCACGTGAGCTTTACAGCATTCCCGAGGTATGTCATTACCTGCGGGCTATTGATCAGGACTGGTCATTCTGGTTTTTCTTCCTGACCCCGTCCTCTATTCGACTGGTCGGCATGTGCCTTGCCGCAGCGGAATCAGTGGCACCAGGCAAAGCCTATATACCACCCGACAATCTTGCCGCCTTCCTGAACTGGGGGTTTCGCGCAGTCAACCTGATATTTGATCATTACGGCTTTCCAGAATCGGAGAATGAAAAGCTGACCGAGATAACCTTGCAGGCTTTTGATTAACAGCCTGGCAGCTGATCGTCACACCCGGAAAACAGAAAAAGGAATTTCTGTAAAAGTAGCCAGCACTAAATCGGTGAATTCTATTTTTTTAGGTGAGCGGAACAAGCTGCTCAGCCACAAAACGCTCACTTTTCCGTCTCGTTTTTGCGTGTTTTTAACAATACTCATGCGCATGCTCAATCTTACAAGAACAACATAAAGTGAGCTCTCCACCTTACGTGGTGAGGCCTACAAAATAGTCAAGGACCTGAAACAAAACTTTACGCTTGACCCGCAATGCGCACACACACTATATTGCGAAACATATACAGACAAGCACAACATATAGTGCTTCGTGTATTTTAGGATGTGGTAGAAAACACCAAAATGAATAGAAGTCTGCTCTAGATACCAAAACTGGAAAACGACTAAATAAGGTGACGAGTGGACAGTAGAAAAATTTTGAACCGACCGGAGCGGCAACTCCGACCGGTTCGGTGAGCTTTGAGAGGGGCTCGCCCTTGCATGTCGAATGCTCAGAAAGAGTAGCAATTTCTGTGTATTTAGCAAGAAAAAATCTCCTCTCTAAGGAGGTGACTATGCTAAATGTCAAATAAACGACCAGCCCCAAAAGGCTTTCGGTGGGTATGCTGTCGCTACCGCAGAGTGAGAAACTCTGAGCGCGTACTGGACGCCCACGACTATGGCCATGAAGCTTGGTGCTTCTTGGTCAGAGCCTAAAAAACGGCCCAGAAGCATAGCTACGGCTTCTGGGCCACCTCTTGCACAACATCCTCAAGCCACAATAAATGCAGTATACAAAACCCTGGAAAAGCTTTACTGAACAACTGGATCAGCTGATTGCACGCGGGCTAGAAGTTACCGACAAGCCGCGGGCACTCGACTATCTGGAACGTATTGGCTACTACCGTCTTAGCGGCTATTGGTATCCATTCCGTGAGCGTAGTGGTGTTCTTTGTCTGCTGGATCATAAAGGTAAAAGAAACAAAGCATCCTCTTTGGTACTGGATGAGTTTCAAGCTGGTGCCAGCTTTCAGCACGCGCTGGACCTTTACGTGTTCGACAAACAGCTGCGATTGTTGACACTGGATGCGTTAGAGAGAATCGAAATTGCTCTGCGCGTAGACATTTCGCACCTGCTAGGGAAAAGCGATCCGTTCGCCTACTTGAATCCAGACTTGTTTCACGCAAAATTCAGCACTCAGTTAGATCCCAAAAGTGGGCTTACACCGCACCATTCCTGGCTTGCCAAGCATGCGCAACTGATCAACCGCTCCAAAGAAGACTTTGTGCGTCACAACAAGCAAAAGTACGGTTTACCACTGGCCATCTGGGTGGCCTGTGAGCTTTGGGATTTTGGCAGCCTATCGACACTGTTCAACGGCATGCAAGAGAAAGACCAGGACGAAATTGCCAGCCGTTACGGGCTCAGTAATGGACGTACCTTTGCAACCTGGCTACGCAGCCTGAACCACCTGCGAAATATTTGTGCCCATCACAGCAGACTGTGGAACCGGAATATAGTGGATCAGCCTAAACTGCCTTCCACCCAGGAAATACCCTGGATTGCTTCGTTTGAAGATGACACACACGCAAGAGCACGTTGTTTTTTGCTGCTTAAGATCGCACAACAGGTCTTGGACGTGGTCAACCCCCGGTCCAGCTGGTCAGCACGAATACAGGCGCACCTACAAAGTTTTCCCGTAATACCTGACCTAGGCATCAATCACAGAAGTATGGGAGCTCCAGAGAACTGGCAGCAAGTCTGGGAAATGCGGACAATAAAAAACCCCTCAGCAGTTTCGCCTGCCTAAACAGACTCAACCGAGAGGGGCCGTGTTGGCATTAAAACTAAGTCATAAAGCTGCCTTAGTCAAGAAAAATGTAGCCAAAGCCCAAAAAGGCTACGAAGCCAAAAGGCCAACGGAAGGGCCTTAAGGGCAAAGGGGCTACCCTCAAAAGGCTGCATGGCAAAAGGCTATGCAGCCTGCTCCCACTGAGCCGAGAATTCATAAGGTGTCATGTATTCAGTCCGGCACTGTTCCAGGTAATCAGCCCACCACTGACATATTTTCTGACGCTCCTCCCAGTGCTCTGCTTTGTGTATATAGGCAGCACGCACCCCATTACGCTCCTGGTGACTCATTTGCCGCTCGATGGCATCCCGGCTGAAAAGGCCAGACTCAATCAGTGCAGAGCACGCCATGGCCCTGAAGCCATGACCACTGAGTTCGGTTTTGGTGTCGTATTTCATGCGCTGCAAAGCTTTGTTGATGGTTCCGTCACTCATGGGCTTCCACTGGTAATGATCACCGGCAAATACCAGTTCAAAGTCGCCTGTGAGGGTCTGGATATCGAATAACAGGTCATAAGCCTGATTGCTCAACGGTACCAGGTGCTCGGTACGCATCTTGGAGCCGCGACTTGAGAATTTCACACCTTCGATTGGTTCCCGGCTGGCCGGAATCGTCCACACCCTGTTTTTCAAATCAAATTCGTTCCAGCGCGCAAAACGCCACTCACTTGAACGCACAAAGGTCAGAAGCGCAAATTCAAGGGCCATTCGAGTCAAGGGCCTGCCATCGTAGTCCTGCACCCGAGCAAGGAAGTCAGGAAGCTGTTTAAGCTCAAGGGCAGGCCTATGCTTAGCCCTGGGTGCCGCAATCAACCCTTGCAGATCATGTGCGGGGTTGCTGTCAATAATGTCGAGCTGAACGGCATAACGCATGATATTGACAATGTTCTGCTGCAGCCGGGATGCAACGTCGTATTTTTCTTCATCTTCCAGGCGCTTGAGGACGGGCAGAAAATCTCTGGTTTTAAGTGATGAAACCGGCTTAGTGCCGAGCGCTGGAAATAAGTGCATCTCCAGACGACGCATAACCCTCACAGCATGATCTTTATTCCATTTGGCAGAAGCCACCTGATGCCAACGCCTAGCCACCTTTTCAAGCGTATGTGTTGAAGCTTTGATTGCTTCCTCGTTCTGCGATTTTTTATGTTCAACTGGGTCAATGTCCTGAGCGAGTAAAGCGTGATATTCAGCGCAAATCTTTCGTGCATCGCTCAGGCTCATTGCAGGGTAAGGACCAAGACTCGTCATGCCACCTCGGCCGTCAGGTTTTGTGAACCTCATCTGCCAGATTTTGCTGCCATTAGGCTTGATCTGAAGAAGCAGACCATTGCCGTCATACAGCCTTTTTATCTTGGTTTCCGCCTTTGCTTTCGCACACTGGGTGTCAGTCAGGGGTTTAGCTACACGCGCCATAAGGATACGCCTTCTCTGTCGAACCAACGTATCCCTAAACGTATCCTTATTATCTTGAGCTGTCCAGACTTTTTAAAAAACCATCTGACACCAGCAGGCACAAAAAAGCCCTGCAAATACAGGGCTTTGATGCTGTTTTTGGAACTTCCTGAGACATCCTGACACTGTGTGAAACAGTAAAATGGTGCCCGAAACCGGAATCGAACCGGTACGATGGATACCCATCGAGGGATTTTAAGTCCCTTGCGTCTACCTATTCCGCCATTCGGGCTGAATGACATGGCCGTCTCGGTGTACCGAACAGGCGCAAAAATATATAGGTTTTTTTCGACAACTTCAAGCAGCAAGAGCAAAGCATGGCTGCCAGCCGTATTTTTACCTGCTCGACGCTCAAGCTTGAGTTCCGACAAGTCTTGAAAACCCGACCAGTGGCCAGCTTTATAGCAGCTGCAAGAAGCGTCTGCTTTACCTCTCAAGACAGTTTACTTGTGTGTTTAAAAGGGTAATATATGCCAGTCAGTCTGCAACAGTTGCGGATTGATTTCCATGGAAAATCAACTCTTCTCTATAAGGAGAAAATAATGAAAACAGCTCTGAAACTTTCCGCACTGGCTCTGGCCGGCATTCTGGCTACCGGTTGCTCCCTGACCAAAGAAGCAGATGCACGCATTACTGCTTCAGAACAAGCAGCTGCCCAGGCTCAAGCCCGTGCTGACGAAGCATACAACAAGGCTAACGAAGCTCTGTCGGCAGCCCAGCGCGCCCAACAGACCGCTGACGAAGCCAACGAGCGTGCGTTGCGCATGCTGGAAAAAGCAAGCCGCAAGTAATTGTGACTGGCAAAAAAGCCGATCTCCAAGATCGGCTTTTTTATATTCGACAGCTGTTTTCAACCTGCTCAGTCAACTGCCTTTTTTCCACCGTGTATCCGCTGCAACAGCTCTGCTTCCGACTGTGAAAGCCCGCATGCATGCTGCAAGTCCTCAATGGTCGCACCCAGCCCGACCAGCCGGGCAGCCTCTATAAACGAGAGACTCCCCGGATCACGCTGCTCAAGCTGCAGCAGCTTGTCCGGCATCGGAGCAAACTGTTCACGCAGTTCATGCAGCTCTTTACCCATCTGCATGCTCCCGGCCAAGTAATTGTCCAGGCGCCGCACCAGGCTGCTCAACTGCTTTTTATGTAGCTGCTCCTGTTGCTCCAGCTGCTCCTTCAGCACCTGCAACTGCCTGCCCTGCCAGTACAAGACATAACCGGTCACTGCTGCCAGCAGCAGGACAAATCCAAGCAGCCCGTACCACATCAGTAGCCGTCCAGTTCCGCCCACTCCTGTGCGGTCATCATTTTCTCCAGGTCAACCAAAATCAGCAACTCATCATTCTTGTTGCAGACGCCCTGAATGAACCTGGCTGCTTCTTCATTACCGACATTCGGCGTTGTTTCAATTTCAGACTCACGCAGATAAACCACCTCGGCCACACTATCGACCAGAATCCCCACGACCTGCTTGTCGGCCTCGATGATGACAATACGGGTGTTGTCTGTAATTTCGGCTGAAGGCAAACCAAAGCGCTGCCGGGTATCAATTACCGTCACCACATTGCCGCGCAGGTTAATGATGCCCAGCACATAAGTGGGCGCTCCTGGTACCGGGGCAATTTCCGAATAGCGCAAAACCTCCTGGACCTGCATGACATTGATACCATAGGTCTCATCTTCCAGACGGAAAGTTACCCATTGCAGGACAGGATCATCGGAACTGTTTGCAGATGTAATGTTCATTCACTTCTACCTTGTTTCAAACCGGCCGTCTTGAGTGACGTGCCATAAGTATTGTTTGTTATCGGCTGCTTGTACAGCGGCTTGAAAGCTCTACTTCTTTTCCTGTGCTTTTTCTTTTTCACCCACCAAGCCGGCCAGCGCCTGAACGTCTACCAGCGCACACATATGTTCAATCACGATACCGGCTAGCCATTTCCGCTCTGCCCTGCTGGTGCGCCACTTGACCGATTCGGGCTGCAACCGTATAGATTCATGAACCGCATTAACAGCAAGCCCCCATGCATGCCCATCTATTGAGATGATAAAGCGAAAATTGTCACGCAGCTTTTCGTTATAGCGCTCAGGCATGATCCAGCGCGCCGTGTCCAGCACTTTGAGATTTCCTGCAGCTGTCCGCATGACACCAATAAACCAGTCCGGCTGGGCAAAAATAGGTGTAATCTCGTCTCCATCCAGCGGGTAGATACTCCCCAAACTAACCAGGGGCACAGCGAGCTTGAGGCCGGCCACATCAAACAGCAGACACTCAAACGGCTGATCGGCCCAATATGGCCGCCCTCCCTCACCTGCGGATGCAGCTTCAGCAGGCACCGCCACCACCAGATCAGGTGTCGGCTCCTTTACAACAGTGTCCATTGCCGGTGTAGTCAGAGTTGGTAAAATCTGTGGAGACTCAAGCTCTTGCACCGGCAACTCGGTCTGCCTGGCTTCCTGCAACTCAACCTGGGCCTCCTGAAGAAGCCCGTCAAGATAGTTTTGCAGCGCCGTTTGTGATTTATGCGGTTTCATCCTGCGCGTCCCACCCTGTTTTGATTACCTGGCTCCCAGGCAGTCAGATTTATACGACAGACTCATGCCTACCCCGCAGCAGTCTGCTCCTCCTGTCTGGACTGCTGCAGCAAATGCTTCAGCAGTACACGATAAGCCAGTACTCCCCTGGTGTTCGGGTCCAGGGCCGAAGGTACCAAACCAGCCCGGCTGGCATCGCGCAAGCGGGTATCAACCGGGATATAAGCCTGCCACAAGTTTTTACCGTACTGGTTGCGCAAATGGCGTAACGTGGACAACGAAGCCTGTGTGCGCCGGTCAAACATGGTTGGCACTATGGTATAAGGCAACGGGTGCGGGCGCGAACGATTAACCATATTCAAAGTATTGACCATTCGCTCCAGCCCTTTTAAAGCCAAAAACTCGGTTTGTACCGGGATCACCAACAACTGGCTCGCCGCCAGTGCGTTTACCATTAATACTCCCAGCAGGGGCGGGTTATCCAGCAAGGCAAAATCAAACTCCCCTTCCAGATGTGCCAGCGCTTTGCTGATCACCAGCCCAAGCCCCCCCTGTCCCGGTGCTTGACGCTCAAGCACAGCCACAGCTGTGCTTGAGGGCATTAGGCTGATATTCGCATGGCTGGTCTTCTGCAGAAGGCTACGCGGTAACGACGGGTCCACTTTTCCGCCGGCAATAAAGAGGTCGTAACAGCTGTGTTCCAGTGTGTCAGGATCATAACCGAAATAGCTGGTAAGCGAACCATGCGGATCAAGATCTACCACCAACACCCGGCGACCGGCATCAGCCAACAAGCCAGCCAGCGCCACGGTGCTGGTTGTCTTGCCTACTCCGCCTTTTTGATTGGCTACCGCCCAAACTTTCATATCTTTTCTCCAACACGGCAGGCTGTAATGTCAAAATGCCGACACCATCGCTGCGTCATTACTTGCTGGAGTTACTAAAGCAAACTACATGCCAGAGCACCTGACCTGCTTTTGTTGTGCTCTGTATACAGACTTTAACCTGCTCATGCTCAGGGAGTTCCAGCACGTCCATGCCGCCCTTCCGTATTGCGGGAAATGATCAGGACCACCCGGCGGTTTTTCGCCCTCCCTTCCGCGGTCTCATTGCTGGCTACGGGCTGGTACTCACCATAGCCTACAGCTGCCAAACGCTCTGGAGCCACACCGTCCATTACCATCATCCGGACGATACTGGCAGCCCGTGCCGCAGACAGCTCCCAATTGGTCGGGTAGAGGGCAGTGCGTATCGGCAAGTTATCGGTAAACCCCTCAACCTGTATCGGGTTATCGTAAGGTGCCAATATTTTTGCAATTTTCTCTACAATATCAAAACCTTCCTGACGCGGCACAGCATCACCTACAGGAAACAGCAAGCTGGAACTCAACTCCAGCTCAAGCCACATTTCGTTGGCACGAACTTGCAGCTGCCCGTCACCCAGCAAACTGGAAAACTGATCCCGGACTTCGTCAGCAATCCGAACCAAAGGCTCTTTTTCGATTTCTCCTTCCTGTCCGCCTGCTCCCGCCTCTGTACCGCGTACCGGCTCCTGTCCGACTGGAATAGGTTTCATTGACTTTTCTGGCTGGGCAAATATCCCCTCCATAGCTTCGGAAAGCACTTTGTACTTGCCTTCATTGACGGACGATATTGCATACATAACGACAAAGAAAGCAAACAGCAGGGTAATAAAGTCAGCATAGGAAATAAGCCAGCGTTCATGATTGGGCGGCTCTTCCTGCCGTCGTCTGCGCGCCATGGATTACTCCAGGAAGCCCTGCAGCTTCATCTCGATCGAGCGCGGGTTTTCACCGTCAGCAATCGACAGCAGCCCTTCCAGCATCAACTCGCGGTAGCGGGACTGGCGTAACACTACGGCCCGGATTTTGCCCGCCAGCGGCAGCAGAATGAGGTTCGCCACGCCCACCCCGTAAATAGTGGCAACAAAAGCTACTGCAATACCGTTACCCAGTTGGGCCGGATCGGCAAGATTACCCATGACATGAATCAGCCCCATGACGGCACCGATAATACCAACAGTGGGCGCATAGCCGCCCATGCTTTCATACACCTTTGCTGCTTGCAGGTCGCGGTCTTCCTGGGTGTAAAAGTCGACCTCAAGCACACTGCGGATATTTTCCGGCTCGGCACCATCCACCAGCAGCTGCAACCCCTTGCGTACATAAGGGTCCACTTCGGCATCAGCAATTGCCTCCAGCCCAAGCAAACCGTCTTTACGGGCTACCAGGCTCCAGCCAACAATACTGTTGATCCCTTGCTGCATATCGGCAGCAGGCGGAAAAAAAGCCCAGCCCAAAAGCTGCAAGCCACGCTTGAAATGACTGATGGGAGTCTGGAGTAGCGCAGCACCCAGCGTTCCGCCAAAAACAATTAATGCCGCCGGCCCGTTGGCCAGCGCACCAATATGACCACCCTCAAGAAAGTTACCACCAATAATGGCGATAAACGCCATCGCCAAGCCAATCAGGCTAAGGACATCCATCAGATACACGCCTCGACCAGGGCCGGCCCAATGTCGTTCAATGAACAGATCCGGTCTGCCAATCCAGCCTTGGCGACGGCCATCGGCATGCCATAAATGACACAACTGGCTTCATCCTGTGCCCATACCTGACTGCCGGCCTGCTTCAGCAGACGCGCACCCTCACGGCCATCAGAGCCCATTCCGGTCAGCACGACGGCCAAGACCCTGTCCTGATACACCTTGGCAGCGGAACCAAAGGTCACATCTACACTGGGCTTGTAATTAAGCCGTTCATCACCCTGTAAAATGCGAACCTGCCCACGAGCATCAATCAGCATCTGCTTGCCACCTGGTGCCAATAAAGCCAACCCGGGACGCAACAAGTCACCATCCGCAGCCTCTCTGACTTCAATCTTGCACAGCTTGTCGAGACGCTCGGCAAAAGCCCGGGTAAAAGTTCCCGGCATATGCTGAATCAATACTATGGGTGCCGGAAAACTTGCCGGCAAACCAGTCAATACTTGCTGCAGCGCAACCGGGCCACCAGTCGAGGTGCCAATGGCAACCAGCTTGTAGGCTTTGCGCTTCACCCGGCCAGGTGCAGCAGTCGCTGCAGATGCCGCCGCTTCTGGCGGTTGCACTGTCACCAGGCGTGAACGCACGGACGCGGTTGTTGGTGTGGGTGCACGCAACCGGCCAGTCAGCCCTCCCGGAACGACAGGTGAAGGCGGCCGCGTTGAGCGTACACGCCGGGAAAGCCCGCCACGATTGCTACGTGAAATTTCCATCACCTTGTCACACAGCAACTGCCTGACCTTTTGCGGGTTGCGCGAAATATCTTCGAAATTTTTGGGCAGGTAATCGACCGCACCGGCCTCCAGCGCATCCAGGGTAATTCGTGCACCTTCGTGGGTCAGGGAGGAAAACATCAACACCGCCGTCGGGCATGTCTGCATGATCTGGCGCACTGCACTGATACCGTCCAGCACTGGCATCTCATAGTCCATGGTGATCACGTCCGGACGGAGCTTACAGGCCATATCGACGCCTTCCTGGCCATTACTGGCTGCACCGACAATTTCAATCCGCTCATCTGCACCAAGAATGTCGCTCAGGCGGCGCCGGAAAAAACCGGAATCATCCACTATCAAGACTTTTACAGCCATTAATGCATTCCTTAATACAATTTTAGCCCGTCCTGCTCAACCATAATGCCTGAGCAGGCCGGGCACATCCAGAATAAGTGCGATGCGGCCATCACCCGTAATGGTTGCTCCGGACATGCCCGGAGTCCCCTGCAAACCACGTCCCAACGGCTTAATGACAACCTCTTCCTGACCAATCAGCTGGTCCACCACAAAGCCGATGCGCCTGTCGCCTACGCCAATCAGTACCACATGGCCTTCTTTCTGCTGTTCGTGCCGGCGTTCCGGTTGCAGCCAGCGGCTCAAATAAAACAGGGGTAACGCCTTGTTACGGACAATGACCATCTCCTGGCCATCAACAATATTGGTCCGGGACAAATCAAGGTGGAAAATTTCGTTAACACTGACCAGCGGGAAAGCAAACGCCTGATCCCCGAGCATGACCATCAGTGTTGGCATGATAGCGAGCGTCAGCGGTACCTTGATCACCACCTGCGAGCCTTCTCCGGGCTTGGAAAAGACATTGACGCTGCCATTGAGCTGAGAAATTTTGGTATTCACCACATCCATGCCGACACCACGACCGGAGACATCCGAAATTTCAGTCTTGGTGGAAAATCCTGGTGCAAAAATCAGGTTATAGCATTCGTGATCACTCAGGCGCTCGGCAGCCTCTTTTTCCAGCATGCCTTTTTCGACAGCTTTGGCACGCAACACATCAGCATTCATGCCTTTGCCGTCATCGGTAATCATCAGCAAAATATGATCACCCTCCTGTGCTGCCGAGAGTACCACGGTACCGCTGCGCGCCTTGCCTGCTGCTTCGCGTTCATCCGGCATTTCGATACCATGGTCAACCGAGTTGCGCACCAGGTGAACCAGCGGGTCGGCCAGCGCTTCAACCAGGTTTTTGTCCAGATCAGTATCTTCGCCCACCAGCTCCAGGCGTATTTCTTTTTTCAGGCTGCGGGCCATGTCACGCACCAGGCGCGGGAAGCGGCCAAAAACTTTCCGGATCGGTTGCATTCGGGTCTTCATTACAGCCGACTGCAAGTCTGCTGTTACCACATCCAGGTTGGATACCGCCTTGGACATATCCTCATCTTCGCTATCCAGCCCCAGGCGAACCAGACGGTTACGCACCAATACCAGTTCACCAACCATATTCATGATGTCATCCAGGCGCGACGTATCCACACGCACAGTGGTTTCTTCAAGAGGTGCCTGCGCTGCACTGCGTGCCGGCGCACGCTTTTTTTGTACCGGCTGCGCAGCCGACTTGGCCGCAGCCGGCGATTTGGTCCGGCTCTCCGGGCTTGCCGGGGTTGTCTGGGCAACCGGGCCGGCTGGCGCCTGCCGTGGCCTGGCATCCGCTGCCGCAGGAGATGCTGCACGAACCTGGAAGCGCCCTTTACCATGCAGCTGATCGAGCAGTTCCTCAAATTCCTCCTCGCTGATTTCATCATCGCCTGATGCTGCACCGACTGCCGCTACCGGCTCCACCGGTTTTGTGCCTTCAGTCACAGCACCGCCAAACTTGCCTTCGCCATGCAGCTGATCCAGCAGCGCCTCAAATTCGTCTTCAGTAATTTCATCACTGTCCGCTGCTGCAGCAACTGCGACCGGCTCTGCGGCAGGACTCTTGCCTTCACCATGCAGTTGATCAAGCAAAGCCTCAAACTCTTCTTCAGTAATGAGGTCTTCCATTTCTGCCGAAGTAGGCTCAGGCGGTTCAGGTGAGCTCATAGCCAACATCTGCTCAAACTCAAGGTCTGCCGCATCCATAGCACCAGGCACTTCTGCAGCCGGCTCGCCCTGTGCTGCCTCTTCGCCTCCTGGTGTGGCCAAAGCAGTCAGCTGCTCCAGCAGCTCGGGCGGCGCCGGCGTAACTTCGCTACGCTCACGCACCTGGTAAAACATGCTGTTGACACTATCCAGCGCTTCCAGCACAACATCCATCAGCTCTGGAGTAACACGGCGCTCGCCCTTGCGCAGAATATCAAAAACATTCTCGGCAACATGGCAACACTCGACCAGCTCGTTCAGCTGCAAAAAACCGGCGCCCCCCTTGACTGTATGGAACCCGCGGAATATTGCATTCAGCAGATCCATATCGTCCGGCCGGGTTTCCAGTTCGACCAGCTGTTCAGAGAGCAGCTCAAGAATCTCCCCTGCCTCCACAAGGAAATCCTGGAGAATTTCTTCGTCAGCTTCAAAGCTCATCTCAAGCGCCCCTTACAGTCCCAAGCTGGATAACAAATCGTCTACATCAACCTGATCAGATACAATATCTTCCGCTTTATCGGCACGAATCTGCGGACCTTCACCCCTGGACCTGCTTTGCTGGATTTTATTATCCTGCTGCAGAGCAGCCTGGTCATGCTCAATACCGGCCACCTGGTCTACGCTCCGTGCCATGTTACCCATGCGCAACAAGCTTTCGTCTACGTAACCTATCAACTCGGTAACCCGCTTGATCACCTGCCCGGTCAAGTCCTGGAAGCTTTGCGCCAGCAATATGTCGTTAAGGTGTCCTGATATCTGGTCACTATCATGCAGGCTCCGCAGCAAAAATGCCTCGACCCGGCGTGCCAGCTCCTTGAATTCATTTAGTGGCATCTCGCGCCGGGTAAACCGCTGCCAGTCTGCAGTCAGGCTTTGTGCCTCATAACTGATGTAATTAATCAGTGGTGCACTCGACTCCACCAGGTCCATGGTGTCGTTGGCGGCCTTTTCCGTCATTTTCAGCACGTAATGCAGGCGTTCACTGGCATCATCAATCTGTGATACTTCTTCAGTATGCGGATTGCCAGCATCCAGCTGCAAATCCAGCAAAGTGCTGTGCAGCGTTTGTGTCAGACAAGCCACTTCGTCATACAGAGCCTGATTGCGGATATCGGCTAGCTGGTCAATCAATGCAGTGGCGCCAGCCCAGTCATTCTCGGCCAAAGACGCCTGCAAGTCGGCAGCACGCTCCTGCACAGCCCGCAGCAGGCGGTCCTGCGTATTTTCGTCTCGTGTCACAGCCAACCCCAAAATTGCCAGCATCAACCATTGACGCGTTCAAAAATCTTCTCGATCTTGTCTTGCAATGCCTGCGCGGTAAAAGGCTTGACCACATAGCCATTCACGCCCGCCTGTGCCGCTTCAATAATCTGGTCACGCTTGGCTTCAGCGGTCACCATCAGCACTGGCAGGTGCTTGAGGCGGTCGTCAGCACGCACCGCACGCAGCAGCTCAATACCCGTCATTTGCGGCATATTCCAGTCGGTAACCAGAAAATCAAAATTGCCGCTCTGCAGCATCGGCAGCGCAGTCGAGCCATCATCTGCCTCTTCCGTATTGGTAAAGCCAAGATCGCGCAAGAGGTTCTTGATGATCCGTCGCATTGTTGAAAAGTCATCAACAATCAGGATTTTCATGTTCTTGTTCAAACGAGCCTCCAAGTGTTCAATCTGCCGGCAGTGCCCGACGTGTGTAATTCATTGGTTTCCATTGACAGCCTTGCTTTCTTTTATATTTGTCGCATGCCTGCTTGCGCGGCACTCGCCTTGCTATGAAGGTCGTTGCTGCCAGTCAGCCAGCCGGCTGCGTAAACGCGCGGCACACTGGCTGTGCAACTGGCTGACCCGAGATTCACTCACCCCCAGCACCTGGCCGATTTCTTTCAGGTTCAGTTCATCGTTGTAATAAAGCGAAAGCACTAGACGCTCACGCTCGGGCAGCCCGTCAATCGCATCCGCCAGCGCCTGACGGAAACGCTCATCTTCAGTAGCATCGGCGGGCCCATCCTGCTGACCAAAGCTGGGCTCTGGCGCTCCATCCTCCATCAAGTCGTCAAAACTGAACAGCCGGCTACCCCTTGTATCGGCCAAGATACGATAGTATTCATCCAGCTTGACCCCCATCTCCTTGGCCACTTCCTGGTCCGTCGCATCACGACCGGTGCGCTTTTCTACTTCCCGCACCGCATCACTGACCATACGGGTGTTGCGATGTACCGAACGCGGTGCCCAGTCACCCTTGCGCACCTCGTCAAGCATTGCGCCGCGAATGCGGATACCGACAAAGGTCTCGAAACTGGCCCCCTTGCCTGCGTCAAATTTTTTTGCTGCCTCCAGCAGGCCGATCATGCCGGCCTGTATCAGATCTTCTACCTGCACGCTGGCCGGCAGGCGGGCCAGCATGTGATAAGCAATCCGCTTGACCAGGGTTGCGTGTTGCTCGACCAGGCGAGACTGGTCGTCAACGCCTTGCGTCCTATTGTACATCTGCAGTCCGCTTGTCAGTGCCATTGGTTTGTTTTCATCCCATTACTGGCCAACCAGCCGGTCAACAAAGAACTCCAGGTGCCCCCGCGGTGCATCCATCAATGGCCAGGCATCCACCTTTTGCGCAATGGCACGAAATGCCTGCGACGCTTTGCTGCGAGGATATGCCTCATATACCGGCCGCTGGCGCTGTACTGCCTTGCGAACCATTTCGTCGTAGGGAACCGCACCCAAATATTGAAGAGCCACATCGTCAAGAAAGCGCTCGGTCACATTGACCAGCTTGTTGTACAGATTGCGTCCCTCCTGCGGGCTATGGGCCATATTGGCCAGGACACGAAACCTGGTCATGTTGAACTTGGTGTTGAGCAACTTGATCAGTGCATAAGCATCCGTAATTGAAGTCGGCTCGTCGCACACCACCAAAATCACTTCCTGGGCAGCACGCACAAAGCTGGTAACCGAATCACCAATTCCCGCCGCAGTGTCGATCACCAGTACATCCAGGTTATCACCCAGCTCGCTGAATGCCTGAATCAGCCCTGCATGCTGTAATGGCGTCATGGACACCAGATCCTGAGTACCGGAAGAGGCCGGCACGATCTTGATTCCGCCCGGGCCGCTCAACAATACATCGCGCAGGTCACACTCACCAGTCATCACTTCGTTCAGAGTGCGTTTGGGTTCCAGCCCAAGCAGTACATCCACATTGGCCAGACCAAAGTCAGCATCCAGCAATATCACTCGCCGTCCGAGTCCGGCCAGCGCCACGGACAAGTTAACGGAAACGTTGGTTTTGCCAACGCCGCCCTTGCCGCCGGTTACCGCAATCACTTGAACTGGATTCTTGTTTGACATCTATTTTGCACCTTAATAAATATTCAGTTGCCGATGAGCCGCTCAAACAGCATAACGTGACGCCTGACCCGCACCCGAATAAAGCTCGGCCATGATTTCCTCTGCAGGTTCATCCGGATTTTGCATACGCACAGCACGGCTGACCAGCTGATGACTGCGTGACACCTGGATGTCATCAGGAATTTTAGGACCATCAGTAGTATAAGCCACTGGAAGCCCTTGGCCAATTGCCATACCCAGCACCTCACCCATGCTCACAGCCTCATCCAGTTTGGTGATGATACAACCGGCCAGTCCACAGCGCTTATAGGCATGCCAGGCTGCCTTGAGTACCTGGTGCTGGCTGGTGGCAGCCAGCACCAGATAATTGCGAATGGGTAGCTTGCGACTGACCAGATTGTCCAGCTGCAGTGCCAGCACAGGATCACTGGCCGGCAAGCCGGCAGTATCCACCAGCACCACACGCTTTTTTGACAGTGGCTGCAGGGCTTCCTCAAGCGACTGCCCGGCCCCCACATGACTTACCGGCACATTGAGAATTCTACCCAGGGTTTTCAGCTGTTCCTGCGCCCCAATACGAAAGCTGTCCATACTGACAATTGCGATATTCTGCGCACCATGCTCCAGTACGTAACGCGCTGCCAGCTTGGCCAGAGTGGTGGTTTTGCCCATGCCGGCCGGTCCTACCAGAGCAATTACTCCCCCCTGCATTACGGGTTCATTTTTTGGCGTTTGCACGGAGCGAGCCAGCTGCGCCAACACCATGCGCCACGCCTCACGAACATTCAGGCCCTGGGGAATTTTCTTCATCACCGGGCTGATAACTTCGGCCGGCAAGCCCATTTTCTGCAACTTACGCCACAGCGCCGCATGCCCTGGCTGTTGTTGCTGCAAGCTCTGCCAGCCCATATTGCCGACCTGCATCTCGATCAGCTCACGCAGCCCCATCAGCTCGGAGCGCATCTGTGCCAGCTCCTGCTGCTCTTGCGCAGTGCGCATAACAGCGGCCTTTTGCTCTTGGTTATAGCCTTCTGTCATCTCGGCCGTGTGCCGCATCACACTGTCAAATAGTTGGCGATCGCGTCCGCCGGCAGCCAGACGAGCCCGCTGCTCAAAGTCGGTACGTGCACTAAGAATTTTCTGGCTGGTCTTGCGCAACTCGGCTTCAAGTTCCGGATTGGCACGAACGGCTGCCGGCTGCGGACTGTAATCAAGCGCTGCTGTCAGCTCGATTCCACCCGCCAAGCGCCGCGTTGAGAGAATGGCAGCATCCGCGCCCAGCTCTTCCTTGACACGATTCATTGCCTGACGCATGTCTGCAGCAAAAAAACGTTTGACTTGCATGGCCATGATTGAGCCCTCTTACCTTAATTCTGACCTACCGTTGCAACGATAGTCACTTGTTTGTTATCCGGAATCTCCTGGTAGGCCAACACATGCATACTGGGCACTGCCATCCGGGCAAATCGCGACATCATGGCCCTGATTTGGCCTGCGACCAGCAAAATGACTGGCTGGCCCTGCATTTCCTGACGTTGCGCAGCTTCTACCAGAGACTGCTGTAGCTTCTCGGCCATGCCGGGTTCGAGTAATACGCCAGTATCCGAACCCTGACCTGCCTGCTGCAAACTATTAAGCAATATCTGTTCCAACCCTGGCTCAAGCGTGATCACTGGCAGCTCGGACTCAAGCCCGACAATGCCTTGCACGATTGCGCGAGACAAAGCGACCCGGACTGACGCCACCATGGCGGCGGAATCTTGACTCTTGGCTGAAGCATTGGCGATGGCCTCGGCAATGGTACGAATATCGCGTACCGGCACCTGCTCCTGCAGCAGAGTCTGCAAAATTTTCAGCAACGTGGACAAAGACACCATGCCGGGCACCAGCTCTTCGGCCAGTTTCGGCGAGCTCTTGGCCAGCACCTGCATCAACTGCTGGACCTCTTCGTGGCCAATCAGCTCATGGGAATGTTTGCTCAGCACCTGGTTCAGGTGTGTGGCCACCACCGTGCTGGCATCCACCACGGTATAGCCCAGCGACTGGGCCTGGTCACGCAGGTTCGGCTCGATCCAGACCGCTTCCAGGCCAAAGGCAGGATCAACCGTTGCCAGCCCATTGACGGTACCAAACACCTGCCCAGGGTTGATCGCCAGCTCACGCTCGGGATACACCTCGGCTTCGGCCACGGTGACACCCATCAGCGTCAGGCGATAGGCATTTGGATTCAGGTCCAGGTTGTCACGGATGTGTACTGAAGGCATCAGGAAACCCAGATCCTGGGACAGTTTTTTGCGCACCCCCTTGATGCGCGCCAATAGCTGGCCTCCCTGGTTGCGATCCACCAGCGGTATTAGCCGGTAACCGACCTCAAGCCCCACCATATCTACCGGGGTCACGTCTTCCCAGCCCAGTTCGCGCTGCTCCGGCGAGGCCGGTGCCGGCAACTGATCGGCTTGCGAGCCGCCCTGCTCTTCCTTCATGGCCTCTTCTTCAGCTTTACCGCGGCGCCAGATCCAGTAAGCGCCACCGGCAGCCAGCAGACCCAGCCCAACAAAGGAAACATGCGGCATACCGGGCACAGCCCCCATGGCGACCAGGATGGCTGCTGCAATGGCCAGCGCCTTGGGCGAGTTGAGCATCTGGCGCTGTATCTGCTGCCCCATGTCTTCGGCAGTGGTAACCCGGGTCACCATCACCGCGGCCGCCGTAGACAACAACAGCCCAGGAATCTGCGCTACCAGTCCATCACCAATGGTCAGCAGCGAGTACACCGCCCCGGCATCCTTGAAAGCCATGTTGTGCTGAGCCATGCCGATGGCAATGCCACCCAGCAGGTTGATGAACAGGATCAGCAGGCCAGCAATGGCATCACCACGGACAAACTTGCTGGCACCGTCCATGGAACCGTAAAAATCTGCTTCCTGGGCCACTTCGGCGCGGCGGATTTTAGCTTCGTTCTGGTCGATAATGCCGGCGTTAAGGTCAGCATCAATGGCCATCTGCTTGCCTGGCATGGCATCCAGGGTAAAGCGTGCGCTCACCTCTGAAATACGACCAGCGCCCTTGGTTACCACCACAAAGTTGATGATCATCAGGATGGCAAACACCACGGCGCCCACGACATAGTTGCCGCCAACGACCACCTCGCCAAACGCCTGAATCACCTTTCCCGCTGCATCGCCTCCATCATGACCGTGCAACAACACCACCCGAGTCGAGGCCACGTTGAGCGCAAGGCGCATCAGGGTAGCGACCAGCAGAATGGTCGGAAAGGCAGCAAAGTCCAGCGGACGCATGGCATATACACACACCAGCAACACCACGATGGACAGGGCAATATTGAAAGTAAAAAAGACATCCAGCAGGAACGGCGGAACGGGCAGCGTCATCATGCCCAGGATTACCAGCAGCAGTACCGGAACCCCCAGGTTGCCCTGCCTGAGTATCGATACGCCACTGCGCATGCCTGTCATTACCTGTGTACGATCCACGCTCTACTCCCCAAAAAAACAGCGCCAACTTACTGGCGTCCGATCAACACAGGTTTTACAAAGCAAAAAGCGTTCCAGCCATGCAGGCAACGCCCTCATTTCCTGACTGTCTGAGCTTTTCTGTAGAGCTGCCGGGGGTATTGAAAATGTCTGCCTGATAAGCCTACCCAGCAAATACACCTAAACATTACCGTCCTTCCATGAACAGCCGTACAGCAATCCAGCTGTTTAAAATCATTTCGCGATTGCCCGGTCGCCGGTTTACAAACATGGGACTGGGGTGCGGACTTGAAAAAACTTCGAGATCAGGCGCAATGCTTTGAATGTGCTTTTCTATTTTTTTGGCCTTGGCGCCGACCAGCACGACCACGCGCAGTCTCGGCAGCAGCCTCAGCAAATCCGCCAGCGATTCGACTCCCGAAACAATGTCTGACGTACTTGCTGGCCGAATTTTGTCGCCTGACCCGATATACCAGGGGACCGTGTTCCATAGCGCGATTCGGCGACGATCTATGTTTGCTGCGTGAATCAGCTCAAAAAAGTTCTTTGCTGTCCCGTCCGGATTGTTCATGGATATGAATCCGGAATTGCGCGCTTTCGGACCAGGGGCTTCCAGCAAAAACAGAACTTCAGCCTCTACTCCCCCATCCCAGGGATCAAAATATGGAATGGAGACCTCTGGCCCCATCTTGTTCCGTAGACCACGGACAAACTCCGCCAGGCTCGAAACATGAGGTTCGGCTCTTTGGGACAACCGTTGTTTTTGTGCTGCTTCATCACGCAGCATCTTGGGACAATCCACAGCCACTCCTTTATGAACTAACTCAAGCTGCAGGTGACTATCCAGGCCGGCCAAGGTCTGAGCAAGGCATCAGCACCTGTGACGAAGCTTGCTTCGGCGCGGGTGCGTAGCCGCAGCACAGACCTTGGCCGACCAAAGCCAGCGCACAAAACCAGCTCAAGCCAAAACTTCAGCCCACTGTCTCGACAGCCGCTTGTCCGACACCGGCATTTTGGTGCCCAGCTGCTGGGCAAACAGTGATACGCGATATTCTTCCAGCATCCAGCGATACAGTTGCAGGGCCGGATCGTATTTGCCTTCTTTTTGGTGCTTGTCGAGCCGGTCGCGGTATTGCTGCTGATAGCCGGTCAGCTCCAGGGTCCAGACGCGGTCTTTTTGCAGCTGGCTGCCCAGCTTGTCCAGCCGCTGCTCAATACCCTTGAGATAGCGGGGATACTCCTGCAGCCACTGTGCCGGCACTTCGCGTACAAAGCCGGGATAGATCAGCGCCGCCAACTGCGCCTTGATGTCATTCAGGGCGACCGCCATTTGCAGGTCGATACGGCCTTTGAAACGTTTTTTCAGTTCGTGCCAGCGTTGCAGAATATCGCGCAGCCGTTTGATCAGGGCTTCAGCGGCCTCCACGACACTGCCACGGTGCCGTTCGGCCAGCTGCTGCACGCCCGCTGCGCTGCGCGGCAGCTTCTTAAGGCCGGTCAACGCCAGCTGTTCGGCACAGGCCAGCAATACGTCTTCGGCCAGTGCATCAATACGGCCCAGATCGCGGTACAACAGCGTCAGCTGGTTATCGCGCTGCAACAGTTCACGCACATAGTTGCCCGGCTCGCTCCAGTGCTGCACCAGCAGGCGCTGCAGAGCACGGCGGTGCTCATGCTCGGCCTGGGCCTGGCTGGCAAACTGACCTTCCTGAACCTCGCCGTCACGGTCAACCAAGGCAGGGAACACGGTCATTTCCAGCCCGGCGACTTTCTGCTGCTTGAAACTGTCCAGCTCAAAACTACCGGTATCCAGCACCTGCGCCTGATTTTTTTGCTGCTGTTCGCGCAGTTGCCCCAGGGCTTTCTGGCTGGCACTACCGAAGCGGCCCAGCAACTCGCTCAGGTCACGGCTTTCGCCCATGCGCTTGCCCTTGGCATCCAGCACCTCGATATTCATTTTCAGGTGATGCTCGATGCCCTGCCAGGCTTCTTCCCAGGCCTCATCGGCAATACGCACACCGGTCATGCGCAGCAACTGGTGGCCCAATGCGGCAGTCAGCTCGCCGTCGGCAAAGGGCATCTTCTCCAGTGCGGCGCGAACAAAGTCCGGCACCGGCACAAAGTTTTTGCGCAGCGCCTTGGGCAGTTGACGCACCAGGGCAATACAGAGCGGCTCCAGCAGGCCGGGCACCAGCCATTGCAAACGGGCGGGCGGAATTTGCAGCAGCACAGGTACAGGAACACTCAGCGTAACGCCATCACGCGGATGTCCCGGCTCAAACTCATAGCTGAGCGGCAGCTTCAGCCCATCCCAATTCAGGTGATCCGGGTATTGCTCAACTGTGACCTCGCTGGCTTCACGCTGCAGCACATCTTCGGCGGTCATGTGCAACAGCTTCGGCTGTTTGGCGCTTTCACGCTTGTACCAGCGCTCGAAGCTGGCCGTCTGATAAATATCCGCCGGAATATGGCGGTCATAGAAGGCAAACAGGACTTCTTCGTCGCCCAGAATATCGCGGCGGCGCGCCTTGGCTTCCAGCTCGTCCAGCTCGTCCAGCAGCTTGCGGTTAGCCGCCAGACAGGCGGCGCGGCTATGGATTTCGCCCGCCACCAGACCTTCGCGAATCAGTTGCTCACGCGCCAGTTGCGGCTCGACCGGCCCATAATGTACAGGCCGGCGACCCACCAGAATCAGTCCATACAGGGTGATTTGCTCATAAGCAACGCACTGGCCGCGCCTTTTCTCCCAGTGTGGCTCAAGGTAGGTGCGTCGGGTCAGGTGCGAAGCGGCCTGCTCGGCCCAAAGCGGGTCAATGCGTGCCACCAGCCGCGCATACAGGCGGGTAGTTTCCACCAGCTCGGCGGCCATGATCCATTGCGGCTTTTTACGGCCAAGACCGGTGGACGGGTGAATCAGAAAACGGCGCTGGCGTGCGCCCAGATAGTCGTTATCTTCGCTTTTCTGGCCGATATGGCTCAGCAAACCGGTCAGCAGAGCTTTGTGCAGCGCATCATAGCTGGCCGGCTCGTCGTTAAAGGCCAGCTGCAGCTCACGGCAAATCAGCACCAGCTGACGATGGGCATCACGCCATTCCAGCATACGCAGGAAGTTGACATAGTTCTGGCGGCACCAGCGCCGCGCCCCGCTGCTGCCCTGCTCCTGGCGCTGCTGCTCAAAGTCGCGCCAGAGATTGATCAGCGCGGCAAAGTCGGAATCCGGGTCTTTCCACTGGGCATGGGCCTGATCGGCAGCCTGCTGTTTGTCCGCCGGGCGCACCCGTGCATCCTGGGAGGACAACGCACTGGCAACGATCAACACCTCGCGCAGACTGCCCTGCTCGGCCGCGGCCAACAACATGCGCCCCACTCTGGGATCAATCGGCAGGCGCGACAACTGACGCCCCAGCGGCGTTAGCTCGTTGGCTGTGGTAACCGCCTGTAGCTCCTGCAAGGTGGTAAAGCCGTCGGCGATGGCACGGCCTTCCGGCGGTTCGATAAAGGGAAAGTCCTCAATCGCGCCCAGCCGCAGACTGAGCATTTGCAAAATCACCGCCGCCAGGTTAGTGCGCAGGATTTCCGGATCGGTAAATTCCGGCCGCGTGAGAAAGTCTTCTTCGCTGTACAGGCGGATGCAGATACCGGCCTCAACCCGCCCGCAACGACCCTGGCGCTGGTTGGCGCTGGCCTGGGAGATCGGCTCCACCGGCAGGCGCTGTACCTTGGCGCGGTAACTGTAGCGGCTGATGCGAGCCGTGCCGCTGTCAATTACATAACGGATGCCGGGCACCGTCAGCGAGGTTTCCGCCACGTTGGTGGCCAGCACGATTTTGCGCCCGGACTGGGGCTGGAAAATCTTTTGTTGTTCACTGGGCGTCAGCCGCGCATACAGCGGCAATACCAGACTGTGTTTTAGCTGCGCCTTGCGCAATACCTCGGCACAGTCGCGGATCTCGCGCTCACCGGGCAAGAACACCAGCACATCACCGGGCAGGCGCTGCTGACTGCGCTCATGCTGCTCGATTTCTTCCAGCGCCCGCAAAATGCCCTGTTCTACGCTCAGGTCTTCTTCCTGGGCGTTGCCTTCTGCATCACGCTCGCCCAGCAGCGGACGGTACCAGGTGGTAACCGGATAGGTGCGGCCCGATACCTCAATAATCGGCGCATTGTCGAAGTGTTTCGAGAAGCGCTCCAGATCAATGGTGGCCGAAGTAATGATGACCTTCAGATCCGGTCGTCTGGGCAAAAGCTGTTTGATATAGCCCAGCAAAAAGTCGATGTTGAGACTGCGTTCGTGGGCTTCGTCGATAATCAGCGTGTCATAGCGCTGCAAAAAGCGGTCGTGGGCGGTTTCCGCCAGCAGAATACCATCGGTCATCAGCTTGACCAGCGTCTGCTCGTTGCTGCGATCTTCATGACGAACCTGGTAACCCACCAGCCCGCCCAACGGCGTATGCAGTTCTTCGGCGATGCGGTTGGCCACGCTGCGGGCAGCCAGTCGTCTGGGCTGGGTGTGGCCGATCATGCCCTGCACACCACGGCCAAGTTCCAGGCAGAGTTTGGGCAGCTGGGTGGTCTTGCCCGAGCCGGTCTCGCCGGCAATTACCAGCACCTGATGCTGCTCCAGTGCCCGCTGGATGCTTTCGCGGTGCTCGGCAATCGGCAACTGTTCGTCATAGTCCACCTGCGGCAGACTGCTACGCCGCCGCTCAGCCAGAGCCACCGAATCCAGTAGGCGCTGCTCCAGCTGCTGCTGACGTTTGGCATCGGGCTTTTTGCGCAACTGCTGCCACTGCCGGCGCAGCACAAACTGGTCGCGTAGCATGGCCTGAGGCAACACTTGATGAAATTCCCTGAAACGGCTTGGGGTATCGGTTTGAGGCATATAATGAAAAAACCAGGCAGCTAAAAGCGATCATTGTCGCAGAAAGCACAGGCAACTGGAAAACCAGCCTTGATTGCAGAACAAACCCAGTCCACAGACGCAGGCACCCGCACCAACGGACTTGCCCCGAAAAAGCACAAATGCTGCCAACGCCAGACGCCGTTGAAGCATGTGCACTGCCATCCACAACACCTGTGGATATCCTTGTGGATTATCTGAAGAAAACCCCGGCTGACAACCTGAATACAAGGGCGCCAAGCAATCTGGCGCTTTTCTGAGCAGCCACGCCAATTTATTAAAAATCAACAACTTGCAAAAACAATGCAATTACAAACAAGACTGTCAAGTCAAACAACAACCGGCAGACTATTTTTTACAGATGTGCACAACAGCAAGCACACTGCTACCCCCGCAGCAATTCCGGCGCCCTCTTCTCCAGATCAGAACCGAAGGAGTTCGTCCCCAAGCGCACAAAGTCCATTACTGCACACCTGAGGGTTCCTCGGCACCCTGCACCCAACCGCCCCCCAGCGCGCTGACCAGCTGGGCGCTGGCAGTCAAACGTCCAGTTTGCAGACTGAGCAATGTGCGCTCAGCATTATGAGCTGTAACCAAGGCATGACTAACCACGGTAAAATCCACCATGCCTGCAGCGTACTGGTTTTCGATCAGGCGCAAAGCGTCCCGGGCAGACTCCAGTGCCTCAGCCTGCACCCTGTATTCCTGCTCCAGGCTGGACAGCTGCACCAGGGTATCCTCGACCTCAGCAATGGCTTCCAGAGTTGTCTGCCGATAACGGGCCACGGTCTGGTCATAGGCCGCTTCTGCCTGTTGCACCCTGGCCCGGCGGGCACCGGCATCAAACAGGCGCAAATCCAGTCGCGGTCCCAATGACCAGAAGCGGTTAGGCGTACTGACCAAGCCGGACCAGGCATCGGCACGATAGCCGCCACTGGCGCTGAAGCCAAAGGATGGAAAGTACGCCGTACGTGCAACTCCGATTTCCGCATTGGCAGCCATCACCCGTTGCTCCGCCGAGGCAATATCGGGACGGCGCTCAAGCAGACTTGACGGCAGCATATGTGGCAGTTCTGGCATGACTGGCAGGCTTTCGGCAACAGCCAATTCAAAGCCGCTGGCTGGCTGACCGAGCAACACGGCAATGGCGTTAGAGATACGGGCACGCTGGCTTTGCAGGTCCAGCTGCTGAGCTTCTGTGCTCTTCACCTGGGTCAACGCCTGGCTGACATCAGCACGGGTGACCATGCCGGCCTGGTAACGGTTTTCACTGATGCGCAATACGCGCCGATAAGCATCCAGATTGGCCGCGGTTATACGCAGCTGCTCATCCAGACTGCGCAACTGGATATAATTTTGCACCAGCAGACTCTGCTGGCTCAGCTTCAATGCCGCCCAGTCGCTGGCACTTGCCTCCAGCCGGGCGTGCCCTGCCTCGACCTGGCGGCGCACTTCGCCCCAGAGATCCAGTTGCCAGCTTAATCCCAGCTGAACATTACGTTCTCTGCTGATACCCCCGCCCGCACGGCTGGAGCGATTATCGCCGGCCTCTGCATCCAGCTTTGGGTACAGTGCCGAGCGGCTGCTACCCAGAGCTGCCCGGGCTTCGCGCCAGGCGGCTTCGGCCGCAGCCAGGTTCTGATTGCCCAGCTCCAGCTGTCTCAGCAAACTGGCCAGCTCGGCGTCTTGATACAGCTGCCACCAGTCATCACGGATATCTGTCTGACTTGGCGCGGCAGTTTTCCAGCCCTCCATGGCGTGCTGATAAGTGGCCGGAAGCGCCTGTTCCGGCCTGACGTAGTCCGGTCCCAGCATACAGCCGGACAACACCAGCATGACACCCAGTAGCGTACCTGCTCTCAACACCTGACGGCTCCCGTACGAAAATCTCAAAGGCCCATAGCATAGCGGATTCCGGCTCGCGGGCCCTACCGTTTACAGGTACTTTACAGTTACCACCGGCTGGCATGCCGTTGCTCCGGAACTGGTTGACCACTACAAGCAAGTTCCGAAAGACCAACACAAGCCCGACAAGGCGTACGTCCGCTACAGACCCTACTTGCATGCCCGAGTCACTGTCGCAAAATGACTGTATGCCTGGCTGGTCATATCTTTGTATTAGGCCCGGCACAGCACCTCTGTTAGTCTGTATGCATGCACAGCAATACGGGCGCACAGCAACGCCCAGACAGTCATTACCAGCAGGACGCTGCACACACAACCGCAGCCATCCTTCCGCCCTGCGCATCAAAAGGAGAACAGTATATGAGCACAGCTTATATTCCGCCCCGCATCTGGCAACATGAAGAAAAAAATGACAACAAGTATGCCAGCATCAACCGCCCCACTGCCGGCCCCCGTTTTGAACAAAAACTGCCAGTCGGCGAGCATCCGCTTCAGCTGTACTCACTGGCCACGCCCAACGGGCAAAAGGTCACCATCATGCTGGAAGAGCTGCTTGAGCTGGGCATCGGAGCAGCTGAATACGACGCCTGGTTCATCAACATTGGCAAGGGTGACCAGTTCGGCAGCGACTTTGTTGCCATCAATCCCAACTCAAAAATACCGGCCCTGCTGGACCACAGCGTAGAGCCTGCGCAGCCGGTGTTCGAGTCTGGCGCCATCCTGCTCTATCTGGCGGAAAAGTTTGGCCACTTTGTTCCACGGGATCCGGCAGCCCGCACCCGCTGCCTGTCCTGGCTGTTCTGGCAAATGGGTGCTGCTCCTTACCTGGGCGGCGGCTTTGGGCATTTCTATGTCTACGCCAACGATAAAATCGAATATGCCATCAACCGCTTTACCATGGAGGCCAAGCGCCAGCTGGATCTGCTTGACAAGCACCTTGCCGACAACCGTTTTATGGCCGGCGACGAGTACAGCATTGCCGACATGGCCATCTGGCCCTGGTATGGCGGAGTTGCAACCGGAGAGGTATACGATGCAGTCGAGTTTTTACAGGCCGGCGAATACAAAAACCTGTTGCGCTGGCAACAGGAAATAGCCAGGCGCCCTGGTGTTCAACGCGGCCGCCTGGTCAACCAGCGCGGAGAAAAAGGCCTGCACGAGCGCCACAGCGCAGCAGATTTTGAGGGATTGCTGTAATAGCAGGGGTGTCGCACACATCCCCAGGGTGCCCGCCCCAGCCGCCACAGTGCAAACCCCGCACCGCGACAGCAGCCCGGCAACGCCGGGCCACCCCCCACCCGCACAAGGCAAACCCGGGGCCGGACGGAGCCGAAGTCAGGCCTTAGCGGTTTGGGCCGGCCCGCCGGACCGAACCAGCGCAGACTGACGCAGCGCCCCGGCCGACCCAGCCGCCACAGTGCAAAACCCTACAACAATTCTTCCGACTGCTGATCCGCATGATAGGACGAGCGCACCAGCGGCCCTGAAGCCACATTCTTGAAGCCCATCTTCATGCCTTCTTCGGCAAACCAGGCAAAGGTATCCGGATGCACATAACGCTGCACCGGCATGTGATCACGCGATGGCGACAAATACTGGCCCAGGGTCAGCATGTCGATATGGTGTTCACGCATGCGCTGCATGACCTCGATGACTTCTTCATCGGTCTCACCCAGCCCCAGCATCAGGCCGGACTTGGTCGGAACATGCGGTACCATTTGCTTGAAGCGCTCCAGCAGGTCCAGCGACCACTCAAAGTCAGAACCGGGGCGCGCCGCACGGTACAGGCGCGGGACGGTTTCCAGGTTGTGGTTGAACACATCCGGTGGCGTGGCGGCAGTGATTTCCAGTGCAATATCCATGCGTCCGCGGTAGTCAGGCACCAGGGTTTCAATCTGGATTTTCGGTGACAATGCGCGGATCTCGCGGACACAGTTGGCAAAGTGCTGGGCACCGCCATCACGCAAGTCATCACGATCAACCGAAGTAATCACCACATACTTCAGGCGCATGTCGGCAATGGCGCGAGCCAGGTTGACCGGCTCGTCCACATCCAGCGGGTTGGGCCGGCCATGGCCGACATCACAGAACGGACAGCGGCGGGTGCAGATGTCACCCATGATCATAAACGTGGCCGTACCGCTGGAGAAGCACTCACCCAGGTTCGGGCAGGACGCTTCCTCACACACACTGTGCAGCTTATGCTTGCGCAAGGTCTGCTTGATGCTTTCCACTTCTGGAGACACCGGAACCTTGACACGAATCCAGTCCGGCTTGCGCAATGCTTCATCGGCAGGGATCACCTTGACCGGAATACGCGCCAGCTTGTCGGCGCCACGGAGTTTAACGCCGGTTTCTACAGCACTACGGCGGGTTGCCGCTGCAGGTTGTTCGCTCATGACTGTCTATTCCACCTACTAAAAATTCATGGGTTGCATGCCCCAGTGCCCGGGCCAGGATACCGGCCAGTTCACGTCCCGCCTGCTTTACGCTGACAGCAGCAGCGCTCTCATCCACCAGCTGCGTCATGCGCAAGCCCTGGTAGCCACAGGGATTGATGCGGCCAAAGGGCTCAAGGTCCATATCGACATTGAGCGCCAGGCCGTGAAAGGAACAGCCGCGGCGGATACGCAGGCCAAGCGAGGCTATCTTGGCATCATCAACATAGACGCCTGGAGCATCTGCTTTGGCACAGGATGACACATTATAGCCGGCCAGCAGCTGCACAAGGCTGTTTTCAATCAAGCTGACCAGCTCGCGCACACCGATGCCCTGCCGGCGCACATCAATCAGTACATAGGCCACCAGCTGCCCCGGACCATGGTAGGTAACCTGGCCACCGCGGTCCACATGGACCACCGGAATATCACCAGGAAACAGCAGGTGCTCGGCCCTGCCGGCTTGGCCCTGGGTAAAAACCGGCGGGTGTTCCAGCAGCCAGATTTCGTCATCAGTCCCGGCATCACGCCGGTCAGTGAATTCCTGCATGGCATGCCAGGCCGGCTCATAGTCGATCCGGCCCAGCCAGCGCACCCGCAGCCCCTGTTTCATCAGAGCACCATGCGAACTTTGCCGGTCTGACGCAGAGCATCATTCAAGCGCTTCAGGTGCTCGGCACTTTGCGCCGTAATACGCACCCGCACCGAGCAAAAACGGCCATTGCTGCTTAACTGCTGGTCAGCGCTGGCCGGTTCGAACTCTGGCGCATGGGCGCACACCACTTCCAGTACTGTCTGGACATAGTTTTCGCAGTGATCACCGATAATTTTTATCGGGTATTGCTCGCAGGGAAACTCGATTTTTGGCTGTTCGGCCGTTGCGCCAAGATCGGTCACATTAACTTGCATGCCGACTCCTCAATCAATTGAACAGGTTAAATATAAACAGCCGCAGACTGTCCCAGATGCGCTTAAAAATACCGCCCTGCTCGACTTCACCCAGCGCCACCAGGTCAGCCGTATGCAGCAATTCGCCTTCCAGGCGCACTTCGATACTGCCCAGCTTCTGTCCAGCACGTACAGGTGCCACAATTCGCTCATCAAGTACAGCCTCTGCTATGATCTGGTCTGCCTTGCCACGCGGCACAACCAGCGCCAGGTCTGCGGCCAAGCCAGCCTCTACCTGTGCCTGCTGGCCCTTCCACACCTGACTGCTGGTCAGCACGGTATTTTTTTTGTAGAGGGTCCGGCTTTCAAAAAAACGGAACCCGTAGGTCAACAGCTTTTGTGTTTCAGCTGCCCGGCTGCTTTCATCACGGGCACCAAATATCACGGATATCAGACGCATATCATCACGCACTGCAGAAGCCACCAGGCAGTAGCCGGCCTCTTCGGTATGGCCGGTTTTCAGTCCGTCCACAGTACTGTCACGCCATAACAGCAAGTTACGGTTTTGCTGGCGAATATCGTTCCAGATAAACTCTTTTTGCGCATAGATTGCATAATGCTCAGGGTCTTCATCAATGATGGCGCGTGCCAGGCGGGCCATATCAAAGGCTGAAGAGTAATGTCCCTCTGCCGGTAACCCGGTAGCATTGCGAAACGAGGTATTACTCAACTGCAAAGCTGCGGCCTGCTGGTTCATCATGTCGGAAAACGCTTCTTCGCTGCCGGCGATATACTCGGCCATCGCTACGCTGGCATCATTGCCCGACTGGATGATGATACCGTGAAGCAGGTCATCCACCGAAACCTGCTTGCCGACCTCAATAAACATGCGCGAGCCACCGGTCCGCCAGGCTTTTTCACTCACGGTAACCAGATCTTGCTCACCAATCTGACCACGACGAATCTCCTTGGTCGCAATATAGGCTGTCATCAACTTGGTCAAACTGGCCGGTGGCAGGGCTTCATGGGCATTATGCTCAACCAGCACCTGCCCAGTGGCAGCATCCATCAAGACATAGGACTTGGCCGCCAGTGCCGGCATAGCCGGTATGCCAGGCGTGGCTGCTGCCACAGTGACGGAAAAAGTCATGGATACGGCAAGTACAGCCATGCCTGCCAACTGTTTCAACTTAATCATTTTTTATATACCGATATTCTGTCAGATTTCTAAAAATTCCACCGCAGGCATGCCTGTCAGTCAATATTAAGTAATGTCGGGCTGCCCAGTCCCGCCTGCTGCACTTGCAGTCGTATGTTTTCTGCTTGCTGCAAGCCACTAAGCGGACCAATGCGCACCCGATGTAAAACCTGCTGCTCACGGGCCACAGAACTGACACGCACCACGCTGGCAGTCAAGTCACTCAGCTTGTCGCGCAACAGCTGTGCCGCGTCCGGGTTGGCAAAAGCACCCACCTGCAAGTAAATGCCCGAGGTATCCACTGCAGGTTTGACCTCCAAAGGCAGCAAGGCACCTGCATGCTGCTGTACTGGCGGCACATACTCCTCGACACCGGCTTGCAGTGCTGGTTCAGGCTGTGCCTGCCACGTCCCTACCACTGGCGGTTTCTGGCCTCGTTGCGCCCACCATCTGTCCGGGTCAATACCTTCGACACTGACTCTGGCCACCCCCTTCTCGGCAAAGCCCAGCTTCTTGGCGGCGGCAAAAGACAGGTCAATTATGCGGTCGGAGTAAAACGGGCCCCGATCATTAACCCTAAGGGTTACACTACGCCCATTTTCCAGGTTGGTCACTTTGACATAGCTGGGCAATGGTAAGGTTTTGTGAGCTGCGGTCATACCATACAGGTCGTAGGTCTCGCCATTGGCTGTTTGCAACCCATGAAACTTGGTGCCATACCAAGAAGCAGTGCCTGTCTGCCGGTACTTATGCGCACTCTGTATCGGATAGTACTTCTTGCCCAGCACGACATAGGGCGAAGCCTTGACAGGACCATAGTGCGGCATGGGCGTGGCATCAGGTATACTGGATACATCCTTGTCCCACCAGGGTGCCCCGTCATTTTTCGACTGTTTGTAGGGCGCTGCCGGAACGGGCTGTTTAACCACCGCCACTTTCTGCTGTCTGGCTGGCTTGCTGCCGCAGCCCTGCAAAACCAGCCCGGCCACCAACAACAGACTACCTGCAAGCACGCGCGCATAATTCATTGTTTATTACCCTTAAACTCGGCAGCCAGCGCCTGTGCCAGCTGGGTTACCGCCATTGCGTACATTTCGCTGCGATTATAGCGGGTTATTGCCTGAAAATTGGGCAGACCAAACCAATACTCAGCTCCCTGTTCACCGTCAAAGCGAAATGCGGTTACACGGGTCTTGCCCGGTATCTTTTCTTCTGCCTGCCAGCCCATTGCCTTCAACTCTTGCATGCTGTGTTTTGGATCGAGCCCGCCGGTCAGCCCCTGTTCTGCCTGCTCATCTTTCAAGGTTGCAGCAACTGCCACTTTCTGTCCGGGCTGCCAGCCATGCTCAATAAAGTAGTTGGCCACACTGCCGATTGCATCTTCGGCATCAGTCCAGATATTGATCCGGCCATCACCGTTAAAGTCCACAGCATAAGCACGGAAGCTGCCGGGCATGAACTGGGGCAGCCCCATGGCGCCGGCGTAGGAGCCTTTCAGACTCGCTGGATCCAGCTGCTCCTCACGGGTTAACAGCAAAAACTGCTTGAGCTGGCCACGGAAAAACGGTGCTCGCGGCGGATAGTCAAACGCTAGGGTCGACAGTGCATCCAGTACCGCATAGCGCCCGGTATTGCCACCATAAAAAGTTTCCACACCTATAATTGCAACAATAAACTCCGCCGGCACGCCATATTCTTTCTCCGCGCGGGCCAAGGCTTTTTCATTCTCGGCCCAGAACTCCACCCCCTTGTCGATACGCTGACGGGTCAGAAAAATCGGACGATATTCCCTCCAGGGCTTGACTCGTTCGGCCGGGCGGGAAATAGCATCCAGAATCGACTGCTGCCGGCGCGCCTGGGCAAAGACCTGTTCCAGATGTTCTTCGGTAAAACCGAATTCGTCGCGCATTTCCGCCATCAGTTCCTGCGCCAGTGGATGCTCTGCATAACCGGCCGCCTGGGCGGCAGCCAGCAGACTGGCGGACAGTAACAGCGCGCTCAGCAGTTTTTTTCCGGTTGCAAACACCATTGATGAAAAAGCTCCTAGGTCTGGGCAATCCACTTGCGGTGGGTGTGGACAGCCATAAGAATGCCAAAACTGCACAGCAGCGTGACAATGGAAGTGCCGCCATAGCTGACAAATGGCAGCGGCACCCCGACAATGGGCAACAAACCGCTGACCATGCCAATATTGACAAATACGTAGACAAAAAAAGTCAATGTCAGCGAGCCGGCCAGCAGCTTGCCGAATACCGTCTGGGCGTGCAAGGTTATAAAAAGCGCGCGAAACACCAGTAACAGATAACCCAATAGCAGCAGGCAAACCCCAACCAGACCAAACTCCTCGGCCAGCACAGCAATGATGAAGTCAGTGTGACTTTCTGGCAGGAAGTCCAGATGTGACTGGGTGCCCTGCAGCCAGCCCTTGCCCAAAACACCGCCCGAGCCAATTGCCGCCTTGGACTGGATAATATTCCAGCCACTGCCCAGCGGATCACTTTCAGGATTGAGAAAGGTCAGTACGCGCTGTTTCTGGTAAGAGCGCATAAAAAAATTCCACATCACAAAACCCGCTGGTATCACCGCTGTCAATGCGGCCAAAATCCAGCGCCAGCGCAAGCCGCCCAGAAACAGTGCAAACAAGCCGGAGGCAAGCACCAGCATGGCAGTGCCCAGATCAGGCTGTCGGGCAATCAGCAAGAATGGTACTGCTACCAGTACCAGACTGATGACCAGATGTTTGAAACTTGGCGGCAGGTTGTAGCGTGCGACATACCAGGCAATGGTCAGCGGCATGAAAATTTTCATCAGTTCAGCGGGCTGGAAACGCACCACGCCTGGAATGTTGATCCAGCGAGTTGCTCCCATCGCTTGATGCCCCATAACCTCAACCACCAACAACAGGCCAACACCGGCCAGATAAGCCGGCGCAGCCCAGCGAGCCATGAAACGAGGATCAAACTGTGCAATCAGCACCATTGCCAGCAAGCCAAAACCAAAAGAGCTGGCTTGCTTGATCAGCATGGCTTCACTCTTGCTGCCTGCCGAGTACAAAATAAACAGTCCGCCTGCCCCCAGCAGCAGCAACAACAACAATAGCCAGCCATCAATGTGAATGCGCTGCAACAAGGATACTCTTGCCTGAAATACGTCTCCCTGCCCCAACGAAGGATCAAAACTGCGACTCATTGGTGCTGCTCCCGCGATTCAGGCAATTCAGCCAGTGCGGCCTCTTGCCGGTCTGCTTGCATATCGTCCGTCTCCAGCTCTGGCGGACCCTCCAGCTCCGGCGGCAACAACCAGGCATCAAGTACCGCACGTGCCACTGGCGCTGCCACACCAGAACCTGACTCGCCATTCTCCACCATCACAGCTACAGCAATTTCAGGCGCTTCAGCAGGTGCGTAAGCAATGAACAGGGCATGATCACGATGACGCTCTTGCACTTTGTCGCGGTTATAGCGTTCACCCTGCTTGATGGCTACTACCTGGGCCGTACCGCTTTTGCCTGCTATCCGGTAAGGCGCGTCCTGACCTATTTTGCGAGCGGTACCACGCGCTCCATGCACGACCGCCTCCATCGCCTTGCGGGCATATTCCCAGTACTCGGGGTTGCTCAGCTGAATATCCGGCAATGGCTCTGGATCTGTTACTGGCTCGCCGCCCACACTACGGGCCAAGTGCGGGCGTATCCATTTGCCACGGGAAGCCACCAGGGCCGTAGCCTGAGCCAGCTGCAACGGCGTACTCTGCATGTAGCCCTGGCCGATGCCCAGAATCAGGGTTTCTCCCGGATACCAGGCCTGACGGTAGCGCTGACGCTTCCACTCGCGCGACGGCATCAACCCTGCACTTTCCTCAAACATGTCAAGCGCCACCCTGCGGCCAAAGCCAAACAGGGTCATGTATTCATGCAAGCGGTCAACGCCCAGCTTGTGGGCCAAATCGTAAAAGTAGGTATCGTTGGAGCGCGCTACAGCCAGCTCCAGCCCCACCCAGCCGTCCCCACCACGATTCCAGTTACGATACTTGTGACTATTGTTCGGCAGCTGATAAAAGCCTGGATCAAAGACCGTCGACTCTGGCGTAATCACGCCGGCATCAAGCCCGGCCAGCACCACCATTGGCTTGATGGTGGAGCCTGGCGGATAGAGCCCGCGCAACACCCGGTTATACAGCGGCTGATCAATCGAATCGCGCAGCTCGGCATAGGCCTTAAAGCCAATCCCGGTCACGAAAGGGTTGGGATCGTAGCTGGGCTCACTGACCATCGCCAGCACTTCTCCTGTCTTGGGATCCAGGGCCACAACAGCTCCGCGACGGCCATCCAGGGCTTTTTTTGCTGCCTGTTGCAAACGAATGTCCAGCGACAGGTAAACATCCTGGCCGCTTTGTGGCTCTACCCTGTTCAACACCCGCAAGACACGACCCCGGGCGTTGGTTTCTACCTCTTCGTAACCCACTTTGCCATGCAGTTGTTTTTCATAAAAGCGCTCGACCCCCAGCCGGCCGGTGTGGTGGGTACCGCTGTATTCAACCGGGTCCAGCCGTTTCAGGTCATCCTCATTGATGCGCCCGACATAACCAACCGTATGGGCAAATTGCTCGCCAAACGGATAGTAGCGCACCATCTGTGCCTCTACTTCAACGCCCGGCAAACGATACTGGTTAACGGCAACACGGGCAATCTGTGCCTCGCTCAGCTCGAACAGTACCGGTACCGGCTCAAACGGACGCCGCCCCTGCTCGATCCGCTTGATGTAGGTGTCTTTTTCTTCACTGTCCAGCTCCAGCACTTCCATCAGGGTATCCAGCACCTGACGCCAGTCTCCTGCCCGCTCACGGGTCAGTGTCAGACTGAAACTCGGCCGGTTTTCAGCCAAAACAACACCATTGCGATCGTAAACAAGCCCACGGGTTGGCGGCAAAGACTGCACATGAATGCGGTTGTTTTCTGCCAACGTAGAGTGATGCTCATACTGCACAACCTGTAAAAAGTACATGCGCGCAACCAATACCGCTGTGAGCAACAGAATAAATACTGTCGCGGCAAGCAGTCGTTGACGAATCAGGCGTTTGTCGCGCTGATGGTCTTTTAGGCGGATGGCTGGCGGCATGATTCAGGCTAAGGCTTTATTTGTGATACGGATGGCCACTAAGGATGGTACAGGCCCGGTACAGCTGCTCGCCCACCACAATGCGCACCAGCGGGTGCGGCAGGGTCAGCGGCGACAGCGACCACTGTTGCTCGCTGCGCGCCTGTACCTGTGGAGCCAGCCCTTCCGGGCCGCCGATCATCAGGTTGACGGTGCGTGCATCCAGTTTCCAGCGCTCCAGCTCGCCGGCCAGCTGTTCCGAGCTCCAGGCCTTGCCATTGACCTCCAGGGTGACAATACGTTCCCCGGGCTGGGTTTTTGCCAGCATGGCATCCCCTTCCTGCTGGATCAGGCGCTTGACGTCAGAATTCTTCTTGCGCGCTACCAGCGGGATCTCCACCAACTCCAGCTGAATCTCGGAGGGCAGGCGCTTGACGTACTCGCGCCAGCCCTCCTCAACCCAGCCCGGCATCTTGCTGCCAACGGCAATCAGGCGAATGCGCACCTAGACGGCACCCTGTCCGCGGCTTTGTTCCGCGCCCTGCCACAGACGCTCCAGATCATAGAAACTGCGGGTTTCCTCCTGCATCACGTGCACCACCACCTCGTCCAGGTCGATCAGTGCCCACTCGCCCACGGCCAGTCCTTCATTGCCCAGCGGCATGACACCGCTTTCCTTGGCTTTTTCGATCACGGCATGGGCCAGTGCCTTGACATGGCGGCCGGAGGTGCCGCTGGCAATCAGCATGTAGTCGGTAACGCTGGTCTTGTCGCGCACATCGATTTGCAGGATGTCTTTGGCCTTGCCCTCTTCCAGTTCGGCGATCAGGGTTGCCACCAGTTGCTCACTTTGCATAAAACTCACTTGATTCAAATGGAATGAATGACCGTATACAGGCCATGGTGTTGAATGTAGTCCCGGACCCGGTCCGGAACCAGAAAACTGATATCTTGCCCGTCCGCCCTGGCCTGCCGGATACCCGTGGCCGAAACCGGCAGCGGCGTCTGCTCAAGCAGGGCAATCTGGCCACTGCCGCCTTGCATGTCTGCCGCGCCAGGCACCCGGGCTTGTTGCAATAATTGCCGCAGCCCGGCTGGCAGTTCGACCGGCATCTGCGGGCGCTGTAGCACCAGCAAATGACAGTGCTGCAGGATTTCCTGCCAGCGGTGCCACTTTGGCAGGCCGGCAAACGCATCCTGTCCAAGGATGAAGTACAGTTGCGTATCCGCCGGCAATTCCTGCCGCAGGGACAACAGGGTGTCAATGGTCCAGGATGGCCCTTGCCGTCGCAACTCGCGGTCATCCACCGACAAGCCCGGCACGCCTTCGACCGCCAGGCGCACCATGTCCAGCCGCTGCTGTGCGCCTACCTGTGGCGTGGCCCGGTGTGGCGGAACCGCTCCCGGTATCAGGCGCACCTCGTCCAGTCCGCAGCTTTCCAGCACCTCGATGGCGCTGCGCAGGTGGCCGATGTGCACCGGATCGAAGGTGCCGCCGAGGATGCCGATTTTTTTAGCCACGAATGTGTCCGTCGCCAAACACCACGTATTTTTCGCTGGTCAGCCCCAGCAGTCCGACCGGGCCACGGGCATGCAGCTTGTCGGTGGAAATGCCGATTTCCGCGCCCAGACCGTACTCGAAACCATCGGCAAAACGGGTCGAGGCGTTGACCATCACCGAACTGGAATCCACTTCGGTCAGGAAGCGGCGTGCAGTGGTGAAGTTTTCGGTAATGATGCTGTCGGTATGCTGCGAGCCGTGCCGGTTGATATGGGCAATGGCCTCGTCGACCGAATCAAGAATACGCACGGCCAGAATTGGCGCGTTGTATTCTTCAGCCCAGTCCTGTTCGCTGGCGGCGACCATTTGCCCGGCAAACTGCTCCAGGCAGCGTGGACAGCCGCGCAGCTCGACCCCCTTGTCCTGCAGGATTTTCACCAACGGGCGCAATACGCTGTCAACCTGCGAGCTGTGTACCAGCAGGGTTTCCATGGCATTGCAGGGCGCATAGCGCTGGGTCTTGGCGTTGTCGGCGACACGGATGGCCTTGCCGGCATCGGCGTCCACATCCACGTAGACATGGCAAACACCGTCCAGATGTTTGATCACCGGCACCTTGGCCTCGCGGGAAATACGCTCGATCAGGCCCTTGCCGCCACGCGGCACTATCACGTCAACATAGTCGGGCATGGTAATCAGTGCGCCGACAGCAGCGCGGTCGGTGGTTTCCACCACCTGTACGGCGCTGGCTGGCAAGCCAGCAGCCACCAGGCCACGGTCCAGGCATTCGGCAATCGCACGGTTGGAGTGGATGGCTTCGGAGCCGCCTCGCAAAATGGTGGCATTGCCGGACTTAAGGCACAGGCTGGCCGCTTCGATGGTGACGTTGGGGCGCGACTCATAGATGATGCCGATCACACCCAGCGGCACACGCATCTTGCCTAGCTGGATGCCGGACGGCACATAGCGCATGTCCTGGATTTCGCCGATGGGGTCTGGCAACGAAGCCACCTGGCGCAGGCCTTCGATCATTTCGTCGATGCGTGCCGGGGTCAGCTCCAGCCGATCCAGCATGGCGTCATCCAGGCCATTGGCCCGGCCCGCCGCCATGTCTTTGCCATTGGCTTCCAGCAGGCTATCGCGGGCGCTATCCAGCTCGTTGGCCGCGGCCAGCAAAGCGCTGTTTTTTTGCGCGGTGGGCGCACTGGCCAATACACGGGATGCATCACGGGCGGCCTGTCCCAGGCGCTGCATGTAGGCTAAAACGTCATCGGTCATGGAAATCCTCACCCTGCACATGAATAAACGGGGGATTATACCTTTCTAGGCGGGGAAGCGCATTGGGGCTTTTGTAGTTTGTGGTTGGCTGGCGGGATTGGAGGGGGTTTTGCACTGTGGCGGCTGGGCCGGGTGGAACCGGTAGCAGGCTGACGCTGGTTCGGTCCAGCAAGCTGACCCAAACCGCTAAGGCCAGCCACCGGTCCCGCCCGGCCCAAATCTGCCTTGTGCGGGTGGGTGGGATTGTGTCCCGCCTGCGGCGGGATGCTGTCGCGATGTTTGCTGCTGATTTTCTGTGCTGGGCGAGAGACTTTTGTTGCGATCTGTATATGTCCTGTTCACAACATCGCTCACCACCAAAGTGGTTCCTACAGGAGGTCGTAGAGATTTTTCAGGATCAGGATACTGGTAACCATGATAAACAGAATGCGCACAAAGGCGGTGCCACGGCTGAGGGCCATGCGTGAACCTGCATAGGCTCCTGCCATCATGGCCAGCGCCATGATCAGGCCATAAATATAATGAATGCTGCCCAGCCACATGAAAGTAAGCATGGCAGCAGTATTGCTGGTCAGGTTGAGCAGTTTGGAGCTACCGGCGGCACGCACAAAGTCCATGCCCAAAAACAACAGCGCCATAATCATGAAAGAGCCGGTGCCCGGGCCAAAAAAGCCATCATAAAACCCCAGCCCGGTGACCAGACCGGCGGCGGCCAATTTGCGTTTTTGGGTATTTGCCACCGTCTTGTGCACCCTGCCCAGGTCTTTCTTCCACAGGCTATAAACCAGCACTACAACCAGCAACCCGACCACCAACGGCTGCAAGATCTGCGGAGAAATAAGATGTACGGCAAACGCACCACATACCGAAGCCGCAAACACCCAGGGCAACACGGGCAAAAGCAGACGCCAGTCCACCTTGCCAGCGCGCAAGAACGTCAGCAGGCTGGTCAGGTTTCCGGTAGCAGCGGCCAATTTATTGGTACCAATAGCAGTGGCCGGCGGCAAGCCGACAGCCAGAAGCGCCGGTACGGTAATCAGGCCACCACCACCGACAATGGCATTGATAAAGGCACCAAGAAAACCAAAGCCAACCAGCATGGCCAGTGTGTACAGGTCAGGCAAGGCACCACTCCTTGCTTATCAACAGTGACTGACAAGTCATACTGGCATGCAGCGCCACAGGCCACAGACAAAAAGACCCTGCACTGCGGCAGGGTCCGATTTTCCGAACAGGGTTGCCGGCCAAGCTGGCAACCTGTACAAACGATGGCTGTTTTATTTCTTGCCTTCCTGACAAACACAAGCACGCAGTGCTTCACTAAGCTGATCCACAACCAGCGACCAGTTGGCATCAGAGCACAGCAGTTCACGCAATAGCTCGGCCTGGGACGGTGTCCAAAATGGTGCTTCGAGAATATGTACATGTTCCGGCAGCTCGTTTTCCAGCAAGAAGCGTTCAATGCCTTCCGGGCTTGAGTCAAGCCCTAGCTGCAAAAACAGGTTGGTCATACGAGGAGTTGCAGTAATCATGGCGTCACCCTCTTTCTTGTTCAGGTTAGTTTCATCGTGCAAGCCCATTGCAGGCATTCGTTCATGTCAAACCTCGCCACCAATCATACGCCAGCTGACCCGCCATAGGCCAATTATTCAGGCTTCATCCAGCTGCAAGCGGCCGGTTTCGAAGTCCGGATGACGCGGCTCCAGCACCGGCATGTCCTTGCTGATGCGAGCCGACAGCCGGGCAAAACGCTCGACCTTGCCGTGCAGCCCCTGCTGACCAGCCAGTGAAGTTACCACCGAATTGTAATGATTACTGGCTGTACCCAGCGTATTGCCTAACCGGGCCAGCCGTTCGGCAACCAGGCACACCTGATTATAAATATCCCCGGCCCGGTCGCTGATCTCCCGGGCTTCCTGCTGGCTGCGCTCAAGCATCCACAGGCTGGACACTGTACGCAATACCGGGACCAGTGTGGTGTGGGACACCAGCATCACATTCTTGCGCAGGGCATATTCATACAAATCACGGTCCTCGCGCAAAGCCTCAATGAAGGCTGGCTCCACCGGCATGAACATCAGCACAAAGCCCGGCGTATGCACACCTGGCAAACTGCTGTAATCCTTTTCGGCCAGCTCGTCGACATGTCGCCTCACCGCTTGCAGGTGTGCGCCCAAGGCTCGCTTTTTTTCTTCTTGTGCCTGTGCAGTGACCAGTTGCTCATAGGCATTCAGTGTCACCTTGCTATCGATCACCAAGTGCTTGCCATCAGGCAGGTTAATCAGAAAGTCGGTCTGTTTCAGGCGCCCCTGTTCGTCACGAAAGCTGGTTTGCACTTGATAATGCTGCCCCTCTACCAACCCACCCAGCTCGAGCGTACGCTTGAGCTGGGCTTCCCCCCAGGCCCCACGCTGCTGTGCATCCCCCTTCAAAGCGGCCACCAGGCTGTGCGCATCGGCGCTCATTTGCATGCCTGTTTCCAGTACCTTGCGAATTTCGGCACTCAGGCTGGCATTGCCCTGCAATGCAGCATCATGGACTTCATTAACCCGTTTTTGAAAGCTTTCAATCTGTTCGCGAAACGGCTTAAGCAATGCGTCCATACTGCTCTGGCTGGAGCGGGCAAAACTCTGACCTTTTTCTTCAAAGATCCGGTTGGCCAGATTTTCGAACTCTCGCGCCAATACCTGCCGATTGTCATCCAGTTGCTGCAGCTGTTCGCGATAGTGTGCTTCTCTTTCCTGCAGGCTGGTTTGCAATGCGGCATGCTTACTGGCTAGCGTCCGGCGCTCATCCTGCAATGACTGATTTGCCTGTTGCAGCTCCCGCAGCTGACCGCCAAGCGCCTGCCAGCTGGCCCGCAAGGCCTCACGCTGCTTTTCCGCCTGGTGAAACTGTTGTAAATAGTCCCTGCCCTGCGCCTGCTGGCGATGTAATTCTTCACGGGCTTCATCCAGCTCCCACTCCAGACGTTCAACATCTGCCCGGGCCTTGTCTAGCTGATGCCCGTGGTCGTTTTCACGCAACCTGCTGTCCTGCAGCTGCTGCCACAGCACCCGTCGAGAGCTGGCCTGCTGCAGCACCGTCAACAATGCCGCCAGCAAAAAAATGCCAGCTCCGGCCAATAACAGCACCCAGGTTTCAAGTGTCCACTGTATAGTTAGCACAAGCAGTTCCCATATCTTTATGCTTAAGAAGCATCATGCACAGCACTGATTCAACCGTCAGTCTAGCGCAGTTGCCAGATTATGCAGAGATTGCAGCCAGACAGCACAAAAGTGATAATCAATATCATTTGAGAAAACTTGATCAACATCATGCCTGTATCCTTGCCAACAGTTCATCGCCCCATATAATTATGCAACTGATTCTCACTTAAGGAACCAGCCATGGTTATGATTTTTCCTGCCCGCCTGTTGCTTGGCATCTGCTGCTTGCTGGCTTTAAGTGGCTGGGCTCAAGCCACTGGCTTGCCGGTAAAAAAACTGACCCTGGCCGGCCCCGCCGCCGGTGTTTCCAACGCACTGATTCACCTCGTCGCCAGTGGCGGCCTGAGCGACATTGCCGAAGAAGCCGAATTTGTGCTCTGGAGCAATCCCGACCAGTTGCGCGCCCTGACCCTGTCTGGCAAGGCGGATTTTCTCGCCGCACCCACCAACGTCGCCGCTAATTTATATAACCGTGGCGTACTGCTGAAGCTGGTTAACGTCTCGCAATGGGGCGTGTTGTGGATGATTTCCCGCGATGCCGACAAGCGCACTCTGGCAGACTTCAAGGGCGAGGAAATTGCCATTCCGTTTCGCGCCGACATGCCGGATATCGTTTTTACCCACTTGGCGGAAAAACAGGGCATCAACCTGAAAAAAGACTTCAAACTCCGTTATAGCGCCACACCCATGGATGCCATGCAGCTGCTGATTACCCGCCGCGTCAACCATGCCCTGCTGGCGGAACCTGCGGTGTCCATGGCGCTGCGCAAGACCCAATCCTTTCCGGTATCCATCATTGCTCCGGAACTGCATCGCAGTGTCGATGTGCAACAGGAATGGGGGCGCCTGATGGCGAGCGAAGCGCGCATTCCCCAGGCTGGCATCGCGGCGCTGGGTGCCACCGCACAAAACCCGGCACTCGTCATGGCATTTGAAGCGGCCTATGCCCGAGCCAACCAGTGGTGCATTGAGCATGCCGAAGAATGCGGCAAAGAAGTCGCCGCGCAAATCAAGCTGCTGATGCCGGAAGCCGTGGCCGATGCGCTGAGCACACAAAACAACCATTACGCTACCGCAGCCCAGGCCCGGCCCGAGCTGGAAGCCTTTTACCAGATACTGCTGGAGCGCCAACCGGCGTCTGTAGGTGGCAAACTGCCAGATGAAGGGTTTTATTTTTTGCCAGTAGAATGAGGCTGGTGGCTTAGTGTTGCGCGGAATCCGTGCCAGCCGCATCATTCTACTGGCGGTGGCGGAGGGAATGGCCCGGCTTCGCCGGGCTGCGCAGGCTAGCCTGCGCCCTCTCCTCACCACACTTTTGGGGCTTGGCACCTCTACACCAATCGAACGACAAGCAGCACAAATGTACATCAGGTGGTTCTGGTTGTAGTGGAGCAAAGCGTAGGCGACATGGATGTCGCCTTCGAGCCTACAGGGCAGTTTTTTGCTCCTGCAAAAACTGCATTTCCGCCATCCGTGGCGGTCAGATGTACTTGCGGCGTCTTTGCGTAACTACAACCAGAACCGCCATACACAAAACTTTTCAGCGATATTTATTCAAGCCCCAAAAAAGAAAACCCCATGTTTAATTACCTCCTCCGCCCCCTAACCGCCACGCTCAGTTATTTATGGAGCGGCTGGGGCGCAATTGCCAGTTTGCTGCTGTTTTGCGCCGTCTGGGAAGCCGCCGGTTTGTATTACGGCAGCCTGATTCTGCCCGGCCCCAGCGAAACCCTGAAACAGCTCGGTGCACTGGTGGATGACGGCAGCCTGCTGCCGGAGCTGGTCATCTCCGCCCGGCGCACGCTCTACGGACTGATACTGGCTCTATCCGCCGGCACCTTGCTGGGCATGCTGGCCGGTTTCTCCATCACCGCATCCATCCTGTCGCGGCCACTGGTCACCCTGTTTCTTGGCATGCCGCCGATTGCCTGGCTGGTGCTGGCCATGCTCTGGTTTGGCCTGGGCGATGCCACGCCGGTGTTTACCGTATTTATTGCCTGTTTGCCCATCGTGTTTGCCGGTGCCATGCAAGGCACGCGCACCCTGGACAACCAGCTCAAGGCGGTGGCCGACGTTTATGGCCTGCCACCATTGATGCGGCTGACCGATGTTTACCTGCCACACCTGGCGTCCTATGTGTTTCCGGCCTGGATTACCGCGCTGGGAACTTCATGGAAAGTCGTAGTAATGGCCGAGCTACTCAGCACCGCCGATGGTGTCGGCGCAGCGCTGGCTGTCACCCGCGCCCAGCTGGACACCTCCGGCACCCTGGCCTGGGTGGTGGCAGTGCTGGTGGCCTTGCTGGCCACCGAATATCTGCTGCTGGAGCCGGTCAAACGACATGTCGAACGCTGGCGGCAACAGGAGGACGCATAAGCATGCAAACGCTGAAAATCAAAAACCTGTACCACAAGTACGGCATTGTCGAAGTCCTCAACAACATTAGCCTTAGCGTACAAAGAGGTGAAACCCTCGCTCTGGTCGGCCCGTCCGGCTGCGGCAAGAGCACCCTGCTACACATCATTGCTGGGCTGCTAACACAAAGCGAAGGCCGAATTGAGCAGCCCTTTGCCCAGCTGGCCTGCATGTTCCAGTCACCGCGCTTGCTGCCATGGAAAAGCGCGCTAGACAATATTGCCCTTGGCCTGAAAGCCCGCCGCATTAGCAAGCAACAGCGCCAGCAGCAGGCCGGCGAGCTGGCCAGACAGCTGGGCCTGAGCGCTGACGACCTGCTCAAGTATCCGCACGAGCTGTCCGGCGGCATGCAAAGCCGGGTCGCGCTGGCCCGTGCCCTGCTGATTGAGCCGGAGCTGCTGTTGCTGGATGAGCCGTTTTCGGCACTGGACATCGGCCTGAAACTGGAGCTGTATCAACTGCTGCGCCGCCACGTCGAGCGCAAAAACACCACAGTGATCATGATTACCCACGATTTGATGGAAGCGGTACGCCTGGCAGACAACATTCTAATGATGGCACCTGAGCCGGGCCGCATTCTGGCCGAATTTCCCATGACGCAGCCGCATTCACAGCGCGACGACAACTGGATCTACCGCACCAGCGTCGAGCTGATGCAGCAGCCCATGGTGCGGCTGGGTTTTGAACTGGACGGAATCGGCATCGGCCAGCAAGAGCTGCCACAACCGGTTGCCCATGGAGGCTGTGCGCCATGAACCTGTACCAACGTTGCCTGCAATCGCCTGTGCTGCTATGCAGCTTCCGGCCTTTCTTTGTCTTTGCCGCTGCCAGTGCGGTTTTGTTTATGGGAATCTGGTTGTTGGCATTACAAGGCTGGCTGCCGGCACTCGATGTGCCCGGCGGCTGGACCCACTGGCACGCCCATGAGCTGCTGTTCGGCTTTGCCGCAGCCGCCACTGCCGGCTTTGCCCTGACCGCGATTCCCGAATTTACCCATACCGGCTTTATGGCGGAACGCCCGTTGCTACAAATGAGCCTGCTCTGGCTGGCGGCGCGTATTGCCTACGCGCTGGCCGGCTGGATCTCGTTCTGGCCGGCATTGCTGCTGAATCTGGCCTTCTGGGCCTTTCTGCTCTGGCGCATCGTGCCGCCCACCTGGCAAGACCCACAGCGTCGGCACATCAGCTTCCCGTTGGCGGTAGTCGCGCTGGCCAGTATCCAAAGCGGTTTTTTCATCCATCTGCACCTGCACGGTAGCGCACTCAACTGGCTGTACGCCGCAGCCCATCTGTTTATGGTGCTGATCATCCTAGCAGCCAGCCGCGTCTCGATGAGCGTCGTCAACAATCTGGTCGAGTCCAGCCGCAGCATCAGCGATCCGGACGCCGCCATTTATCTGGCCCGCCCGCCGCGACGCAATCTGGCCATGGCCTGCATTCTGCTTTGCGCCGGTACCGAACTGGCACTGGGCAACAGCCCGGTCACCGGCTGGACTGCACTGGCCGCTATGGCCGCAGTGCTGCACCTGCTCAATGACTGGCATATCGGCAAGCCGCTGCTGAGCCGTCTGGCACTGATGCTGTATGGCAGTTACTGGCTGATGGCGCTGGGCTATGGCACGCTGGGTGCAGCTTACATGGGCGCACCGATTTTGCCGTCGGCGGCACGCCACCTGCTGCTGGCCGGCAGCATGGGACTGGTGATTTTTACCATCATGTGCATTGTCTCGCGCATCCATTCAGGGCTTTGGCTCGACCGTCGCCGCTGGCTGCCGCTGGCCGGCCTGCTGCTGGTTTGCGCCGCCATCACACGAGCACTGGCCGGTACATTTATTTTACTGCCCTGGTACAACCCCCTGCTGATACTTTCGGCCTTACTGTGGATGGCTGCATTCAGCTTGTTTGCGCTGTATTTTTTCAAAATTTTGTGCAGCCCACGCAGCGACGGCCAGCCCGGCTGTGCCGAACCCCTACCGAATTCACCTCAAAAACCGGCCTGAGCCAGTGGCGAACTTGTCCTAAATAAAGTTTTTACAAAACAGCAACCACCACACTCAGCCCGCTACAAAACAACACACGCGCAACACATTGCTACTTAAAGAAATATTCAAGGCCAAAAACAAAAGCTGTAACTTTGCGTAACCTGGTCAGCAAAGCCGGTTGCATGCATTTACTGGCGTGGCCTGCTACAATTTACCGCCGTCAGCAGTATCCGTTCAGGCACTGCACTTCCTTTGGCCAACCTGAAGAAGAATCCCATGCTACGTAAACTATCCATGTTGCTTGCTACCGGGTTGTTCGCAACTCCTGTGCTTGCTAACGAAATTCAACACCTTGATGCCACCGCAACCCTTTGGGGCTATCTGGCGGTCTTTGTCTTTGTCATTGCCTACCTGGTGGTAGTCGGCGAAGAAAAGCTGCAGCTGCGCAAGTCCAAACCCATGCTGATCGGTGCGGGCCTGATCTGGCTGCTGGTCGGAATTGTCAGTCCGGATGCAGAAGCAACCAAAGACGCATTCAGTGCCAACTTCCTCGATTTTACCGAGTTGATGCTATTCCTGCTGGTGGCGATGACCTACATCAACGCCATGGAAGAGCGCCGCACCTTTGATGCGCTGCGCTCCTGGATGGTACGCAAGGGGTTCAGCTACCGCACCCTGTTCTGGCTCACAGGTGTCATGTCCTTTTTCATCTCGCCGGTTGCCGACAACCTGACCACAGCCCTGCTGATGTGCGCCGTGGTACTCAAGGTGGCCGAAGGCCAGGGCAAGTTTATTGCCATGTGCTGTATCAACATTGTGGTTGCCGCCAACGCCGGCGGTGCATTCAGCCCCTTCGGCGACATCACCACCCTGATGGTGTGGCAAGCCGGCCGCGTCGAGTTCCTCGAGTTCTTTGACCTGTTCCTGCCAGCGGTACTTAACTTTGCCGTACCTGCGCTGGTCATGAACTTCTTCATTCCAGCCGGCAAACCCGAAGCCTTTGATGACAAGGTTGTGCTCAAGCGTGGTGCCCGCCGCATCATGGCGCTGTTCCTGCTGACCATTATCACTGCCGTACTGGGTCACCAGTTCTTGGGCCTGCCGCCCGTATTCGGCATGATGGTCGGTCTGGGCTACCTGCAGTTTTTTGGTTACTTCCTGCGAGTCACCTTACCCAAATCGCTGGACAAGAAGCGCAAACGTGCCGAAGCCAAGCGCGACGAGGAAACCCTCAAGTATCTGGGTAGTGTTGTTCCTTTCGACGTCTTCAGCCGTGTCGCCCGTGCCGAGTGGGATACCCTGCTGTTCTTCTACGGCGTGGTGCTCTGTGTAGGTGGCCTGGGCTACCTGGGCTACCTGCAACTGGTTTCTATCGTGCTGTTTGACGGCCTGGGTGCCACTTGGGCAGCCGTTGGCATCGGTATTATTTCCGCTGTTGTGGACAACATCCCCGTAATGTTTGCCGTACTGGAAATGAATCCTGCCATTAGCCACGGTCACTGGTTGCTGGTCACCCTGACTGCCGGCGTGGGCGGCAGCCTGTTATCCGTTGGTTCTGCTGCCGGTGTGGCCCTCATGGGCGCTGCCCGCGGTCATTACACCTTCATGAGCCATTTGCGCTGGATGCCTGTTATCTTCCTCGGTTATGTAGCAAGTATCCTGTGCCACCTGTGGCTGGGTGAAATTCTGGGTGTGTTTGATATCTACTGATTCAACACTGTCCGCTGTAACAAAAGGGGGTCTGTACAGACCCCCTTTTTAGTGTGCACCGAATGTGCTTTGCGAGCCGTTTCCCCCTGCACAAGCCACTTCAGTGGCGACCAACGCCATAACCATCACCAGTCGCGGCTAAAGCCGCACACACAGGATCTGTCTACGCGGCCGGTGCCGGAAGCGGCCCTGAAAAATCAAAAGCTGCCACTGACCGCCAATGTTGCGCCACGACCGGGTGCTTTGAGTTCATAGCCACTCAGGCCATCGGTCAGGTGTTCATGGTATTTCTTGTTGGTCAGGTTGCTCAGCTGCAGGTCCACACGGCTGGCTTTCAGGCCGGCAACAGCACCAAAGCCATAGCCAAGGTTGATGTCGGCGGTGACAAAATCGGAGGTCTTGTCTTCGCTGCCATTGCTGAATTTTTTCGCAATGCGGTTTTGCGCGGCCACAGCCCGTACGCCGCCATGCCAGGAAAAGCCTTGCGCGGACGGCTGGCCAATGCCCAGACGCAACTCGCTGGCCGGAGTCTGGTACAGGGGTTCGTTATCCTGCCGGTTCTTGCCGCGCAGCCAGGTAAAGCCGGCATCCAGCAGAAAGTCGCCCAACGGTTGTTCCAGGCTGCCCTCAAGACCATAAATGACGACCCTGCTCAGATTTTCCGTACGCTTGACCGGCTGCTTGTTGGGCAGATTGGTTTCGCCGGTAATCCGCCCGGCAATATAGTCGTCAATCCGTGTGTAGAAGGCTGCCAGCTGGTAGCTCTGCAAGCCGTCACGCCCTTTCAGGCCCAGCTCATAGCTGGTAGAGCGTTCGGGCTTGAGTTTCGGGTTGCCCACATGGAAATAGCCGTCTCCCCGCTCGGCATCTTCAAAACGCTCGCGCATGTCGGGCGAGCGGTAGGCCTGGCCAATGCTGGCGTAGGCATTCAGGTTATCGGTCAGTGGCTGCAGGGCACCCAGCGACCAGGAGATGGTGTTGTCACTGCGCGTCAGGCCGCTGGTCATGGTACGCGGGCCATTGCCCTTCTGCTTTGCCGTGCCCTTGTTACGGTCATAGCGGGCACCGGCCGTCAGCTCTGTGGTGCCCAAAGCAAACTCGTCCTGCACAAAAATTCCAAACGAGGTCAGCTTGCCATTTTTGAACGGATCGGTGCGCTGGGCAGCAAAGTCTGGCGGCTGGTAATTGTAACGCTCGGGGTCCCCTTTCATCTGCCAGGTTTCACCACCGAGGGTCAGCCAGTGGCTACCGACAGCACCGTTCCACTGGCTGCGCAAGCCATGGGTGACAAAACTGACATCATTGGTGACCAGGTTGCGCCCGCTCCGGATGACCGGCCACGGATCTCGCGATAGACTTCCTGGCGATAAATATCGCTAGACAGGGTACCGCCGGCCAGCTCCGCATCCAGCCCCAGACCGTACAGCTCGCGGGTCTGCTTAGGCGAGTGGATGGTCAGGGTATTGTCCGGGCCCAGCACCGGGTTGGGAGCTTTGCGCATGGAGCCGGGGTACCAGACATCCTCGTCCTGGTGGTATTGCGCCTGGGCCCGCAGCACATAGCCTTCTGCCAGCTGGTGCTGGTATTTCAGCAGCGCCGTACCAGACTCATAACTGGTGCGTTTTTCACGCCGGTCGGGACTTTTGTAATTGCCCACATCACGCCCGGCAATGCCGGCCACAAGACCATGTTCGCTGTTGCTGGCATCCACCAGCAAGGCACCGGCGACACCACGGTCAACACTGCTGGCCGACAGGCCAAAGCGCCCGCCCATGCGGGCACTGTCGCTGAAACGCGGCTCCGGCGTCAGCAGATTGACCACTCCGCCCATGGCACCGCTGCCATAGAGTACCGAGCCCGGCCCCTTGACCACTTCCACCCGGTCCAGCAGGCCAAGATCCATGAAGGATGCCAGCGCTCCCTGCGGCTGTGCCGAATTCATGCGGATGCCATCCACCATCACCACCACGCTTTCCTTTTTCAGCCCGCGCAACACCGGGTTCTGGCCCCAGGCACCATCGGAGTGCAATGCCAGGCCCGCTTTGCCGCGCAGCAGGTTGCCGGCAGGGCCGGTGCTGGTAGCCTCTGGCGCAACCACTTCAATCGCTTGCGGGGTGGAAAAGCTGTCACTGGCATAACCGCGGGCAGTAACGACATCGGTGCCCAGACTGACTTCATCGGCCAGCGCTTGCTGACAACTGGCGGCCAGACAGGCCAGTAACAGGGGCTTCAGGGGGAATTTGTGCATGAAAATCTCTCGGGGAATGACAGGCCTGTCAAGTGCAGGCGGACACGCACAAAATATTACAAATGATAATCATTATCAACTATTGAAGTGATAAAATATTTGCCTCTGCCAGGCCATAAACTGCACTGCCCGCTTGCGTGTCCAGGCTTGCTGTCGTCAAACAGGGCTCCACTCTTGCAATAGCTGCCGCATCGGCATCAGCAGGTCGCTGGCCACCACACCCCTGCCCTGTACAGCCAGCCGCTCGCCAGCCCGGGCATGCAGCCAGACAGCCAGGCAGACTGCAGGCAGTGGTGGCATGCCCTGCGCCAACAGGGCGGCAATCACTCCACCGAGCACATCGCCAAAACCCGGCCCGGCCATGACCGGATGACCATGGTTGCAGCACAGCAACTGCCCGTTGGCGGCGGCAATCAAACTGGGAAAGCCCTTGAGAACCACCACTGCGTCGTAGCGCTGCGCCAGCTGCCGGGCCGATTGCTCGCGCTGCGCCTGTATGTGTCTGCTGCTGCAACCCAGCAGGCGGGCCGCCTCGCCCGGGTGCGGAGTCAGGATGCGCGGCCCGGCAGCGACAAAATATTCCGGACGCGCAGCCAGCAGGTTAAGGGCATCGGCATCCCAGATCTGGGTTACCGGTCGCATGGCTGCCCGGCACAACAATCCGACTGCTTCGTCTGTCTGGCCCAGCCCTGGCCCCAGCAGCAATACCGAGGCCTGCTGCAATACAGGTTCAGCTTCGGCAGGCGTGACAACCCCATGCACCATGATCTCCGGCTGACGTGCAAGGCTAGCTGCGACATGCTCTGGGTGGGTCAGCAAGCTGACCAGTCCCGCTCCCAGCCGCAGACAGGCCTGGGCCGCCAGCAGTCCGGCCCCGCCCATGCCCTGGCCTCCGGCCAGAATCACCGCATGCCCCAGCAGGCCCTTGTGGCAGTCCCGCGGGCGCGGTGCAAGCCTGTGCAGGTTGTTTTCACTCAGTTCAACGGCTGGCATGGGCTGCTCCTGTCATTGGTGTGGGGGAAATATATTGTAGATAGCCCGCCCATGATTTAGGCTGCAGGGTCTCAGGACAACTGTTGCAGCTGTTGTAAAAACGCGTCCTCATCCAGCACCCGGATGCCCAGCTCCTGTGCTCGCGTCAATTTAGAGCCGGCGGCTTCGCCTGCCACCACCACGCTGGTTTTCGTCGACACCGAGCCAGCTACTTTTGCACCCAGTGCCTCCAGTTGCTGCTTGGCCTGGCTGCGGGTCAGCTGGCTGAGGGTTCCGGTCAGCACCCAGGTCTGTCCTGCCAGTGGAGCAGCCTCTGCCTGGACAGTTTCACAGCTCCAGTGCATGCCGAAGTCAAGCAACTGCTGCTCTGCTGCATGAATCACGGCACGGTTTTGTTCATCCCGCAAAAACTCGCGCAGCGCACGGGCTGCCTTTTCCGGCAAGCGCGACACTGCACTCAGGTCCAGCCAATCGGCTGCCAGCAAACCATCCAGCGTGCCAAAGTGCTCCGCCAAACGCTGCGCACCGGTACGGGCAATTCCTGTCACCTGCCATTGTTCGATAAAGGCCGGCAAGCTGATAGAGCCTCTCAGCTCTGCCGCCACTTCGCCTTCTCCCTGCACACTGATTCCACACTGTAGCAAATCATCCACCACCGAGCGGTTGTGTGCATCCTGGAAAAAATTATGGATCTCGTGAGCCACTTCCGCCCCCACGTCCGGCAACCACAGCAGGGTTTGTGGCAAGGCACGACGAATATTGGCCAGCGAGCCGAGTGATCGCGTCAGGGTCTTGGCCGTTTCTTCGCCAACATCAGGTATTCCCAGGGCAAACAGAAAGCGCGCCAGTTCCGGCTGCTTGCTGGCGGCAATGGCTTGCAGCAAGTTTTGCGTGGACAGCTCGGCAAAGCCGTCCAGCCCGATTACCTGCTCATGGGTCAGTCGGTACAAGTCCGCCGGCGATTGCACCAGCTTGCGCTCGACCAGCTGGTCAAGAATTTTTTCACCCAGACCGTCAATTTCCATCGCCTTGCGCGAGACAAAGTGCAGCAGCGCCTGCTTCAGTTGTGCCGGGCAGCTCAGCCGGCCAACACAGCGCCAGATGGCTCCTTCGGTGTAGGTTTCCCGCCCCTTGCTGCGACGCACCAGCCGGGTCCGCTCAACATCTGCACCACATTCGGGACAGTGCTGTGGCATCTCTACCGTGCGGGCATCAGTCGGGCGGCGCTCCAGCACCACCTGGGTAACCTTGGGGATAACATCCCCGGCCCGACGAACAACAACAGTGTCGCCAATCATCAGCCCCAGCCGCTCGATTTCGTCCATATTGTGCAAAGTGGCATTGGAGACGGTTACTCCCCCCACCTGAACCGGCTGCAGACGTGCCACTGGCGTGATGGCACCGGTCCGGCCAACCTGAAACTCTACCGCCTGCAATATGGTTATTTCTTCCCGCGCCGGGTACTTGTAAGCAATCGCCCAGCGCGGTTCGCGGGCGCGGAACCCAAGCTGTTCCTGCAACCTGATGCTATTAACCTTGAACACCACACCATCAATTTCGTAGGCCAGCGCATCGCGGCGCTCACCCAGAGCCTGATGATACTCCAGACAGCCCTGCAATCCCTGCACAACCCGCATTTCCGGACTGATAGGAATGCCCCATTGTCTTAACTGCAACAGGATTGCGCTCTGGCTGTCAGCCAGAGCGGCGCTGGTACTGCCATATGCACAGAACTCCAGTGGGCGAGTGGCGGTGATGCGCGGGTCCAGCTGGCGCAGGCTGCCTGCAGCGGCATTGCGCGGATTGGCAAAAGGCTTGTTGTTTTCTTCCAGCAAGCGCTGGTTCATGGCGTCAAAACTGGCCAGCGGCATATACACTTCGCCACGCACTTCCAGTTCATCCGGCCAGTCGCTGCCTTGCAGTCTTAGCGGAACATTGCGGATGGTACGTACGTTGTGGGTAATATCCTCACCCGTGGTGCCGTCCCCACGGGTCGCCGCCTGTACCAACACGCCGTCACGGTAGAGGATGCTGACTGCCAGGCCATCGAGCTTGGGCTCACAGCAAAACTCGACCGAACCTGGTCCCGTAGCAAAGAGGTCTGGCGTTGCAGCGGCAGCATCTTCTGCACCGGCACGCCGGGCAAAAGCGCGAATGTCAGCTTCGACAAAAGCGTTACCAAGACTGAGCATCGGCACAGCATGGCGCACCTGGGTAAAGCTGCCCAGTGGCTGGCCAGAAACCCGCTGGGTTGGCGAGTCTGGTGTTATCCGTTCCGGATGTTCCTGTTCCAGCTGTTTTAGCCGGCTGAACAGCCGGTCATACTCCGCATCGGGCACACTTGGCGTATCCAGTACGTAATACTGGTAATCGTGGTAAAGAATCTGCTCGCGCAGCTGCTGCAACTGCTGCACAATGGAATCAGTCGTGGTCATAGAGCCGGTCCGGATTTAGTACGGTTAAATGAAAAAACGCCGAACATCTGCATGCACGACGTTTTTTATCATGTTGTCAGTCCGTGCCTGTCAGTACTTCAGGCGCAGCTGACGGCGTTCAAAGTCCAGCACGCGCTGACGATAATGCTCAATGGTTTGGCCGGTCAGGTCGCTACGGTGGTCATCCTTGAGTTCGCCGCCCAGGTCACTGGCCAGCTTGCGCGCTGCCGTCAGCATCAGCTCAAACGCCTGTTTTGGCTGCCTCGGGCCGGGCAGGCTCATGAAAAAACATAGCGAACGGGTGCTGAAGCCGTCGTCCAGGTTGTCCAGATCAAAAACACCCGGGTTCAGCGCGTTGGCCATGGAAAACAGCTTGTCGCTGCTGCTGGAGGCGCTTTCATACCGGTGAAAAATATCCATGTCGCCAAAACGCATGCCGCTTTCCAGCACCGATTGCAACAGGTCCGGGCCTTTGAAGCCTTCCGGCGAAAGAGACTCGACATAGATGATAAAGATCTCGCCCGGCTCCTCTTCAACAGGCTCAGACGCCGCCTCCGGCTCAGGCATATCAACCTGTGAAGCGGACGCCACCGGCTCATCAGCCAATGGCTCATTCTCGAATGGCGGCAGCTCCAGTGGTTCATAAACCCGGGGGTCTGAATGGGCTTCTGGAGCCTCATCTTCGCCCAGCACAGGTTCTTTTGGTTGCGCCACACGCACCGGCCCGAGAATTTCGGAATTTTCAACCTCTTCAGAAAACTGGTTAATCAGTTTGCGATCCAGCTTGAACTTGAGTGTGCTGCGACCCAGGTAGCGGCGAAAGCCGTCTGCCACAATCGCCAGAATGATCAAGACGCCAACAATAACCAGCCATTCGCGCAATCCGATATCCATAAACCCTCAACTCACCGCAAACAAAAACATGAAAACCAACATTCAAAACCAGTCGTAAACTACCATGGCTGCAACCGTTGATAAACCGCTGGAAACCCATTTTACGTACTTTGTTGCATAAAAGCGCCGATTTTAACAAACCGACAACTATTTGGCACTATCAGTGCGATTCGCTCACTGCTCAGCCAGCGCAACCGCCTCGTCCAGATTGACCGAAACCAGCCGCGAGCAGCCCGGCTCCTGCATGGTGACGCCCAGCATCTGTTCGGCCATTTCCATGGCAATCTTGTTGTGGGTGATATAGATGAACTGCACCTGTGCCGACATTTCCTTGACCAGCCGCGCATAGCGGCCCACGTTGGCGTCATCCAGCGGTGCATCCACCTCGTCCAGCATGCAGAACGGCGCCGGATTCAGCTGAAAAATGGCAAACACCAGCGCCAGCGCGGTCAGTGCCTTCTCGCCACCGGACAACAAATGAATGGTGCTGTTCTTTTTGCCGGGTGGACGGGCCATGATTGCCACGCCAGTATCCAGCAGGTCCTCGCCGGTCAGTTCCAGCCAGGCCAGGCCGCCGCCAAACACCTTGGGAAACAGCGTTTGCAGGCCGCTGTTGATCTTGTCGAAGGTTTCCTTGAAACGCTGGCGGGTTTCCCGGTCAATCTTGCGGATGACGTTTTCCAGTGTGTCCAGTGCCTCTTCCAGGTCGGCATTTTGCGCATCAAGAAACCGCTTGCGCTCGGACTGCTGCTGGTACTCCTCAATGGCGGCCAGGTTGATCGCGCCCAGCCGCTGGATTTGCCCGCTGAACTGCTCCAGCTGCGTTTGCCAGGACTCTGGCGCCGCATCTGCCGGCAAGCCCAGCAGCACATCCTGCACCTGCTCGCCGGCTTCGTGCAGCTGCTGCTCCAGCCCGTCTCGCTGCACCCGCAGTGTGTGCCAGTTCAGACGCAGTTTTTCCGCATCGGCACGGATCTGTTCGGCCTGCTGCGCCGCCTCGTGACGCTGCTTGTCCATCTGGCGCAACTGGTTGTCCAGCTCTTCCAGCGCCAGCCGTTCGTCACGCAGCTCGTCATCCACCGCCAGCCGCTGCTGCAACTGCTCTTCCAGTTTGGCCTGCAGCAGCTCAATGGGCGATTCGCCCTCGGCCAGCCCCAGTGCCAGCTGTTCCTGGCGCTGGCTGGCACGCTCAATCTGCTGCTGCAAACGCTCCAGCGCCTGTGCGGTTGCCTGACGCTGGGTAACCAGCTTGCCGTGCTGCAGCTGCAGCTCCTGCCAGTGTTGCTGCTGCCGGGCAGCAGTTTGCCGGGCCTGTTCGTGCTGCTGGCGCACGCCCGCCTGTCTCTGCTGCAGCTGCTCGCTGCTGGCCTCACTGAGCAGTACGGCCTCTTGTGCCTGCTCCTGCAGCAGCTGCAACTCGGCCTGCTGCTCCTGCTCCAGTGCCTGCTGCTCCTGCAACTCCTGCAGCTGCTCGCGGCCCTGCTCCAGCCGCTGTTGCAATTGCTCGTGGCGGGCCTGTTCGGCGGCCAGCCGGCTTTGCAGCCGGGCCAGCTCGGCGCTGTCACGCTGTTCCTGTTCACGCAGCTGGCGGGCATCCTGCTGCAAACGGCTGCGCTGCTCGCTGCAGGCCTGCAGCTGTTGCTCCTGTCCCGCAAGCCGCTGCTGCAAAGTGCCCAGTTCGGCGTTAAGCTGCTCCAGCAGTTGCGCCCGCTGCAGCACACCCTGCTGCTGGTTCTCACCGCGCTGCAAGCGGAAAAAACTGCCACTCAGCCAGCAGCCGTCGCTGGTGACCAGGCTATGTCCGGCAGGCAGGTGCGGCAATTTCTGCAACGCCTCGGCAAGACTGGCAACCGGCAACACATGCGCCAGCCAGGGAGACAGGTCAACCGCCGAGTGACGGATTTTTTCCAGCAGCGAACCGCTGGCCGGCTCCAGCGCCGGACCGTTGCCGACCAGTCGCAAATGACCATTCAGCCCGCTGCAGTCCTGTGGCCAGGCACCTACACAGAACGCCTGCACATCACCCGCCAGCACGGTTTCTACCGCCAGCTCCCAGCCCGGCTCCACCTGCAGGCCATCCAGCAGCCTGGGGGCCTGCTCCAGCCCTTGCGCCTGCAGCCAGGGTTGCAGGCCGTCATCCTGCTGCAAGGCCTGTTTTTGCAGCGCCTGCAGGGCACTAAGCTGGCCCTGCAGCTGGTGCAGCTGCGAGTTGCCTTCGTTGAGTTGCTGTTGCAGCGTCCGCTCCTGCTGTTGCAGGCCGTGCAGCTGCTCTTGTTGCTGTTCCTGCTGCAGTTGCAGCTCCTGCAGTTGCTCCTGCAACAACAGCTGTTCTTCCTGCAGTGCCGCCAGATCCGTATCGCCCATGCCGGCCTGCAGGCTGTCCTGTTCGGCCTGCAAACGCTGGATGCGCTGGGCCAGCTGCCCGGCACTGGTGTGCAGCTGTTGCAGCTGCAGACTTACTCGTTGCAATTCTTCCCTTGGCCGCTGGCTGTCCAGACTGGCCGCTTGCCACTGCTCCTGCCATTGTTGCCAGGCCTCTTCGGCCTGCATCAGCTGCGCCTGCGCCAGCTCGTGACGCTCCTGCGCCTGCGTCAGTTCTTCCTGCAGCAGGGCATCCTGCTCGTCCAGCTCATGCAACTGGTCGCGGTCCTGGGCCAGATGGGCCTCGGTTTCTGCCCGCTGGCGTTCGGCATCACGCAGGTCGTCCCGCAGCTGTTGCAAGCGCTGGCGGGCGTGCTGGATGCTTTGTTCACTGCGGGCAATCTCGGCACCGATCACATAGAAACGTGCCTGTACCCGGTTGAAACTTTCGGTTTGTTCGTGGTGACGGTCACGCAGCTGTTCGGTACCTGCATCAGCCTGATATTGCAGGTGAATCTGTTCCTGCAGGCGGGTCTCACGCTCGTCCAGCTGCTGCTGCAACTGCGCTGCTTGTTCGTCCAGGCTGCGCCAGCGCATTGCGGTCAGCTGGGTTTCCAGCTGGCGGGCCTGCTCGCGCAATGTCTGATAGCGCTCCGCTGCTTGCGCCTGGCGCTGCAGGCGCTCCAGCTGCCGGCCCAGCTCTTCGCGCAGGTCGGTCAGGCGGGCCAGGTTGTCCTGGGTGCGGCGCATGCGGTTTTCGGTTTCACGGCGGCGTTCCTTGTATTTGGAAATGCCGGCTGCTTCTTCGATAAAAATGCGCAAATCATCCGGCCGCGCCTCAACCAGCCGCGAAATCATGCCCTGTTCAATAATGGCGTAGCTGCGCGGGCCAAGGCCGGTACCAAGAAACAGGTCGGTAATGTCACGGCGGCGGCATTTGGTGCCATTCAGAAAATAAGTGCTTTGCCCCTCCCGCGTCACCTGGCGGCGCACGGAGATTTCGGCGTAACTGGCATATTCGCCGGGAATACGGCCTTCGGCGTTGTCAAACACCAGCTCGATACTGGCACGGGAAACCGGCTTGCGGCTGGTGGAACCATTGAAAATGACATCCGTCATCGCCTCGCCACGCAGGTTTTTCGCCGAGCTTTCGCCCAGCACCCAGCGCACTGCGTCAATGATATTCGACTTGCCACAGCCATTGGGCCCCACCACCGCCGTCATGTTGCCGGGGAAGCTGACGGTAGTCGGGTCAACAAAAGATTTGAAGCCGGACAGGCGGATGCATTTGAGGCGCACTGGGGTTACTCATGAAAATGAACAATAGAGTCTAACAATCGTTTCATTATGTCTGCTCCTTGTCATATGCTGACAGTCTGTGAGTTGCCTGCATACTGCCGAACATTCGCAGTATAATCCACTGTCTTATGCAGGCTGACACCTTGCAATAGTATTGGCTCAACAACCGCTCCGGCTCTGTTCGGCAACAGACCGTACCGCGTGCTTTTCAATCTGGAACTCACCATGCCCATCCAACACGCTCAACTGCACTGGGACGACCAGGGCCAACCGTTATCCAGCGCCTATGATGATGTGTACTTCTCCCTGTTATCCGGACTGGAGGAGACCCGCTATGTGTTTCTGCAACACAACCGGCTGAGCGAGCGTTTTGCTGCGTTACACAGTGGCGACTGCATGACGGTGGGCGAAACCGGCTTTGGTACCGGGCTGAATTTTCTGTGCTGCTGGCAATTGTTCGAGCAGCAAGCACCAGAAGATGCACAACTGCACTTTATCAGTGTCGAAAAATTTCCCTTAACCGCTGCAGACCTGCAACAGGCACTGGCGCTGTGGCCACCACTGCAGGACTACAGTGAACAGTTGCTGCAGGCTTACAAGAACATCCGCCCCGGCAGGCAAACACTGCTGTTCGCTGGTGGCCGTGTCCGGTTGACACTACTGGTTGGCGATGCCAGCGTGCAACTGGCGCAGCTGGATAAGCAAATTGTTGATGCCTGGTTTCTCGATGGCTTTGCCCCGGCAAAAAACCCTGAGATGTGGACAGAAGAACTCTTCGGCCTGCTGGCACAGCTGTCGGCCCCGGGTGCCACCCTGGCCACCTTTACCAGTGCCGGTTTCGTGCGCCGGGGCTTGCAGGCGGCAGGTTTTGCCATGCAACGCAACAAGGGCTTTGGTTTCAAGCGGCAAATGCTCAGCGGCCAACTGCAAGGCGAGGCTTTGGCGGCACAGTAACGCCAGCAGAGGCAGCCATGCCGGCTTCTGATCGTGCCTTGCGGGAAACAACCCTGTTTTCCTGCTAGAATATGCGCTTATTTGTAAACATCACCCAGAGGCAATCAATGAGCGTATCCATCAAAACCCCGGCAGACATCGAAAAAATGCGTATCGCTGGCCGTCTGGCCGCCGAAGTCCTGGAAATGATCGAGCCATATGTCCAGGCCGGGGTGACCACGGATGAGCTCAACACGTTGTGCCACAACTATATTGTGGACGTCCAAAAAGCGATTCCCGCGCCGCTAAACTACAACGGCTTTCCAAAATCCATCTGCACCTCAATCAACCATGTGGTTTGCCACGGCATTCCCAATGACAAGCCGCTCAAAAACGGCGATATCATCAATATTGACATCACCGTTATCAAGGACGGTTACTACGGTGATACCAGCAAGATGTTTATGGTGGGCGACACACCAGAGTGGGCTCAGCGCCTGTGCCGTATCACTCAGGAATGCATGTATATGGCGATTGAAATCGTGCGCCCCGGCACCCGCCTGGGCGATATCGGCGCGATCATCCAGCAGCATGCCGAGAGCAACGGCTACTCAGTAGTGCGCGAATTCTGTGGCCACGGTATTGGCACTGTATTCCACGAAGAACCCCAGGTGCTGCATTACGGCAAGGCAGGTACCGGGCTTGAGCTGCAGGAAGGCATGACCTTTACCATCGAGCCCATGATCAACCTGGGCCGCAAAGAAACCCGTGTACTGGGCGATGGCTGGACCGCCATCACCAAAGACCGCAAGCTGTCCGCGCAGTGGGAACACACCCTGGCTGTCACTGCCAATGGTTACGAAATTTTCACCCTGCGCAATGACGAAACCTTTCCTGCCATTGGGCCCTGATTCCGCCTATGCCTGCCGATCTTGAGCTGTTTGACAACGCAACCTTTAGCCAAAGTTTAAACGGTCAGGAGCAACCCTGGACGGTGTTTCGCCAGGCGCTGGAGCATGCCCGCCTGGTGCTGGACCAGCGGTTTCTTGATGGTCATGACATCAACGAGCTGGTCGCTGCCCGCACCGCCGTCATCGATCAGCTGCTGGAGCAGGCCTGGCAACATTATCATCTGGAAGGCCATGGCACTGCCGTTGCCTTGATCGCGGTCGGCGGTTATGGCCGTGGCGAGCTGCACCCCCACTCGGATATCGACCTGCTGATTCTGCTGCAAGATGAACCTGCCGCACCCCTGGCAGATGTCATCAGCCAGTTTGTCACCTTTCTATGGGATCTGGGGCTGGAAATCGGCCATAGTGTACGCACCCTGGCACAGTGCCGGGAGGAAGCGGCCGCTGACCTGAGTGTCATCACAAACCTGCTTGAAAGCCGCCTGGTTCGCGGCGACCAGACACTGTTCAAGCAGCTGATTGATGCCATTGGCCCGCTGCACATGTGGAGCAGCCGCGACTTTTTTCTTGGCAAGTGTGACGAACAAAAAAACCGCCACGAACGCCATAACGATACCGAATACAACCTGGAGCCGGACGTTAAAAGCTCACCCGGCGGGCTGCGTGACCTGCAGACCATCATGTGGATCGCCCGACGCCGTTTCGGCATGCAGACACTGGCCAGCCTTGAAGCGCCGGGCTTTTTGACAGGCGGCGAGTATCAGCTGCTGGCCCGCTCCCGCGCATTTTTATGGCGGGTGCGCTATGCCCTGCACATGCTGGCTGGCCGCAGCGAGGATCGCCTGCTGCTGGAATACCAGGCCAAAGTGGCCGAGCTGTTTGGCTTTGACAGCGATGATGCGAAAAGCAACATCGAAGGCTTCATGCAGCAGTATTACCGCACGGTAATGGGCATATCCGAGCTGGGCGACCTGATTCGCCAGGTGTTTGAAGAGCAAATTGTACGCGACTCCAGCCACCAGCCGCCGCAGGTCATCAACGAGCGCTTCCGCATCCGTGATGGCTATCTGGAGCATATTCATCCCTATGTATTCAGTAAAACACCCTCGGCGATCCTTGAGGTATTCGTGCTGATGGCCCAGCACCCGGAGCTGAAGGGTGTACGCTCAGAAACCATCCGCCTGCTGCGCGACCACCGCCACCTGATTGACGACAACTTTCGCCAGGATCCACGCAACACAGGCCTGTTTGTCGAACTATTCAGCTGCGCCGAAGGCGTGCACATGAACCTGCGCCGCATGAATCGCTACGGCATTCTTGGTCGCTATCTGCCCGAGTTTGGCCGTATAGTCGGCCAGATGCAGCACGACCTGTTTCACATCTACACCGTTGATGCACACAGCCTGAATCTGGTCAAACACCTGCGCAAGCTGCGCCACCCCGACTTTGCCGAAAAGTTTGCACTGGCCGGTGCCATTATCGCCCGCCTGCCCCGGCCTGAAGTGTTGTATATGACCGGCCTGTATCATGATATTGCCAAGGGCCGTGGCGGCGACCATTCCGAGCTGGGTGCAGAAGACGCCCATGCCTTTGCCGTGCGCCACCAGCTGCCTGCGGAAGATCGCCGGCTAATGGTCTGGCTGGTGCGTAATCACCTGATAATGTCCATCACTGCACAGCGCAAAGACCTGTCCGACCCGGACGAGATCCACGCTTTTGCCACGCAAGTCGGCGACCAGATGCGTCTGGATTACCTGTATGTGCTCACCGTGGCCGACATCAACGCCACCAACCCGAAACTATGGAATTCCTGGCGTGCCCAGCTGCTGCGCCAGCTCTACAGCGAGACCCGTCGTGCATTGCGTCGCGGCCTGGCCAACCCGCTGGAGCGCGAAGAGCTGATCGAAACCCGCCAGGCCGCCGCCCTCAGCCTGTTATGCAGTGACGGTGCCTGCAATACGGCTGTACAGGCTATCTGGTCCCACCTGGGCGATGACTACTTTCTGCGTCACAGTGCGGGCGATATTGCCTGGCATACCGCCGCAATGCTTGAGCACGGCGACAGCGAAGAGCCGCTGGTTCTGGTGCGCGAGTCGAACCAGCGCGGCTTTGCCGGCGGCACCCAGATCTTTACCTACGCACCCAACCGCCAGGACTTTTTTGCCGCCACCACCGCTGCTCTGGCCCAGCTTAACCTGAGCGTACACGAAGCGCGGATTACCACGTCCAGCTCACAGTTCACCATCGACAGCTACATTGTGCTGGAAGCCGATGGCGACCGTATCGGCGACGACCCCGAGCGGATTCACACCATTCAGCAGCACCTGAGCGATACCTTACGTCACCCCGAGCGTTATCCTGATGTCATCCAGCGTCATATACCGCGCCAGCTCAAGCACTTTACTTTTGCACCTGTGGTCAATATTCACAACGATGCCCAGCGCCCGTTTACCGTGGTCGAGGTGACCGCCCCGGACCGCCCCGGCCTGCTCGCCCGCATTGGCAAGGTATTCATGGATTTTAGCCTGTCACTGGTCAATGCCAAGATCATTACCCAGGGCGAACGCATCGAAGATGTCTTTTTTATAACCGATAGCAACGGCCAGCCACTGTCCGACCCGGAACTCTGCCAGCAACTGCAAGAAGCCCTGATCAGCCAGCTGTCCCCCGGCCAGACACCCTAGCCTCTGCCCAGCCACTAAGGAATCCTAATGGACAATCCCCTGCACATCATGACTCTGCTGATTATCATCAGCATGATCATCCTCGTCTTCGGCTTTACCTGGCGCGACAAACACTGGGGGCCAGTCATCATGCTGGTCGGCATGCTCAGCATGATGAGCTCTATCATCTACCGTATCGTGCTGGCCCTGTCATTCTGACGGCTTGCAGTGACTGGTGTTGAGCACACCCAGTGCAGTTGCAGTCGCCAGAGCTCATAACGCCAAGAGCCTGGCCCCTGCAGTCCCCCGGCACCGAAGCCGGGCAGCAGCCTCCCGAAGCAAAGCCTGCTGTCATGTGGTTTTTGCTGGTATCAATGCGAAGCAAAACTCGATGCGGTCACTTTGCGCAAAACCTGCCCTCATGCAGCCACTTTGCACAGAAACAAAAAGGAAGCGTTAAGTAATTGCCTGCGTTATCAGGTCGTTGTTGAAAATCAGCGTAAAATGCTCATTTACTACAAGCAAACTACACTTTTTCGCTGCTTTTCGCCTGGCCCTGACTGCCTCGCCAACACTATTCAGCGCACCCAAAGCGCCGTCAAAAACTGTAGTAACAACTCACATTCCCTTATAAGGAGCGCCCCTTGACCACTCTGACCCTTTACGGCATCAAAGCCTGCGACACCATGAAAAAAGCCCAAACCTGGCTGCAGGAACACAATCACGAGTTCGTCTTGCATGATTATAAAAAATCCGCCATTGACCGCGAATCACTGGAACGCTGGTGTAACGAGCACGGCTGGGAAACCCTTCTCAACAAGCGCGGCACCACCTATCGCAAGCTGGATGACACCGACAAGCAGGATATTGATCAGGACAAAGCCATCCGCCTGATGCTGGAACACACCTCAATGATCAAGCGCCCGGTACTGGACCTTGGCGACCGCACCCTGGTTGGCTTCAAGGCCGAAGACTACGCAGCAGCCCTGGGCAACTGAGCATCATGACCGGCACCCTGACCTCCGCCTGGCGCAGCGAATTCCCAGGCTTGCAGCAACTGGCCGCCGAGGGTCAAACCTGGCTCGACAGCGCCGCTACCGCACAAAAGCCGCGCGTCATGCTGGACGCGCTGCAGCACTGGTATGCCGGTGGCGTGGCCAATGTGCACCGCTCCCAACACCGGCCCGGCGAGCGGGCCACTACAGCGTTTGAGCAGGCACGCCGTGACATTGCCAACTGGCTCGGATGCGACGCAGCCTCCAGCCTGGTGTTCACTCGCGGCACCACGGAGAGCATCAACTTGCTGGCTTACTCTTTGAGCACAAGTTTTCACCCGGGTGACGAAATACTGGTGGGTGCCCATGAGCACCATGCCAACCTGTTGCCCTGGCAGCAGCTGGCCCGGCGCAAGAATCTGGTGCTGCGCATCCTGCCGCTGGATGCTGCCGGCGCACTGGACATGCCGGCGGCTCTGGCCATGCTCGGCCCGCGCAGCCGGTTACTGGCGGTCAGTCCACTGTCCAATGTGCTGGGCCACATGCACGACCTGACCCCATTGTTACAGCGGGCACGTGAACTGGATGTGCTGAGCGTTATCGACGGTGCACAGTATGCCGTGCACCGTCAGCCCAACCTTGCGCAGCTGGATGCAGATTTTTTTGTCTGCTCGGCCCACAAGCTGTACGGGCCAGAAGGAGTCGGTCTGCTGTATGCCCACCCCCGCCGCCACACACTGCTGCAGCCCTGGCAATGGGGCGGAGAAATGGTCGAGCACTGCGACTATCAAAACGCCAGCGCCCGCCCACTGCCGTTGGGGCTTGAAGCCGGAACACCGAACACTGGCGGTATTATTGCTTTTGCTGCCACCCTGAACTGGCTAGAAACCCTTGATCGCGCTGCTATTGAACAACATGAGTCAGCCTTGCACTGCAGCCTGCTGGGCGGCCTGAAGCGCCGCGGCATGCAGCTGCTGGGCCAGCCTGACACAGCCCTGGCCTGCTTCAATGCACCGGGCATCCACAGTGCCGACCTGGCCATGCTGCTGGGCGAACAGGGCATTGCCGTACGGGCAGGTCAGCACTGCGCCATGCCCGTGCTGGACAGCCTGGGCCTGTCCGGCGCGGTACGGGTTTCGCTGGCGTTCTATAACAATGGAGAGGATCTTGAGCGTTTTTTTACCGCACTGGATGCAGCACTGGAGATCCTGGCATGACAGCACTGAGCCCGGCCGCACAGGCCATGCTGAACGAATTTTCCGCCTGCAAGGGCTGGGAGCAACGCGCCCGCCTGCTGCTCAAACATGGCCAGCAACTGCCCGCCTTGCCTCCCGAGCTACGCACGGACAAGCAGCTGGTGCGCGGCTGCGAAAGCCCGGTCTGGTGTCAGCCGGACTGGCCGGATGGCCGCCTGCAGCTGCAGCTGGATACCGATGCCCGGCTGCTGAAAGGCTTGTTGCAGGTGTTGCGGGTGCGGCTGGAGGGGCTGACCGCGCAGCAACTGGCGGAAGTTGATCTGGCCGACTGGTACAGCCGGCTGGGGCTGGCTCGCCAGCTGTCCAGTTCGCGCAGCAATGGGCTGAATGCGGTATATCAGTATGTTTTGTACTGTGGCGGCAGGGCCGGAGCGGACACTTCGCCGGGCTGCGCTGGTTCGTGTCAGCAAGCTGCCACAAACCGCTAAGGCCCGGCTGCGGCCTCCTCCGGCCCGGGTCTGCCTGGTACGGGTAGCAGGATTGGTCGCGGCTGAAGCCGCCCATAAAGGGTTGCCTTCCGTGCTGGAGCTGCGTTGTGCGCCTCAGGGCTTGTTCGAAACACTTCAATGGTGAACAGACTTAAATGCCACCCACGCCCTTCCAAACCCTACCAGTAATTTTCCACCGCCACCTGTCCGGGGCGGCGGGTCAGGGACAGGTGCAGGTCGCGCTGTTTGAGCATTTTGCGGGTGTCATCCACCATCTGCGGGTTACCGCAAATCAGTACACGTGAATGCTCTGGCGTCATTTCCAGGCCGACTGTTTCCTCCAGCTTACCGCTTGTCAGCAGCTCGGTAATGCGCCGATCAAGGCAGCCCTCGACCTGCTCACGGGTTACAACAGGCACAAAAACAAACTTGTGCGCATGCTCGGCAATGTATTCACGGGTCAGCAGTTCTTCCAGCAACTCCTGATAGGCCAGCTCGGCATGGGTGCGCACGCTATAAACCAGCACGATGCGCTCAAAACGCTCCCAAACTGAAAAGTCCTGCAAAATCGATAAAAAAGGTGCAACACCAGTACCGGTCGCCAGCATCCAGAGATCACGGCCATCGACAAAACGATCCAGCGTCAGAAAACCCTGTGGCTGCTTTTCGATCAGCAGCTCGTCGCCCACCTTGAGCTGGCTCAGTACGCTGGTAAACTCGCCGTCCGGCACTACGATGGAAAAAAAGTCCAGAAACTCATCAAACGGGCTGGATACCATCGAATAGGCTCGCCACACCAGGTTGCCGCGCCCGCTGCGCACCCCCAGCCGGGCAAATTGGCCGGCGGTAAAACGGAAGCCATCATCACGGGTACAACGAAAACTGAAGAGACTGGGGGTAAGGGGTACAATCTCCGTAATTGTTTGTCGTGTAAACTTTTCATCTGGCTGACTCATATCCGACTCCTTTACTGGGTTATTCATGTACCATTCATACACTTTTTTTCATAAATTTGAAACCGGTAAATTGCATGGCCATTCTAAAATCACCTTTCGCCCATCTGGATCTTGAACGCTTTCCCGTGCAGCAAAACTCTCCGTTGCAGGCTTTCAATGCTGCCGACGAGTACCTTCTGCAGCGCTTGCACGAGCTACGGCTACCCAAAGGCAGCCATGTACTGGTACTGAATGACAGCTTTGGCGCACTGGCCCTGAGTCTATGCCAACAATACAGGGTCAGCAGCTGCAGCGACTCTTTTCTTGCCCAGCAAGGGCTGACCAACAATGCCCACAGCAACCAACTGACAAAAGCCCTCGAAGAGATCAAGCGGGCAAGCCGTACCTGCGAACTGGAAGGCAGCTTTGATGCAGTCCTCATTCAGATACCCAAGACCCTGGCCTTGTTACAAGACCAGCTGGCCGGTTTACAAAAGCTGCTGAACGCCGACACCCTGGTGCTGGCCGGTGCCATGATCAAGCATCTGCCACGGGCAGCGGGCGAGTTGCTGGAACAATATATCGGCCCGGTGCAAGCAAGTCTGGCGCAGAAAAAAGCCCGCCTGCTGCAGGCACAGGTAGCCGGTCTTGCGGAACAGCCCTTCCCTGTCTCCAGCACTTATGCGGTACCTGAGTTTGACCTGAAGCTGGTTAATCATCCTGGCATCTATAGCCAGGACAAACTGGATGTCGGTACCCGCCTGCTGCTGCAGCATGTGCCAGCCGGTCTTGGGGACCAGCGCGTGGCCGACCTTGGTTGTGGCAATGGCGTGCTGGCGCTGGCCTGTGCGCAGCTTAACCCGCAAGCGCAACTGGTGCTGGTGGATGAAAGCCACGCGGCCGTCCGCTCGGCCCGTGACAACTGGCAAGCGGCTTTTGGCCAGCGCGATGTGGAAATTTTTGCCGGCGACGGCCTGCGCACCCTGCCGCCTGCCAGCCTCGATCTGGTGTTGTGCAACCCGCCGTTTCACCAGCAACAGGCGATGAATGATTTTCTCGCCCTGCGCATGTTCCGCCAGGCCCACCGAACCCTGAAACCCGGCGGTGAGCTGTTGGTGGTCGGCAACCGTCATCTGGGCTATCACGCCAAACTGCGCCGCTGGTTTGGCAAGGTCGAACAGCTTGCGGCCCACCCGAAGTTTGTTGTCCTGCGGGCCATCAAGACAGAAAAAACGGGCCAAACGCCCGCAGAAAAATCCTGACACGAACCAAAGGCAGCGGGTCCATTTAACAGCGTTAAACAGGCCCGCCCCTTTTGTGGCAGCCCCTCACCTAGAAGGGGCCGGAACCCGGCGGTTACAGCATCATGGCCGCAATCCAGCCAAATACCAGCAGCGGAATATTGTAGTGAATGAAGGTCGGCACCACGGTATCCCAGATGTGGTTGTGCTGGCCGTCCATGTTCAGGCCGGCGGTCGGGCCAAGGGTCGAATCCGAAGCCGGTGAGCCGGCATCACCCAGCGCTCCGGCAGTCCCCACCAGGCTGACAATTGCCAGCGGCTCGAAGCCCAGCTGCAGCGCCAGCGGCACAAAGATGGCAGCAATGATTGGCACCGTGGAAAACGAAGAACCGATACCCATGGTCACCAGCAGGCCGACCAGCAGCATCAGGAAAGCACCCAGCCCCTTGCTGTCACCAATGATCGCCACCGAGCTGTCAACCAATGTCTGCACCTGGCCGGTTTCGCGCATCACCTCGGCAAAACCGGAAGCGGCAATCATGATGAAGCCGATCATGGCCATCATCTTCATGCCCTCGGTGAACAGGTCGTCCACCTCTTTCCAGCGCACCACACCGGACAGCGAAAACACCACAAAACCCAGCAGCGCGCCAATAATCATCGAGTCCAGCCACAGCTGCGCGGCAAAGGCCACGGCCACGGCCACAGCGGCGGCCACCAGGCTTTTCAGGTTATAGCTGCTGCCCACCACCGGCGAGTCGGCGCCCTCTTCCGGCAAGGCATACACCCGCTTGCGACGGTAGCTGAACAGCACCGCAATCAGCAGGCCGGCAAGCATGCCCAGCGCCGGGATGAACATGGCCTTCATCACGCTGATGCCGGTGACATCAACGCCGCCGCGCTCCACGTTGGCCAGCAGGATTTCCTTGAGGAAAATGCCGCCAAAGCCCACCGGCAGGAACATATAGGGGGTAATCAGACCGAACGTCAGCACACAGGCCACCAGACGGCGGTCCAGCTGCATCTTGCTCATCACATACAACAGCGGCGGCACCAGCAGCGGAATGAAGGCAATATGGATCGGCAGGATGTTCTGCGAGGAAATCGCCGCCAGCAACAGCAGCAGGATCAGCACCCACTTGACCGTCTGCACACCGGTGCCGTCCTGGCGGCCAATGGCCGCCAGAATCTTCTCGGCCAGTGCATTGGCCACGCCGGACTTGCCGATGGCCACGGCAAAGGCGCCCAGCAGCGCATAGGACAGCGCCACGGTGGCGCCGCCGCCCAGCCCCTTATTGAAGGCCGCCAGCGTCGCATTGATATCCAGCCCGCCCAGCAGGCCGCCCGCCATGGCACCGATGATCAGCGCCACCACCACATGCACGCGACACAGGCTGAGCACCAGCATCAGCGCCACGGCAATTACAACAGCATTCATGGTTTCCCCCGGAAGCTTCCCGTAAAAGCGGGCTACTCTAGCGCAGGCAATTCACCCCAGACAAGGACAAAAGCCTGCTTTGCAGTCACATGAGATATATAATGCCAGTTGCCAACAAAGCAGCGCCCATCTTGCGCTATGCTGACCAGCCAATTGGAGTGTTTTATGCTGATACCTCATGACCAGCTCAGTGATACGGCGCTACGCGGCCTGATAGAGGATTTTGTTACCCGGGACGGTACTGATAATGGCGATGACACCCCCTTTTCCACCCGTATTGAGCGGGTGCAGCGGGCCCTGGAAAAAGGTCAGGCAGTCATTTTGTGCGACAAACCTACTGGGCAATGCCAGCTATGCCTGCGCCACCAGGTACCCAAAGAGCTGCTGGAAGAGTGATACGCATAAAAAAGGCCAAACGCACCAATACACCCGGTCCCGGGCAAGGCCTTTGCCCGGCCTCAATGACAAGGACCACCGGATATATCAGCTGCCCGCATCGTCCCTGCGATTGATGCCATATTTACGCATTTTTTCCACTAACGTGGTACGCCGGACCTGCAAGCGCTCAGCGGCACGGGCAACAACTCCGCCCACTTCGTCCAGTGCTTTTTCAATCAGGCTCTGCTCGATATTGGCCAGATGCTCACGCAGGTCGATACCTTCTTCCGGCAGCGCCTGCTCGGCCGAAATAACCGGTGCCTGCCCCTGAATCAGCTCATTCAGTACCGCACGCTCGGACAGTTCCTCGCGCATTTCCTGCACTTCCGCGTCTTCTTCGATATAGCGGTATTTCTTCGGCAGTTCGCTAATGCCAATGACGCCATGCGGGTGCATGATGGCCATGCGTTCGACCAGGTTGGCCAGTTCACGCACATTACCGGACCAGTCGTGCTGACACAGCGACATAATGGCTGCTGCATTAAAGCGAATCGAACCGCGCTTTTCCTTTTCCATGCGCATGACCAGCTCATTGATCAGCAACGGAATATCTTCGGTACGCTCGCGTAGCGCCGGCATTTCAATCGGAAAAACATTGAGACGATAGTAAAGGTCTTCGCGGAACTTGCCTTCAGCAATCATGGCTTCCAGATCCCGGTGGGTTGCTGCAATCACACGGACATCTGCCTCAATCGACTTGTTGCCACCGACCCGCTCAAACTTGCGTTCCTGCAACACCCGCAAAATCTTCACTTGCATTGGCAGGGGCATATCGCCAATTTCATCAAGAAACAAGGTGCCACCACGTGCCAGCTCAAAGCGCCCGTCACGAGCACTGATGGCGCCAGTAAAAGCACCTTTCTCATGGCCAAACAGCTCGCTCTCCAGCAACTCCGCAGGGATTGCACCGCAATTGACTGGCACAAAGGGGCCTTCTTTGCGGTCGGAGTTATAATGCAGGTTGCGCGCTACCACTTCCTTGCCGGTGCCAGACTCACCAAGAATCAGTACATTGGCTTCGGTTCCGGCCACCTGCTGCATCATCTGTCTTACGGCATGCACGCTGCGGCTGTTGCCAACCAAACTGCGGAACAAGTTGGTTTCACGTCGCGTACGCCCTGAAGATGCCTCTGCGTAAACTTCGCGGTACACCTGCGCCCGGTGCAAGCAGTCCAGCATACGGTTATAGCGCGGCGGCAATTCAAGCCGGCACAAAATGCGCTGACGCTGCTCTGCTGGCCAGCTCGCTGGCACGTTTCCAAGTCCGAGCATAACAATTGGCACACTGGCATCCCAGGCATCTACATCGCGTACGAGCTCAAGCAATGTGCCGGCATCCTCACCACCAAGAAAGACACACAGCACCTCCCGACTGGACTCCAGTGCACCAACGACGCCTTGCCAGCGAGCACTGTCAGTCAATATGGACTCTTCATCCAGGAAATCAAAAATTGCACCGAAAGCTTTGCGCTGATCAAGATCATCACTGATCAGCAATAGTTTGGTTTCTTGTAACATCCGGGCCACTCACCAAGTCAGCAACAGGTCAACGGGAAACACCTCGGCGCACCCGTTACAGAGTATGCAAGTAAAGACAATACCACCGACAATGTCAATTTAATGGCGACCATTTTATGATATTTGCTTGTTTGGCGTAACAGCCACACCGGTTAATACCTGTACCCTGCATGGCAACGGGCATAAAAAAAGCGGGACCGCGCCCGCCTTTCGTGCTTGCACAAGGCTGTCATCACTCAAACAGCTGATAAACCTTGGCACTTTTTTTTGACTGCCTCAGATGCAGCAGCTCACTGGCTATCCGCTGTTGCTCCCCGTTGCACCCGGCAACCAGCTCGCGGTACAGATCCAGCAGCTCCTGCATGCGCTCACGCAGCACTTCGACAGGCGTATGCGGATCAGCCAGTGCCTGATCCACCGCCTCACGGCACTGCAAATCCAGTCCGCCGATTGCTTCCCAGTCGCCACGTTGCAATGCATCACGCAAGGCGCTTTGGGTTTGCTCAAGCTGCAGAACGATAGCATTACTCATGGTGCACCCCTGTGTTTTTACCCCATCCTGTGCCAAGGCGAAGTGCATTGGTCGCCCCTGCCATCAGCCACTGCCCGGCTTCAGGCAGCAATGGCGTCCCAGCCTTCTTTTACTTCGCGCAACAAACCGGATACTTCTTCAAGAATGGCCGGATCGTTTTTGACGTTGGCATCCATCAAGCGACGAGTCATATAGTCATACAGGCTGTCCAGATTACCAGCAATTTCACCACCCTTTTCCAAGTCCAGGCCCTGACGCAAGCCGCCAATAATGCCAATCGCTTTGCCTATCAGCTCGCCTTTAAGGGCTGTTTGCCCACGCTCCATAGCGCCGCGCGCCTGCGCCAAACGGGTCAGGCCACCTTCCATCAGCATCTGAATCAGGCGATGTGGGTCCGCCGCAGCCGCTTGGGCCTGGGTGTTCACTGCTTGATATTGCTGCATGGCTGCAAAGGCATTCATGATATTTACTCCAGATTGTATTACCTAGTTGAATTCCTTATCGGCCTGTCTGGAAAAAGCTTTAGCAGATAAAACCGCCCACTGTCCTGCACTTGCCCCTGCAGAAGCCACAGTCCTGGGCGCCCTGTATGGGTCATAGCTCCTGCACGCCCCTGTACGAGCCGCTTCAGTGGCGATCAATCTCGGCTTGCTGCCACAGTCGCGGCTAAAGCCGCTCCTACAGGCTGGCAGGCTCTTTGGCTGGATCAATCTCGGCCCAGGCATCACGAATCTGGACCACCAGCGACTGGATTTCTTCGAGTGTGCCCGTGGTCTTGTCAATAGCAACACTGGCCAGGCGCCGGGTCATGTAGTCGTACAGGGCATCCAGGTTCTGCGCCAACTCACCACCTGAGTCACGATCAAGACTGTCTTGCAGCAGGCCAATGATGGTCAGAGTGGTGTCTACTGCCTCACCACGGCCAGCCGGATTGTTCTCCCGCTGCGCAACAATCGCAGCGGAAGTATATTCCAGCGCACCGTCCAGCAACACTTTTACCGCCTCGTAAGGGGTCAGATCTGGTCCTTTGCTCATTGTGCTATATGCCTCTATAGGGTTCGTCATAAAATCAAATTCCGCTGTTCATGCCGGGCAGGCTCGCCAGCGATGCCGCCAGGCTTGAGCTGGTTTGCCCCAGCTGCCCCACCAGCGCATCCATGGTATTGAACTGTTTAAAAAGCCGTGCCTCAATCTGAGCTGTACGCATGGCCAGTTTTTCTTGCTGCTTGGTGATATCAGAACGCTGCGCCTCAATGCTCTTCTGGCGTACACCAATAATGCCGTCCTTGCCGGCAAAGGCACTGACGCGTCCTTCCAGGCGCGTCATCAGTCCTCCTTCACCGGTCAGAAAATTGCCTACCTGATCAAAATTGGTGTCAAGTGCAGCATCCAGCTTTTTGTCGTCAATTTTCAGCTTGCCGTCCCTGTCCAGGCTAATCCCCAAGTCGGCCAGCGCACGCAAGTCACCGCTCCTCCCTACGGGGTTGCTCAGCTCGGCACGCACTCCATTAACCAGGTTGCGCACTGTGGCATCGCCAACCAGACCACCAGTAACAGGTGCCTTGTCTTCGCCCACCCGGGTGACGCGAGTCAAGTCCTTGGCGGTACCCATCAGCTCATTGTAAGCATCAACAAACTTCTTCAGCTGACCTTTAACGCCGGCTTTGTCTTCGCCTACAGTTACACTGACAGGTTTGTTTTCTTCAGTTTTGGCCTTGATGGTGAATTCCACACCCGGGATCACATCCTTGACCGTGTTGGTGGCACTTTCCAGCTGCAAGCCGTCCACACTGAAGTTGGCGTTTTGCGCTGCCTGCAAGATTTGCAAGTCGGCACCAAAGTCAACATCACCCAGCGAACCGCTGAGCTGAATGTCCTTGTCTTTGCCGGTTTCTTTCGACGTCAGCACCAGCTGTGACGTACCGTTAGCCGGGTTATTGACGATATTGGCGCTGACGCCCTTGTCCTTGAGCTGCTCGTTGAGCGCATCACGAATCTCGGTCAGGGACGCACCTGCGGCAATCTCGACATTCACCGGCTTGTCATCGTCGGCACCAATACCAATGGCCAGGGTGCCGCCTTCGGTAACGGTGTAGTCTTTGTTCAGGGGCGCAGTCGCGATCTGGCTGCTAGTGGCCAACTGGCTCACCTCAACCGAGTACTTGCCAGCCAGAGCAGTCTTTTCAGCAGACACACCCAGCATATCGCTCGCAGAAGACGATGCTTTCAGGTTGTCGTACAAGGATGCCTTGTTCAGGCCTTTCAGTGCAGTCTGAAAGGTATCTAGCGCCCCCTGCAACTTGCCCAAGGCAGAGAACTTGGACTCTGCCGCTTTATCCAGTCGCGACAGTTGCGCAGCCTTGGGGGCCGTTTCAGCTTTCACCAAGGCGCCAACCATGCTGTTGATGTCCATCCCGGACCCAATACCGGTAATGCCTGCCATGTTAACCACCTCCGCCAGCATTCTGGCGTTTTGTACATTGTATGCAGCTCAGCATGAGCCGCAACGAAAACTTCTGATACCAGTTTACTACATTGCCGTCAGGCTTGAGCCTCAAACAACAGACTGCGCATCTCATCCAGTCTTTCGGCCAGACGCAGCGCATCTTCAGTCGGCATCTGACGAATGACATCACCAGATAATGCATCCGTGACTTTGATCACGGTAAAACCGGTGGAGTCATCAATCGAAAAATTCAGGTTGCGCTGCATCACCTTGGTGGCTTGCTGTATATCTTCGACCAGCGCTTCCAGCTGTTCCTTGTTTTGCTCCAGCGCTCCTTTTTCGAAGACAGACTCGTATTTAGCCGCTTCTGTTCCGGCCTTGCCAGAGCCCAGCGGACGAAACTCGACCGGCTGCTCTGCCGCCTGGCGCGTAGTTGCGGGGGGCATGCCACCGCTGATTGCATTGATGTCCATGGGTCACCTCCGGGTTGAAATCCACGGCGAGAAGGCGTCCAGCCACCCCGCCATCCCATGCAACACCGGCTGCCCGTCAACCGCTTACTGGAGCAGACTGAGTACCGCCTGTGGCAGCTGATTCGCCTGTGCCAGGATGGCCGTACCCGCTTGTTGCATGATTTGGTTCTTACTCAGTGTAGCTGTTTCGGCCGCAAAGTCAGTATCTTGAATCCTTCCTCGTGCTGCGGAGACATTTTCCTGAATATTCTGTAGGTTTGCGATGGTGTTCTCAAACCGGTTCTGGATTGCACCGAGGTCGGCACGCTGCGCGTCAATTTTTTGAATTGCGGCATCAATAGCAATCAAAGCCTTTTGAGAGCCTTCCACATCACTTACATCAACGTCCTGAATTGTAGTATTAACTGACGCCCCAGTCGCTGCCGTAGGTGTTGTTGCTCCTAGTCCGACAAAGACATTATCATCATTGACATCAGCCACACTGCTAGCCAGTCCTTTAACAGATACCACTTCAAGGCTTCCATCAGCAGGATCATTAACAAAAGCAGTTATTCCAATGTTGGCATCATTAATTAACGTAGCCAATTTTGCATCTACTTGTGCTCGAGTTTCTCCCACCGCAACATCTACTTCATAAGTGCGCGGCTCTGACCAGCCTGCAGCATTTACAGTGATCTCAATTGTCCCACTTGTTGTAACCACCCCACTTGCATCAAAATTACCTGATGCAAAGCCAGCATCCTCTACTGTTACTGCACCGCTAGTGTACTCGGCCTTCATCGCCTTGGTACTCATTTCATCCAGCGTCACCGAAATCGTTTCGTTAGCTGCAGCACCGACCTGGAATGTAGTTGTGCCAAATGAGCCATCCAGCAACTTTTTACCACCAAAGCTGGTGGTATTGGCGATACGATCCAGTTCTTTTTTCAGTTCACTCACTTCCTGGTTCAGCGCTTTACGCTCTTCACCACTGTTGGAACCGTTGGCTGATTGCAGGGCCAGATCACGCATACGTTGCAAAATGGTGGTGGACTGCTCCAGCGCACCCTCGGCAGTTTGCGCCATGGAAATGCCGTCGTTGGAGTTTTTAACCGCCACGCCCATGCCATTGATCTGGCTGGTCAGGCGGTTGGCGATTTGCAGGCCGGCGGCGTCGTCCTTGGCGCTGTTAATGCGCGAACCGGTGGACAAGCGCTGCAAGGATGTACCCAAGGCGTTGGATGAATTGTTCAGGTTGCGCTGTGTATTGAGCGACGCAACGTTGGTATTAACTGAAAGTGCCATGTTATGTGCCTCCAGGGCTGATCGTTGAATAACCAGACGTGCAGCGGGCTTGTGCCAGCGGCAAGCTCCCGGTTACTCAGCTTTCGTCTTGGTTGTCATCTGCGTCAGAAAACCACCGTAAAGATGGAACGCCCGGCTCACTGTCGAAGCCTTGACGAATAAATCCGACGCACAGACAATCAAGCAGGTATCATGCCAACTTTCTTAACAACAGATTTTCCAGGGCAAAATTATCGGTCCATAAAACCCTTTAAACCCTGGAGCGCAGGAAAGCCCGTAGCTACAAGCAGTGATGCTGGCCATACAACGAAAACTCATGGGACAGCAAGTGTCCACTCGCTGCTGTATGAGGCTGATCATTAAAAGCAGAACAATCCTCGAACCAACCAAGAGCTGTCCTGCAAGCGGGCTACCTTGTCCCGCCCCAATTAGGGCCAAAACCTGCACCACGCACTGGCAGACTGTTACCGCCCCAGCCAGGCATCACGCCAGCGAACCAGATGCTCACCCTGCAACATCCAGTCCGCTTTAACTCGGGTCTGCAGCTCATCCGCCATCTTCGCCGTAGCGTCCAGATCATTAATATGCATACGGATGGCATCTACCCAGTCCTTATAGCGGTTTTTCACCAGAGTGACCGGCAGCCCTGCTTGCTGACCATCCTGATATGGGCGGATATCAGTACAAATGATTGGGATACCGCACGCGCCGTACTCCAGCTGGCGCAGATTACTCTTGCACTCGTTAAACAGATTATGCTCCAGCGGAGCCAGCCCCAAGTCCAGATTCAGTGAAGCCAGCTTGGCCGGATACTGCTCAATCGGCACGCCACCATGAAATTCATGCACATAAGGCTTGAGCGCATCAGGACACATGCCAAAGAACACCCACTCCACCTCATCCGCCAGATCACGCACCACGTCTGCGATCAACTCTAGGTCGCCGGTATGGCTTGAGCCGCCCGCCCAGCCAACACGTGGTTTCTTGCCCTGACGGCGCTCTGTTTGCAAACCGCCCCACCAGCTCAGTGGCAAACGGTTTTCCCGCACCACAATCTCGCCATGCAGCCCGGAAAAGGCTTCTGCGAGTGCATGCGTAGAAACAACAAAACGGTCAACAAAACTCAAGCCTCTGCGCAATGACCTGAGAATATCCTTCGGCATATCCTTGCGGTGTACGCTTTTCAGCGGCAGATTAGGCAGATAGTCGTCAAGCTCATAAACCTTGACCGCACGAGAAAACTTTTGCATACGCTGCATCGCTTCCAGCCGAGCATCACCAATCTGGCGCTGCAACACAATGCAGTCTGGGTTGTAACGCTCTAGGTCGGTCACATGCATCAAGCCGGTCGAAATAGCACCGTCCAGCAACCCCTCACCTTTCATCGCCAAAAATGGCTGCATAACCCGATAGTGGCCACACCCTGCCAAGTCTGCGGGATGCACCAAAGCCACCGGAGCTGGGCGAATACCGTCCAGTGGACGCCAGGAAATCTGGCTGTCTGCCAGCTTGAAACCACCCGGCATGGAAAGGGAAAAGTTCGGGTTATAGGCAGGGTCACGCGCTAATTGCGGCAACCATTTTTCATACATTACATCCTGCTGCTCAGCCGTTGGTAGCGCAGTTTGCTCCTTATCCAGCATGAGCTGTGCATGTGGAGTCCAAACCACCAAAAACCCGGCCTCACGAGCACGCAGGCAGAGATCCGTAGACAAATATTCGTCAACCAGCTCGCCATCTGCAAAACCATCTACCTGCACAAACAGCTCGCGAAGCACCATCATGCAATCGCCACCAACGGCGCTGAGATTCTGATCAACCTGCAGGCGTTGCATATATCCGGCCGCATCCATGGGGTCGCCAACAAAAGGAGCACCTACCGGCCCTTCCAGCCCCAGAATATAACCGGCATGGGCAATTTCACCGCCAGGCGTCAACAGCTTAGCCCCGACAACACCCACCTCGCCCCGCTGGGCATGGTTAAGCATTTCATCCAGCCAGTGTTCACTGACAACACTGGTAGTGGGCGACAAAAACAACAAATAATCACCAATGGCCTGCGCCTGTACCTCGTTATATTGCCGAGAAAGAGTTTTTTCTTTACTGGCAAACACACGCAGTTTGGGTTCTTGCATAGCGGCCAGCCCCGCCAACCACTCTTTGACTTCTACACCTGAGTTAGGCTGTTCAATAAACAGGATTTCAAAATTCTGGTAACTGGTATTGCCCAGCAGACCCTCGACGCAGCGTTGCAAAGCTGACAAGTTATTACCCGCAGCCAACACCACAGATACAACCGGTTGCCCAGGGTGGTTGTAACGAATTTGATAACGTCCAGGGTTAGGAGCATGTAGCTCGGCATTAGCGTAGCCACGCTCGGCCAGGTGGCTCAAAATCGCCTTGCGCTCATCTTCGACGTTAGCCAGCACTGGCGAAGGCGTAATTACTAGCGGCTCAGGAATATGGCCAATGCATTCCAGCCCACCTTTATTGATTAGGCGCAAAATAGCATCCAACTCAAAAGCATCCGGCAAATCAGGGTTGAAGCCACCAATATCCAGCAGAGCCTTGCGGTTAAATAACCAATGACGAGACATGCCAGCCGGAAAACTGAGCAGATAATCAAGATTGCCAGATGGGCGGAAAGCCGCGCCCAAACCTCCATCTTCCATTCTATATAGCTCATCAAAGCTAATAGCTGCCAAGCCAGTCTCATCCAAACGCTCTATTTGCGCCATCAGAATACCAGAGTCATTTAATCGATCTCCAGGCTTAACGAAACAAACCCACTGCTCTTCCAAAGAATTCAGCAGTATTTTGAACTCACTTCCGCTAATAGAACCACTATTCAAAATCTCATAAGAACAAGATACCTCATCACCTATAAACGCCGATTTCAAATCGCTTTCGATATTTTCAATATCGTCTTTATCCACACATAAAAACTTACAAGAAAATCCTCCCCTACCTTCAGAAATCTTCTCCTGAAGGAAAGCCTTCTCGTTATCACTAATCTTTCGTGCAGACAACCAATCAATTATTTGATCTTGCGGCTTGGAGAACGAAATAGTTTCTTCGTTTCCTGGTATCAATAATTTAAACTCTTCAAACCCAACAAGACCAAGCTGATCTTTTCTATTTGCCTCAAGAACAGAGTACTCATAAAATTCATTTTTAGTCGCCGGAGGCGAAACCAGCTCTAAGCTTTTGGAAATAACACCAACACCCCAGTCAGTGTCGATGGTGCAAGCAGAGATCCCCCCCTGATATCTCGCTTTTAAAAAAGCCTTCCAAGTCGTACCATTCCAAGCGCCGAAAGCAGGAGATGAATGGTAGTTGTAATTTTCCCTGGCAGCCCAATACACGGGAGGATTACAGTCATGTAGCACAAGAAAACCATCATCCTTTAAAAAATCCAACGCATTTTTGATATCTCTATCCACCTGCTCGGCCAAGTGCAGTCCATCAATAAATATTACGTCGAACTCAATATCGCTCGATATTGATAACCGTCCTTCTCTCAAGAGCTCAAAAAAACTGTCGCTTGTCAACTTAAAATCAACCGGATTTTCTTCAAACTCAACACCTGGATCAACCGAATATTTACAGCTAGCAACAATTTTATCAAAACAGTCAGCTGGATTTCTTACGCCTATTTCTAAATAACTGCAGTTTCGATTAAGACTGGCTAGCAAATAATTTATAATATCGTATCTTTTAGGGCTCTTTTTCATTTCATGAGATATTTCTTGCCCTGCACGTCTATAGTGCTCCAAGTCATGTATCAAAAACTGTTTTATTGCATCAATCAGCTCAAAATTTTCTAAATTCTCTTTCATAAAAAATTTCAACAATATAAATTTTAAAAGAAACTTGTTCTACCTTACGGAAACACTTAGCAAACACACCCGTAAGCAGAACACTTTGAAAAATCAATAGATTATACTTTAGCCGCGCATGGGGACCCGATTTATTCAGCAAGTCCATTAGTCTACAAAATACACATACGAGTTATAGAAAAATATCAACGCCAGTCTAGCACATTACCTTTTCCACTCGCTTTCCTTAATTTCAAACCAAAAAAAGGCCGCATTTGCGGCCTTTATTGGGTTTACTCACTCTATGTCGAGACGAGTTTAGCGTGTTGAGTTAACGCAGCAGGCTGAGGACTGCTTGTGGCAGTTGGTTGGCCTGAGCGAGAATCGCAGTACCGGCTTGCTGCATAATCTGCTGTTTACTCAGGTTCGCAGTCTCGGCGGCGTAGTCAGTATCCTTGATACGACCACGAGCGGCAGAGACGTTTTCAGCAATATTTTGCAGGTTACCGATGGTATTCTCAAAGCGGTTTTGAATCGCACCAAGGTCAGCACGCTGGGCATCAATTGACTGGATTGCCTGATCAATAACTATAATCGCCTCTTGAGAGCCCTTAACATCGTCGATGTTAATTTCTTGAACAGTATTACCAGAAGTAACAGCAGACAGACTTACAGCAGTGGTAGCTCCAGACACAGCCGCAGCAGCCGAAGAAGCCAAAGCACTAACTTTGATGTCCACCTGGCCTTCACCGCTACCACTCGCTACCTTGCTGACATAGTCAATGGTACCGGAACTATTAACAAACGCTCCCACTCCAATGTTGGCATCATTAATCATGGTTGCGAGTGCTTGAGTTGCTTCCTTTGTATTTGAAGGGTCTTTAACTTCTACGCTGTATGTTTTTGCGTCTTCTCCATCTACAGCTATAGAAACAGCAATATGAGTATTTTCTGGTGCAGCGCTAGTCACAGCTGCGCCTGACCCTGCAAACACTTCCCCTTTAAGAGATGTAGTGCTCATTTCGTTGATTTTAACACTAATCGTTTCATTAGCCGCCGAGCCTACCTGGAAGGTAGTAGTACCGAAAGAGCCATCCAACAATTTTTTACCACCAAAGCTGGTAGTGTTGGCAATACGATCCAGCTCTTTTTTCAGTTCGGTGACTTCCTGGTTTAGTGCTTTACGCTCATCATCGCTGTTAGAGCCGTTGGCAGACTGCAGAGCCAGATCACGCATGCGCTGCAGAATCTCGGTGGACTGCTCCAGCGCGCCTTCAGCGGTTTGCGCCATGGAGATGCCGTCGTTGGAGTTCTTTACGGCGATGTTCAGGCCGTTGACCTGGCTGGTCAGGCGGTTGGCAATTTGCAGACCAGCGGCGTCGTCTTTCGCGCTGTTGATGCGTGAGCCTGTGGACAGGCGCTGCAGCGAGGTGGCCAGGTTGTTGGAAGAAGCGTTCAGGTTGCGCTGAGTGTTCAGGGCGGAAACGTTGGTATTAACGGAAAGTGCCATGATGTTGTCCTCCGGGACGTTTTACTTATGTTGATCTCGGGCCGGTGGTTTCCAGCGCCGTGTTCATTCGTTGCTTCCTGTATCGGTAGGGTTACAAAAAGCTTTAATCTTTTTCTGGTCCGTTTGCTTTGTGGTGATAGCTGTTTGACAGCAGCCTGCAGTGGACTTGCTTGCTGTATCGCACCCGGGAGGAAAAACTTTAATCGTAGTTTGATGTTTTTTGAAATTGGCAGCCTGCAGCTGCCTTTGCTCCCGCAAAAACTGTGCCTGCATTGCGGGCGTGCATGTTGAGTCGTGATGGCTATCTACAGCTCTGCAGGAGCCACTTCAGTGGCAACCAAGGCCGGTTCTGAGCAACTCCTGGTCGCGGCTAAAGCCGCGAACACTGCCCGAGCAGAGTCCAAGCAAGACAGCTACTGAGCCATTGGTCGCGACTGAATTCGCTCGTACAGCCCCGCTCTCCCCGTCATACACAGCTTTTTATATCTGCCCGATCCGCTGTCGCTGGTAACTGCCATCCTGTACACGCTGGCACCAGTGCTGGTTGTCCAGATACCACTGCACAGTTTTACGCAAACCGCTGGCAAAGGTTTCCTGCGGCACCCAGTCCAGCTCGCGGGCAATTTTAGATGCATCAATGGCGTAACGCCGGTCATGACCCGGACGGTCCGCCACGTGGGTAATCAGGCTCTTATAGCTGACCTTGCCCTGCCCTTTCGCGGCCGCTCCCTCATTCGCCGGCTGCTTCGGCTCCCTTGGAGCAAGTTCATCGAGAATCTCACAAATTGCCTCGACCACGTCGAGATTGGTTTTTTCGTTATGGCCACCAATGTTGTAGGTTTCCCCAGGCTCTCCGCATGTCAGCACCTGCAACAGCGCTCGTGCATGATCCTCCACGTACAGCCAGTCGCGGATCTGATCACCCTGGCCATAAATCGGTAACGGCCTGCCTTCCAGCGCATTAAGTATCACCAGCGGAATCAGCTTTTCCGGAAAATGATAAGGCCCATAATTATTGGAGCAATTAGTCACGATAACCGGCACGCCATAGGTACGCTGCCAGGCTCTTACAAGATGATCAGAGCCTGCCTTCGACGCTGAATAAGGAGAGCTTGGTGCATAGGGTGTGCTTTCCGTGAACAACGGCAGGCTGTCCTTGTTGACACCCTCGTCTGCCGGATGCGGCAAATCACCATACACTTCATCCGTAGAGATATGATGAAAACGAAACACAGCCTTACGCTCAGGCGGCAGCTGACTCCAGTAGGCTCGCGCCGCCTCAAGCAACACATAGGTGCCTACAATGTTGGTCTGAATAAACTCGCCGGGGCCATCAATGGAGCGGTCTACGTGACTTTCTGCCGCAAGATGCATGACCGCATCAGGCTGATGCACTGCAAACACCCGCTGCACCTCGGCGGCATCACAGATATCCACCTGTTCGAACACATAGCGCGGGCTGTCGCTGATGCTCGCCAACGACTCAAGATTGCCGGCATAGGTCAGCTTGTCGAGGTTGACAACCGAATGTCCGGTATCGTTGATCAGGTGACGAACCACAGCACTGCCAATAAAACCGGCACCGCCGGTAACCAGAATTTTCATGAATTTTTCCTGCTGATTCCAGCACCAACTGCCGGTTTCAAGATTGAATATCACAGAGCGAACCTGTTCCGCCGCATCCTGCCATCACTACAGAGCGGGCCTGCCAATTATGAATTGACATGCTCTTGCAGCCCTAGCAAACACAGGCCCAGCGACTGCCTCCAATGGGGAATCGGGGCTGATAACAGCTGTCTGATCCTGGCCTTGCTCAGCACGCTATAAAACGGGCGAGCAGCCGGTGTGGGATAGGCACTGCTTGCAATCGGACTGACCGCGCAAGCCACGCCAGACAGTTCAAACACCGCCACTGCAAAGTCATACCAGCTGCACACGCCTTCATTGCTGTAGTGGTAAACCTGCGCATCACTCGCTGTGGAATCAAGCCCCGTTTTCAGCAACTCCAGCAAAGCCGCAGCCAGATCAGGAGCATAAGTAGGTGTACCGACCTGATCACATACGACCCCCAGCTCTCTGCGTTGACCGCCCAAACGCAACATGGTTTTGACAAAATTGTTGCCAAACTCCGAATACACCCATCCAGTGCGCACAATGCCCCCCCGGCAACCACTGGCCAGTAGCGCCTGTTCACCGCCCAGCTTGCTGGCACCGTATGCATTGACTGGCGCTGTGGTATCCGCCTCGGTGTAGGGGCGGCAAGCCTGCCCACTGAATACATAATCAGTCGACACATGCAAAAAGTAGCTGCCCTGCTGGCGTGCAATCCCGGCCAGCTGCGCAACAGCGTGCTGGTTGACCTGCCTGGCCAGCTCCTGTTCGGACTCTGCCCTGTCCACTGCTGTATAAGCTGCCGCATTGATGATGCCCGCATAGGGCTGCTCAAGCCTGTCAAAAAAAGTACTGATTGACTCGGCAGACTCCAGATCAAGCCGGTCGCGTCCGGCAAAATCCAGCTCAAACAGTGGATACTGCGCAGCAACCTTCTGCAAACTTTGCCCCAGCTGCCCGTTTTTACCAAGTACCAGCACCCGCCTAGTCATGCAAACGGTCCTTGTAGGCAAATGCCTCGCCCAGCTGACTGAGCAAAGGCTGCTTTTGATCCTTGGCCGACAGCTGCAACTGCTCTGGCGGTAACAGCCAGTCAATCCCCAGCGCAGGATCATCAAACGCCAAGCCACGATCCGATTCGGGTGAATAGTAGTTATCAACTTTATAGGCAAAACGGGCTGTCTCGCTCAGCACCACAAAACCATGGGCAAAGCCACGGGGAACAAACAGCTGCCGCTTGCTTTGCGCATCCAGCCGAACAGCCACATGCTGACCGAATGTGGGACTGCCCTGGCGAATATCCACCGCAACATCCAGTACTTCGCCATCGAGCACCCGTACCAGCTTGGCCTGGGCATGGGGGGGCAACTGAAAGTGCAAACCGCGCAACACGCCATGCGATGAAAAAGACTCGTTGTCCTGGCAAAAAGACACTGCATAGCCCACGGCCTGCTCCAGCAGGTCATGACGGAAGGTTTCAACGAAATAGCCACGGGCATCACCGTGCACCCTGGGCTCAATCAAAAACACATCAGGAATTGCCTGGGGAGTCAGCTGCATGTTTAGTGCTCCTCTTTCATGCGGTGTATCAGATACTGACCATACTGGTTTTTTTCCAGAGGCCGGGCCAGCTCCAGCACCTGTGTACGACTGATATAGCCCATCTCAAAAGCGATCTCTTCCAGGCAGGCCACTTTAAGACCCTGGCGCTTCTCTATGGTTTCAATAAAAGCAGAAGCTTCTAAAAGGCTCTCATGGGTGCCAGTATCCAGCCAGGCGTAACCACGACCCATTTTTTCCAGCATCAGCCGGCCTTCAGCCAAAAACATCTGATTAATGGTGGTAATTTCCAGCTCACCACGGGCCGAGGGCTTCACCTCGACCGCTTTTTGCACCACATCATTCGGGTAGAAATACAAACCAGTGACCGCATAGCTGGACTTGGGCTTTTCTGGCTTTTCTTCAATGCCCACTACCCGCCCCTGAGCATCAAATTCGACTACTCCATAACGCTGCGGATCTTGCACATGATAGCCAAACACAGTGGCCTGGCGATTATCTCGCGCATTACTCACTGCCGACCCCAGCAAGCTGATTAGGTCATGGCCATGATAGATGTTATCACCCAAAATCAGGCACACATCATCGTCACCTATAAACTCGCGCCCCAGAATAAACGCCTGGGCCAGGCCATCGGGCGAGGGCTGCACCACATACTCAAAACGCATGCCCAGCTCGGTGCCATCACCCAGCAAGCGCTGAAAACTGGACTGATCTTCTGGGGTGGTGATAATCAGCACCTCGCGAATACCGGCCAGCATCAACACCGACAGCGGGTAATACACCATCGGCTTGTCATATACCGGAATCAGCTGTTTGGACACACCACGTGTGATCGGATACAAACGGGTGCCGGAACCACCCGCCAGAATAATGCCTTTCATATCACCCCCTGTAAAAATAACGGCCACAGTGTAATGTACAGCCAACGGCAGCACCAGCAGCACAGGCCCGGTGTCTCGTCCGCCTGCACCCAACCGGCACCTGTCCCTGTGCGAGCGGGCTGGGAAGGCCGCTGTTGCGTCAACGGCGTGGTACTGCGCTGATCGCTGCAGGCCACCGAACAAGGCACTCAGGCCAGCCAGGATACCAAATGCGGAAACCTTACCCTTGATAGCGCTGGCAGACGCGGCAAGAGCGGCTCTGCGACGGTAGCAGACTGTGGAAGTAACAAGCATGCCCAAGGAACTTCTGTCGGTAGCTCCCGACAGAGGGTTTTTATAGCATGGTCTGCTTAATCCCAGCGGTATTCCACACCCAGTCCCGCCAACCAGTTGCGTTTGGGCGCCGGCTCGTAATAACGGCCACCTGAGCCGTTGACAATCAGCGAGCCGATATAGGCTTTGTTATTGATATTGTTGACCCGCACAAAGGGCTCAAACGTAAAACCACCCACTTCGTGCCGGTAGCCGGCACGCCAGTTGAAGATCCGATAGCCGTCGGCCTTGTGCCTGTTGTCATCGGTGGCATAACGCTTGCTCATACCCTGCAGCTCCAGTGCGGTGCTCAGCGGCAGCTGTTGCGGCTGCCAGGCCAGCTCGGCGTAATAGGTGTGACGGGCAACACCCGGCAGGGTTTTGCCGCTGTGCCGGCCGCTCTGCCCGTTATAGCTGTCGTACCTGGCGTCCAGCAGGGTGTAAGCCAGGTAACCGGTCAGGCCATAGGCCAGTTTCTGCTCAATACTGAATTCCAGCCCCTTGCGGGTAGATCGCGCTGCGTTGGCGTAGGTGGCACGGCCATTGACGTTGGCAAAGGTGACAATTTCGTCCTTGACCCGGGTATGGAACAGGGCCAGATCAATGCGGGTGGTATCCGAGCGCCACTTCGCACCCAACTCGCCATTGCGAGACACGCTGGGCTTGATGCTGCTGTTAAAACCGGTTTGCCCGTCCGGACGATAAGCCACTTCTTGCAAGGTGGGGGTTTCAAAGCCTTGCCCGGCAGCCACATACAGGCTCAGCTGATCGGTCCATTGCCAGTTCAGGCCAGCGGCCGGGTTGGTTTTGTTGAATTGGGTGCTGCCGCTGTCATCCTTGCCATCGCTGAGAAAATCATCATGGGAGTCGAACTTGAACCTGTTGTGACGCAGGCCCGCTACCAGCTGCCAGCGCGGTGCCAGCTCCCAGGTGCTGATCAGATAGGCTTCGCGGCTGACGGTGCGGTTGTATTCGTCGCGCTTGAGCTGGCCCTTGCGGCCAAACTCGTTATCCTTGCCCTTGCGCCGCTCGCCCTGGTAGTTGTAGGCGACCCCGGATGCCAGCTGAACTGGCAGACCAAACAGTTCGGTGCTGCGTTTCCAGCCCAGCTCGCCTCCACCAAAACGGCGATCCAGTTGCACTACGCCGTTATTCTTGAACGCCAGGTACTGCAGCATTTCCCGGTTGCCACCATATAACATGAGGGTAATTTCATCATCATTGCGCAGGATTTGCTGATAGTTGATGCCCATCTGCTGATGGCGCACGGATTTGCGGGTGTTAAAGGTTTTCGCCACGCCAGCTACCTGACGGCGGTCTTCTTTAACCTGTTCTTTGGTCAGACCCAGCGGGTCGTAGGACATCGGCTGTTCGAGACTGTTGAACACCAGGGTCAAGCGCGACAAATCATTGATGTCCCAGCCCAGGCGCAGGTTGGCCACGTTGCGCCGGGTGCGGCTGTGGTCACGGTAGCCGTCAGTGGTCAGCTGTGAGGCATTGGCACTGATATTCAAGTCGCCGTACTGGCCGCCATAGCGCAAGCGCGAGCGCCGCAGCTTGTCGGGGCCGGCCGCGATGCGGGCATCCAGCGTTGGCACCTGTGGGCCGTCAGCCGTATAGCCCTGGATGATGCCGCCCGAAGCGTTGCCGTACAGGGTGGTCAGCGGGCCGCGCAGTACTTCCAGCCGTTGCAACCCGTCCAGGTCAAACAGCGCCGGCTGGCCCTGTCCGTCGGGCATGGTCAGCGGAATGCCGTCCTGGACCAGACGTACACCACGCACGCCAAACTGGGAGCGGGCACCGAATCCACGCGAGGAAATTTGTAAATCCTGGGCGTAATTTTCACGATTCAGGGCGCTCAGGCCGGGGACGCGCTGCAGCGATTCGGACAGGTTGGCTCCCAGCTGGGTAACCTGCAAATCCTGCACTTGTAAACTGTGTTTGGCCAACGGTGTTTTCTGCTCGCTGGCATCCTGGCCACCCCCGAGAACGACCTGCCCGGGCAAGTTGATCGGCTCCTGGGCAAAAACCAGACCGCTGGCCGCGATTAGAATGCCGGCTGCCAAAGGCGTCAGCCCCGGCAAGGAAAAACTGGAGTTATTTGTATACATGATGCTGTTCCTGTTGGCAGTGGCCAGCCCGGCAGGTGCACAACAACATCACGACCTTGTTCACGCAGCTCATTCAGTGCACGTGTAGCGCCTGCCAGCAAACCGGCCTTTTTTATTTTGATGACGCTTTCTGTCAGCTCCTCATGTTCGAGAAGGCCGCAGGACGCACCAAGGAATTACGCAATCGAGTATAAAAACGGCAACCACCTGCCTGACAGACTGCTTTGGCAGCCGAACAGCGGCACTTTGGTAGCGGCCCACAGGTACAGGGCGACTGCCCTGTTGCGCAGCACGCCAGCAGGCAACAAAAAATCCCCCGCTGGCAACACCAGCGGGGGATTTTTTTATGACACAGCCGAAAGTATTAGCCCGCCAGCTCCACCAGCAGCTTGTTCAACCGTTGCACATAGGCGGCAGGGTCCTTGATGCTGTCACCAGCAGCCAGTGCCGCCTGGTCAAACAGAATCAGCGCCAGATCGGCAAAGCGGTCTTCGTCCTGTTCGTTATCCAGCTTCTCCAGCAGCGGGTGGGTCGGGTTGAACTCGAACACCGGTTTGGACTCAGGCACTTTCTGGCCGCTGGCTTCCAGAATCTGACGCATTTGCAGACCCAGGTCCTGTTCGCCAATGGCGAGAATGGCCGGTGAATCGGTGAGTCGGTGGGACACGCGAACCTCGGCCACCTGATCTTTCAGTACGCCATTGAGACGCTCGACCAGGGCTTCTTTTTCTTTGGCGATCTCTTCCTGGGCTTTCTTGTCTTCTTCAGAGTCCAGCTCGCCCAGATCCAGATCACCACGGGCAATGTCAACAAAGGTCTTGCCGTCGAACTCGGTCAGGTAGCTCATCATCCACTCGTCGATGCGATCGGACAGCAGCAAGACTTCGATACCTTTCTTGCGGAATACTTCCAGGTGCGGACTGTTCTTGATGTGGCCGTAACTGTCACCGGTCAGGTAGTAAATCTTGTCCTGGCCCTCTTGCAGACGGCTCACATAATCGGCCAGCGCAACGTTCTGGGCACCGTCAGTGCCATGGGTGGAAGCAAAACGCAGCAGGCCGGCGATTTTTTCCTTGTTGGCAAAATCTTCGGCCGGACCTTCCTTCAGCACTTCACCAAAGGCATCCCAAACCTTGGCGTAGCTTTCGGCATCGTTCTTGGCCATTTTTTCCAGCATGTCCAGCGCCCGCTTGGTCAGCGCGGTTTTCATGCTGTCGATCACCGGATCCTTCTGCAGAATTTCACGCGACACGTTCAGCGACAAGTCATTGGAGTCGACCACGCCCTTGATAAAGCGCAGGTACAGCGGCAGAAACTCATCAGCCTGGTCCATAATGAACACCCGCTGCACATAGAGTTTCAGACCGCGCGGCGCTTCACGGTGATAGAGGTCGAACGGCGCACGGCCAGGCACATAGAGCAGTGATGTATATTCCAGCTTGCCTTCGACCTTGTTGTGGCTCCAGGCCAGCGGGTCTTCAAAATCGTGGGCAACGTGCTTGTAGAACTCCTTGTACTCTTCATCCTTGACCTCGGTGCGCGGACGGGTCCACAAGGCGCTGGCACGGTTGACCACCTCCCACTCAGGCTCGGCAGGTGCGTCTTCTTCACCGTAATGCTCTTTTGGCAACTCAATGGGCAGCGCCACGTGGTCGGAATATTTGGTGATGACGTTGCGCAAGCGCCAGCCATCAGCAAACTCTTTTTCATCGTCCTTCAGGTGCAGCACAATACGGGTACCGCGTTCGGGCTTGCTAATGGTTTCAATGTCAAACTCACCCTCGCCCGCGGACGACCAGAGCACGCCCTCTTCCGCTGGCAGGCCAGCACGGCGGGTAAACACTTCGACTTTTTTCGCCACAATAAAGGCAGAGTAGAAGCCAACACCAAACTGGCCAATCAGCTGGGAATCCTTTTTCTGATCGCCGGTCAGCTGTTGCATGAACTCGGCTGTACCCGACTTGGCAATGGTGCCCAGGTGTGACAACACATCATCACGACTCATGCCGATAGCGTTGTCTTCAACAGTCAGGGTGTTGGCTTCCTTGTCAAAGCTGATGCGAATTTTCAGCTCAGGATCATTTTCCAGCAATTCGGGCCTGGACAGTGCTTCGAAGCGCAGTTTGTCGGCAGCATCCGAAGCGTTGGAAACCAGTTCGCGCAGAAAAATTTCCTTGTTGGAATACAAGGAGTGGATCATCAAGTGCAGCAGTTGCTTGACTTCGGTCTGGAAACCGAGGGTTTGCTTTTGGGTATCTACAGACATTGGCTACTCCACAAAGGCCTGTTACAAATTCGATGAGTGACAGGCGATATGGGGTCTCCTTTGGCTCATTTCAAGAAGTTGATCAACTTTCCAGCCGTATCTGTCCTATTTCGGCCGGTGCGACCTGAAACACTACAAACCCCGGTGCCTTCACCATCTGCCTGATTAGCAGCTCACCGTCTTCATTAAGACCCTGAAACTGGCCACGTATCTGGCGGCCGGCAAGCGTTTCAATCTGCACCGTCTGATGCAGATATACATCGGGATCAGACAATAGTCTCTCCAGAGAAAACTTGTTTACACCTGTTGATTTCTCAGCCTGTAACTGCGTTTCCTGTTGGCTGACAGGCGCTTCAATCGCGAGTTTCCAGAGCGGGTCCGGCTGGACCTCTGCAGCCTCTATGTGCAAGCGGCCACTGACAAAAGCCGCCAGCCGTGAAGGCAGTGACAAATACAGCTGCCCTTGCAACCCGTCGTCCCCAGGCTGCAGCTGCAGTCTCAATGTGTAACCACGGGAAACTCGCCGTGCCTGCGGCTGACCCGTCCGGGCATCCTGCCAGAACACTTCGACGAGCGGCAGATCACCACTGTCTGTTGGCAAAATATCCAGCTTTAGGTGCTCATCAAGCAATGTCGCGCCATAGGCTGACAAGTCTAGGCGCACTTCCTTGCTGGCAATAAAGTCCTGGCCCTGGCGCAGAACGAGAATACCCCGCCTAAAAGAGACCTGATCGGGCAAGAATGCCTGCCCTTGTACCTGCCCCTGAAGGACGTCAGCATCACTGTCTGCCAGCTCTTTCCAGTGGCCTTGCAGTAAACGCTCCAGCTGTTGTGGCTGCGTCTGCCCCAACTGCCACAGCCCACCGGCCAAAATGCCGAGGCCGGACACAAACACCAGAAGAGGCAGCAGCGCAACCCGCCCATTAATCAGACCAGACAGCAGCGCCAGTGGTGGCAACACACCTGTCAATGCCCAGACCCAGTGCTCACGGGCGGTGCGCTGCCAAAGCCAGAGCCAGCCCAATAAGCACAGAACCATACCACCAAGGATCAATAATGCTGCCATGCTACTGTTCCAGTCATGATAAGGCTTTTTGTGCAGCATACTGCCAGCGGTCACGGATCGTCATACCCGCAAGCACCAGCGCCACCGGCAACAGCCAGGCCATTTGCTGCCCGGCCAGCGGCAGGTAATCCAACAGGCTGCTTAGGCCGGTAAAACCGGCAGCAGAACTGGCATCAAGAATGCCGAACACCAGGGTTACCAGCATGGCAATCCGAATCACTGGCTGCGGGTTATACCACAATTTTTGCGCCAGGCTCAGCAGCACCAGCACAATAGCCAGCGGATATAAGCCTACCAGCACCGGGACTGATACCTTGATCAGCTGAGTCAGCCCCTGATTGGATACAGCCCAGCTAAACAAGGTAAAAAACACCACCGTACGTGAATAGCGGATACCCCAGAGTTGTTCAAAATACTCACCACATGCCACCAGCAAACCAGTTGCAGTAGTCAGGCACGCCAGGGTTATGACTACCCCCAAAAGCAACGAGCCCGGCACGCCGAACGCATGCTGCACATAGGCAGCCAGCACCTGCCCTCCATTGCTGGCTTCAGCCGCGATACCGTAGCTGGTCGCCCCCAGGTAAAACAGCGACACGTATACCAGCGACAGACCAATCGCGGCGATAACGCCTGCCTGAATGGAGTACCGTGTCACCTTGTTGAGTTCGGTTACACCCTGTGAACGAATCGCAGCTGCAATCACCACACCAAACACCAGTGCACCCAGCGCATCCATGGTCAGGTAACCATCGAGAAACCCGCTGCTCAGCGGGGTTTGGCTATAAGGCAACGCTCCCGGCCCCGGCAGCCCGGCAGGGCGAAATACAGCCGCCAACCCAAGCAATACCAACGCCAGCAGCAATACCGGTGTGATCAGCTGGCCTATACGCTCCAGAATCTTCCCCGGGCTCATCGCCAGATACAGCACTACAGCGAAGTACAGGCTGCTGTACAACAGCAAAGCCCACCAGCTGTGCTCAACAAAAGAGCCCAAGGCTATTTCGTAGGACACGACGGCCGTACGCGGTGTAGCGAACAGCGGACCAATAGCCAGATAAACGGCAATGGCAAAAGCAGTTCCAGCCAGCTTTCCCAGTGGCCGGGTCAGGCTTTGCAGCCCACCGCCAACCCGTGCCAATGCGACCACGGTCAGCAGCGGCAAACCAACTCCAGTCAATAAAAAGCCCAGCGTAACCAGCCACAGCTGGCCGCCAGACTGCAACCCGGCGGCGGCCGGAAATATGATATTGCCTGCGCCCAAAAACAATGCAAAGGTCATAAACCCAAGCGCCATGATTTGGGTTTTACCCAGCCCTTTCATTACAAAACTTCCCGAAAAATTAAAGGCCCGCATTGTACAGTTTTGTACCGCTTTCTGCTGCGCTTCTGTGTGTGAATACTGATGCAAATTACAGCAAATTGATTTTGATGGCCTGTTCGACCTTGCCGCCGGCCCTTCTCTGGCTGCAACAGCATTTTCTACTCGCTTCCCAGCACAGCCCGAATCACACGGGTGCCTGCACAACAGCCTGACCACGCAGGTGGATATTTAAGCGCTTAGTTTTGTCACACAACTGTAACTATTGCTCACTACACTTCTGTGGCAAGCCAATCATGAGTTGACGGAGTGTCAATGCTGAACCGTGTAAAGATTCCGCTGCGTCTCGTGCTGCTGGGTGGTATCCCCATGACAGGACTGGTGCTCGTGCTGCTGTTGTCATTTCAGATATCAAGCAGCAAAGACCAACTGTTTGACCGGCTGTACCAAGATCACCTACTGGTCTTAAACGATATTTTGCTGGTACAACGCCTCGTACAAACCAGCGCACTGAACGAAATACGCCTGTACCGCACCGGCTGGGCCAGCGCTGACAATACGACGGCCAGCGTTAACGCCATACTTGAGCAGGCCAGCCAGCACTGGCTTGCCTACCAGCAGGCTCGTACGGACGCCAACTCCGAACTGAACCAGCAGGCTGACCGCGAATTTGCCGACGCACTGGCGCTATATCAGGACTGGCTGCAACCCGTAGGCAGTGATGCGCTGAATATTCGTATCCTCAACGACTCCACTGTCAACCATGAAGTGAGCGAGCAACTGGGTCGTTATGACCAAACGCTGAACCAGCTGATTCAGCATCAGCTGGATGCTGCTGCACAAGTACAAGAGGAAGCCAGCGTCTTGACCAGCACCCTGGCGCAAGGCTATGTCTATGGCGGCAGCCTGCTGGTGTTAGGCTCGTTGCTATTGGCCTGGCGTATCCAGCGCTCGATCCAGCGTCCCTTGCAGGGGCTGCGTAATCTGATTTTGGCCATCGAGCAAGAAGCGGACCTGCGTCTGCGTGCCAAACCGATTGGCAACGATGAAGTGGCCCAAACTGCTGCCGCCCTCAACACCCTGCTCAACCACTTCCAGCAACTGATTCACAGCCTAGAACAAAGCGCCGGCAGACTCAGCGGCCATGCGGCTCGGGCGCAAACCATCAGCGAACAGGTCAGCCTCAGCAGCCAGCAACAAAACACGGAAGCCGGCCGGATGAAGTTATCGATCAACGAGATGTCGCTGGCCATTCACGAGGTCGCACAGCGCTCCAGCGATGCAGCCAGCCTCGCCAACCAGGCCGATAACCTGTGCCAAGCGGGCGTGCAACAGGTCGGCGATAGCATGCACACCATCGAAAACCTAGCCCGACACATCGGCAGCACCAGTGACATCATCACGGCCCTGCACAGCCACTCAAGCAACATCAGCGGAGTACTGGAAGTGATTCAGTCAGTCGCTGAGCAAATCAATTTGCTGGCCCTGAATGCCGCTATTGAAGCTGCACGGGCCGGGCCCGCCGGACGCGGCTTTGCCGTGGTGGCTGACGAAGTACGCAATCTCTCCAGAAGCACAGCCGCATCGATCACATCCATCCAGACACTGGTCGAACAGCTGCAAGCACAAGCCGGACTGGCCACCCAAGCTATGCTCGAAGCCCGCGAACAAGCGCAAAACAGTGTCGATTTTGCCATTGGCTCTAACCAAACCCTGCAAAACATTCGCGGCGCAGTACAGGAAATTTCCCGCTTAAACAGCAGCATATCTGTCGCCACAGAGCAGCAACAAGCAGCAGTGAGCGGCAATCTTGCAGGCATCGAAGCGCTGAATCTGTCTGTAAGCCAGCTTGATCAAGATGCTGGCGAGTCGCTGCGTATCAGCCAAGAACTGGCTGGACTGGCCAGCTCGTTGCGCAGCCATGTCTGCCAATACCACACCCATATGGAGCCTGTCGCCCACCATGTCGCTTGAACACGAGCTGCTGAGGATTCTCGGCCAGAAAAAAGTCAGCACCTGCTTTCAGCCTATTTTCCACAGTGACGGTCGTTCTCTGTACGCCTATGAAGCTCTCAGTCGCGGCCCCGACAACAGCAGTTTGCACCAACCGTTGCAGCTGTTTGCCCAAGCCAGACAACAGCAAAAGCTGTTTTGCATTAGAAAGCATCTGTCGCACTAACGCTATTAAGCAGTTCAGCAGCCAGCGCTTACCGGGCAAGCTGTTTCTCAATGTCACACCCGAAACCCTGCTACAGCCCGACCACCAGCGCGGCTTAACCTTAGAGCTGGTCAATAACTCTGGCATGAGCCCTGATCAAGTGGTGATTGAAATCACCGAGCACTCGCCCACCCACGACTACGAACTGATGCGGCGCGCGGTCTGTCACTATCAGCAGGAAGGCTTTTCAATTGCCCTGGACGATCTGGGTGCCGGCTACTCTAGTTTACGCCTGTGGTCGGAAGTGCGGCCCGAGTTTGTCAAGCTGGACCGGCACTTTGTCGACGGCATTGATCAGGACAGCTTCAAACGGGACTTTGTCAGTGCTTTGGTCAGTCTGGCCCGCTCGGTTAACAGCTTGGTCATTGCCGAAGGCATCGAGACCAGCGCTGAGTATCAGACACTATGCGCCATTGGCGTTGACTACCTACAAGGCTACTATTTTGCCCGGCCCGCACCCAGGCCAGAGCATTACCAATTTGCCCAATCAACGCCAGCCGGTCATTTCGGCCAGAGCCTGACCAATATCGGTCAGTGAGCGTACCGTGCGCACGCCCGCCGCTTCCAGTGCGACAAACTTATCGCTGGCTGTGCCCTGACCCCCGGCAATAATCGCTCCGGCATGCCCCATACGTTTGCCAGCTGGGGCCGTTACCCCAGCAATATAAGCAACCACTGGTTTGGTGACGTGCTGTTTAATATAAACCGCTGCTTCTTCCTCGGCAGTACCGCCGATTTCACCAATCATGACAATTGCTTCGGTTTGTTCGTCGGCCTGAAATAGACTCAGCATGTCAACAAAGCTGGAGCCGGGAATGGGGTCACCGCCAATGCCAACACAGGTGGATTGGCCAAACCCAGCATCAGTGGTCTGCTTGACCGCTTCGTAAGTCAGCGTGCCCGACCGTGACACTATGCCCACACGTCCTGGCAAATGTATGGTGCCGGGCTGTATGCCAATTTTGCATTCACCTGGCGTGATGATGCCCGGGCAGTTAGGGCCGATCAAGCGCACACCCAACTCGTCACACTTGGCCTTGACCAGCAGCATATCTTGCACTGGAATCCCTTCGGTGATGCAGACTATCAGCGGAATACCGGCAAACGCCGCTTCCAATATCGAATCTTTACAAAATGCGGCCGGCACATAAATCACCGAAGCATTGGCACCGGTTTGCTGCACCGCCTCTTCCACGGTATTGAAGACAGGCAACCCCAAGTGCGTAATACCACCTTTGCCCGGCGTGACCCCACCCACCATATTCGTGCCATAGTCAATCGCCTGTTGCGAGTGAAAGGTGCCCTGCGTGCCAGTAAAGCCCTGGCAAATAACCCTGGTGTCCTTGTTGACCAAAATGCTCATGCCTTGCCCTCCGCTGCTGCTACCACCCGTTTTGCCGCCTCATCCAGACTCGGTGCGGGTATCGTATTAAGACCACTGGAAGCCAGCAAGGCTGCACCTTCTGCAGCACGGTTGCCTTCCAGCCTGACAACTACCGGCACGTCCACACCGACCTCTTTCACGGCTTCGATAATGCCTTCGGCAATCATGTCACAGCGGACGATGCCGCCAAAAATATTGACCAGAACCGCCCGCACCTTGTCATCAGCCAAAATGATCTTGAATGCTTCGGAAACCCGGCCGGTGGTTGTTCCGCCACCGACATCAAGGAAGTTTGCCGGTTCGCCGCCATAGAGACTCACCATATCCATGGTGCCCATGGCCAGACCGGCACCATTGACCATGCAGCCAATATTGCCGTCCAGTGCTACATAGTTGAGCTCAAACTTGGCTGCCTGGGTTTCCCGCGGGTCTTCCTGAGTGACATCACGCAAAACACGCAGCTCGGGTTGTCGATACAGGGCATTGCCATCGACCGCCACCTTGGCATCCAGGCAGTGCAGCTTGCCATCCGCGCGCACCACCAGCGGGTTAACCTCCAGCAGACTGAGGTCATTTTCTTCGAACAACCGGCACATGTTGACGAAAATATCGCTGAACTCGCGCACTTGGGAACCTTCAAGGCCCAGTTTGTAGGCCAACGCCCTGCCCTGAAATGGCTGCGCCCCTGTTAGTGGGTCAATGGCGGTACGAAAGATTTTCTCTGGTGTTTGTCTGGCTACTTCTTCGATGTCCACGCCACCCTCAGCACTGGCCAAAAACATCAACCGGCGTGTGCTGCGATCCACCAACACACTGAGATACAGCTCACGGGAGAATTCGATACAAGGCTCAACCAGCAAACGATTGACCGGCTGCCCTTTGCTGTCTGTTTGGATAGAGATGAGCCGCTCGCCCAACCATTCCCGTGCAAACTCGGCGGCCTCATCAATACTGTGCACCATCCGCACCCCACCGGCCTTGCCGCGCCCGCCGGCATGCACCTGGACTTTAACCACCCAGCAATTACCGCCAAGGGTCTGACAAGCATGAACGACTTCGTCCACCGTGGTGCCGGTCATGCCCAGCGTAACGGGCAGCCCGTAGTCGGCAAACAGCTGTTTGGCCTGATACTCATGAAGATTCATGCCGCACTTCTCCTACTGGTTGTAAGGTTGAGCTGAATTTCAATACTGACTATAGATACCACAAAAAGGCATAAAAAAACCGCCCCGAAGGGCGGTTTTGCAAGGATTAACGCTTTCTGCGATTGCCAATATGAATCGCAGCGCCGTTGACAGCCAGCGCGGCTTCCTTGACCGCTTCCGAGACCGTCGGATGCGAGAACACCATCATGCCGATATCCTCAGCACTGGAGCCAAACTCCATGGCAATGGCGCCTTGCTGAACCAGCTCGGCAGCACTTGGGCCAATGGCATGTACGCCCAACACGCGGTCAGTACCGGCGTCAGCAATGACCTTAACGAAGCCTGCCGTGTCATTGGCAGCCATGGCACGACCGCTGGCAGCAAACGGGAACACCCCAACGTTGACCGCAACGCCTTCTGCCTTGAGTTGCTGCTCAGTCTTGCCGACGCCGGCAATTTCCGGATGGGTATAGATAACACCAGGAATCAGGTCATAGTTGACCTGAGGCTGCTGTCCTGCAATGCGCTCGGCAACCATGATGCCTTCTTCGGATGCCTTATGTGCCAGCATCGGGCCACGCACCACATCACCAATGGCGTAGACACCAGGTACGCTGGTGGCACACTGGTCATCGACATAGATAAAACCGCGTTCGTCCAGATTGACGCCGCTATCAGCTGCCAGCAAGTTGTTGGTTTCGGGACGACGGCCTACGGCAACAATCAGCTTGTCAAAAGTCTGCTGCTGCTCGCCGTCAGCGTCAGTAAAGGTAATGGTGACTTCCTCGCCCTTGACTTCACTGCCGGTCAGGCGTGCACCCAAGCGGATATTCAGTCCCTGCCTGGTCAGGGTTTTTTGTGCTTCTTTGGCAACCTGTTCGTCAATGGCCGGCAGGAACTTGTCCTGGGCCTCGATCACTGTAACTTCGGCGCCCAGGCGCGCCCAGACGGAACCCAGTTCCAGACCAATAACACCAGCGCCAATAACTCCCAGACGTGCTGGTACGGACTGAAACTCCAGCGCACCGGTGGAGTCCACGATCACTTTCTGGTCAACCGGTGCCGGCGGAATGTCGATAGGCTGCGAACCGGCGGCGATGATGATGTTGTCAGCCTCGTATACCTTGCTACTGCCATCGCTGCCGGTCACCTCGACCTGGCGCTTGGCCAGCACTTTGCCGTGACCTTCAATGGTGGTGACCTTGTTGGCCATGAACAGACCGGCAATACCACCTGTCAAATTGCGCACGATAGTATTCTTGCGCTCGATCATTTTTGGCACGTCCATGCTCACATCGCCCGTGCTGATACCATGTACGGCAAAGCTTTCTTTGGCCTCATGGTATTTCCAGGTGCTGTCCAGCAATGCCTTGGACGGAATACAGCCAACGTTCAGACAGGTACCACCCAGCGCAAGCTTGTCATCCTTGCCCTTGAACTTTTCGATACAGGCAGTTTTCAGGCCCAGCTGGGCAGCACGAATGGCGGCAACATAGCCACCAGGGCCTGCACCAATTACGATTACATCAAATTTGTCACTCATGAGATTTCCTCGGTTGTATCCTTGCGGATACCTGGTCACCGGCAGGACACCGGTGACCGAATACAAAATTATTAGATGTCCAACAGTAGACGGGCCGGATCTTCCAGCAAGTCTTTCAAGGTCACCAGGAAGGTTACCGCTTCTTTACCGTCAATCAGGCGGTGGTCATAGGACAGCGCCAGGTACATCATCGGCAGGATCACTACTTCACCGTTCACAGCCATTGGGCGCTCCTGAATCTTGTGCATGCCCAGGATTGCAGTTTGAGGCGGGTTAACAATTGGCGAGGACAACAGTGAACCAAATACACCACCGTTGGAGATAGTGAAAGTACCGCCGGTCATCTCTTCAATGCTCAACTTGCCATCGCGGGCCTTGAGACCGTATTCACGAATCTTGGCTTCAATTTCGGCCAGTCCCATCAGCTCGGCATTGCGCAGTACGGGAACCACTAGGCCACGATCACTGGAAACGGCTACGCCAATATCCTGATAACCGTGGTAAACAATGTCTTTGCCATCAATCGAAGCGTTAACACCTGGCTGACGCTTCAGCGCTTCGGTGGCAGCTTTGACGAAGAAGGACATGAAGCCCAGACGGGTACCGTTATGGGTCTTCTCGAACAGGTCCTTGTATTTGGCGCGCAGGTCCATGATCGGTTTCATGTTGACTTCGTTGTAGGTGGTCAGCATCGCCATGGTGGACTGGGCTTCAACCAGACGCTCGGCAACACGGGCGCGCAGGCGAGTCATCGGCACACGCTTCTCGGTACGGTCACCGGCAGCAAACAACGGCGCGTCGGCAGCTGCAGCGGCAGCCGGACTGACAGCGGCGGATTTGCCGGCAGCAGCTGCAACAGCATCTTCTTTGGTAACGCGGCCATCTTTGCCGGTACCCGGGATACTGGCTGGCTGCAACTGGTTTTCGGCTGCAATTTTGCGCGCAGCAGGTGACAGAATCGGCTCGCCGGCAGCAGGCGCGGTAGCGGCGGCTGGCGCTGCTTCTGCAGCCGCTGGAGCGGCGCTGGCAACAGCTTCAGTGTTCAGCTTCCCCAGCAGCTCGCCACTGAGGACAGTGGCACCCTCTTCGGCCACGACTTCTGTCAGCACGCCGTCAGCTTCGGCCAGTACTTCCATTACCACCTTGTCGGTTTCAATATCAACAATCAGCTCGTCGCGCTTGACCGCCTCACCTACCTGCTTGTGCCAGGTAGCTACAGTGCCATCGGCAACGGACTCAGGGAATGCAGGGGCTTTGATTTCAATCGCCATGTTTTAATTCCTAAAAAATAGTTGTCACAGTAGTGTCGGCCGCACCTGTGGGTACGGCCTTTGCGGTCAAACAGTAAATGCATCCTGTAGCAGTACTTCCTGCTCTTCGGCGTGCTGTGAAGGATAGCCACAAGCCGGAGATGCCGAAGCTACCCGGCCGGCATATGCCAGACTCAGCGAGCTGTTATATTCGCCAGCCACATTACGCATGTGATGCTGACTGCAGTACCAGGCTCCCTGGTTCATGGGCTCTTCCTGACACCAGACCAGACGCTTGAGGTTCGGGTACTTGGCCATTTCTGCCTCCAGATCCGGCTCCGGGAATGGATACAGCTGTTCAATACGAACAATCGCTGTATCCTCACGGCCTTCAGCCCGACGCTTCTCCAGCAGCTCGTAATACACCTTGCCACTGCACATGATCATGCGCTCGACTTTGGCCGAATCCAGCTTGTCGATCTCTCCAATGACTGTCTGAAAAGAGCCGCTGGACAGGTCTTCAAGGGTAGATGTAGCCAGCTTGTGACGCAACAGTGACTTGGGCGTTAAGGCAATGAGCGGCTTGCGCAGCGGACGGATGACCTGGCGGCGCAGCATGTGGTAAACCTGCGCCGGTGTGGTCGGAACACAAACCTGCATGTTGTGCTCGGCGCACAGCTGCAAAAAACGCTCCAGGCGTGCCGATGAGTGCTCGGGGCCCTGCCCCTCATAACCATGCGGCAGCAACAGGGTCAAGCCGGACAAGCGACCCCATTTGGTTTCACCACTGCTGATGAACTGATCAATCACTACCTGTGCACCGTTGGCAAAGTCACCAAACTGGGCTTCCCAGATTACCAGTGCATTCGGCATCGTTCCGGCATAACCGTACTCAAATGCCAATACCGCTTCTTCAGAGAGGAATGAGTCGTGGATGGTGAACTGCGGCTGCTCATTCGACAGGTTTTGCAAACCAACATAGGTTTCGCCATTTTTCTGATTGTGCAAAACAGCATGGCGATGAGAGAAGGTGCCGCGGCCAACATCTTGACCGGTAATCCGAATCGGATGGCCCTCATGCAGCAGTGTCGCGTAAGCGGCAATCTCGGCAAACCCCCAGTTGATCGGCAAGCCACCTGCAGCCATCTTGCGCCGGTCTTCCAGAATTCGGGATACCTGACGTTGAACCACAAAGCCCTCTGGAGTTTCCTGCAGCTTGGCGGTCAGCTCTTTCAGGGTCTGCAGGTCGAAGCTGGTGTCATGCTCGGCAGTCCACGCATGGCCCAGGTATGGGCTCCAGTCTACAAATAGCTCTTCGTTGGGTTCCATTACCAGGCTCTTGGCAACATGCTCGCCATTATCCAGAGCGTCACGATACTCTTCGACCAGCTGCTGTACCTGCTCTACCGTCTGTACTCCTTCTGCAATCAGTTGATCGGCATAGAGCTCGCGCGTGGTGCGCTGTTTGGTAATCTTCTGGTACATCAACGGCTGCGTGCCACTTGGCTCGTCCGCCTCATTATGGCCGCGACGGCGGTAGCAGACCAGGTCGATCACGATATCGCGCTTGAACTGCATGCGATAATCAACCGCCAGCTGTGCAGCAAAGATCACCGCCTCGGGATCATCACCGTTTACATGCAGGATAGGGGCCTGAATCATCTTGGCAACATCGGTCGAGTACTCGGTCGAACGGGTATCTTCCTGTTTGTTGGTGGTAAACCCGACCTGGTTGTTTATAACGATGCGAATCGTGCCGCCCGTCTTGTAAGCACGGGTCTGGGACATCTGGAATGTCTCCATGACCACACCCTGGCCGGCAAACGCGGAGTCACCATGAATGGTGATCGGCAGGACTTTGTCACCAACCGGGTCTTTGCGGCGGTCCTGACGGGCGCGGACAGAACCCTCAACCACCGGAGACACAATTTCCAGGTGGGACGGGTTAAAAGCCATGGCCAAGTGAATTTCACCACCTGGAGTCATTACGTTGGACGAAAAACCCTGGTGGTATTTCACATCACCGGAGCTCAACCCCTCAACACGCTTGCCGTCAAACTCGTCAAACAGGTCTTGCGGGTTCTTGCCGTACGTGTTGACCAGCACATTGAGACGGCCACGGTGGGCCATGCCAACGACAATTTCCTTGGTGCCGTACGAACCGGAACGCTGGATAAGCTCGTCCATCAACGGAATCAGGCTTTCACCGCCCTCCAGGCCAAAGCGTTTGGTCCCCGGGTATTTGGTACCCAGATACTTTTCCAGCCCTTCACCCGCAGTCAGGCGCTCAAGGATATGCTCTTTGACTTCTGCAGAAAATTGCGGGCGGCTGCGTACACTTTCGAGTCGCTGCTGAAACCAGCGGCGCTGTTCCGAGTCCACGATATGAGTGAACTCCGCACCAATGCTACGACAGTAGGTTTGCTGCAGCGCATCACGAATTTCGCGCAGACTGGCCTCCTGCTTGCCAATGGCCAGATCCGAAGTGTTAAACACAGTATCCAGATCAGCATCGGTCAGGCCATAATGCTGAATGGTCAGGTCTGGCTGCACCGGGCGCACCCAGATACCAAGAGGGTCAAGATTGGCTGCCTGATGACCGCGCATGCGATACGCCTGAATCAGACGCAACACTTCGACCTGCTTCTTGTCATGGTCGGAGCTTACAGTACCGGCTGATACAGGCTGGGCGCGACGCTGGTTTTTGGCCAACAAGATGAACTGTTCACGAACAGTTGCATGGGAAACATCAGAAGTTGCACTACCAGCCTCTGCCGGCAGCTTGTCAAAATAGGTACGCCACTCCTCAGGAACGGCATTTGGATCATGAAGATAGAGCTCATACAGCTCTTCTACGTAAGCAGCGTTGCCACCGGATAGGTGGGCGCTTTCCCACATGCGTTGCATAACGCTTTGTTGCATGCTAGTCACCCTTGATAAGGGAAACACTACCGGCATGGAAACTCGGCGACTCTTGAAGCCATCAAGCAGCGACTTCAACAAGTCACTTGCGGATCCCGCAGATAGTCTGGGCCGTACCCAGGAGTCCCTGCTGGTCGTCAATAACTTTCAAAACACCTGGTAAGGTGTTTGTCATAGAGCCCATTTGCCCGGGCTAACCCGGGCAAATGAATTGCAACCTTGATCAGGTCGCGTTTTGTAACAACATGCTGCGAATCTTGCCAATGGCGCGGTTGGGGTTCAACCCCTTCGGACACACATTGGTACAGTTCATGATGTCACGGCAGCGAAAGACACTAAACGGATCTTCCAGTCGTGACAACCGCTCGCGCGTCTGCGTATCACGGCTGTCCGCCAAAAAGCGGTAGGCCTGCAACAGCGCGGACGGGCCGAGGAACTTATCCGGGTTCCACCAAAAAGATGGACAACCGGTGGAGCAGCACGCACAGAGAATGCACTCATACAAGCCGTCGAGCTGAGCACGGTCTTCTGGTGACTGTAAACGCTCGATCGCTGGCGCTGGTGTATCATTTTGCAGATAAGGCTGCACTTTTTCGTACTGCTGGTAGAACAGGCTCATATCTACCACCAGGTCACGAATAATCGGCAGGCCCGGCAGCGGACGAATAACCAGCACGCCATCTTTGCCTATCTTTTCTGAAATCGGAGTGATGCAGGCCAGGCCGTTCACCCCGCCCATGCACATACCGTCCGAGCCGCAAACACCTTCGCGGCAGGCACGACGGAATGCAAGGGTCTCGTCCTGCTCTTTGATCAGCTGCAGAACGTCCAGCACCATCATGTCCTTGCCGTCGATCTGGACGTCAAAGTTCTGCATGAAAGGTGCAGCATCCTTTTCAGGATTATAGCGATACACGCTAACTTTCAATGTATTTGGCAGTGACATTATGCTAACCCTTAGTAAGTACGCTCTTGAGGCTCGAAAGCAGGAACTGTTTTCGGCGATAAATTGACGGCACGCTTGCCAACAGTCTTCGTTTCTGGGAAGTACATGCTGTGGCACAGCCAGTTTTCATCATCACGGCTCTCGTAGTCCTCACGGGCATGAGCGCCACGGGACTCTTTACGCGCCTCGGCGGCAATAGCGGTTGCTTCGGCCACTTCAAACAGGTTCTGCAACTCAAGCGCCTCAATGCGTGCAGTGTTGAACGCACTACTCTTGTCATTTATCTTGACTTTCTCAATGCGCTCGCGCATGTCGGCCAGCTCGGCAATACCCTTCTGCATGAACTCACCAGTGCGGAACACACCAAAGTAGTTCTGCATGCAGTTTTGCAGCTCTTTGCGCAACGGCGCAACATCTTCGCCCTCCGTGCGCTCGCTCAAGCCGGCCAGGCGAGCCATGGAGCGTTCAATGTCGGACTCACCGGCATTACGGCTCTCAACTCCCTCGCGCAGTGCCTTTTCCAGATACAGGCCAGCGGCGCGGCCAAATACAACCAGGTCAAGCAGCGAGTTGCCGCCCAGGCGGTTGGCACCGTGTACGGATACCGAGGTCACCTCGCCCACACCGAACAAACCATCAATGATCTTGTCGTTGCCGTTGGCATCCTGGGCAATTGCCTGACCGTCAATATTGGTTGCAATGCCTCCCATCATGTAGTGACAGGTCGGAACCACAGGAATCGGGGCGTTTACAGGGTCAACGTGAGCAAAGGTTTTAGACAGCTCGCAAATGCCAGGCAGGCGGCTATGCAGAACTTCTTCACCCAGGTGATCCAGCTTCAGCATGACATGGTCGCCATTTGGACCACAGCCATTACCGGCCAGAATTTCTTTAACCATAGAACGTGCGACAACGTCGCGGCTGGCCAGGTCTTTGGCATTCGGAGCGTAACGCTCCATGAAGCGTTCGCCATGCTTGTTGATCAGGTAACCACCCTCACCACGACATCCTTCGGTGACCAGCACACCAGCGCCGGCGATGCCGGTCGGGTGGAATTGCCACATTTCCATGTCTTGCATCGGGATGCCCGCACGCAGGCACATGCCCACACCATCACCAGTATTGATCAGGGCGTTGGTGGTCGAGGCGTAGATGCGGCCCGCGCCACCTGTGGCCAGTACTGTGGCCTTGGAGCGAATGTAAACAGTCTCACCCGTCTCGATACAAATAGCGATAACACCAACGCAGGCACCGTCCTGGTTCATCACCAGGTCAACGGCATACCACTCGTTGAGAAACTCAGTACCGTGCTTCATATTGGCCTGGTACAGGGTGTGCAGCAAGGCGTGACCCGTACGGTCAGCCGCCGCACAGGTACGGGCAGCCTGACCGCCACGACCATAGTCCTTGGACTGGCCGCCGAACGGACGCTGATAAATACGGCCTGTTTCGGTGCGGGAGAAAGGCAGCCCCATGTGCTCCAGCTCATAGACCGCCTCCGGCCCTACGGAGCACATGTATTCGATTGCGTCCTGGTCACCGATATAGTCGGAACCCTTGACGGTGTCATACATATGCCAGCGCCAGTCATCGTTCGGGTCGTCGGACGCAATGGCGCAGGTGATGCCACCCTGGGCAGATACTGTGTGCGAGCGGGTAGGAAACACCTTTGTAACTACTGCAGTCTTGTGGCCACCCTGGGCCAGCTGCAAGGAGGCGCGCATGCCAGCGCCGCCGCCACCAACAATGATGGCGTCATAAGAAAGAGTACGAATACCGGTCATGGATCAAATTCCCCAAAGAATCTGGATGCCCCAGACAAAAAGCACAAACATCAACACACCACACAGGGCCTGCACCAAAAAGCGGACCGCGCCCGCCCACTTGCCAAAAGTCATTCTGGTCAGATAGTCGGTCGTGACAGTCCACATGCCGACCCATGCATGCGCACACAGGGCCACCAGCGCCAGCAGGCTGAATACGCGCATCCAGCCCTGGGAGAACAGACCGCCCCACTGGGCATAGTCCATGTTCGGATTTGCGACTACATAACCCAGCAAAAACAGGGTGTAAACTGCCAGCACTACAGCAGAAACACGCTGGGCCATCCAGTCATAGAGACCGGAACGCGAAAAGTTTGTTACGTAAGTTACCATATCCACACTCCAGCGAGCAGAATCAACACAGCAGCGATAATCAGGACCGCCTTGGCACCCAGCTTTCCAGCCTCCATGGTTTCACCCACCAGGCCCAGATCCATCAGGACGTGCTTGGTTCCGGCGACCAGGTGGTACAACAGGGCTGACAGCAAACCCCACACTACCAGCTTGGCAAAACCGCCACTCAGGCACTCTTTGACTTCGGCGAACCCCTGCTCGGACGCGAGGGACTTGTCCAGACCCCACAGCAAAACAACAATACCGAAGAACAGGATGACTCCGGATATGCGGTGCAGAATGGACGAATAAGCTGTGATGGGCAGCTTTATTGTCATCAGATCAAGATTTACAGGTCTTTGGCTTTTCACGGCGTTATCACACTTTGCTGGCCCCAAACTGCAGGGCGGTTATTGAAAGGGCACCTCGTAGGGCGCCTGTCTCCAAAGGACGAACTTCGGCCTCTCAGGACTCACATCCAGAGCTGCCGAGCGTTCTCGAGTATAGTGCAAAACCGGCCGGTCGTACAACGCCATTATATTCGCCTAAAAGCGGATTGCGTCCGTTTGACATAGCGCCGAACATGTGTAGCCGATGAGTTAGACCCGATGACCCGAGCAGCATCCAGCAGTGCAAATTGACATTCGGGTTTATCACTTTATGATGTCCCGGGCTCTCACTGGGAGCCATGACGATTTCAAGCACAACTTAGTAGGAGGCCACATGGCTGACAAAAAAGCGCAGTTGACAATTGGCGATGGCACACCCCTTGAGCTGCCCCTGTATTCCGGCACGCTGGGCCATGATGTCATTGACGTCCGCAACCTGATATCCAGCGGCTACATCACGTTCGACCCGGGCTTCATGTCCACCGCTTCCTGTGAGTCAAAAATCACCTTTATCGATGGCGACAAAGGCATCCTGCTGCACCGCGGCTACCCGATCGAAGAGCTGGCCTACAAGTCCGACTACCTGGAAACCTGCTACCTGCTGATGCATGGCGAGCTGCCCAACAAAGAGCAGAAGGACGAGTTCGTAAAAAGCATCATGAGCCACACCATGGTGAACGAGCAGCTGAAGTCCTTCCTTAACGGTTTCCGTCGCGATGCACACCCGATGGCTGTCATGTGCGGCATTGTCGGTGCCCTCTCGGCCTTCTACTACGATTCACTGGACAACGACAACCCGCGCCACCGCGAGATTTCCGCACACCGCCTGATTTCCAAGATGCCGACCATCGCCGCCATGGCGTACAAGTACTCGGTTGGCCAGCCCATCATGTACCCGCGCAACGACCTGGGTTACGCAGAAAACTTCCTGCACATGATGTTCAACACGCCTGCCGAGATCAAGCCAATCAGTCCTGTACTGACCCGCGCCATGGAACGCATCCTGATTCTGCACGCCGACCACGAGCAAAACGCCTCAACATCCACCGTGCGCCTGGTCGGCTCCACCGGTGCGAACCCGTTCGCCTGTATCGCTTCCGGTATCGCCGCCCTGTGGGGGCCTGCCCACGGCGGTGCCAATGAGGCGGTTCTGCTGATGCTGGATGAAATCGGCGATGTGTCCAACATTGAAAAGTTCATTGCCAAAGCCAAAGACCGCAACGACCCGTTCAAGCTGATGGGCTTTGGTCACCGTGTATACAAAAACTTCGACCCCCGCGCCAAGGTGATGAAAGAGTCCTGCGACGAAGTGCTGTCCGAGCTGGGCATTCACGATCCGCAGCTGGAACTGGCCATGAAGCTGGAAGAAATTGCCCTCAACGACCCGTACTTCAAGGAGCGCAACCTGTATCCGAACGTGGACTTCTACTCCGGCATCATCCTGAAAGCCATGGGCATTCCGACCAGCATGTTTACCGTGATTTTCGCCATGTCCCGTACTGTTGGCTGGATCTCGCACTGGATGGAAATGCTGTCCGAGCCACACAAAATCAACCGTCCTCGCCAGCTGTACACCGGCCATACCTCCCGCGAGTATGTCCCGATGGACAAGCGTTAATAGCGCTAACTACACAAAAAGGCTGCCAATCGGCGGCCTTTTTTAATTTTCCAGCCTTTTCCACCCGCCAAGCCGCCCAGCCCAAAAGCTTACCAGGTGCGCCGATTAATGCCGGCGAGACAATCAGGTCTGACAAAAACAGCAAGGAAGCGCTGTCTGCCCGTAGCTTGGCCGGCTTGTAAACCTGCCTGACAGCGCAGGCAACCACCCAGCGCTTTCCGAAGCATTCCCCGATACCTTGATTTTTATCAAGCCCGGCCCGCCTCAGGGCCGCTGGTTTGCTGCTGTTTCTCCCTCCAGCCAGCCAATTATGCGGATCGCCTCCTCGCGACTGTCGCCACAAACCTCCGGACTGGCGGTAAAACCTGCGCAGAAACCTGGCCGCTCCACACTTCCGAACAGCCGACACAGGTTGCTTTCATCCAGGTGCAGGCAGCGCACCCCTGCCGGCTTGCCATCAGGCATGCCGGGCAGGGGCGTATTGATTGAAGGCGCCACACAGCAAGCGCCACACCCCGGACGGCACAGCATCAGTTGCGATCCAGCCTCTTGATCAGGCTGGATGTGTCCCAGTTCTCACCGCCCATCGCGATCACATCGGCATAGAACTGATCAACCAGCGCAGTTACCGGCAGCTGGGCACCATTGCGCCGCGCCTCATCCAGGACCAGGGCATAATCCTTGCGCATCCACTTTACGGCAAAACCAAAATCAAACTCCCGTGCCAGCATGCTTTCGTAGCGATTCTGTTGTTGCCACGACTGCGCAGCCCCGCCACTGATTACTTCCATTGCAGCCTGCGCATCAACACCGGACTTTTCGGCAAAATGCAACGCTTCTGACAATCCTTGCAAAAGGCCACCGACACAAATCTGATTCACCATTTTGGTCAGCTGGCCACTGCCCACCGGCCCCATCAAGCGCTGCATGCGCGCATAACACTCCAGAACCGGCCGCACAGCCGCATAATGTTCCTGCTCTCCCCCAACCATAATGGTCAGGCAACCTTTTTCGGCACCAGCCTGACCACCTGAAACCGGCGCATCCAGCACTGCAACACCCCGCTCGGCACCCAGCCGGGACAACTCCCGGGCCAGCTCGGCCGACGCCGTTGTGTGGTCTACCAGATAGCCGCCCTCCTGCATACCCGCAAGCACCCCGGCTTCACCGAGTACAACCGAGCGCACATCATCATCGTTGCCCACGCAGACGAACACCACCTCTGCACCTTGGGCCGCCTGCAAAGGAGTGGCAGCCCGGCTGCCACCAAACTCGTCAACCCAGCGTTTTGCCTTGCCCGCTGTCCGGTTATACACACACACCTGATAGCCGGCAGCGGCCAAGTGCCCTGCCATCGGGTAACCCATGTTTCCAAGCCCTATAAAAGCCACCTTGGTAATTGCCATACCGACCCACTCCACACGATTCTGAGTTTAATTGGCGAACAATAATACCAGCACGCAACCGCCCTGGCAGCGACCCACCTGCCACACCGCGCACCAGCCAAGCCTTCGCTACGATGAGGCAAGCATTAATAATCCATCCGAATTTAATAAATAAAACAGCCAACCTGCGACAACTTGATGTTTGTCAATACGGTCCTTTGTCGCTTTTCGCAGAATTCAACCGCTACAGCTACAACTGCCTTTGTCAGGTAGCGTATCTGCCCAACTAATGGATGGAAAACAACCATGAATACAACCACAAGCTCCGCCTACAACTACAAGGTGGTTCGCCAGTTCGCCATCATGACGGTGGTCTGGGGCATCGTCGGGATGCTGGTGGGCGTCCTGATCGCTGCACAGCTGGTCTGGCCCCAACTTAACCTTGACATCCCCTGGCTAACCTACGGCCGGCTTCGCCCACTGCATACCAATGCGGTGATTTTTGCCTTTGGTGGCAGCGCACTGTTTGCTACCTGCTACTATTCGGTCCAGCGTACCTGCCAGACCACACTGTTTGCACCCAAACTGGCTGCTTTCACCTTTTGGGGGTGGCAACTGGTGATCCTGTGTGCAGCGCTCAGCCTGCCACTGGGCTACACCACGTCCAAAGAATACGCCGAGCTGGAATGGCCAATTGATATTCTGATTGCCATAGTCTGGGTCAGTTTTGGCATTGTGTTCTTTGGCACCCTGGTCATACGCAAGGTCAAGCACATCTATGTAGGCAACTGGTTTTACGGCGGCTTCATCCTTACCGTAGCCATGCTGCACATCGTCAACAGCATGGAAATGCCTGTATTGTCCGGCGGCCTGATCAAGTCCTACTCGGCCTACGCCGGTGCAACCGATGCCATGGTGCAGTGGTGGTACGGCCACAACGCGGTGGGCTTTTTCCTGACCGCCGGCTTCCTCGGCATGATGTACTACTTCGTACCCAAGCAGGCCGAGCGCCCAATTTATTCCTACCGCTTGTCCATTGTGCACTTCTGGGCACTGATTGCCGTATACATCTGGGCCGGCCCACACCACCTGCACTACACCGCCCTGCCTGACTGGGCGCAGAGCCTGGGCATGATCATGTCCCTGATCCTGCTGGCTCCGTCCTGGGGTGGCATGATCAACGGCATGATGACCCTGTCCGGTGCCTGGCACAAGCTGCGCAGCGATCCCATCTTGCGTTTCCTGGTGGTCTCACTGGCCTTCTACGGCATGTCCACCTTTGAAGGCCCGATGATGTCGATCAAGACGGTTAACGCTCTGTCGCACTACACCGACTGGACCGTGGGCCACGTACACGCCGGCGCCCTGGGCTGGGTTGCCATGGTTTCCATCGGTTCCCTGTATCACCTGATTCCTCGCCTGTTTGGCCGTGAACAGATGTACAGCGTCAACCTGATCAACACCCACTTCTGGATGTCCACCATCGGCACCGTACTCTATATCGCTTCCCTGTGGGTTAACGGTATTGCCCAGGGCCTGATGTGGCGTGCAGTCAACGATGACGGCACCCTGACTTACACCTTCCAGGAAGCCATTAACCTGAGTCACCCGGGCTTTGTGGTACGCCTGATTGGTGGTTCCATCTTCTTTGCCGGCATGCTGCTGATGGCATTCAACGTCTGGAAAACCATTCGTAGTGCCGATCCTGCCAAGGCTGCTGTCGCCAACCGCTTTACCGTTGAAGGAGCACACTAATGCAAGGTCATGAGAAACTCGAAAAGAACGTTGCCCTGCTGGCGTTCTTCATGATCCTGGCGGTCAGCGTGGGCGGTCTCACCCAGATCGTCCCGCTGTTCTTCCAGGACGTGGTCAACGAACCGGTCGAAGGCCTCAAGCCCTATACCGCATTGCAGCTGGAAGGCCGCGACATCTACATCCGTGAAGGCTGTGTCGGCTGTCACTCGCAGATGATCCGTCCGTTCCGTGCCGAAACAGAACGCTACGGTCACTATTCCGTCGCCGGTGAAAGCGTTTACGACCACCCATTCCTCTGGGGCTCCAAACGCACAGGTCCGGACCTGGCCCGTGTCGGCGGCCGCTACTCTGACGACTGGCACCGTGCGCACCTGTATAACCCGCGCAACGTCGTGCCCGAGTCGAAGATGCCGTCTTACCCCTGGCTGGTTGAAAACACTCTTGACGGAAAGCATACGGTCGCCAAGATGAAAGCCCTGAAGACTTTGGGTGTGCCCTACACCGATGAAGACATGACCGGTGCTGTGGCCCAGGTAAAAGGCAAGACTGAAATGGACGCCATAGTTGCCTACCTGCAAGTTCTGGGTACCGCGATCAAAAACAAAAGATAAGGCCCCGCCCTCTCACGGGCGGCAAAACCCGGTTTCCGGCGGAACAGCACAGGCTTTCCCGTCGGGCATCCGGCAACTGATCATCTAGGAGTACACACCAATGACCTCTTTCTGGAGTTGGTACGTTGTTATCCTGACCACGGTCACCTTGGTGGCCCTGGTCTGGCTGATATTTGCCACACGCAAGGGCCAGCACAGCGACACCACGGATCAGACCGTGGGGCATGTCTATGACGGCATCGAAGAGTATGACAACCCACTGCCACGCTGGTGGTTCATGCTCTACATCGGCACAGTCGTATTTGCTGTCGGCTACCTCATC
>JAAYFD010000053.1 GCA_012728415.1 Gammaproteobacteria bacterium
GGATCTGGCTCTGGCTCTGGCTCTGGCTCTGGCTCTGGCTCTGGCTCTGGCTCTGGCTCTTCAGGTTGTGCGTCAGGTTCGTGACTGTCAACCTTTTCAATAGGCTCCTGCAGCGCAGCATCTTGAGTGGCCTGCCCTATCGCGGCAGGCTCTACGACTTCTTCTGCCTGTACGGCCCCGCCTTCATCCGGCTGCTGTTCGGCGGCGGGCGCTTTTTTTCTAAACCAGGAAAACAGCCCCTTTTTTTGCTGGGCTGCCTGCTTGTTGTCATCACTGGAACCGGACATCTATCTATATCTCGGCAAGGGTCGCAGCCCTGTGTCGATAAGGGTCGCGACCATAGTTTAAAAGATGTGCCATTCTAGCACCGCTGCTGCGATTTTTCTAAAACCGTCTATTCACAGGCATCACCGCACACATGGACACACCTCTTGTCCGTCAAATGCCGCTTCCGTATCGGGCTTGCGAACAAACTGACTGACCGACGGTCTGTATGGCACATATGTTTTGTACGCAATGCCCGTACCCGAAAAGCCTGTTTTGCACCTGTGCCGCACTGCAGACACCAGCATTTTCACGTTAACATAGCCGTTTCGCTTCACCAGGATAGACACCACATGCACATTTTCCGTCAATGCTTCCTTGTCCTGCTGGCTTGCCTAAGCCTGTCCACGCAGGCTGCCACCCCGCCACCGACTCACGAGTTTACTCTGGACAACGGCCTGAAGGTCATTATCCGTGAAGACCACCGCGCACCCGTAGTAGTCAGCCAGCTGTGGTACAAGGCCGGCTCCAGCTATGAAACTCCCGGCCACACTGGCCTGGCCCACGCGCTGGAGCACATGATGTTCAAAGGCAGCAGCAAACTTGGGCCAGGCGAGTCCTCACGCATTTTGCGCGAGCTGGGTGCAGAAGAAAACGCCTTTACCAGTGACGACTACACGGCCTACTACCAGGTGTTGGCCAAAGACCGGCTGGAAGTTGCGCTGGAAATGGAAGCCGACCGGCTCGCTGGCCTGACCTTGCCCGAAGATGAGTTTTTGCGGGAAATCGAAGTCATCAAGGAAGAGCGCCGCATGCGTACCGATGACAACCCGTCCGGACTGGCCTACGAGCGCTTTCTGGCCCTGGCCCATCCGGCCAGCAGCTACAGCATTCCCACCATCGGCTGGATGCACGACCTTGAACGCATGACCATAACAGATCTGCGCCAGTGGCATGACCGCTGGTACAGCCCCGGCAATGCCACCCTGGTTATTGTGGGGGATGTAGAACCGGATAATGTCAAAACTCTGGTCAAACGCCACTTTGGCAACATCCCTGCCCGGCCTGTTCCTGAAGCACGCTTGCCGCTAGAGCTGAACGAGCCTGGCGAGCGGCGCAGCACCCAATACCTGAAAACCCGCCTGCCAATGCTGATGCTGGGCTTTAACGTACCCGCCCTGAACACCTCTGACAATGTCACCGAAATTCACGCTCTGCGCCTGATCAGCGCCCTGCTTGGTGGCGGCGAAAGCGCCCGTTTGCCAGCTCGGCTGGAGCGCCAGCAGGAGCTGGTCGCCGGAGCTTCCAGCTGGTTCAACCCCTTTGCCCGGGGCGACAGCCTGTTCATGCTGTCGGCTACCCCCAACATTCAGAAAGGCATCACCCTTGACCAGGTAGAGCAAGCCCTCTGGCAACAACTGCAAGCCCTGCAAGAAACCCCGCCTGATGCTGCCGAACTGGAGCGCGTACGTGCCCAGCTGATTGCCAGCGAGGTCTATGCCCGCGACTCCATCACCCGGCAGGCCCGCAGCATCGGCATGCTGGAAACCGTCGGCCTGTCCTGGCGCTTGCTGGATAGCGACTTTGACAGCCTGAATGCCGTCACCCCCGCAGATATCCAGGCTGCCGCACGCCGTTTCTTTACCCCGCAACGCTCCACTACCATGCATGTTCTGCCTGAGGAGGCCCGCCCATGAGCCGCCTGCTACCCTTTCTGAGCACCAGCCTGCTGACTGCTGGCCTGCTGCTGGCCGGCTGTACCAGCCTGCCTGCATCAAACAACAGCCTGAGCAGCCTGGCACGGCTGGCTGACCAGGCACCCGAACGCCGCAGCCTGAATATCCAGAAGTGGCAAACCGCCAGCGGCAGCCAGGTGTTGTTCGTTAAGGCTCCCGAACTGCCCATGTTTGACATCCGCCTGACTTTTGCCGCCGGCAGCAGCCAGGATGGCAACCAGCCCGGCCTGGCCAGCCTGACCAACGCTTTGCTGGATCAGGGCACTGCCGACAAAACCGCTGATGAAATCGCCCTGGGTTTTGAAAACCTCGGCGCACAACTGGGCAGTGGCAGCTACCGCGACATGGGTATTGTCAGCTTGCGCAGCCTGAGCGATCCGGCCCTGAGCGAACCGGCCTTGCAGCTCTTCACCGAGCTGCTGGGCAAGCCAGCCTTCCGCCAGAGTGATATCGACCGGCTGAAAAACCAGTTCCATGCTTCTTTCAAACATCAGCAGAAAGATCCCGGTACGCTGGCCAATCAAGCCCTGTTTGCCGACCTCTACGGCCAGCATCCCTATGCGCACCCCAGCGCCGGCAACAGCCAAAGCATCAACAGTATCAGCCAGCGCCAGCTGCATGATTTTTATCAGCAGTTTTACGCTGCCGGTAATGTGCAGATTGCCCTGGTCGGCAACCTGGAGCGTGCCCGCGCAGAGCAGATCGCCGAACGCATCAGTCTGGCCCTGCCACAGGGCCGGGCAGCCAGTCAGGTTCCCGTAGCAACCCCGCCCAAAGCCAGCCAGCGGCATATCGACTTCGACTCCAGTCAGACCCATATTTTGCTGGCCCAGCTGGCAGTGGAGCGTGGCCATCCCGATTATCCGGCACTCTATCTGGCCAACCAGATTTTGGGCGGCAGCGGGTTTGGCAGCCGGCTGATGGAAGAAGTCCGGGAAAAGCGCGGCCTGACCTACGGCATTTATTCCATGCTCAACCCCATGCAAACCCGCGGGCCTTTTATAATCAGCGTGCAGACCCGGGCCGAAGTGAGCCAGGCCACGCTTGAGTTCGTGCAACAGTTGCTGCGTGAATTTATCAGGCAGGGACCAACTGCCGCAGAGCTGGCTGCCAGCAAACGGGAGATCCTCGGCAGCTTTCCGCTCAATGCCGCCAGCAACTCGGCCATTGTCGGCCAGCTGGGGGCCATCGGCTTTTATGGCCTGCCACTGAGCTGGCAGGATGATTTCATCCGCGATATAGAGCAGCTCACGCTGGAGCAGGTGCACGCCGCCGTACAACGCCATCTGGATGCCGATGCCCTGACCATCATTACCCTGGGCCCCAAAGTGGAGCAGCAACCGCTGCCGCCCGCTGTTGAACGCAATAGCAGCCCGGCCGGAGCCCGTCACTGATGGCCCGGCCAGCCAGCACAGGCGGCAAGCGCACCGGCAACAACCAGCTGCGCATCATCGGCGGACAATGGCGCTCACGCCGGCTGGGCTTTCCCGATGCGCCGGGTTTGCGCCCAACCCCCGACCGGGTGCGGGAAACCCTGTACAACTGGCTGGCGCCACACATCCGGGGCGCACGGCTGCTGGACTGTTTTGCCGGTAGCGGCGCGCTGTTTCTGGAAGGCTTGTCACGGGGCGCGGCCAGTGGTGTCGCGCTGGAGCTGGAGCGCCGGGCCGCCGACAGCCTGCGGCGCAACCTGCAGGCACTGCAGGCCACGCAAGCAGAAGTCATTCAGGGTGACAGCCTGCAGTGGCTCGGCCAGCCGGCCAGCCAGCAGTTCGACGTGGTGCTGCTCGACCCGCCTTTTCATCGCGACTTGCTGCAATCCGGCTGCCGGCTGCTGGAAGAAAACAGCTGGCTGGCGGAAGGCGCACTGATCTATACCGAAAGCGAGCAGCCGCCCTCCAGCCTTGGGCTACCGGCACGCTGGCAGCTGCATCGTGAAAAGCATACCGGACAGGTATACTACGCCCTCTGGACAACCTAGGATGCGACTGTGGAAAAACTCAAAGGCCTGTTGGCCGTAGGCACCCTGCGTGCTATCGCCATGCTGCCCTGGGGGGGCGTACAAAAACTGGGCCGCCTGCTCGGCTGGCTAATGTATCGCCTGCCCAATCGCTCCACCGAAGTGGCCCGTATTAACCTGACACACTGCTTTCCAGAGCAGACAAAAGCCGAGCGCGAACAGCTGCTGCAGGAAAACCTCAAAAACATCGGTCAGTCCTTTACCGAAAGTGCCTGTGCCTGGATCTGGCCGCCTGCCAAAACCATGCAGCGCATCAAAGAGGTTGAGGGTCTGGAAATCCTGCAACAGGCGCGCGCCGAAGGTAAAGCCATTGTCGGCATCACCAGTCACCTGGGCAACTGGGAGGTACTCAACCACTTCTATTGCCTGCATGGTGGCAACCCGATCATTTTCTATCGCCCACCCAAGCTCAAGGCGCTGGACGAATTACTGGCCCGCCAGCGGGTGCAAATGGGCAACCGTGTTGCTCCCTCCACCCGCGAAGGCATCATCAGTGTCATCAAGGAGGTACGCAAAGGAGGCGCAGTAGGCATTCCCGCCGACCCTGAGCCCAGCCTGAGCTCTGGCGTATTCGTACCTTTCCTCGCAGTACAGGCATTGACCAGCAAGTTTGTTGCCGGCATGCTGGCCGGCAAACCCGACAGGGTAGCCGGAATCTTCCTGCACGCAGTACGCCTGCCCGACGATAGCGGCTTCAAAGTCATCATTGAGGCAGCACCAGACGATATGTACAGCACCGACACTCCTACCGCGGTCGCTGCCATGAGCCGCACCCTGGCGAGTTATGTAGAGCGCTGGCCAGAACAGTACATGTGGACCATGAAGCGTTTTCGCCGCCGGCCGGACAATGAAAAACGCTGGTATTAGGGCTTGAACTAAACACCGGCAATACCTAAAGTCAAGTACAGTTCACAGGGAGCCAGCAGACCATCATGCAAGTACACCTCCGACAGCACATTCGTACCGCCTTGAAATGCACCATCAAAATCAGTCACCCTGATTTTGCCGAAGACATCATTGCCAGCACCGAAGATCTATCCGATACCGGCGTGTTTGTACAGCATCCGCAATTAGCCAGGCTAAACGTAGGCGATGTGGTTCACGGGCAGGTCCAGGACATGCCGGTCGAAGCACCAGTCCTGCTGCTGGAAGTAATGCGCGTAACCCCAGCCGGTGCAGGTTTTCGCTTCATCCAGGAGTAGCCTGTAAAAAGATGCATCCAGACAGGTGCCATATGGCATCTTCATTACTGCCGGCAGCTCTCGCAACCGCAAAAGCGCAGCGGACCCTGGCCGGCAGTGCACAAGCTTCCGCCTTCGTGTCGCTACGTGCAGCGATACCAGATACAAGGCTGCACTCTACCTCTGATGACACACATGCCAGCCCTGTTCGGTCACCACAGCATCCAGCGGTACATCCCAGGGCTCCAGCGGCAGCTGATCCACCTGCTGGCATGAATGCGCCAGCCCCAGTAATGGCGGCAGCGGCAAGTTACAGGCCGCCAGACTGCGGTCATAGAAGCCACCGCCCATGCCCAGCCTGCCGCCATTGGCATCAAAACCAACCAATGGCAAGCAAACCAGGTCCAGTGTCCAGAGCGCCCTTTGCTGCTCCCGGTCCGCAACCGGCTCGGGAATGCCAAAGCGGTTGCGCTGCCAGCGGGTCTTGGCATGAATGCGCTGAAATGCCATATGCCGCTGCGGCCAGCAGGACAGCACCGGCAAATAAACATGCTTTTTGCGTCGCTGCGCTTCTTCCAGCAGATAATGGGGGTCGATTTCGCCGTCACTGGCCAGATACAGCGCAACTCTGCGGGCACGACGGAACCAGGAATGCTGAACCAGCTGCCGGTAAAGGCCGTACGCGGACTGTTTTTGCTGAGCGGCTGACAGTGCTCTGCGTCGCTGCCTGAGCATGCGTCGCAACGCCTTGCGCTCGGAAGCCAGGCAGGAGGGTGTTGATATCGATGGGCTGATCATGGCAGAAGTGGACTCCCCGGACGTGCCGCTACTGACGTGGCCCTTGAACCCGAAGAGTCCAAGGTGGAACCCGCATTGAGCCTTCAGGCTTTCCGCAAGCGGACATGCTCACCGGCCCACAGGAGCAGGTTCCGTTTTGAGTGAATCGGCTCAGGGACGTAATCAGCTGGCGTACACTCCAGGGAGCTGACTTCCACTATACACAGGATGCGGGCCGAGCTCAAACAGCTAGCCTTTTCTTTCAGGAAACGCTCAGTGCCTGCTCCAGCTGAGCTACCAGCTGTTCCATTTGCTCGCCATTCATGTTGCTGACTTCTTCCAGCTGGCGAGTGCACTGCTGGAAATCATGGGTAATGTTTAGCGCCGCCAGCACAGCAATACGCTCTGCACCAATCACCTTGCCACTACGGCGAATTTCACGCATTTTGCCGTCCAGATAAGCAGCCGCCCGCTCTAGGTTGGTGCGTTCTTCTGTTGGGCAGACCACATGGTATTCCTTGTCCAGAATATAAACCGTAACGGTCTGGGTTTGTGGCTGTATCATGATTCTTGCTCCAGTGCCTTGAGGCGTGAAATCATCACCTCGACCTTCTGCCGGGCGGTTTCATTCTTGCTGACAAGCTGGGCGCGCTCTTCCAGCCAGCGTTGCTCAGCCTCCTTTAAGGCAGCATACTGGGCTTTAAGTTCAGAGTGTTGCTGTATCAGCCGCTGGACATTATCGGCCAGAACGGCAAAATCCGGTTTCTTCACACTGCCTCCTGTAAGGACATGTTCTCACCCCGCATGTGCTTGCCATGACTGCAAAACAGAACCATGTATCGTAATCGGGGTAAACCTCCGACAACACGCGCCAGCTACCGGGGACCCGTCACAATACAGCAGCCCATGACATGCAACAATGCCACTGTTTGCAAATTGCAGGACAATCTGCGAGGCAAGCCTGTTCAGGCTATACTTGGCTGCTTCGACAGTTCAAGCACCATCTAGTTTCAGGACCCTGCCCATGAGCGAATCTACTTCGGCCTATACGGCCTTCATGCAACTACTGGCCAGCCAGAACCAGCACTTCAGCCCCGCCGAGCTGCATGGACTGCTCGCCGGTCATACCTGCGCCGGCGGCGGATTCGGCACACAGGCGTGGCTCGAAAACGCCGCCCAACTGTTTGACGGCGACATTCCGGCCAGCCTGCAACCGGCGCTGGAAGGCTTGCAAGAAATGCTCAAAACCGAAATTACCGCTGGCGACTGCATGGGTATCACTCTGCTGTTACCGGCTGACGACGACAGCCTGGAGCTGCGCACCAAGGCACTGGGCCAGTGGAGCCAGGGCTTTCTAAGCGGCTTTGGCAGCAGCATTGGCCAGCGCAAACTTACTGCAGAAGCCCGTGAAATCCTCGAAGACTATGTTGCTGTGGCCCAGATTAGCACCGCAAACGATGACGATTCTGCAGACGAAGCCAGCTTCATGGAAGTCAGCGAATACCTGCGCATGACTGCCGTTTTTCTATTCACTGAATGCAATACACCTGCCACAGCACCTGCCGACAAGACTGACAAACCAGCCATCCACTAACCCGGGGAGCCTTCCGTGTCCATCCGTCCTGCCGAATATGCCAGCCGCCGCCAGCACCTGATGAGCCAGATGGCGGCCAACAGCATCGCCATCCTGCCTGCCTCACCGGTATGCAACCGTAACAACAGCGTGGATTACCCCTACCGCCCGAACAGTGACTTTTACTATCTGTCCGGCTTTGACGAGCCGGAAGCAGTGCTGGTGCTGATTCCCGGTCGCGAACACGGCGAATACATCCTGTTCTGCCGCGAGCGCAACCCCGAAAAAGAACTCTGGGACGGCCTGCGTGCCGGCCAGGAAGGCGCCATTCGCGACTTTGGCGCCGATGATGCCTTTCCCATTGGCGACATTGACGAAATCCTGCCCGGCCTGCTGGAAGGCCGCGATCGTGTCTACTACTCGGTCGGCAAAAACCTGACCTTCGACCAGCAACTGATGGACTGGGTCAACACCATCCGCAGTAAGGCCCGGCTGGGCGCCAGCCCGCCGAAAGAGTTTGTCATGCTGGACCACCTGCTGCACGACATGCGCCTGTACAAAAGTGCCGCTGAAGTTGGCCAGATGCAGCGTGCGTGCGACATTTCGTCCCGCGCCCATGTACGCGCCATGCAAGCCGTGCAACCCGGCATGCATGAATACCAGCTGGAAGCCGAACTGGATTACGAATTCCGCAGAAACGGTGCCCGTTTTGCTGCCTATTCGTCGATTGTGGCCGGCGGTGCCAACGCCTGCATCCTGCATTACATCAACAATGATGCCCAGCTGAACGACGGCGATCTGGTACTGATTGACGCCGGTTGCGAGATCAATTGCTATGCCAGCGATATCACCCGCACCTTTCCCGTAAGCGGCCGTTTCTCGCCTGAGCAAAAAGCCCTTTACGAGGTGGTGCTGGCCGCCAACCTGGCCGCCATCGAGTGCGTACAACCCGGACGCCACTGGAACGAGCCGCACGAGACCAGCGTACGCGTGATTACCGAAGGGCTGGTGCGTCTGGGCTTGCTGCAGGGCGATGTGGACGAATTGATTGCCGGCGACGCCTACCGCCCGTTTTACATGCACCGCGCTGGTCACTGGCTCGGACTGGACGTACACGATGTCGGCGACTACAAGGTCGGTGGCCAGTGGCGGGTACTGGAGCCCGGCATGTGCCTGACCATCGAGCCCGGCATCTATGTGGCCAAAGACAACCTGGCCGTCGATGCCAGGTGGCGCGGTATCGGCATCCGCATCGAGGACAACCTGGTGGTCACCCAGACAGGCCACAGCATCCTCACCGGCGGCGTGCCCAAGGCAGTCGATGAAATTGAAGCACTGATGTCCGGTACCTTGTAATCTTTGCTGATATGGGCAAGCCGGGAGGCATCACCGGGGCACAGATTCCGCAGGGTCGCTGCAAGTACATCCCTGTAAGCCTGGTGCCGCCATCCATGGCGGCACAGCCCTGCGCCATCTGCACCCCGATGACGCGGCATACTCCGTGCATGAGTAAAACCAGTCCTTTAATACCGTAATGGTTTTGATCCCCGGCAAAAGCTTCAGTACTGTCATCCATACCGCCCAGACAGATGCACAGGGGCTTCAGAAAGGTAATTCTGCAATGCCAACACCATTTCACAGCAACAGGAGAACTCCATGCCAGCGGTCAATATAGCCATTATCGGTGGCGGTCTGGTGGGTGCCAGTCTGGCACTGGCCCTGCAGCAGGGTGCCCGCGAGCGCGGCTGGCGCATTGCCCTGATCGAGCCTTTTGCGCCCGGCAGCGAGTTCCAGCCCAGCTATGATGCCCGCGCCTCGGCGCTGGCCCATGGCAGCGAACTGATATACCGCCGCCTGGGTATCTGGGAACAGGTCGCGCAGCGGGCCGAAAGCATCCGGCATATTCATGTCTCCGAGCAGGGCCGCTTCGCCGCTGCCGAGCTGCACGCCAGCCAGCAGCAGGTCAGTGCACTGGGCCAGGTGGTAGAAAACGCCTGGCTGGGCCACTGCCTCTGGCAGGCGCTGGATGACAGTCTGGTGCAATGGCACTGCCCCGCCAGAGTCACCACCATGCAGGCACAGCAGAGCGGCTACCGCCTGCAGCTGGATACGGGCGAGACCCTGGACTGCGAGCTGGCCATTCTGGCCGATGGTGGCCGCTCCGGCCTGCGCCAACAACTGGGCATCCACTGCCAACAGCGCAGCTATCAGCAAACCGCCATTATCACCAATGTCACGCCGGCCCAACTCCATGATGGCTGGGCCTTTGAACGCTTTACCCCGGACGGTCCCATGGCCCTGCTGCCGATGGTGGACAACCGCTTTGTGCTGATCTGGACCCGGCCACCCGCCGAAGCCGAACGCCTGGCCGCCCTGCCGAAGCCCGCCTTTCTGGATGCGCTACAGGACTGCTTCGGCTACCGCATGGGGCGCTTTCTGCAGGTCGGCCAGCGCCACCTGTATCCGCTGGCACTGGCCCGGAGCAGCGAACAGGTCAGGCGCAATCTGGTGGTGCTGGGCAACGCCGCGCACAGCCTGCACCCGATTGCCGGGCAGGGCTACAACCTGTCCCTGCGCGATGCCATCGCACTGGCCGGTACCCTGCTGGCCAGCTCGGCGCCACTGGGCGATCTGGCCACCCTGCAAGGCTATGTTGCCAGCCAGCAGCGGGACCAGGACCTGACCATCGGCTTTTCCGACCAGGTCACCCGCCTGTTTTCCAACCACACGCCCGGCCTGAGCCAGGGCCGGCGGCTGGGCCTGCTCGGCCTGGAGCTGTGCCCGCCGGCAAAAAACCTGTTTGCCCGCCAGGCCATGGGGCTGGGCAGCCGTCCCGTTACCTCCCGGAGTTTCACATGAACGCAGACCTGATCATTGTAGGTGCCGGCATGGTCGGCAGCGCCCTGGCACTGGCGCTGAAAGACAGCGGGCTGGATATTCTGCTGCTGGATGGCGGCACGCTCAAGCCCGCTCCATTCAGTGCCGCTGACGCCTTCGAACCACGGGTCAGCGCCCTGTCCGCCGCCAGCCAGAACCTGCTGGACAACCTGGGCGCCTGGGACGGCATTGTTGTCCGGCGCGCCAGCCCCTACCGTGACATGCAGGTATGGGACGGCTCGGGCACCGGCAGCATCCATTTCAGCGCGGCCAGCGTGCAAGCCGAAGTGCTTGGTCACATTGTGGAAAACCGCATCGTGCAGGATGCCCTGCTGGAGCAACTGCAAAATAGCAGTGTACGCCTGCAGCCCGCCGCCCGCCTCTCCATGCTGCGCCGCTCTGGCAATGGCTGGCTGCTGACACTGGAAGACGGCAGCGAGCTGCGCACCCCGCTGCTGATCGGCGCTGATGGTGCCAACTCCAGCGTACGCCGCCTGAGCGGTCTGGCCACCCGCGAATGGGATTACCTGCATCATGCCGTGGTCACCAGCGTGCGCACCGGGCAGCCCCACCTGCTGACCTGCTGGCAACGCTTCACCGACGAAGGCCCGCTGGCATTTTTGCCGCTGCAGCATGCCGACGGCGCAAACTGGTGCTCGATTGTCTGGTCCTTGCCACCGGAGCGGGCCAAACAGGTGCTGGCCCTTGATGATGACGCCTTCAACCGCCAGCTGACTGACGCGCTGGAAGGACGGCTGGGCCAGGTCCTGCACAGCGACCGCCGCTTCAGCGTGCCGCTGCGCCAGCGCCATGCCAAACGCTACACAGAACAGGGCATTGCGCTGCTGGGCGATGCCGCCCATGTCATCCACCCGCTGGCCGGCCAGGGCGTCAATCTCGGTTTTCTGGACGTGGCCGAGCTGGCCGCTGCCCTGCTTGGGGCGCTGGAGCGCGGAGAAAATCCCGCCAGCCTGCAGGTGCTCAGCCGCTACGAACGCAAGCGCATGCCGCAGAACCTGGCCATGATGGCCGCCATGCAGGGGTTTCAGGACCTGTTTCAGGCCGACGCCCTGCCCCTGCGCTGGCTGCGCAATGCCGGCTTGCGCCAGGTGGACTCAATGCAAGAAGCCAAAGCCATGTTTGTACGCCAGGCACTGGGGCTGGGCATGCAGCTGCCACCACTGGCGCGACAACACCAGCGACTGTAACTGCGGACACGCTATAGGTGCGGACACTTAAACAAACCGCACAGAACCCGGCACGCATGGCGTTTTATGCGGGGATTATTTGTACCTGCACAAGCCTATGCTCCCGGGAGCAACCATAACCAGGAACAAACACCCCAGCCGCCGCGTACAACAAGCCTGCGGCTGCAGGTACGGCACAGCCGGATTATCAGGCACCGGCAGAAATACATTCACTCCTGCAAAGCTTCCTGCAGCTGCACCTCGCCACGGCTAAGGTTTTGCATGGCTTCCTGCAAAAACAACTGTCTGTCCAGCGGCACAGCCAGCTGCAGCTGAACGCCCTCGGCTACAAAGCTCTCGTTGAGCAGGCTACCGCCCTGTTCTGCCAGCAACCCCTTGAACAGTTCCAGCAGCGGATAGGGACACAGGCACTGCAGCCGGACCTGTTCGATCAAAGGCTCAAAGGGTGCATCCTGCAGACAGCTGTGGGCACAGCCGCCATAGGCCCGCGCCAGCCCGCCGGTACCCAGCTGGATGCCGCCATACCAGCGGGTTATTACCACCAGACACTGATCGAAACCCTGATTCTCGATGGCCGACAGGATCGGCCGGCCGGCGGTGCCACCGGGCTCGCCGTCATCGCTGAAGCGGTACTGGTCACCATGCAGCCAGGCCCAGCAATTGTGGCTGGCCTGTGCTGTAGACAGGCTGGTGATCAGGCCGGAGGCATCATCTGGTGCTGGCAAATATGTGGCTTGCGCAAGGAAGCGGCTTTTACGGATTTCCAGCTCGAAGCTGGCCGCTGCAGTTAACCGTTTGCGCGGTATCTGGCTGCTCATCAAAAATTGTCCGGCGGATCATGGATGCGCTGAATAAACCCATCTGCAGCAAATCTTCCATGTAAAACCAAAGAACTACAGTCGAACTGCAGGTGAGAAGCGGATGTGTTCAGTCCACCCGTCATTCGGCAAACAGCCGGCGAAGGCACCCGGGCACCCGCTCCGGCTATTTGTTGTCACAGTCCACACGAGCACTGATGCGTGCTTGATCGGGTCCTGCTGTTACACAAAGGTAAAAATATCTTCTGCCGCCAGGCGGCCCTTGGGCAGTTTGGCATTGAAGTCCTCTTCGCTGTGATAGCCGAACGCGACCGCTGCCACTGCCACCAGGTCCTGCGCGTTCAGGTCGAATTCTTCGTTAAGAACTTCCTGGTTGACGCCCTCCATGGGCACAGCGTCAATATCCAGCAGGCCGGCAGACAGCAGCGCGCCGCCCATGTTCAGATAGATCTGCTTTTCCAGCCAGTGCGGCACATCTTTGCGCTCAAACTTGTGAAAACCGTGGTAGCTGACACGGGTGTTGTGAGCCGCTTCACGGGCTTGCGGATAATCCTTGAAGCGCCCGGCCTGCTCTTCGGCAGCCAGAACTTTCTGCAAATGCTGTTCATCAACACTGGTGCGTGAGCAAAACAGCACCACGTGCGAGGCATCCAGAATTTTCGGCTCGTTGTAACCATAGGGACCGGCTGCACCCTTGGCGATACGGGCCTTGCCTTCGTCGGTGCTGGCCACAATAAAATGCCACGGCTGGATATTGGTGCTGGACGGCATCCAGCGCAGTACATCAAGAATTTTTTGTACCACATCGTCCGGCAACTTGCGGCTGGCATCAAACGCCTTGCTGGCATGGCGACGCTGCAAGGCGTCCTGAATGGATAGTTGCATGGTTTTTCCTCTTGTTTATTACAATCTGTGTACCGGCGTAGCCTCTACAGCCAAGAAACTGACTGGTTGATCTGACTGCATGGCTGCACATGTGTCAAGCCATGCCAGAAACCTGGCTGACACCTTCCGAGCAATGATCCCGTACGGCAATAACCCGTCAGCTGTGCGTTTCCGGTGCCCTCACGCTGGCGACAACGCACTGCCAACAGAAGACCATCTTGCACCTTTCAGTGTCGGGACGCATACCCCCAAACCTGGCCTATTTACCTTAATCCGCTCGCCCTCCGTACCGGCTGGGCTGCTACGCTCAATCTGTTCTCCAGTCCGGCATACGGAACGCCCTGCCATCCGACAGTCCCGGGGCTGACCTGCACCGATACAGGCAGGGTTTGCCGGGACTGCCGCACAGGCTCAGCCACCCACCTGAACCCGACGCATGGCCCGCTCGAAACGGGTTTCTTCGCGCGACAGTTCCAGCAAGCTGTCTTCCACAAACACCAGGTGTTCATGGGAACGCGCCCGGGCCGCCTCGGCATCTCCGGACAGGATCGCTTCCAGCAGGGCCCGATGCTGATCGTATAGCAAATCACGAGAACCATGCCGTTCAAACAGGCTGGTCAGGTTTTTCACGATACTTTGCTCCAGCAAGGCAAAAATTCCACGCATATTGTGCAACAACACAACATTATGTGCAGCTTCAGCGATCGCCAGATGAAAAGCGGCATCCGCCTCGGCCTCCTGCACCGGATCCATGGCTTTGTAAGTTGCAACCAGAGCATCAAAGCGCCGCTGCAACATCGCCTTGTCAGCGTCGGTGGCACGCAAGGCAGCATAATGGGCGGCCAGCCCTTCTAGCGCATGCCGGAACTCCAGCAGGTCGTAATGGAATTCATCATGCCCGGCCAGCAGTTTTAGCAACGGGTCGCTAAATGATTGTCCCAGCTGCTCACAAACATAATTCCCGCCCCCCTGGCGGCTGGTCAGCAGGCCCCGGGCCACCAGCTTTTGCACCGCCTCACGCAAAGAAGGTCTGGAAACACCGAACTGCTCTGCCAGCTCACGCTCTGGCGGCAGTTTTTGCCCGGGCTTGAGACTGCCCTCAAGGATCATCGCCTCCAGCCGCTGCATGATGACATCAGAAACCCGTGGTCGCTGAACCTGGTCAAACACCATACCCCTCTCCAGATTGGCCTTACCAATTTTTATAAATACCAAAAAACAATCTACCCAGGCCCGGATGCCCCCTGCTGGCGCCACTCAGCGCGCACAGGCAACCACAAAGAGCCGTGCCGCCAAACCATGGGCACGCCAAAACACTACGCACACAAACACTAGACCATGGTCGGATTCAACCGGCCGACTCATTGACTCATGGCAAAGGCCCCGCATAGCATGACCAAACACCCTTGTTAATTGGTCTTACCAATTTACAACACGCCAGCAACCAATGCAAGCACGAATTCTTCCATCTGAAATAACCAAGCAAAAAATAATGAGTGACATAATCAAGCAATATCCGGCCAAGCCTTCCAGGGTATATTTTTATGCCACCTGTCTGGTCGACCTGTTCTACCCCGAGGTTGGCCTGGCCGGCATCCAGTTGCTGGAGCGCGAAGGCATTGAGGTGGTTTTTCCTCAGGGCCAAAGCTGCTGCGGTCAGCCCGCCTACACATCGGGCCTCAACGGTCAGGCACGCACCGTTGCCGCCAGCCAGCTGGGGCTGTTTCCCGACAACTGGCCGGTGGTGGTACCGTCCGGCTCCTGCGCCGGCATGTTGCGCCAGCATTATCCCCGGCTGTTTGCCGGCACCACCCTGGCCGAGCAGGCCGAACAGTTGGCCAGTCGCACCTGGGAGCTGACCGACTTCCTGTTGCATGTCTGCCGCATCCGCCTGCAGGACCGGGGTGAACCGATCAGGGTTGCCATGCATACCTCCTGTTCCGGCCGCCGGGAAATGGGCATTGCAGATAGCGGGCCGGCCCTGCTTGCCCAGCTGGACAATGTTGAGCTGGTACAGCAGGCAAGGCCAGCCGAGTGCTGCGGGTTTGGCGGTACCTTTGCCGTGCGCCACCCGGCAATCTCCGCCGCCATGGTCGAAGACAAGGCGCGCGCACTGGACACCTGCGGTGCCGATCAGTTTGTCAGCACCGATTGCGGCTGCCTGATGAACATCGACGGTTTTGCCGACAAGCAGCAGCTGGCCACCCGGGGCCAGCACATAGTCAGCTTCCTGTGGCAGCGCAGCACGGGAGGTGCGGCATGAACACAGCCGCCGATGCAGTGAAGCAGTTTACACCCAGAGCCCGCGCTGCGCTGGACACCCCGGCGATACGCAACAACTTCCGCAAGGCCATGGACGGACTGATGGACAAGCGCCTGGACGCCTTTGCCGACTGGGACCTGGAAGCACTGCGCGAGCTGGGCGCCGCTGTCCGTCTGCGCGCCCTGAGCCGGTTGCCTGAACTGCTGGAGCTGCTGGAGCGAAACCTGCAAGCCAACGGCATCCAGGTGCACTGGGCACAAACCGGCGAACAGGCTTGCGAGATCGTTCGTGACATCTGCAACGCGCGCAATGCCCGCACGGTCATCAAGGGCAAGTCCATGGTCAGCGAAGAAATGGAGCTGAATGCCTTTCTCGCCCGCTCCGGCATCGAGGCTCTTGAGTCCGACCTGGGCGAGTACATCATCCAGCTGGCCGGTGAAGCCCCTTCACACATCATCATGCCGGCGATCCACAAGAACACCGCCGAGATCTCCGAGCTGATGCACCAAACAACTGGCACCGAGCGCTCCAGCGATGTCGACTACCTGACCGCCAGCGCCCGGGCCCAGCTGCGTGAAAAGTTCATGCAGGCCGATGTCGGCATCTCCGGCGTCAACTTCGCCGTTGCGGAAACCGGTACTCTGTGTCTGGTGGAAAACGAAGGCAATGGCCGCCTGACCACCACCGTACCCAGCTGCCACATTGCTGTCACCGGCATCGAAAAAGTGGTCGAGCACCTTGCCGACGTTACCCCCCTGCTGGCCCTGCTGACCCGTTCGGCCACCGGCCAGCACATCACCACCTACGTCAACATGATCAGCGGCCCGCGCAAGGTCGATGAAAAGGACGGCCCGGAAGCAGTGCACCTGGTCCTGGTCGATGCCGGCCGGTCGGCCATCTACCAGGACCGTGAGCTGCTCGACACCTTGCGCTGCATCCGTTGCGGCGCCTGCATGAACCACTGTCCGGTCTATACCCGCATCGGCGGTCATGCCTACGGCACCACCTACCCCGGCCCGATCGGCAAAATCCTGATGCCCCACCTGCTTGGCCTGGACAATTCCGGCTCGCTGGCAACCGCCTCAACCCTGTGCGGCGCCTGCGCCGAAGTCTGTCCGGTAAAAATCCCCATTCCGCAACTGCTGCAACGCCTGCGCAGCGAAGCGATGGATGGCGATCCGCAGCGTTCGGCCACTGTCGCCGGCCACGGCAGCAAACGGCGCTGGCTGGAAATGCTGCTCTGGCACGGCTGGACAGTATTTAACAGCCGCCCCTGGATCTACCGGCTGGGTACCGGGCTGATGACCCGTTGCCGCCATTTGATGCCGTCCCGGCTGGGTGCCTGGACCCGTTATCGCAGCGCCCCGCGCCCCGCCGCACACAGCCTGCAACAGCAGCTGCGCCAGCGCCAACACAAGGAACAATGACATGAATACACGCGATGCCATCTTGCAACGCCTGTACCAGGGACGTGAACAACAGGGCGGTTTCGAGCCGCCAGTCAGCGATTTTGGCGTTCTGCAGCGCCCGCACTGGAGCAAGGCCGAAAAGCTCGAACGCTTTGCGCGGGCGATGGGCCCGGTACATGGCGAAATCCACAACACCAGCCGAAACACCTGGCATCAGCTGCTGCAGCAGCTGATGCAGGAAAAGGGTCTGCGCAACCTCTGGGTCAACAGTGACACCCGGCACGGCCGGCTACTGGCCGATCACTGGCAACTGGAACAGATACCCCTGCTGCAGCGCACACAACCAATCAATGAGTGGAAGGACGAACTGTTTAACCGCGTCGATGCCGCCCTGACCGGTTCGCGCGGTGCAATTGCCGAAACCGGCAGCCTGATCCTCTGGCCGACACCGGCCGAACCCAGGGCCATGAGCCTGGTGCCGCCGGTACATTTTGTCCTGCTCGACAGCAATCGACTGTACAGCACACTGCATGAAGCCATGCAACAGGAAGGCTGGGCGGACAAAGGGATGCCAACCAATGCCCTGCTGATCTCCGGGCCGTCAAAAACTGCCGATATCGAACAGACCCTTGCCTATGGCGTGCACGGTCCACGGGAGCTGGTGGTGCTAATACTGGAGTAAACAAACAAGGGCTGCCGGTCGGCAACCAAAGAATCCTTGCGGAGCCTGCACAGCAGGACACCGCGGATAATACAGCCCCGTCCAAACGGTTTGCGGCCTTGCGGGCGGGGCTGGCCAATAACAAGAAGTGTCATTTAGCACGAGGACTATAGCATGACTGATATAGCACTGCCCCTGCTGGCATTTGCCCCGCTATTGCTGGCCGGCATTTTGCTGGTTGGCTTCAACCTGCCGGCCCGGATAGCCATGCCCGCTGTATTTGCGGTCACCGTGGCCATCGGCCTGCTGGCCTGGGACATGTCCCTGAACCGTATCCTGGCATCCAGCCTGCAAGGGCTGATCATGACCGGAGCCATTCTCTGGATCATTTTTGGCGCAATCCTGCTGCTCAACACTCTGAAGCATTCGGGCGGCATCAGTGCCATCCGTGCAGGTTTTTCCAACATTTCGCCCGACCGGCGCATCCAGGTGCTGGTGGTGGCCTGGCTGTTCGGCTGCTTCATTGAAGGGGCCTCAGGCTTCGGCACACCAGCCGCAGTCGTTGCTCCACTGCTGGTAGCTCTGGGCTTTCCCGCACTCGGCGCGGTGATGATCGGCATGATGGTGCAGTCCACCCCGGTATCCTTTGGTGCTGTCGGCACACCCATCGTGGTTGGCGTGACCGCCGGGCTGGACCGTACCGGCATCAGCGAGCAACTGGCAGCCCAGGGCTCCAGCTGGGAGATGTTCTATCACCTGGTTACTTCGAAAGTGGCGCTGACCCACGCTGCTGCCGGCATTCTGATGCCGCTGCTGATGTGCTGCATGCTGACGCGTTTCTTCGGCCGCAACAAATCCTGGCGCGAGGGGCTGGAAGTGGCGCCCTTTGCCCTGTTCACCGGCGTGGCCTTTGTTATTCCCTATGCCCTGGCCGGAATTTTTCTCGGCCCCGAGTTTCCGTCGCTGATCGGCGCGCTGGCGGGCCTGACCATTGTGGTGCCAGCCGCCAGAGCCGGCTTTTTAATGCCAAAAAACAACTGGGACTTTGCCCCTGCTGACACCTGGCCAGCCAGCTGGATGGGCAGCATCCAGATCAGACTCGACAGTCTGACCACACAGCGCCCGATGCCGGTTGCCCTGGCCTGGCTGCCCTATGTGCTGCTGGCTGTACTGCTGGTCTTGTCCCGCGCCATTGCCCCGATCAAGGCGTTTTTTCTCAGCGTGCTTAATTTCAGCTGGAAAGACATCCTTGGCGAGCAGGGGGTGTCTGGTGGTATCGAGCTGCTGTACCTGCCCGGCGGTGTTATGGCGCTGGTGGTGATCCTGACATTTTTCCTGCACCGCATGAGTTTCGGCCAGCTCAAGGCGGCAGTCAGTGAGTCTTCACGCACCCTGTTCGGTGCTGGCTTCGTACTGATTTTCACCGTACCCATGGTGCGCATCCTGATCAACTCCGGGGTCAACGCTGCCGATTTGCCATCCATGCCGATTGCCATGGCGCAACTGGTCTCGGATACTTTCGGCAGCATTTATCCGTTTTTTGCTCCAGTGGTCGGCGCACTGGGGGCCTTCATCGCCGGCTCCAATACGGTCTCCAACCTGATGCTGGCCCAGTTCCAGTTCAGCACCGCGGAGTTGCTGGGCGCCTCGACCATCTCGCTGGTTGCAGTACAGGCCGTGGGTGCCGCCGCAGGCAACATGATTGCCATCCATAACGTAGTGGCAGCTTCGGCCACTGTTGGCTTGCTAGGCCGGGAAGGACGCACACTGCGCATGACCATCCTGCCAACCCTGTACTACCTGGTTGCAGCAGGCATAATCAGCCTGTTGATAGCCTGACCCCCGGGGCCGGCCCCTGCAGGCCGGCCCTGCATGACACACGAGGCGTTTATGCACCCAATCACAGATACCTACCGGAACCTGATTCGCGAACTGGCCGGGTTCATCCCGCCTGCCCGCCTGCTGACCGACGAGCTGAGCCGGCTGGCCCATGGTACGGATGCCAGCTTCTATCGTCTGGTGCCCCAGCTGGTGGTACGGGTCGAAAGCGAAACGGACGTGCAGCAGGTGTTGCACAGCTGCGCCCGGCGCGGGTTGCCGGTCACCTTCCGCGCCGCCGGCACCTCGCTGTCCGGGCAGGCAGTGACCGACTCGGTGCTGATCCAGCTGGGCAACGGCTGGAACGGCCATCAGCTGCTGAATGATGGCGCGGCCATCCGCCTGCAGCCGGGCGTAATCGGCGCCCGCGCCAACAGCATTCTGGCGCCGCTACAACGCAAAATCGGCCCGGACCCGGCCTCGATCAACGCCTGCATGATCGGCGGCATTGCTGCCAACAACGCCTCCGGCATGTGCTGCGGCACGGCGCAAAACTCTTACAACACCCTGCTCGACCTGCGGCTGATTTTTGCCGACGGTACCCTGCTGGATACCGCAGACCCGGCCTCCGTCAGCGCCTTCCGCAACAGCCACTCTGACCTGCTGGAACAGCTGCGTCAGCTCGGCGAACAAACCCGCGCCAACCAGCCGCTGGCCGAACGCATTCGTCACAAATACCGGCTGAAAAACACCACCGGCTACGGCATCAATGCGCTGGTTGACTTCGCAGATCCGCTGGACATCCTCAAGCACCTGATGATCGGCTCCGAAGGTACCCTGGCTTTCATTAGCGCCATTACCTACCGCACCGTGCCGGACTATCCCGACAAGGCAGCGGCACTGATTTACTTCCCCGACATCCATACCGCCTGCACCGCCACTACCCTGCTGAAGGAAACACCGGTCAGCGCCGTCGAGCTGCTCGACCGTGCCTCGTTGCGTTCGGTGCAGCATATGCCCGGCATGCCGGATGACCTGGCCGAACTGCCCGAGGGAGCCACGGCCCTGCTGGTGGATGTGCGCGGCGCGAATGACAGCCAGCTGGAACAGAACATTCAGCACATTTGCCGGGCACTGGCCGGAATCCCGCTGCTGCGCCCGCTGGAATTCACCCGCGACCCGCAGACCTACGACAGCTACTGGAATGTGCGCAAGGGCACCTTTCCTGCCGTGGGGGCCAACCGGGTAATCGGCACCACGGTAATCATCGAGGACGTCGCCTTCCCTCTGGAGCGGCTGGCCGAAGGTGTGCTCGATCTGCAAAAATTGCTGCACAAACACGGCTACCACGAGGCCATCCTGTTCGGTCATGCCCTGGAGGGCAACCTGCACTTTGTCTTTACCCAGAGCTTCAACGAGCCGGACGAAGTGGCCCGCTACAGCGCCTTTATGGAAGAGCTGGCGCAGCTGGTGGCGGTGGACTACGGCGGCTCGCTCAAGGCCGAGCACGGCACCGGCCGCAACATGGCACCCTATGTGGAGCTGGAATGGGGCAGCGAAGCCTACGCCCTGATGAAGCGCATCAAGCAACTGTTCGACCCGGCCTGCCTGCTCAACCCCGATGTGTTGATCAGCGACAACCCCCGCATTCATGTGGAAAACCTCAAGCCGCTGCCCAAAGCCCATCCCGTTATCGACAACTGCATCGAATGCGGCTTTTGCGAGGCGGTTTGTCCGTCACGCCGGTTGACCCTGAGTCCGCGCCAGCGCATCGTCATCTGGCGCGAGCTGCAGCGTCGTCGCCAGACCGGCGCCAGCACCGAAGCCCTCCGCGAACTGGAACAGGGCTGGCAATACCAGGGGCTGGACACCTGCGCACTGGATGGCCTGTGCTCCACCCGCTGCCCGGTCGGCATCAACACCGGCGATCTGGTGCGTGACCTGCGCGGCCAACAAAACCGGGATCTGCAACGGCGTGCACGGTGGCTGGCCCGCCGCTTTGCCGGCATCAGCAAGGCGGCACGTCTGGCGCTGAAACTGGCCAACAGCAGCCGCAGCCTGCTGGGCGACAAGGGCCTGTCCGGCTCCATGGCACTGGCCCGCAAGGCCGGTTTGCCGGTCGGCCACTGGCGGCCCGGCCTGCCGGCGGCGGCAGCGGCCCTGCCACAGCAACGCCAGTTCGAGCCGCCGAAGAATTCGCAGCCGGCAGATACGGTCATCTACTGGCCTTCCTGCATGAACCGGGTGCTGGGCCCGGACCGTAACGCCAGCGACCAGCGCGCCCTCTACGACGTCGTGCTCAGCCTGCTGGATAAGGCCGGTTACCGCGTGCTGATTCCGGACAACATTCACAGCCTGTGCTGCGGCATGCCCTTTCAGTCCAAGGGCCTGTTTGAAGTGGCCGACGGCAAGCGCAACGAAGTACTGGAAGCGGCACGCCGGCTGGCTGGCGACCAGCATCTGGCGGTGATTACCGATGCCAGCGCCTGCAACCTGCGCATGCAGGACTGCAGTGACGAACGGCTGCAATTTTATGCAGCGGCGGACTTCATCCATCGCCACGCCCTGCCCCGGCTGGAGATACGGCCGGCGGACGAACGCATTGCCCTGCACCTGACCTGCTCCACCACCATGGGCGGCAACAGCCAATCACTGCTGGAGCTGGCCCGTGCCTGTGCCCGCGAAGTGGTAACACCGGCTTCTGTCACCTGTTGCGGTTTTGGCGGCGACCGCGGCTTCCAGGTGCCGGAGCTGAACGCCAGCGCCCTGCAAGACCTGCGCGACGAAGTGCAGGGCTGCAGCGCCGGCTACTCCAACAACCGCACCTGCGAAATTGGCCTTGGCGAACACTCCGGACTGCAGTATCAGTCCATCCTCTATCTGGTGGACCGGGTGAGCCGTCCGCTTGAAGCATAAATGCAAATGTGTCCACACCTGCACTTTTGCTAGCCCATGATGCCGGATTTTATCTGGCATCATGGCGCACAGGTACCCGGCCAACCTACAGGGTGCAAGTGCATCCGCGCCATAACAATGGCCGCACATGGCGTGGCAGGAATAAATCCATACTTACGGGAACCAAGCCATCCGGCACCGGGCCGAACCCGTTCGCACACTCTGCTTCACGGGGTACACTGAGCACAAAACACACGCAGCGAGACTGCCACCATGCGACACTTTCCCTACCGCGAAACCCTGCAACACGAGTTCAAGAGCGACCTGCGCAAGCTGCCGCTGCGCACACTGCTCGAAGCAGTGGTATGCATGGCCAACGGAGCCGGAGGCAGTATTTATCTGGGTGTCGAAGATAATGGCAGCATCAGTGGCCTGCATCCGGACCACCGCGACCTGAAACGCCTGGAACAACTGATCTGCCACTACACCCGGCCACACATTTACGTACAGGTATACCCTTTGCTGGTCGACGGCCTGGTGATTGCCCAGGTGCAGGTGCCGGTCAGCCCGGTACCCATCGCCACCCATGACGGCCTCTATCGACGGCGCCAGCTACAAAACGGCAGTGGTGAACCTGAATGCGTGCGCTTCAAGCCTGCGCGCAAAGCAAAGCCGGTGCTAATGCCTGCATGGCCTGAAAATGGCTCAGAAAAACCTGTCCGTTCAAGTGTTGCAAGAAATCAGTGCGCTGCAGACGATCCATCACCGGCCCCTTAACCTCGGAAAAATGGAAGCCGATCCCGGCCGACTGCAACCGCACGTTGATGGCTTCCAGACTTTCCAGCGCACTGGCATCAATGCTGTTGATGGCCGAACACTGCAGCACCACATGCTTCAGCTCCGTGTTGCAGGCCACAGCCTGATTGATGCGGTCTTCCAGTGCCCGGGCATTGGCAAAGTACAGACTCTCGTCCACCCGCAGGCTGACCAGCGAGGTGTCGGTCAGCACCGGATGACGCAACACGTTACGGAAGTGTTCAGTACCCGGCATCAACCCCACCTCAGCAATATGGGGACGGCTGGTGCGCCACAGGTAGAGCACCAGCGACAGCCCCACCCCGGCCATCAGTCCAGCCTCCACACCCACCAGCAAGGTCGCCAGCAGGGTCGCCGCCACGGCAGAAAAGTCGGCTTTAGAATAACGCCAAGTGTGCTTGAGGATGTTGAAGTCCACCAGTGACAGTACCGCCACGACAATGGTTGCTGCCAGTGTGGCATGGGGCAGATAGTAAAGCGCTGGCGTCAGCATCAACGAAACCAGTGCAATGCCTGCAGCAGTGAGCACCCCGGCCGCTGGCGTACGGGCGCCCGCATCAAAGTTGACCACCGAGCGGGCAAAACCGCCGGTGACCGGAAAACCGCCACTGAACGCAGCAGCGACATTGCTTGCCCCCAAAGCGACCAGCTCCTGGTCCGGCTCGATACGCTGGCGCCGTCGCGCGGCCAGGGTCTGGCCCACGGATACCGACTCGACAAAACCCACCACACTGATCAGCAATGCCGGCATCCACAGCTGCTGCCAGAGCGCGCCGTCAAACGAGGGCATCACTAACGGCGGCAAGCCGGCCGGGATACTGCCAACGATGCGCACACCCTGTCCGGCCCAGTCTCCCAGCCAGGTCAGTACCGTGGTCACCACAATGGCCAACACCGGCCCCGCCCTGGCCACTGCATCCGACAGCCGGGCCGACAGTCCCCAGGCCACCAGCAGCGGCTGCATGCCCTTGCGTATCCAGACAAGGAACGCGATGGTGAGCATACCCATCATCAGGGTCAACCCGCTGACCTGCGGCAGGGCGGCAACAATGGACGGAAGCATTTCCAGCACGTTCTGGCCCCGGGCATCAATGCCCAAAATCACCTTGAGCTGACTGCAGGCAATCAGAATTCCGGAAGCAGAAATAAAACCGGAAATCACCGGATAACTGAGAAAGTTGGCCAGAAAGCCCAGCCGCAATACCCCCATCGCAAGCAGCATCAACCCGGAAATGAAAGCCAGCACAATGGCCGCTTCCCAATAGTGCGGCGAACCAGACTCGGCGAACTGGCCGATCGCCGCCGCCGTCATCAAAGACACCACCGCCACCGGTCCCACGGCCAATGTCCGGCTGGTGCCAAACAGCGCATAGAGCACCAGTGGCGCGATGCTGGCATAGAGTCCGGTTTCCGGCGGCAGCCCGGCCAGCATGGCATAAGCCAGGCTCTGCGGTATCAGCATCAGGGTAACGATAACCGCCGCCAGCAGGTCGCTGCCCAGGGTGGCACGGTCATAGTCACGCGCCCAGCCAAGAAAGGGCAGGCCCGGCAGCCAGCGCTGCCAGGTCTTGCGGTCGGTTGCAGACGATTCCACCCTGATGCTCCTCGACAAGGTTAGAGTACAGCTGCAGCAGCTGCCGGTATCGCCCTGACACCCGGACACACCACCAGCTGGCCTGCCCGCTCCGACAGGCTGCCATCACGGGCCAGGGTTTCCAGGTGACCACGCATGGCATTCAGGTCATAACCGGCGCTGGCGGCAATCTGTAAAATCTTTTCGGTATCACGCTTGCCGGCTTCGGCCAGCGCCCACAGCATCACCGAACGGGTACCGCTCCGGCAGTAGGCCAATACCGGCTCCGGCAAGGCCTGGAGCACCTGGGCCATCTGCAATGCCTGATGGTCCTCTACCTGACCGGATGCCACCGGCAGGCAAAACACCTGCAAACCCCGCGCCACAGCAGCACGCTCAATATCGGAGTAGGCCGGCTGACCTGCAACTTCATTATCCGGACGGTTGCAAACAATGGCACGGTAACCGGCACTGGCAATGGCCTCCACATCGGCTGCAGAAATTTGATCGGCCACGGCCAGGGCCGAGGTAAGCTTGCGAATATTCATAAGTGGTTCCAGGGTCTGAAAATGTTCAATATTGACGGCAACCGCCTGTCAACCAGCCTTGTAAACCGGCCCTTTGGGCGCCACGACTGCACACCACATGCCGCGACAACCTGTTGCCGGGGGCCGGATAGCCTTTACAGCTGATTCAGAGGAATCTTGATATAAGCTACGCCGTTGTCCTCCTCCGGCGGAAAGTGACCGGCACGCATGTTGACCTGCACCGAGGGCAGGATCAGCACCGGCATTTCCAGGCTTGCATCGCGGCGCTCACGCATCTGAACAAACTCATCTTCACTGATGCCTGTCCGGATATGAATGTTCGTGGCGCGCTGCTCAGCAACCGAGCTGATGTATTTCAGCTCACGGACACGGGCAATCAGCCGGTCGGCCGACCCGGTGCCGGTGCGGCCGGACTTCGGATCGTAGTCCAGCACGCTATCCACCAGTGCACAACGGTTACTGCCAGCATCCAGTACCAGATAACTCAGGGTCCAGGTGGCGGGATCAAAAAAACCTTCCACCTGCAACTTGACGGCATTCATCTTGACCTCTCAATTCCTTTGGCAATGACACTTAGAACAACCGGTCCCGTCAGGAACCGGCTGTTCCGGAGCAAGTGGCCGGCCTGGCTAATCCGGTGAGTCAATTGTACTACCCGGGGCGCCAGATCTGCGCAGCTTTTCATCGCTACGCTTCACCTTGGCACCCAGCCCTGAGGCACTGGTCATCCAATGCCCGAGCCACCTCACTAACCAGACAGGCCACGAGCCGATTACAGGGCCCTGGTAGAGTAGTACCAGTCCACAGTGTTGTAGCCCTCACCAGAAAGGCGCTTGTTGACAGCATCGCTGGTCTTGGGCGGAGGAACAATAACATCCTGGCCGGGCACCCAGCCTTCCGGTGTGGCCACGGCGTTGGCTTCGGACGTTTGCAAAGCGGTCAGCAAGCGGAGGAACTCGTCAATGCTGCGACCGTTGGTCATCGGATAATAAACCATGGCACGCATGATGCCTTCCGGATCGATGATGAAAGTGGCACGTACCGCCTGGGTATCAGCAGCACCCGGATGGACCATGCCGTAAGCACTGGCTACATCCATCTTGATATCATCGATGATCGGGAATGGAATCTCGACGCCGAACTTTTCCTGGATACTGCGGGTCCAGGCAAGGTGGGAGTAGACGCTATCAATGGATAGGCCAATCAGCTCGCAATTCATTTCAGCAAATTTTGGAGCCGCCTTGGCAAAGGCGATGAACTCGGTGGTGCACACCGGGGTGAAGTCTGCCGGGTGAGAAAACAGGATCAGCCATTTTCCCTTGTAGTCCTCCAGGCTTTTGATGCCATGGGTGGTATTGGCCTTGAAGGCAGGAGCCGGTTCATTCAAACGCGGAAAGGTGGATATCTGGTTCTGATTTTCCATGTTGCTAACCTCTGGGTTGATTGATTTACGGTTCTAACCTTACCCCCAGGTCTTATATGTTTATATAGAATATATTTAATCAAACATATAGAAACGCCCTATCGCCTCCCCCTGACAGCCAAGCCATACAGGCTTATCAAAAAAAGCCTGGCTCCACCTGATACCGGCAGCTGCTTCCCTGCGCACCCGTCATCGCCCGACAGAACCATTACGGGCCCATGCTGACCTGATATTGGCTAGATTGCCGACTCCTCCTGCATACCGGACAATGCAGGTAACCTGATCCAGTCATTGCTTGATAAAAATATCCGACCAAATTAGTATGATATTATTTGCGGTCATGCCATAATGCCACTTACACCCTGTTACCACGGCCACATCGCCCCGCGCACTCTGCAGCCAACGTGTAACAAAACGACCGCCTGATAATTGCAAGGGGTTACCCATGTTTTTTACAAAGCTCAAAACACAGCTGCAACAGCAACGCGCCGAAAATGACCGCCTGACACTGGCAAACCAACAGCTGCAACAGCGCGTTGACCAACTGGAGCAAGAGCGGCAGCAACAGCAACAGCAACTCGACCAGCAGCAACGTGAGCGCACCACCCACCAAGGTGTTTATGCCAGCCTGGGCAGCTTTGGCGACTCGCTGAACGGTGTCAAAAACTCCTTTATGAATCTGGCCAACACCCTGAATACCGAACGCGATTCGGCACTCATGGCGGCCAAGCATTCCGACACCAACCGTGCGGCATTCGAGCGCATTGCCGAAAACCTGCAAGCCACCTATCGCCTGATGCACAAGGCCGCCGAGCAAGTCAGCAGCCTGAGTCAGCGCGCCGAAGAGATCGGCGGCTTTGTCCAGCTCATCCAGGAAGTTGCCAACCAGACCAACCTGCTGGCCCTTAATGCCGCCATTGAAGCTGCCCGTGCCGGCGAGGCTGGCCGCGGTTTTGCCGTGGTCGCCGATGAGGTGCGTAATCTTGCACAGCGCACTTCGGGTGCCACCGAAGATATTTCACGGCTGGTACAGGACATTCAGGAAGAGACCCGCCTGGCCCGCGAAATCATGGACCAGGGCGCAGCCGATGCCGGCAACCATGCCAGCGAAAGCCAGCAAGCCGTGGCCAGCATGCACGAGCTGCTGGAGCTGTCACGCCGCATGGAACACGCCATTAGCGATTCTGCCATCCTGGCCAACGTAGAGCTGGCCAATATTGATGAACTGGAACTCAAACTGGAGGTATACAAAGTATTCTTCGGCATTTCCAATGCCCTGCCCGAAGCCTTCCCCGACGAGCAACATTGCCGCCTTGGTCAATGGTACTACCAGGGTGACGGCCGCGAGCTGTTCGCTGACATGCAAGACTACCGTGCAATGGAAGATCCCCACAAAGCCATGCATGACCAGGCCATCAATGCTGTCCGCTATTATCAGGCCGGGCAGCTGGAGCATGCGCTGGAGGCTCTTAACGCCATGGAGCAGGCCAACCACACTGTTATGCGGGGGCTGAACTCAATGCTGCACCAGCTGGGCAGCAGCAAGTACCGGGTGCGATAGCCCGCTTGCTTCAGGCCAGCTGGCTTGTCTGTCCTTCGGGTATCCGGCCTGATAACTGGCTCTGGTCGGTGTGACAGTCATGCGTGCGTCTGAAAACTCAGGGCCCTGGAAGTGTACAGTGCATGGCCAATGCAATCGGCACTTAAGCACAGCTCGTTAATATCAAGGAGCCACTCTCGGCAAAATCAATGTAAAACAGGTGCCGCTGCCGGGAGTGCTGCGCACCTCGATGCGCCCGCCAAGCAAACCGTTAACCAGAGTGTAAACAATGTGCAGGCCAAGGCCGGAGCCGCCCTTGCCCAGCTGGGTGGTATAGAAGGGATCAAAGATTTTCTTCAGTTGCTCGGGCATCATTCCGATACCGTCGTCGCTAACCGACACATGAACCATGCCTTCCTCGATGTGGCCCCGCAGCCAGATGACACCCTCCTGGCGGCCGGCAAAAGCGTGGGTGAGAGCATTGTTGACAAGGTTAATCAACACCTGCCCCAGCGGCCCGGGATAGCTGTCCAGCCGCACGTTTTCACACAGCTCATCGCGCAAAACAAACGGCATTTTGCGCAGTGTTGGCCGCAAGGTAGTCAAAACCTCATGAGCAAGCTCCTTCAGTTCGAACGGGCGGCGCTGATAGCTGGTTTGATCAACGGCCAGCTGTTTGAAGCTGCCGATCAGCTCGGCCGAGCGGGCCAGGTTGCGTTCAATAATCAGGCTGCCTTCACGAATCTCGTCAAGGAACCCCTGTAGAGCACTGCGTGTCAATCCGCCCTGCAGAGCAGTGTCCAGTTTTTTGCACGCAGGCTCAAAGGATGTAGCAACCATCAATGCATTGCCAATAGGTGTATTCAGCTCATGGGCCACACCGGCTACCAGGGCCCCCAGCGATGCCAGCTTTTCTCTTTGCAGCAATTCTTCCTGGGCACGCTTCAGGTTTTCCAGGGTGGAGCTGAGCTCTGCCGTACGTTCCTCGACCCGCTTTTCCAGAGTGGCATTAAGCTCACGAATTTTCTTCTCTTGCTGGCGTCGCTCGGTAATATCCAGCTCAATGCCGTCAAACACTAATAGACCATCCGGCAAGCGGCGCGGTGAAGAAATCAACAACATCCAGCGGTGCTCGCCGTCCGGACGTATGATCTCGGCTTCCATACGGAAGGTTTTCATTTCCGCAATACACTCAGCCTCATAAATTCGCATGCTGTCCTGGTCAATGATGAATTGCTCGTAAACCAGCTGGGCATCATCTATTGCCTGCTCGGCAGTAATACCGTGCAGCTGCTCTACACCGCGACTGATATAGGAAAACCGGCGGTACTCGCCATTTAAGCCGCACTCAACCCGGTACACCATGCTGTCGGGAATGCTGTCACTGATCAACTGCAATCGCTGTTGGCTTTCCCGCAATGATGCCTGGGCCTCTTTCAATGTGCTGATATTGATATGAGCGCCAACCGTCAGCGCTGTCGGCTTGCCCTCAGCATCGGGCAACGTCCGGCCACGCGAAGAAATCCAGACCCAGCTGCCGTCAGCATGACGCATACGGAATTCATTCTCGTACAGTTGTATGGTATCGCCCGCCAGATAATCGGCAAACTTGCGACTGGCCTCTGCCCTGTCGTCCGGATGAAGCAAGTTTGTCCAAACCTTCTGCAGCTCTGTCGTGTCAGCAAACTCTCTCTTGTCATACCCCAACATGCTGAAGTACTCAGCACCGCACCATAGTTCCTGCTTTCGGGCATCCCACTCCCAGGCACCAGTATCCGATGCCTTGATCAATGCCTTGAAGCGCTCGCTTTCCTTGAGTGCCGTGCTTTCCACCCGCTTTCTGGCAGTGATGTCCTGGCGCGCGCCTATCATTCGCAACGGACGGCCATGCGCATCACGCTCAGTAACCACACCATTGTCACGCACCCAGATCCACTCACCATTTTTGTGACGCACCCGCGTTTCACTGATAAATCGTTCCGTACGGCCTTCAAGATGCGCCCTGGCACGCTCGGCATTCGCTGCAGCATCATCCGGGTGCGTCAGCTTTTGTGAAGTTTTGACTGTAATCGGCTCCAGCTCTTTGAGCCGGTACCCCAGCATTTCTGCCCAGTGTTCGTCCAGTATGACGCGCTCGTTAACCAGATCCCACTCCCAGATCGCGCAATCGATGGCATCCAGCACATAACTCAAACGCTGCTGACCCTCCGCGCGCTGATGAGCCAGCCGGCGTACCGGTTCTGCAAAGTGACGGCTGATCCGGTAAGTGGCGACCATGCCAATCAGCAGTAGCAGGACCATCACCAGCAAGACATACATCAAGCCCCGGATCAGCGCTTTGTGCATACTGGTTTCAGTGATTCCCAATAGCAATACGCCCTGCAGGCGGTTGTCAAAGCCCCCCCGGTACCCCATGCCAACCTCGCGCAACCGTTCATCCTTGCTTGTCAGTTGACGGATTTTTACATCTTCAGGCTGCTGAAGCAGGCTGTAAAAAAACCTTCGGTCTGCAGGGTCAGCCAGCACGTCCTGACGTACGCCGCTGGCCGCCACTACATGGCCTTCAGTATCCAGCAGACGAATATAGGCAATGCCCTGATACTTGTCTTTCAGTTCTTCGACCAGCAAACGTACCCGGTGCGTGCCACTAAAACTGACCTTACCCAACGAATCAACCAGCATACTGATCGCCAGGCTTGCCAGCCGGTCCTGCTCGCGCTCCAGGGTTTTGTGATAATACAAGGCTGTTGACAGCATGATGCTTAGCAACAGGCCCAAAATAAGCAACCCAAATGCCAGCGTCAGGCGCCGGTCTATGTTGTTGTATTCATCGCGCTGCATCAGTCATCTTCTCGCAGCTGGTTACGCCACTGTTTGGTCACTGACGGCCAGGGTTTGTTAAAGGTAGCTGGCAAATCCCCATCCCATCCGGGGTAAATGTCGAGCGTTTCCCGGGTTACCGGAAAAGTCGGTATCATTACATGACGGGCCACTTGCCTGCCGTTCAGTACCCGATAGACCTGCCGCACTGCAGTGGCACCCAGCATGGCGCAAAACTGGGCGCTGTCGATTCGGGTCAACCGGCCGTAACGGATATTGTCCACCGACTCGGGGTCACCATCGACCGTGGCATGAACAATCTCGGTGCGACCGGCTTGCCGCAACTGCTCAATCATGCTCAGGCCTCCACCATTGTTTACTGTAAACAGCACATCCACACTCCCCTTGTCGGGGAAGTCACGCAGCAGGGCATGCGCGGCCTGCCGGCCTTCATCCGGCTGCACGGCCTGGTAGCTGCGCATAATCTGATACTCGACACCGGCCGCATCCAGCGCATCAAAAAAGCCGTTAACCCGCTCAACGGTTGAGGAAACCACCGGGTATTCGACCAGCACCAGACGCAACGGCCGCTCACGGGCAAACAGAGAAGCAATATACTCACCGCCCAGATAACCGGCCTGGTAGTTGTCTGAAGTGATGTAGGATGTCAGCACGCCATCACTGACGAACTGGTCATAGGCGATCACCGGGATGCCAGCCAGGTTTGCCCGCTGTACCGGCTCAGCCAGGGCAGCATTGTCGGCCGGCTGGATGATAATGGCATCGGGCCGGCTGTTATCGACCATCATCCGCATTTGCCACATTTGCCGCTCAATACCTTTCGGACCATCTCCGGCCACCCTGGCAAGCAAGCGGATACCGCGCTGGCCTGTGGCACTGGCTTGCTGGTTGATTCGTTCCGCTTCCTGCTCCAGCCCCTGACGCATCACCTGCTGACTGGGGATGCTGTCTGACCAGTACAGCACGCCTATTTTCCAGGGCTCGGGCTCAGTGGCAGCATGGCTGGCCATGGATGCCAGCAGCAACCAGCCAAACAGCCAACACAGGTCCCGGCGCATGATCAGGCCCCGGGCCAGGCGTCCAGCCAGACGATAAAATCAGCCTCGGGCATTGGCCGGGCAAACAGGTATCCCTGGCCCTCCTCACAACCAGAAGCCAGTAGTTCAGCACACTGTTCCTCGGTTTCAATGCCTTCGGCAATCGTTTGCAGCTCAAGATGCTCAGCCATGGCAATAATAGTCTTTGCCATATCAAAGCTATCGTGGTTTTTCTCGCCACTAATGAAGCTGCGGTCGATTTTCAGACGGTTCAGATCAAGCCGCTGCAACACGCTGAGTGAAGAATAGCCGGTACCAAAATCGTCCATGGCAATGTCGATACCTGCCGCCTGAATTTGCTGCAGCTTGCTTTTCAGGCGATCAAAATCCTCAATCGCAACCGACTCGGTCAGTTCCAGCTCCAGCTGATGTCTGGGTACGCCTGTTTCCCGTAAAATGCTTAGCAGACGCTCAACAAAGCTCGGCTCGGCAAACTGTACCTGGGAGATATTGACCGCAACACGGAAATCATCCGCCACCCGGTCTTGCAGGCTGATACGCCAGCGCAGTGCCGTACGCAACACCCACTCACCAATGGCCACCATCAAGCCGGACTGCTCGGCAATGGGAATGAAGTCTTCGGGTGAAATAAACTGCCCATCGGGCGTACGCCAGCGCAGCAAGCACTCGGCGCCCGTAACCTGGCGGTTACGCAAGCAAATAAAAGGCTGGTAATACAGCTGCAGATGCTGCTCCGACAAAGCCGTACGCAACATCTGCAACATGTTGATGCGGTCACGGGCAGCGCGGCTTTGCTCCAGCTTGAAATACAAGTGTTTACCACGCACCAGCCGCTTGGCCTGTTTCAGCGCTGCACCGGCGTTTTTCAGCAAATCCTTGCCACACCTGCCCTCGGCTCGAGCCAGGCCTGTCGTTGCAGACAGGCGCAACGTCTGGCCATCCCCTACCTGAAACGGCTGAGCGAACAGACTCTGGATCTGGTCCGGGTTGACTTCAACATCGGGGCCATAGACGCCAAACAGGTTGCTGGCCAGCCGCGAGACCATGCACTGCTCACTAAAAGCAGAGCACAACTGCCTGGCTACAGCTTGCAGCACCGCATCCCCAAAGGACTCGTCAAGAATGTTGTTGATATCAGCAAAGTTGTCCAGGTCAACCAGTGCCAGCGTATGCTGTTCGCCACTGTGCTGGTCCAGCAGCTGCAGCAAAGCATTGCGGTTGGGCAGGTCAACCAGGGTGTCACGAAATGCCAGTGCTTCAATATCGAGATACAGCTGCAGGTTTTCAAATGCTGTCGACATGTTGTTACAAAACACCTCCAGCAACTGCTGCTCCAGCTCGCTCAGCTGCCGGCCAATGTTGACATAGGCTGCCAGTGCCTGCCCGTTTGCGCCTTCAAAGAACAGCCCGATATCGCCATTGAGCACATGTTCGCGCGCTTGCAAACTCTGCTCCAGGCGGCTACGAATACCGCCCTCGGGCAGCTCCTCAAGCAGCTTGCCGGTCCAGTTGCTGTATTGCCCAGCTGCCGCCAGGATATAGGGCTGCCGGGTTGCAGGGTGCAGAGCGGCACAGAGCAGGCCGTCACAGTCGATACGCAACAAGGCACACAACTGGGTCAGCAAGCCGGTAGCAAACTGCTGCAAGCCCGAAGGCCGGCTCAGTTCACGTGTAGCATCAAGAATTTGCTCAAGCCCGACACGGCCCGCCTCCAGCTGACAGAGTTGCGAATACGAGCGGACAGCCATGGTCAGGCTGGTAAACAGACGGGACTGGGTCAGCTCACTCTTGGTACGATAATCATTGATGTCATAGTTCTGAATGGTGCTGATTTCCGGCGCATAGCCCGGCTGGCCGGTGCGTAAAATCAAGCGCACCTGAGCGTCTGCCAGCTCCTCACGAATATAGCGCACCAAGTCCAGGCCAGCGGTGTCGCTCTCCATCACCACATCAATGACGGCTACGGCAAAAGGTGCTTCCTGCTGCAAAACCTTTCTGGCTTCAGCGTCGCTGTACGCGTGCTGGAACTCGAGTCTGCGCCCCTCGATATCCAGATTGCGTAACGCAACCTTGGTGGCAGTATGTACATCCGGCTCATCATCTACCAGCAGTACCCGCCAAACAGCTGCAGCCGTTGCTTCTTGCTCCGCAGCGGGGTCCGGCTCGTCAGCCAAAAAAACCAGCATATCCTTGTCATCGTCAGCCATTATTTATTTTGCCTTTGTTATTGTTTGCTGCTTGCTTTGCCATTCATTGTCTGGTTCAGGACTGTACCAAACATCCAGTACGAACCTACACATTACTTTGCCAGCATGGCCTATTCAAACGTTATCTATTCAACTGGCCAGAACCGGTCCGGCAGCGTGCCCGGCCACCGGCCAGAAAGCCAGCAGTCACTGGCTGATCCCTGGCGATGGCTGGGCTATAATCCCGCCACATTTTTCAAGGAAACCGTCATGATCAACAAATGCCTGTTCCCCGCTGCCGGTTACGGTACCCGATTTTTGCCCGCTACCAAGGCCATGCCCAAAGAAATGCTGCCAGTGGTCAACAAGCCACTGATCCAGTACGGCGTTGAAGAGGCGCTGGAGGCCGGCATCCGCGACATGGCCATCGTCACTGGCCGCAACAAACGGGCCATTGAGGACCATTTCGACATCAGCTATGAGCTGGAGTCGCAAATTCAGGGTACGGATAAAGAAGACTACCTTAAAGGCATCCGCCACCTGATGGACAATTGCAGTTTTTCCTATACCCGACAGCTGGAAATGAAAGGTCTGGGGCATGCCATTCTTACTGGCCGCCGGCTGATTGGTGATGAACCCTTTGCCGTGGTGCTGGCAGATGACCTTTGCCTGAACCTGGACAGTGACGGCGTACTCAAGCAAATGGTGCAGCTGTACAAGCAATTCCGTTGTTCAATCGTGGCGGTGCAAGAAGTGCCACCCGAAGAGATTCACAAGTATGGTGTGATTGCAGGTGAAGTCATCCGGGATGACATTTTTCGCGTTAACACCATGGTCGAAAAGCCAAAAGCCGAAGACGCCCCTTCCAGCCTGGCAATCATCGGCCGCTACATCCTGACCCCCGACATCTTCGAGCTGATTGAAGAAACCGAACCCGGCAAAGGCGGTGAAATCCAGATTACCGATGCGTTGATGAAACAGGCCCAGCGTGGCTGCGTACTGGCCTACAAGTTCAAGGGCACCCGTTACGACTGTGGCAGTGGTGAAGGCTTTATGGAGGCCACCCGTTTTTGCTACGACAATCTCTATCTGAAAGGCCTGTCCTACTGACAACAACCGGTCAGCGGCGCAGCCGCTTGTCCAGATACAGATGGCCCACCAGATCGCGGCTGCGACTGCTGACCTTGCCGGCCTCGGCCCGTTTCCGCAGCAGCTGCAACAGCTGTTGCAACTGCTCACTATTGGCACCTTTACGCCACAGCCAGCTGGCATAACGTTGCAGTATGTCATCCGGCTCATAGCTGGATGTGCTGTTACGTTCTTCAAATGACAACTGCGGAAAATAGCCCCACTGGTATAGCAGATTGAACAGATTGTAGAGACTATCGGCGGTCTTTCTGCCCACCGGCCTGCGTGGCAAACCCAGCTCGTCCTGCAGCGCCCCGAGCAGACTGTCTTCACGGTGTACATAAGAACACACGTAAAAACCATTCCGGCTGGCTGCCAGCGCCTTGCGCAACATGGCGGTGCCGGAAAGCGCCGGGCTCATATACAGAAACACCAGATCAAAAGCCCCCTTCCACCCATGCTCTTCCAGGTCTACAGCCTCCCAGGGCGCGTACAGCAGCACATCCGCTTGCCCTATCAGCCCGGCTGCCTGCAGCTTTTGCTGCGTGTGTCGCAGCATTTTGGCAGAAATCTCCACCCCGCTAACCCGCGCACCCCGGCGGGCAAATTCCAACAGGTGTCGGCCACCCCCAAAGCTGATCTCCAGCACCGACTGGCCGGTCAACTCATGGTGTTGCAGCACTGTCTGCAGTGCCACGTCCCTCTCGGAAACGGTAAAACAACTGACCTCATCCGCACGGCGGTCCCAGGTTCGCTCGCTCAATGCCAGGTCAGGCTGATGGCTGTCCAGCAGCCCGGTAAAATACTGTTCAAGATTCATGACTTAACTCCCAAGGCACACAAAGGCAGCCTATTACGAAAGCTCATTATTCAGGCTAAAATCTGCCCATCCCAACCCGATGAAAGCCCGGCATGCTCCAAAAACCCTTCCAGTTCACCAGTAGCGGCAACAATTACAGGGCAAAACACCTGAACCTGTTTGTCCACGGTTACCTGTCGGCCAGCGACGAGCGTGACCGCAGCCGACTGTTGCGCTGCGTGCCCGCGCTGCCCTCCGACGAGGATGCCGTTTTTGCTTTCTGGGACTCCGGCTCAATGCGCGACATCTGGATCAACGTATTGCAGGGAGCTGCCGGCAGTTTCGGCCTGGGCAAACTCGGCCTGGCCCGTGGCATGGCTATGGCTGCACTGGGAGGCTACCGCCATTACAGCAGCAAAAAAAGCCATAGCCGTACCCTGGCGCTGACCCTGCTGCCAGCGCTAAGCAAGTTTACCCGCCAGCATTACCCCGACCTGCAAAGCATCAGCCTGTATGGCCACTCTCTCGGTGCCCGGCTGCTGATTGAGGCACTACTGGCAGACACGCCAGCTGACAGCCTGCCAATCCGCGAGCTGGTATTCATGGGCGGCGCCCGTGCCCTGGGCAGCGGTGAACTGCAACAAATCCTGCCACACATTAACCGGCGGATCTGCAATTTCTATTCACGCAGCGACCGGGTGCTGATGGTCAGGCCTTCCACCGGAAAATACATCGGCCGCCATCCGCTGCCGCTACCAGACGGAGCCCAAACGGACAAAGTGTTCAACCAGGACCTGGGCATCGGCCATACCGACTACTGGCACCTGCTGTACAGCATCCTGCAACAGGTCCGCTGCCCCCAGCACGAACGGCTTTAGCCGCGGCCTGTGCCGCCCCACTCAGCCGCAACCTGTTGCGCCCTGCCCGGGCATTGTTCGCCACTGAAGTGGCTCCTGCAGCGGCCCAGCACTCAAAAACTGCCGATATCTGCTAAAGTCTGTATCTGACATCCGGCCCGCTGATACCGCTGCACAAGGACACCTCCATGCTCGCCCCGCTCACTCCCGGTTTCATGGTGCTACAAGGCAACCAGCTCGAAGATCTTCGCGAAGTTGCCGTGCACTGGCTGGCCAGCAACCCGCTGCGCCCGCTGGAGCACGAATGCATTCTGGTACAGAGCAACGGCATTGCCCAGTGGCTGAAAGCCGCGCTGGCCCACAATGACCAGGGCACCGGAATCGCGGCTGCCATCGATGTCCAGTTGCCGGGCCGCTTCATCTGGCAGGCATTTCGCAGTGTTTTTCCCGAACTGCCCAACAGCTCGCCATTCGACAAGACACCGTTGACCTGGCGGCTGTATCACCTGCTCAATGACTGGAGCAGGCTGCAGGCACAGCTTGGTGCACAGGCCGGCTGGCTGGCCCCGCTGGAGGGTTTTCTGAGCGCCGACCGCGACCCGCGCCGCTGTTATCAGCTGGCCGGCAAACTGGCCGACCTGTATGACCAGTACCAGCTGTACCGCGCCGACTGGCTGCACGCCTGGGAACAGGGCGAGGACGTACTGATACAGGCCAGCGGCACCCGCACACCACTGCCGGACGGCCAGCGCTGGCAGGCGCTGTTGTGGCGACAGCTGCAACAGTCGATCCGTGGCGAGCAACCCGCCGGCAGCCACGACTGGGCCAGCGCCAGCCGCGCCCACGTCCACCGGCAGTTTGTCGAGGCCTGCCGTGCATTTTCGCCAGAGCAGCGCCCGCCGGGCCTGCCACGCCGGGTTATCGTTTTCAGCATTTCGTCCCTGCCGCAGCAAACCCTGCAGCTGCTGCACGCCATCTCTCCCTTCACCCAGGTAATGCTGTTTGTCACCAACCCCTGCCAGCATTACTGGGGCGACCTGGTCGAGGGCAAGGAGCTGCTCAGGCGCGAATACCGGCGCATTGCCCAACGCAAGGTGCCGGGCAACCTGAACCCGGAAGACCTGCATGCCTACGGCCATCCGTTGCTGGCTTCCTGGGGCAAACAGGGCCGTGACTTCCTGCACCTGCTTGACGAGCACGATCAGCCCGCCAGCTATCGCCGGCTGTTCAGCCAGCAACGGGTCGACCTGTTCAGCGACCCCGGCGACGGCTGCCTGCTGCACCAGCTGCAGGGCGACATCCTGCAGCTGCGCCCGCTGGCCGAGCGCCAGGCCCTGCACAGCACGGTGGATGCAGCACAGGACCAGAGCCTGCAGTTTCTGGTGGCGCACAGCCCACAGCGCGAGGTGGAAATCCTGCACGACCAGCTGCTGGCCAGCTTTGCCGCCGCCCGCGACCGCGGCGAAACCCTGAACGCCCGCGACATTCTGGTGATGGTGCCCGACATCAACCAGTATGCCCCGCACATCCATGCCGTATTTGGCCGCTACGCCACCCGCCATGACGAGCCGGATGCGCCAAGAGACCCGCGCTTTCTGCCCTATCACATTTCCGACCAGAGCCAGCGCCAGCAAAACACTCTGCTGATCGCACTGGAAAAACTGCTGCACCTGCCGCAATCACGCTTTACCGCCAGCGAGCTGTCGGACCTGCTGGACACGCCGGCCCTGCGCGCCCGCTTCGGGCTGGAGGAGGCGGACCTGCCGGTGCTGCGCCGCTGGATCCGCGGCGCCAACATCCGCTGGGGGCTGAATGCAGGCCAGCGCGCCAGCCTGGAACTGCCAGCGCTGGAACAAAACACCTGGCTGGCCGGCATCCGCCGCATGCTGCTGGGCTTTGCCATTGGCGATGGCGGCAGCTGGCAGGGCATCGAACCCTACGACGAAGTAGCCGGACTGGAAGCCGCCCTGCTCGGCCCGCTGGTACAGCTGATCGACGCGCTGGAGCAGGCCAGCCTGGCGCTGGCTGGCACGCACAGCGCCGACGGCTGGCTGCAGGTACTGGAACAGCTGTTGCAGGATTTCTTTTGCGACAGCAGTCCGGCCGACAGCTGGGCCCTGAGCCAGCTGGAACAGGTACGGGAAAACCTGCAAAGCGTCTGGCAGGACGCCGGCCTGGCCGATGAACCGCTGCCACTGGAAGTGGTGCGCGAAGAGTTGCTGGCCGGGCTGGACCAGCCGGGGCTGTCACAAAAATTTCTGGGCGGCTCGATCAACTTTGCCACCCTGATGCCGATGCGGGCGATTCCCTTTGCCCAGCTGTGGCTGCTGGGCATGAACGACAAGGACTACCCGCGCAACATACACCGGGCCGACTTTGACCTGATGGCCAGCGATTACCGCCCCGGCGACCGCTCGCGGCGCGAAGACGACCGCTACCTGTTTCTTGAAGCCCTGTTGTCGGCCCGCCAGCGGCTGGTAATCAGCTGGATCGGTCGCGACATCCGCGACAACAGCGAACGCCCGCCATCGGTGCTGGTCAGCCAGCTGCGTGACCATCTGGCCGCCGGCTGGCACAGCGCCAGCGACATCCCGCTGCTGGACGCACTGACCACCGAGCATCCGCTGCAACCCTTCAGCCGCGAGTATTTCCGCCCACAGCGTGATCCGCGCCTGTTTACCCATGCCCATGAATGGCGCGAAATCCATGACGACGGGCAGGGCCTGCTGTTCCGGCCGGACGACCTGCAACAGCTGCCCGCCTGGCAACCGCAAACGCCGCTCAAGCCCGACGCACTGGCCAGCTTCCTGCGCAATCCGGTACAGCATTTTTACCAGCAACGACTCGGCATCCACTGGTTTGACCACGACACGGACAGCCCGGACAACGAACCCTTTGCCGCCGATGGCCTGGAAGCCTGGGGCTGGCGCAGCCAGCTGCTCGACAGCAGCCTGCAACTGCTGGCACGCCAGCCGGAGGCGGATACCACAGTCGTGCTGCAACAGTCCATCGAGCGCCTGCAGCGCACCGGCGCGCTGCCCATGCAGGCCTTTGCCGAAGCGGTACAGCACCAGCTGCATGCCCAGCTGGACGAGCCGCTGCAACGCTATCGGCAACTGCTGGCCGAATACCCGCACGTGCTGGAGGCACAGCAGTTGCCGGACACGACCGGCCTCGACGCAGCGGTAACCGGCATCCGCCGCAACAGCCGGGGCGACCACCTGCGTCTTGTGCTGCAGGCCAGCAACCTGCATTCCGGCAACAGCCTCAAGCATTACCACCTGGTGCGCCAGTGGCCGCTGCACCTGTGCGCCCAGCTGCAGCAGCCGGTCACCACCCGCTTGCTGGGGCCGGCCAGCGACATCAGCCTGCCGCCACTGCCTGCCGAGCAGGCCACCAGGCTGCTGCAGGACCTGCACGACGCCTACCTTGCCGGCATGCAGCGTCCGCTGCCGCTGCCCTGCAAAACCGCCTTTGCCGAACTGCTCAAGCCCGGTGACGGCCGTACCATTTATGAAGGCGGCTACCAGAAAGATGCCGAGCGGGACAGCACCCCCGGCCTGCTGCGCTTCTGGCCGGACTACGACAGCCTCTGCGCCGACCCGCTGTTCGAACACTACGCCACACTGCTCTACCGCCCGCTACTGGAGGCCCTGGAACGGACATGACCCACTCCCCCCCCAGCCAGCTCGACCCGCTTGCTTTTCCGCTGACCGGCAGCCGCCTGATCGAAGCCAGCGCCGGTACCGGCAAAACCTTTACCATTGCCCTGCTCTATGTACGGCTGGTGCTGGGCAACGACCGCCACGGCAATGGCTTCACGCAACCGCTGACCCCGGCGCAAATTCTGGTGGTGACCTTTACCGATCTGGCCGCCGGCGAACTGCGCGACCGCATCCGCGCCCGCCTGGTGGAAGCCGCCGAATATTTCCGCAACCCGCAATTGCAGGCCGACCCGCTGCTGGCCCGGCTGCGCAGCCAGTACCCCGAAAGCGACTGGCCGGGCTGCGCCTGGCGCCTGCAAATGGCCTCCGAAAGCATGGATGAGGCCAGCATTTCCACCATCCACAGCTGGTGCAACCGCATGCTGGTGGAGCACGCCTTCGACACCCGCGGCCTGTTCAACCGCGAGCTGGTCACCGACACCAGCGAGCTGCTGACCGAGGTGGTACAGGACTACTGGCGGATCCACTTTTATCCGCTGGACGCCACACAGGCCGGCCTCATCAGCCAGACCCTGGGCAGCCCCGCCGGTCTCGAACAGCGATTGCACGACCTGTTGCAGCCGGGTGTGGATGGCGTCAGCTATTGCGGTGTTGCCGTCAGGGCCAGCCTTGCCGATATCGAACAGGCCCTGCAACAACAGGCCGAACTGGCCCGTCAGCGCGAACAGAGCGAGACAGAAACCCGCCAATACTGGGCGCAGCACTGGCCGCAAATCCGTGACTATCTGCTGGAAATCCGCCCGCGCCTGGACAGCCGCAGCCACGACAGCAAGGACATCGAGACATTTACACCGCTGCTGCAACAAATCGAAGACTGGGCCAACGGACGCGGCGATGAGCCCGGCAAGCTGAAAAACTTTGCCAGCAACGCCTTCAAGTTCAAGAAAAACCAGCAACCGGACGCACCGCCCCCGGCCGTGGTGCAGCAGGCTTTCGACCTGATGCACCAGCGCAACCAGCTGCAGCAGCAAGAACCCGAGCACGACCTGAATGCCCTGCTGCTGGCCCACGCCGCCAGCTGGGTGCGGCAGCAGTTTGACCAGCGCATGCAGCAGCGGGTGCAAATGGGCTTCAACGACCTTTTGCTCCAGCTCGAACAGGCCCTGCATCCGGAACAGGGCGAACCGGCCCTGCAGCTGGCAGCAACCCTCAAGCGCTGCTTTCCGGTGGCAATGATCGACGAATTCCAGGATACCGACCCGATCCAGTACGGCATTTTTGACCGCATTTACCAGGTGGCAGACAACGACGCCGACAGCGGCCTGTTCATGATTGGCGACCCCAAGCAGTCGATCTACAGCTTCCGCGGCGCCGACATCCACACCTACCTGGCAGCCCGCCGCGCCACCACCGGCCGCCACTACACACTGCAAACCAACTACCGCTCCACCCCCGCTGTGATAGAAGCCTGCAACCACTTTTTTGCCCATGCCGAAAAATACCCGCAGGGCGCATTCGGCTACCGCCGTGATGACGACGACCCTATCCCTTTTTTGCCGGTTGCGGCCGGCGCCAGCAAACAGCAGCTGTGGCAGCAGGGCCAGGCCGTTGACCCTATGACCCTCTGGTATTTTTCCGGCGAAAGCAATGGCGACCCGCTGCTGGGCATGGTCCGCTACCGGCAGCAGGCGGCCGCTGCCGCAGCCAGCCAGATTACCCGCTGGCTCGGCGATGCCGCGGCCGGACGCATGGGTTTTGGCGAGGACGGCATCAGCCAACCCCTGCAGCCGGCCGACATTGCGGTACTGGTACGCACCGGCAGCGAAGCCGGTTACATCAGCCGTGCCCTGCATGAGCGCGGTATCGCCAGCGTCTACCTGTCCGACCGCGAATCGCTGTTTGCCAGCGCCGAAGCCGCCGACCTACTGCACTGGCTGCATGCCTGCGCCGACCCCGGCAACGAACAGCGGGTTCGTGCCGCACTGGGCACCCAGACCCTGCACCTGCCGCTGCACCAGCTGCTGGACTGGCAGGACGACGAGCTGGCCTGGGAAGAGCAAACCCGCCAGTTCTACCACCTGCAGCGGGTCTGGCAGCGCCAGGGCGTGCTGGTGATGCTGCAGCGCCTGCTACAGCACTACCAGCTACCGGCCCGCCTGCTGCAACAGCCCCGTGGCGAGCGCAGCCTGACCAACCTGCTGCATCTGGCCGAATGGCTGCAGGAAGCCTCCACCCGGCTCGACGGCCAGCAGGCACTGATCCGCCACCTGGCCGAACAACTGGACAAGAATGACCAGCAGGCCCTGCTGCGGCTGGAAAGCGATGCCCGCCGCGTGAGGATTCTCACCATCCACAAGTCCAAGGGACTGGAGTTTCCGCTGGTGGTGCTGCCCTTTATCAGCAGCTGGCGCGACATTGACGGCAAACAAAAACAGGTCAGCTACCAGCTGGACGAGCAACACTACTGCGAAGTGGCCGGCCAGAAAAACTTTGCCGAAGCCTGGCAACAGGCCAACCGCGAGCGCCTCCGCGAAGACCTGCGCCTGCTCTATGTGGCCCTGACCCGCGCCAGCTACGGCCTGTGGCTGGGGCTGGCACCGCTAAAAAGCGGCAACTCGAAAAAGCCCCAACTGGAACGCTCCGCCATCGGCTACATCCTCAATGCCGGCGAGCCCCTGGCCGATGCGCCGGCAGTCAGCCAGGCCATCGACCGGCTGGCAGCCGGTGGCGGCATCCGGCGCCAGCCGGCACCGGACATCAGCGACAATTGCCTGCCGCCGGAAGCAGCCGAACAGCTGGAGCCGGCACGCACCAGCCCGGACATGGGCTACCTGCGCAACTGGTGGATTGCCAGCTATTCGGCACTCAGGTTTGGCGGCCAGACCGATGAGCCACTGCCCGCCAGCGAACCGCAAAGCGCCCGCGAAGACCAGCTGTACGAAATCAGCCAGAGCCAACCGGCCGGACCCGTACCGGACAGCGTCCACAACAGCACGGACAGCAGCGGCTTCATGCATCACTTCCCCCGTGGCAGCCACTGGGGTACCTTCCTGCACGGTTTGCTGGAATGGGCCGCCACGGCCCGGGGCGTGGACCCGGCAACCGGCAGCCCCCTGTACGGCTTTGCCGCGGCCTGCAAAGACCGGAGCATCCGCGACGACCTGCTTCAGCGCCGCTGCCGCCTGCGCAATATCAGCGACCAGGCCGGACCTCTCAGCGAGTGGCTACAGGCCTTTTTGCAGCAGCCCTGGCCCGAACAGGGTTTTGCCCTGTGCGACCTGCAGCCGGACCAGCTGGCGGTCGAACTGGAGTTCCTGCTGGAAATCCATCAGGTCGATACCCTCGAACTGGACCGGCTGATCAGCACCCACAGCCAGCCACAAGGCCAGGCGCCACGCGCCCGCAGCAACTCCCTGAACGGCCTGCTCAAGGGCTTTATCGACCTGGTGGTCGAGCATCAGGGCCGCTACTACCTGATCGACTGGAAATCCAACCACCTGGGCGACAGCGATGCCGCCTACGACCGCACCGGCATGCAGCAGGCGATTCTGGAATACCGCTACGACATGCAATACATGCTGTATATCCTGGCGCTGCACCGCCAGCTGCGCAGCCGCCTGCCGGAGTATGACTACGACCGGCACATGGGCGGTGCCGTCTACTGTTTCCTGCGCGGCTGGCAGAACAGCGAAACCCGCGGCCTGTTTCATGATCGCCCGCCGCGGGAGCTGATCGAACAGCTCGACCAGCTGTTCAGCCGGAGGGCACACGCATGAACATCAGCGCCCAACAACTGCTGCAAACGCTTGCCACCTGGACAGAGCTGGGCGCCCTGCGCAGCCTGGACCTGGCCCTGACCCGTTTCATTCACCAGCAACAGCCACAAACACCGGCCGTGCTGCTGGCCATCGCGCTGGTCAGCGAGCGCAACGGCCACGGTCATGTCTGCCTCGACCTGCAGGCCACGTTGCGCCAGCCCGAGCTGTTGAACGGCTTGCCCGTCACATACACCGACAACGACGGGCAAGCGGCCAACGCCGGGCTGGCCGGCTCCCTCAGCCTGGAGCAGTGGGTCAGTGAACTGGCCGCCAGCAGCGCCGTGGAAAATCGGCTGGGCGGACAGGCAAACCAGCCCGCCAGCCCGGCCGACAGCCGTCCGCTGGTGCTGGCCGGCACTGCCGGCCAGCCGCTGCTCTACCTGCGCCGTTACTGGCAGTATGAACAGCACATCCGCCAGGCCATCGAGCAACGTCTGGCCCGCCAGTACACCTTGCCGGTTGCAGCCAGCCGCGACCTGTTGCAACAGCTGTTCCGCGAACAGTCCCCGACCGGCACCGACTGGCAAAAAGTCGCCTGCCTGCTGGCCGCCCGCAGCGGCTTCGCCATCATCACCGGCGGTCCCGGCACCGGCAAAACCACCACCGTGGTGCGCCTGCTGGCGCTATTGCAGGGGCTGCACCAGAGCCAGCAGCCGGACAGCCAGCTGCAAATCCATCTGGCCGCCCCCACCGGCAAGGCCGCCGCCCGCCTCAGCGAATCCATCAGCGGCAACATCGACAGCCTGCCACTGGCGGGCACAAGCGGCCAGCGCATCCGCCAGGCCATACCGCGTGAGGTGACCACCCTGCACCGCCTGCTTGGCAGCCGGCCGGACAGCCGCCATTTCCGGCATAACGCTGCAAATCCGCTGGCCACCGATCTGGTGGTGGTGGACGAAGCCTCGATGATGGATGTCGACATGATGGCGCGGCTGGTCGATGCCCTGCCTCCGCATGCACGCCTGATCCTGCTTGGCGACAAGGACCAGCTGGCTTCGGTGGAGGCCGGCTCGGTCCTTGCCGACCTCTGTCAGGGTGCCGATGACGCCCACTACACCGCAGATACCCTTGCCTGGCTACAACAGCTGGGCGATGAAAACCTTGACACCGGCTACCTCGACCCGCAGGGCACACCGCTGCAGCAGGCCACCTGCATGCTGCGCCACAGCTACCGCTTCAATGCCCATCCCGGCATTGGCGCGCTGGCCGAGGCCGCCAACAGCGGACAGGCCACTGCCGCACAGATCGGGCAAATCATCAGCGCACACCCGGACAGCCTGCACTGGCTGCGCCTTGGCTTGCAGGACAGCAGCGGGCAGCCGGAGCTGGCCGCCCTGGACAAGCTGGCCGTGGCCGGTTATCGCGGCTATCTGCAATGCCTGAACACGCAGCAGCCGGCCAGCGACGACAGCGATGCACTGGAGCAGTGGGCACTGGCGGTGTTTGCCGCGCACAACAGTTTTCAGCTGTTGACGGCCATGCGCCGTGGCATATTTGGCGTGGACAACATCAACCAGCGGGTGCGCCAGGCGTTGCAGGGCCAGCAGCTGCTACCCGACAGCCCCGGCAGCTGGTATCACGGCCGGCCGGTGCTGGTCACACGCAACGATTACAGCCTGCGCCTGATGAACGGCGATATCGGCATCTGCATGCAGTGGCCCGGCGGCACCCTGCGGGTTGCCTTTGCCGATGGCCATGGCGGCATACGCTGGATCCTGCCCAGCCGCCTGCAGGCCGTGGAAAGCGTCTTCGCCATGACGGTGCACAAGTCCCAGGGCTCCGAGTTCACCCACACCGCACTGGTACTGCCGGATCACAGCAGCCCGGTGCTGACCAAGGAGCTGGTGTATACCGCCATTACCCGTTCCAAGGAGAAGTTCACCCTGCTTACCGCCAGTGACAGCGTGCTGGCACGCGCGCTGCAACAGCAGGTGCAAAGGGCCAGCGGCCTTGTATAGGGAGCGGCTTCGGCCGCAATGGCCTGCCGGGCGGCTTGAGCCGCGACCGGTAGCAGCCCCGCCGGGTCAGCCATGGTCGCCACTGAGGTGGTTCCTGCAGGGGCGTCTGCGGCCAACTCCGTTGTTCATCTGCGATCGACGCCACTTTATGGGCCGAAATCTGCAGCAGCTGTTCCAGACAAACCGGTTCGCGCCAGGCAGTACACATCCACCCGCCGGGCACCGGCAGCCAGCAGGGCGCGGGCCAGCGCGGCACAGGTGGCACCGGTGGTCAACACGTCATCTATCAGCGCCACATGCAAGCCGCTGATCTGTTCTGGCCGGGCCACGGCAAAAGCATTGCGCATATTGGCTTCGCGCTGATGAACATTCAGACCTTGTTGGATTTTCGTGGTTTTTATCCGGTCAACGGCTTGCGACAGCACCGGAACCTGCAACCCCTTACTCAGCCAGTTGGCAATCATCTGTGCCTGATTGTAGCCGCGCTGACGCAGGCGTTTACGGGCCAGGGGGACAGGCACCAGCACCTCAGCCAGTTCCAGACCGTCTTCCTGGTGCAAGTATTCCAGATGACTGGCCAGCAGCAGACTGAGCAGGCGACCCGCAGGCCAGTTGCTGGCGTATTTGAAACTGCCAATCAGCATGTCCAGCGGAAAATCATACCTCCAGGCACAATGCACCTGCTGAAACGGCTGACGCCGCTGTTGGCAACCTGCGCACTCCACATCACCCACCGGAATTGGCAAGGCACAGTGGCAACAACCATGTATCAGCCAGGGCAAATCCAGTTGACAGCCGCTGCAAATCGGCAGTGCCTGACCCGACAGCCGGCCCAGGCAGAGCAGACAGGCGTCCGGTTGTAACAAACTGGCGTAAACTTTTTTGATCCACGAAAGTTGACAGGCCATGACTCCTCCCTGAATATGGCATTTGCTTCGTGCAGTCTAGCAGCCATAAAAAGGAATAACCCATGCAAGTTGTCCACGATCTTCGTCATGACTGGAGCCTTGAAGAAGTGCTGGCGCTGTTTGCCCAGCCGTTTAATGATTTGCTGTTTCAGGCCCAGCAGGTACACCGTCAACACTTTGATGCCAACCGTGTCCAGGTATCGACCTTACTGTCCATCAAAACGGGAGCCTGCCCGGAAGACTGCAAATACTGTCCGCAGTCCGGTCACTACAACACCGGGCTGGACAAGCAGAAGCTGCTGGAAGTGCAAAAGGTGCTGGAAGAGGCGCAACGCGCCAAGGCACAGGGCTCGACCCGTTTCTGCATGGGGGCGGCCTGGAAGCACCCTACCGCCAAGGACATGCCCTACGTGCTGGAAATGGTCAGGGGCGTCAAGGCCATGGGCCTGGAAACCTGCATGACACTGGGCAAGCTGGATGAGCAGCAAAGCCGTGAGCTGGCCGAAGCCGGGCTGGACTACTACAACCACAACCTGGACACTTCGCCCGAGTTCTACAGCCAGATCATCACCACCCGCACCTATGCCGAGCGGCTGGAAACTCTGGCCCATGTGCGCGATGCCGGCATGAAGATCTGCTCCGGCGGCATTCTTGGCATGGGCGAATCACTGGCCGATCGCGCCAAGCTGCTACTGGAACTGGCCAACCTGCCGGAACATCCGCAGAGCGTCCCGATCAACCAGCTGGTCAAGGTACAAGGAACGCCGCTGGCGGATGCTGAAGATGTTGACCCCTTTGATTTCATCCGCATGCTGGCGGTGGCACGCATCATGATGCCGCGAAGCCATGTGCGCTTGTCCGCCGGCCGCGAACAAATGAGCGACGAAATGCAGGCGCTGGCTTTTATGGCCGGAGCCAATTCGATTTTCTATGGCGACAAACTGCTGACCACCGACAACCCGGAAGCCGACCGGGATCGCCAGCTGTTCGCCCGCCTGGGCATCCAGCCCGAGCAGGGTCAGGATCACGGCGATGACGTGCATTACGCCGCGCTGGAGCAGGCGGTAGTGCAGCAGCGAGGCAGCGCACTGTTTTACGACGCAGCGGCGGTCTAGCCGCCATGGCTTTCAACCTGCAGGAACGGCTGGCCGCGCAACAACAGGCGCAGCGTTATCGCCGTCATGTCTGCGTGCAAAGCCCACAGGGGCCACGGATACAGATTGATGGACGCGATTATCTGGCCTTTGCTTCCAACGACTACCTGGGGCTGGCCAGCCACCCGCAGGTGATTGAGGCCCTGCAGCAGGGAGCGCAGCGCTGGGGTGTCGGCGGCGGCGCGGCCCATCTGGTCACCGGCCACATGCAGCCCCATGCCGAGCTGGCACAGGCGCTGGCCGACTGGACCGGGCGCGAAGCTGCCCTGTTGTTTGGCAGTGGCTATCAGGCCAACCTGGCAGTGCTGACTGCATTGCTGCAGTCCGGTGATTGCCTGCTGCACGACCGCCTCAACCATGCCTCACTGCTGGACGGTGGCCGTCTGTCCGCTGCCCGCTTTCAGCGTTATCTGCATAACGACATGCAGAGTCTGGCCGGCCATTTGCAGCGGTGTCAGGGCGATACCCTGATCGCGACCGATGGCGTATTCAGCATGGATGGCGATATCGCCAAGCTGCCGGAAATCTGCCGCTTGGCAGCCGAGCACCCAGCTTGGGTGATGGTGGATGATGCCCATGGCCTTGGCGTACTGGGCAGCAGTGGTGCCGGCACGCTGGAGCATTTTGGGCTGGATGCCCGGCAGGTGCCGGTGCTGATGGGCACCCTGGGCAAGGCGCTGGGTACCTCCGGTGCCTTTGTTGCCGGCAGCCATGAGCTGATCGAAACCCTGACCCAGTTTGCCCGTCCCTACATCTATACCACCAGCAGCTCGCCAGCGCTGGCCTGCGCAACACTGGCCAGCATAAACATCGCCCGGCACGACAGCGAACGGCGTGAGCACCTGCACAGGCTGATCGCCCTATTCCGGCATGAAGCCGCCCTGCTGGGTTTGCCACTGGCTGACAGCCCGACCGCCATTCAGCCGCTACTGGTGGGTAACAGCGGCCGCGCCCTGGCCATGTCGCAACGCCTGCGCGAGCGCGACATCTGGCTGACTGCCATCCGCCCGCCAACGGTGCCGGAAGGCAGCGCCCGCCTGCGCATTACCCTGACGGCTGCGCATGGCGCGGAACAGGTGGAACAGTTGCTGGAGGCGCTGGCCGGGCTCGGCAGTGAACTGACCGATGGCTAGGCTGGCGATATTGCCGGGCTGGGCGCTCGGGCCTGAACCCCTGCAACCACTGGCGCAACGGCTGGCCGGGCAGCATGACGTCAGTCTGCATGCCTTGCCCGCAGCAACCCTGCAACAGGCCCTGGAGCAGCTGGAGCGACAGATACCACCAGACAGCTGGCTGCTGGGCTGGTCGCTCGGTGGCATGCTGGCCACGGTACTGGCCGCACGGCGTGGCGCGGCTTGCCCGGGGCTGATCACTCTGGGCAGCAACGCCAGTTTTGTCGCCCGTGATGACTGGCCGCAAGCGATGCCGCAAGCTGTGTTCAGGCGCTTTCAGCAACAGGCACAGAGCGACTGGAGCACGACCCTGCAAGGGTTCTTGCGACTCTGCACCCATGGTGATGCCGATGCCGTGCTGGCCCTGACAGAAGAGCCGCAGGCAACAGAGCACCTGCCCGGTCTGGACTGGCTGGCCCGGCTGGACAACCGCGCAGTCTTGCGCAGCCTGGCCTGTCCCCAGCTGCATGTGCTGGCCACTGGCGATGCGCTGGTACCTGGTGCGGCAGCCGATGCCATCCGTAACCTGCAGCCGGACGCACAGGTGCGGAGGGTGAGCGGCAGCCATGCCTTTGTGCTGACGGATCCTGCCGCCCTGGCGGGGATGCTGAATGCCTTTATTGAACAGCCGGATAACAGCGCCAGACATGATTGAATGCATAGATAACCCGGTTGCCCGTGCCTTTTCGGCAGCGGCACAGAGCTATGACAGCCAAGCCGTGCTGCAACGCGAGGTGGGTCACGAGCTGCTGGCTTTGTTACCAGAGCAGCAGGTCGGGCACTGGCTCGACCTTGGCTGTGGTACCGGCTATTTCTGTCAGCAGTTACAGCAGCGTTTTGCGCAGGCAAAAGGAACAGGTATCGATATTGCGCCGGGCATGTTGCGGCAAGCGCGCCTGTTGCGCCCGGGACCAAACTATTTGTGTGGCGATGCTGCCCAGCTGCCGCTGCCCGGGCAAAGTCAGCAGCTGGTCTTCAGCAGCCTGGCATTACAGTGGTGCACCGACTTTGCCGCCGTGCTGCGTGAAGCCGAACGGGTACTGACGCCGGGCGGTGTGTTGGCATTCAGCAGCCTGGCCGAGGGCACCCTGCTGGAGCTGAACCGCAGCTGGCAGGCCACTGGCAGCGGCGAGCGGGTCAACCGCTTTCGCAGCCTGGACAGATATCGCCAGCTCTGCGCCGCCAGCGGCATGCAGCTGCTGGTACTGGAATGCCGGCCACGGGTGCAGCACTATCCGGACGTGCGGGCCGTGACCCGGCACCTGCGCCAGATTGGTGCACAACACCTGCAACACGGAGAACGCCCCGGCCTGCTGGGACGCACAGCCTATCAGCGATTGCTGGCACGCTATGAGCAGCTACGCCAGCCCGCCGGCCTGCCCGTGACCTGGCAGGTGGTCTATGCGGTGTTGCGCAAAACTAAGTAGCCATTCAAAACGCTGCACAGCCAATCTGCAACACAACAAGCCTGTACAGCGCCTGGTTTCTTTGCCACGCCTGAACCACTGATACAAACATTACACAGGCCCAGCCTTCCTTGTGCCGATTATAAAACTCGCCCTGCCAGAGATCCTGGCTCTGCAGGGTTTGTCGCATATTTTGCTCAACATCCATATTGCTGTCGGTGTCGCTGAGAAACCCGGGGTGTTGCCCAACGGCTTCACTGGCGCTATAACCGGTTATCTTGGTCAGTCAACGCTGTATGACCAGGTTGTTGAACAGCAGGTCACTGACCAGTGGCTGCCCCTCTTCCTGCTGCAGCACTTGCTGTACACGCAGCAGGGCGTCCTGACGAATGGCTTCTTTGCCTTCGGTCGTGGCGAAGTCTTCTTCGGTCTTTTGTGTAAACAACAGGATCAGCTGGTCGCGGATCAGTGGCTCGTGCATTTCCACTTTTGCCTTGTTTTGAGTGTCCACGCGCAAGGCAATATCAGCTTTGTAATACCTGAGCTTTTTGCCGCCCGGAGCGTAATTGCCCACCAGTGGTGGAGTCAGGTTGATATAAGCACTGACCTCATTGGCCTGGGCCATCGGCAGCTGTAACAGACAGGCCAGTAACAGGGATGAGGGCAGGAGAGACAGTTTGTGCATGGGGTAGAGCTCCACAAGAACAACAGGGGTGAGCGTAGCCAGTGTATCGGCAGCGCCAAGTCTACAACAGTATGCGACCTTGGTTGTATAAAAGCGCGGTTCCATGACTGGTTACGCTTGCCCGCTGCCCAGAGCAGAGCCAGACAGATTGCCTAGTCTTGTCACTAGCCGGTACCGGCTTGAAGATGGCGTATAATGCGTCTCCTTCAGTTGCTGGCCTGGTTGCCCGATGTTTTGGATCGAATCCGTTGCTGCTGTCCTGGGTGTGCTGTCTGTTTGGTTGATGACGCGCGAAAAACCAGCTGCCTGGCCCGTTGGGCTGATCATGGTGCTGCTGTATATAGGTGTTTTTTACGATGCGCGGCTGTATTCGGAAATGCTGCTGCAGATGACCTATGCGCTGCTGCAGGGTTATGGCTGGTGGCGCTGGATGCGTGGTGATGCAGAGAAAAATCCGCTTCCGGTCAGCATTTTGCCGGTACTGCAGGTGGTTCGTGATTTAGGCATTGCCGTATTGATTACCCTGTTGCTGGGCAGTTTGATGAGCAGTTATACAGAGGCTGCTTTGCCTTGGCTGGATGCCGCCCTGACCGGCTGCAGCCTGGTCGGCCAATACTGGATGGCCAACAAGCGTTTGCAGTGCTGGCCGTTATGGCTGGTGATTGATGTGATTTATGTCGGCATGTTTGCTTCGGTCGGCCTGCACATGACAGCGCTGCTGTATATGGTGTTTACCGGTCTGGCCGCTTACGGCTGGTGGCAGTGGAGTCGCCCACAACGGCAGGCAGTCGCAGTATGAAAGTGGTAGTGTTGACTGGCCCCGAGTCTGCTGGCAAAAGCAGCCTGTGTACGGCACTGGCACAACATTTCCGGGCACCTGTAGTGCGGGAGTATGTGCGCGAATACATCGAACTGCAGCAGAGAGACACCTGCTACACTGATGTGGATATTATTGCGCGTGAGCAGTGGCGGCGAGAGCAGGCTGCCAAGGCGTTGTGTCCGCCGCTGTTATTGCTGGATACCAACCTGCTCAGCAATTTGCAGTGGAGCTTGACCCTGTTTGGACAATACCCTGACTGGATTGAGCCGGTATTGCAACAACAACGCTATGATGCTGTTTTTGTGCTCAGTCCCGACGGCCTGCCCTGGGTGGCGGATGGCCAACGCTGTCAGCCTGACATCGCTGCACGCCGGGCGTTTCAGGCTGGCTTGACACACTGGATGGACCGCCACGGACAGCCTTGCACTGTCATACCGGGTGACTGGACACAGCGTTACCAGACACTGCTTAAGGCAATCGCTGCGTTGGCAGGCCAGCGTCAGCGATGATATAGCAATTGCTGCCATTTTGCTTGGCGGCGTACATGGCCTGGTCGGCGAGCTCAAGCAGCTGTACTGGCTCACAGCTGTCGTTGAGTGGGTACAGGCTGATACCCATGCTGCCGGTAATACGGACCGGCAGCTGTTGCTCCAGTGTGATGGGCGCTGCGATATTGCCCAGAATGCGTTCGGCCACCCGTTGGCACTCCTGCAAGTCGCTGATTGGGCTGAGCAGAAGCACAAACTCGTCACCGCCCAGACGGGCTACCGTATCGTTGCCTCGTACCGAGTCCACCAGCCGCTGTGAAACTGTTATCAGCAACTGATCGCCCGTGCCATGTCCAAGAGTGTCATTTACCTGCTTGAAACCATCCAGGTCCATAAAGCATACGGCCAGCATATGTTGTTGCTGGCGCGCCCGCCGCATGGCCTGCCCAAGACGCATGTCAAGCAAGACCCTGTTGGCCAGTCCGGTTAACGGGTCAAAGTGGGCTTGCTGCAACAGTTGCTGCTGATGCTGCTTGGCCTCGGTGATATCGGAGAACACGCAGATGTAGTTGCTGATATTGCCGTTCTGGTCATGCAGCAGGCTGACCGAGGTGCTGATGATGCAGTCGTGTCCGTCTTTATGCCGGGCATGGAACTCGCCATGCCATGTATTGCGCCGGGCTAGGGCTCTGCGCATGCTGGTGACTGCCCGGATGTTGCGTTCGGGGACTCCCAGCATGTCGGGGCGCCGCCCGAGCACCTCAGCATGCGTGTATCCGGTGATCTGTGTAAACGCCGGATTGATACTGATGATGCGCTGCATGGCGTTACAGATCAATACGCCTTCCGGAATGCTGTCGATGATGCGGACCGCCAGACGCATGGTGTGATCAGCCTCTTTTTCGGAGCTGATGTCATGCTTGACGGCCAGATAGCCGGTCAGGTTGCCCTGCTTGTCCTGAATCGGGCTGATGACAGCCCGCTCATGGAAGACCTTGTTATCCTTGCTTTTGTTGATGAACTCGCCATGCCAGGTTTTTCCTGACGAGATGTTTTGCCAGAGGTTGCGATACGTTTCTGGCGGGGTCAGTCCGGACTTGAGCAGGCTGGGACAGGCACCTATGACTTCATCCAGCGTATAGCCACTGATGCGGAGAAATTGTGGGTTAACGTATTCGATTTTGGCGCCGGGTGTGGTTATTACAATGCTGGACGAACTTTGCTCAACTGCCAGTGACAGCTTGTGCAAGGATGCTTCGGCCGTGTGCAGCCGGGACATGTCTTTAAGCACGGCAATATAATAAAGGGGCCGGCTTTGCTGGTCACGGATGACATTGACCTGGAGCCAGCCAGCTACCGGGTGGCCGTCCTTGTGTGTCTCTGTAATCATCCCGTCCCAGCTGTCCTGTGTTTCCAGCTCTGTCCAGAGGCTGTTGTAATGATCCAGGTGTTCCGGAGCAATCCAGTTGCTGCCAATTACAGTGCCAACCACCTCCTGGGCACTGAAGCCGGTGACGCGTTCGTAGGCCGGGTTAACGGCGATAATTTGCTTGTCAGAACCGGCAATTGCAATCAGGTCGCTACTGTGCCGAAACACACGGGCAGCCAGCAGGTTCTTCTTCAGGCTTTTTTGTTCCTGCTGCAGTATGCGGCTGGTTCGGTAGGCCAGCAGGGCTCCCAGCAACATCAGGGCGGACAAGGAGATACCACTAATGAGCCAGAACGTTTTGCTGTCCTGTCGCCAGTGGCGCAGTACATCGTCAGCAGGTGTTTCAATCAGCACCTGTAACGGATAGTTGCTGGAGCTTAGTACACTTGCCAGCTGCTGGCGGCCCGCTGCATCTTTCCAGCGGGCGCTGACAGCGGAGCTGCTGTTGTCAGTGCCGTCCAGCGGGGCGCTGGTGTGCAGGCGGCTGCCGGGCCGGTCGTGTGCCGACGAGGAAAACAGCAGTGTACCGTCAGCAAGAACCACCTTGCCTGATATGGCTTCGCTGGAAGCACTGTCACCCAGCGCTTGCAAAAAATAGCCCGGATCCAGTGCAATCAGGAATGTCCATTGTGGTGTTTCCGGAAGGATAAGGGTCACTGGAAAGAAGGTGCTGGAAACATCAGAGGCCGGGCTGGCGTCCAGGCGGGCCCCGTCTGCAAAGTCGCTGCCACTCCATGGCATGCCAAAGCGCAGCCTCCCGGCATTATCGGCCTGAAGAGGTGGAAGCTGGGGCCCCAGGTCGATACGCATGGAGGTGTTGCCGGGGTTTGTGCTCATGAACAATTGCCCGCCCACATCCACTACGGAAATGGAGCGGACATATTTGAGCTTGTCCTGCAGCTGGTTTAGTACGGTTTGCAAAACACCAATATCAATAGCGGCATCAGGCTGTTGCCGGATCAGGGCATCCAGGTGCACATGCAGCAGGTCAAGGTTTTGGGTCAGCCGGTCTTCCAGGTTATGGGCTTGAGTACGGGCGTGCCGCTCAAGGTTGTCGAGTCTTGAATGGTACAAATGCTGGCTGGCAGCATAAATGCCAATCAGCGTCAGTAGCGTGAGCCCTGCCAGCAACAAAACCAGCAGGCGTACCGAATTCCGGGCAAGCTTGCCGGGCTGCCGGGCAGGCAACTGGAAAAGCTGTGCGTCCGGCATTGTGTCATAGTCCCCCGCTTAGCATGGCAGACGGTCAGGATCCTGTGGCCAGCGCTAGTGTTGCTGCCTGACAAGTCCTGTGTGCCTGGTTGCCTGATTGAAATTGGTTAAGCCAGCAAAGAATATTTAATGTGAACATGGCAAAGAAGGCAAGCGACAAAGGTGTATGCCGGCCCGGGGGCATGCCGGCCTGATGCATCAGACTCAGGTCAGGGCCGTGCGGGCCTGGGCTTGACAAGCACTTGCCAGTCACGCAACGTCAGCGCTTTGAATTTACGCAAGGTCCATAACAATGCTGATGAAACCCGTTCTGAGCCTGGATGATGTCCAGCGTATTCTCAATGCTGCCCGCGATCATGCCCTGAACAACGGTTGGGCCGTATCCATTGCAGTAGTTGATGATGGTGGCCATTTGCTGGGCATGCTGCGTCTCGATGGTGCCTTTCCACTGTGTGCTGAAATTGCGGTGGGCAAGGCACGTTTTTCTGCTGTTGGCCGCTGGGAAACCGGTCTGATAGAAGAGCTCGTCAACCAGGGAGCGGCATCATTCCTTTCCCTGGCGGAGGGCGTCAAGGTAAAAGGCGGCGCACCCATCGTAGTGGATGGCCAGGTGGTCGGGGCAGTTGGGGTATCGGGCGTTACCGCCGACCAGGATCTGGAAACCGCCAGGGCCGGCATTGCAGCGTTGTAAGTATGGCTGATGCCTGCAGTGGCGGGTTTTTCTTCTGGAAGCCCCCAGGTCCAGCGGGCCATGATCACAGCGAGAGTGCTGAAACTGGAGCCGGCCGGCCTCAAGCCCAGGCCATGCAGTTGCCCAGCACCCGCAAATGGCCGCTTTCGCCCAGCTGCGGGGTGGTCAGCGAAGGCATGCGCAGGCTCAGGCACATGTCGTTGATTTCTACCTCAATCAATGTGTGATCACCACGGAACGAGCGGTGGGTCACCCGGGCCGGCACGCCTTTGCCGTTTTGACACCACTGGAATTGCTCCGGGCGCACCACCACGGTGGCGTTGTGGCAACAGGGCACCGGACAGCTGCTGTAGAGCGGGATGACACCCAGTGCGCTGCGAATGCCGCCTTCGGTACATTCACCAGGCATGAAAATGGCATCACCGGTGAGCCGGGCCACGGTCTCGCTGGCGGGCTGCCAATAGATGGTTTCCGGTGGCGCACACTGCATGATCTGGCCCCTCATCATCACGGCCAGCTGATCAGACACAGCAAACGCCTCGCCCGGGTCATGGGTAACCAGAATAGCGGTGGTGCCGGTCTTGCGCAGCAATGCAATCACGTCTTCGCACATGCTGCGACGCAGCTCCAGGTCCAGCGCATTGAAGGGTTCATCCAGCAATACCAGCTCCGGGCCCGGAGCCAGTGCCCGCCCTAGCGCCACCCGTTGTTGCTGTCCGCCCGACAGTTCATGCGGGTAACGGTGACCAAAGTCTTTCAGCCCAATCAGCTCCAGCACATCCTTAACCCGCTGCTTGCGGTTAGCTCCTTTGGGTAGGCCATAGGCCAGGTTGCCTTCTACGGTCAGGTGCGGAAACAGCGCCCCTTCCTGGGGTACATAACCGATGCGGCGGCGCTCCGGCGGGATAAACACCGAGGGGGATGCCATCAGCTTTTGGCCAAAATGAATGCTGCCTTCATCGACCGGATCAAAGCCGGCAATCAGCCGCAGCAAGGTGGTTTTGCCACAGCCGGAAGGACCAAGCAGGGCCAGTACCGAGCCTTGTTCCAGCTCAAGGTCGATACCCTTAAGCACTTCTACAGGGCCAAAACTCTTGTGAATGTTGTTGATACGGATGTGGCTCATATCAGCTTCCTTGACGCAGCATGCGCTGGGTGAAAATCCAGACCGGCAGGATAGAGATTACCACCAGCAGTGCGGCAAAGGGTGCGGCGGCGGCAAACTCGCCATCCGAGGTATAGGACCAGACCTGGGTCGCCAGCGTGGTAGTGCCGGTAGGGGCCAGCATCAGCGTGGCGGTCAGTTCACGGGCCATTTCCAGCATCATCAGTGCCAGTGCGGCCCCGATACCCGGTGCGATATTGGGCAGGATTACCGTGACAAACACATAAAACGGCCGCTTGCCCAGGCTGCGGCCGATGTTTTCCAGGTTGCCCGGCAGCAGCTCGATGGAGGCACGCAGGGAAGACTGTGCCAGCGGCAAGAACAGAATGGCGTAGGCTGCCAGCACAACAAAAATGGTCTGGTACACCAGCGGCACCACACGGATGGCCAGGAACACCAGTGCCAGCGCCACCACAACGCCGGGCAAGCCATGCACGATATAGGGCAGGCGCTCGGCCAGTCGGGCCAGCCGCCCCGTGTGGCGTACCGCCAGCATCACCAGCGGGATCGCCATCAGGCTGGTAAACAGCGCACCACTGCCGGCCAGCGTTAACGTGCCCCGAATAGCCGGCCAGACTTTTTCGTAACCGACCCCAGCCGATGCACCGGTCAGCAACCAGTAACCCAGCATGAAGAAGGGTACGCCCAGCGCCAGCGCGAACAGCACAATAAAGCCGAGCAATACAGGAAGCGTCCAGATGCCCAGCTGCACAGGCTGCACCCGGCGCGCACTGCCCTTGCCCACCCGTGCCACATTGCGCCCGCCACGCAGCCTGATTTCTGCCCAGATCAGCGGCACACACAAGGCCAGCAACACCATCGACTGCATGGCGGCTGCCGAGCTGTTGAACTGCAGCTCGTAGCTTTCAAAAATGGCAGTGGTAAAGGTTTGTACCCGCAACAAAGCCAGCGCCCCGAACTCGGCAAACATATGGGTACCGACCAGCAGCGCACCGCCACCCAGTGCGGGAACAAGCTGTGGCAGCAGGGCAGAAAAGAACGTCCGCCAGGGACCTTTGCCCAGCGAGCGCGATACATCCTCAAAACCCGGGTCGGTATTGCGCAGCGAGGCGGCAACCGGCAGGTAAACCAGCGGATACTTGGCCAGCGCCAGAATCAGGATGGCACCGAACATGTTCTGGAACATGACATCAATTGACGACCAGGCATAGCTGGCGACAAAAGCCGGCACCACCAAAGGCAAGCCAGCGATCACCCGCAACCAGTTGCGACCGGGCAGGTTGCTGCGCTCCACACACCAGGCCACCGACAGGCCAAACAGCACGGCCAGCGAGGTGACGCCACCGGCCAGAATCAGCGTGTTGAGCAGCAGCTCCAGATTACGCGCACGAAACAGCTCAGCCCAGGCGCCATGAGCACCCAGCTGAGCTGTACGAATAAAAATATAGATGACCGGCAGTACTACCAGAGTGGTGGGTATCAGTGCTGCCCAGACCATCCAGGACTGGCGCAGCGGGCTACGCCGGCCAGTCCGCACGGCAGTGGAGATCAAGCCAGACCAGCCTCGCGGCGCAGCGCCAGAGCCTCCTCGGCACCGCCCAGGTTGGCCGGGTTAACAGCCGGTGGTTGCAGCTCATCAAAGGGCTTGATGTCGAACTGTGATTCGACCGCCGGGTTCATTGGCCATTCGGCTACGCCTTGGGCATAGACCTGCTGGCCCTCGATGCTGGTCATGAAGGCGATCAGCTTTTGCGCGGCGTCCATGTTTTTCGCGGTCTTCAGCACACCGGCTGCGGAGACGGTAATCAGCGCACCCGGGTCTTGCGGGCCGGAAAAGTGCAGGCGTGACTTCATGTTGTCCACACCCTGCTCGCGGGCCACGATGTACCAGTAGTAGTTGTTGACCAGCGCGGTGGCAATTTCGCCGCGTTCCACGGCACGCATCGCGGCCATGTTGTTGTTGTAGATGCGGCCATATTTTTTCAGGCCCTTGAGCCAGTCCAGCGCAGCTTCGCGGCCCAGCAGGTGTTTGATGGCAACAATTTGCTGCTGGAAGGCACCACTGGTAGGCACGAAAGCGACACGGTCTTTCCAGGCTTCGGTGGCCATATCCATCACGGAAGATGGCAGCTCGCTTTCATCGACCAGGTCCGGGTTAAACACGGTCACGCGGCAGCGGGCGGTAATGCCGGTCCAGGTACCGTCGGTGGCGCGGTAGGTTTCGCGTACCTGGTCCAGGGTTGCCTGTGGCAGGCGGGCCAGCATGTCACGTTCGGCCAGGGCGGCCACGGGCGGGCTTTCTTCAGAGTAGAACACGTCGGCGGGCGAGCGCTTGCCTTCTTCAATGATTTGGTTGGCCAGCTGGATGCTGTTGCCGGCACGGATATTCACCTGGATACCGGTGGCCTTGGTGAAGGCATCGACAATCGCCTGGGTGGTTTTTTCATGTTGGCCGCTGTACAGGGTCAGGGTTTGCACCTCGGCCGCGTTAGCCAGGTTCAGGGCAGGCATGCCGAGCATCAGGCCACCACCGACCAGCAAGCTGTTGCGCAAAAAAGTACGACGATTGAATTCAGACATGGAAAGGACCTCCGTAGAACGTGCGCGCAGCATAGCACAAATGAGAATGGTTATCTTTGGGCGAATGTAAAAAACTGTTAACCTCCAGCCTGTCACCTGCCCTTGCCTGTTGGCGCAGCCGGCCGCACATAACATGCGCTACGGCATAGATTCTGTCCGGGCGGCTTTAGCCGCAAACGGAGGCTACCCCAGACCAGCCATGGTCGCCACTGAAGTGGCTCGTACAGAAAGCAGCTTGAGGTCGATGCCGATGTTGTGGATGAAATCAGTGGCCACCTGGCTGTAGATCGAATGTGGCGACCGCAGTGACTCGCTGCCGCCATAGATCAGCAGGGTGCCCTTGCTGGTTGCAAACTCGTTGCATTTGGCATGGCCGCCAAAGTCATCGTGGTTGTCCAGTAACAGAATTTTCTTGTCCGGACCCCATTTTTAGCGATAGTACAGGGCCGCGGCCAGGCCGCTGATGCCGGCGCCGACCACTACCAGGTCGTATTCTTCTTCGACCGTCTCGGGCAGTTTGAAGCGGGCACCTTCGCCGCCCAGCAAGTGGGCAACCTCGAATGAACCATCGTGACTGCCACGCAGACCAGTCAGGCCGTGCGGGTAATAGTCATCGCCGGGAATATAGGTGCCAAGCGCAGCACGGGTAGCGGCGGCAATGTGTTGTAGCGGCGTCAGCCCGGCAGCAATGCCAAGTGCCATGCCGTTGAGAAAGTCGCGTCGTGTAATTGTCATAATCTGGCTCCATCCGGCTACAGAATCGCAGCAAGGGCAGCACAGCCTGACGCGTTCGCCCCGGGCGGGGTTGGGGTAGGCACGGCATAGAAACAGGATGGGGCAGGAGCGGCCAAACAGGCCGCAACAGAACATCAAGCGAACGCCGGGCTGGTACCGGAAAGAGAGTAATGCTTGCAACCTAGTCGCAGGACTCCCGCGTTGATGGCGCAATTATACACCTCCAGCGAGGAGTGCGACAGAATGACAGGCATGGGCAAGGGTAACCAGACAGGGTGACAGCAACCGGACTGGCCGAACCAAAACAAGGCTTACGGCAGCACGCATTTTGTGTATAATTCGCGCCACGCACTCGTAGCTCAGTTGGATAGAGTACTGCCCTCCGAAGGCAGGGGTCACAGGTTCGATTCCTGTCGAGTGCGCCATTTTCTTTTAAAATCAGCGTGTTGTCAGCGACTGGTTTTAGTCAAAAAGCTCCAGGGGTGTCTCCCACAAAAGCAGCCTGTATTTCAAGATGTAGACTGTTGTTCCCGCAACAGACCGGCCTGTACACCGCCAAGCGCTGTACGGTAAAGCAGAAGACTGCGCAACAAAAAATCGCTCGCCACAGCAGCCAGTCTGGGCAAAACCTGATTACGAGCCGCATAAAACTGTTCACGCACACGCCGGCCGTCCCTGGTACTTCCTTCTCCCATGTGATCGAACGCATAGCCTTCATCGTCTATCCATGCGCCACGGACAATCCCCGGCAACCCCGGCTTGGCCTGTTTTATCAACAGCTCGAATTCAGCCTCATACTGATTATGGATACGCAGCGATTGCAGCAGGCTTTGCATCGAGCTGCGATTAATGTCATAACACCAACGCTCACCCATGGCCTCACGCATGGAATCGTCCAGCGCATACAGTGGCTGCTCAATCCACTTTGCGCACGCTTCGTCAAACGCCATACCGAGCTGCAAAGCCCAGGCATCAGGCATATCGTCGATAAAATTCCGCCTGACGCTGTCCTTGGTGCAGGCCTCTACCTCGCTCTCCAGCGCATCCCAGGCATCACGGGCAACAAACAGTCCAATATCCCCGGCCCTTGCCTCAAGGTCTTGCAGCTCGGCCTGATGGTGCTTGATCAGGTTTAGTGCAGTCATGACTATCTCCAATAAAAAATGCTCCTTGGAAGCGTTGGAGATAGCTTAGAGGGATGGGGCGACAGACAGTGTCGCTTCATGGTACGACTCTGAGCCTGCCTTATTCATGAAACTTGCCCAAAAACAAAGAAGGCGAGCGGTTTATCCTTTATAATCAACATGTTCCGCCAAGAACCTGACTAAAGAGGGCCGCTCGCCATGGGTGAAACAATACCGACCTGGAAACCAACCTGCAACCCATCCGTTTTCCATCCAGTTGAGCGGGCGAAAAACCAGCAGTGATGGTGGAGCCTTTTTGCTTCGTGAAATCATGGAACGCAGCGGTGTGGGAACGGCTTGGGCAGCAACTGCAGGACCATCGTGACCCATCCAAAGTGCGGCACAGCCTGACCAGTCAATTGCGTACGCTGATCATCCAGCATGCCCAGGGCTGGGATAATTTGAGTGATACCCAGCTGCTTGGCGCAGATCCGGTGTTTCAGCTGGCCTGCAGCGATCAGCGCAGTACCACGCCATTGACGCAGCAGCGGCCTTCTCAGCCTGCGTTATCGCTTTTTTACATCACTTTTTTCTGGTGACCAGTCTGGATAACAAAGACTGGCATGGTCATGAGGTTGACATGTTCCGCAGGTGCTGGGGGGGCACGCTCGTTTCTGTGCCAGGAAAAGCAACCAACGCGCTGCAAATTGGCCGGAACTTGCCAGGAACGGCGAGGAAACTGTGTTTTTAAAGAACAAAAGTCAGGCTTGGGCTGGTTGTTACACACTGCTGCAGCGATCCAGTGGAGCTGGGCGGTATTTTTTAGTGCTCATGAATAAGGCGGGCTGAGTGGCGCTCCATTTATTGCATGATGCATTTGTCATCAGCGAAAACATCTACCCAAAAAGTTAAATGAGGCTGTCGCAAGGATGCGGTCCCTGCACTTGACAAGCTTGTCATATCGGCTCTTTTTGACTGGGGGCCTTATCATGATCTCAATCCAATCAACTTCAGTGACGCACAATATGACCATTCACAAAGCCTATGCAGCAGACATCGCAGGTGATCAGGTTTCCCGCGCCATTACAGATAGCAATGAAGTATCAGCCTGTCGCACTACCGTAACAAGCGGATCAGGCGCTGCCATTGGGGCAACGACAGGCAGTGGAGTAATAGGGGCCAGCGCGGCGGGAGCCACTACATTAGCGGCTGCAGCCGGTGTTTTTCAGTCGTAACCGCCTTTGTGTGCAATCTGCCCGAGTAAGACTGAACACACTGCCCTTTAGATTAAACAAGAGGAATTGAGCATGCCAATAAAGCCACCCCCCAGGAAATATAGCTGCATATCCTGTTACTGGAGCACGGTGATTGCGCCACGAACTGACTTGCTATCCGTAGCAGACTTGCCGCCAAAATGCTGTCCAAAATGCGGCGGGAGAGTCAGGGGGCAAAGTGCAGCTCCGCTCGACATAGTATTTGATCGGTTGTTGCGGGTATTCAGATAGTTGTACCGCTTGCTTTGTCGAACTGCCGTGACGAGTGACTGCGTGGCCAGATGCCCTTGTCGCAAGCTTGCTCGAATAAGCCACCTCATCAAGACACCTTATTATACAGCCCTACATCAACAGCCCAAGAGGTACATGCCATGACCATTGATAAAGCTTTTGCAGCAGGTATCGCAGGTGACAAGGTTTCTCGCACCATTACAGGTACCGATGAGGTATCAGCCGGGCGCACTACCGTAGCAGCGGGTGCGGGTGCAGCAATCGGCGCAGCGGCAACAGGAGGCCTGGCATTGGGGGCCAGCGCGGTGGGAGCCACTGCATTAGCGGCGGCGGCGGCGCCCGTTGTGATTCCGGTGGCCGTGTTCTCTGCAATCGTTGGCGGTATTTCGAGCCTGTTCGAGTGAACTCGGCTTGCGCCTTGCCAGCCACAGAAATAGGCACAGGCGAACAAAGGCTTCCAGTCACATTTAGAATCAGTGATTGAGCGGCACTGTCCCAAAGCAGATGTCAAGCAAGATCACTCAGCGGTTCCCTAACAAACTTGGAGGACAGGATGAGTACATTAATACTGGATCGGCGCAACATCAGTCTAGAGTACGACAATCAATGTCTAGTGGTACGCCAACCAGAGCAAACACCCAGAACCGTACCGCTCAAGCATCTAAACAAAATTGTTTGCCTACACAGCGTACAGATCACCACCTCTTTGCTTGGCCAGCTTTGGAAACGCAAGATAGACTTCGTCAACCTTAATAATCGGCATGCGGATTGCAGCTTCGGCCTGTACCCCAACAGACAACAACAAGTTCGGCGCCGATGCCAACAGTATGCCTGGCAGCAGGACCAGAGCACCGCACTGCCACTGGCCCGCACTCTTTGCAGTCATAGGCTGCGTAACAATTTGCGTTTACTGCCTGACAACGGCGAACTGACCTTGAGGGAATATCTGCACACCGCTGTGTCCCGCCTGGCAGAGGCAACCAGCTTGCAAGAAATGCTGGGAATTGAAGGAGCCGCCCAACGACAAATGTTTGCCCACTGGCGCGAACAGCTACCGACCAAGTTAGGCTTTAACCAGCGTCAACGCAGGCCACCCAAAGACCCGGTCAACAGCTTGCTGTCCCTGACCAGCAGTCTGGTATTACAGGAAGCCATACGCCAGTGCACTGCAGCCGGGCTCGATCCAGACCTTGGTTTTTATCACCGCATAGCTTCAGGCAGGCCCTCACTGGCCTGTGATTTGATGGAGCCATTGCGCCCTTTTTTTGAACACTGGGTTATGCATTTGTTCATCGACGGCAAATTTGATTGCCGCCATTTTACGGGCCAAAACTCTGCTCAGGCTCCCTGCTATCTGGGCAAAGCTGGCCGTGAAGCATTTTATCCGCTGTTTCACCAAGCCTCTACTGCATGGCAGCGCCAGCTAAAAGCCACTGCCCGCTGGACATGCCAGCACCTTGACAGCGAACAGGGTACAGCACTGGATTCGGCGGCATGAACAAAGCATCTTGGCATGTCTTACAATATGACATCAGCGATCCGGCACGACTGCGCAAAGTGCACCGGTTCCTCAAAACCTGCACCTATGCACTACAGAATTCCGTTTTTGCCTGGTTCGGCACCAGTCATGAACTGACAAACTTGAAGAAAAAGCTGCACCAGCTAAGCAACCAGCAACAGGATGATGTTCGCAGCTACCAACTCAAATATCCGCTCATGCTGTTTGGACGTACACCTTTCTTAGCCAACTGCTATTCATCTAAACTGCCAACCCATCAGCACTACCCGGTCGAGTGGCTCGCAAATCACCCACCCGGATTGTTCGAGCCAGCCGCCAACTTACCCTTACACTGGATGTTGTGTTACGACATCAGCAACTCCAGACGCCGCAGCCGGGCTTGCCGCTTGCTGCGCAAGCATAGTCTTGGCTATCAAAAATCGGGTTTTGAGCTCAGCATCATAAATAACTTGGACCTTTATGAGCTAAACCGACAGCTTGCGCAGCTAATCAACGAAGAGGAGGACAGCCTTATCATGTTTCGTACCCAGCGTAGCGGTCCTGACTGGCAACTGGGCACGGCACCAGCTGCTGGCAGCGGGCTGCTTCTTTTCTCCTGACCCTGGCATTTTCCCTTTCCTGCCTGTAAGATACTCCCGCAGCTCTTTAAAAAACTGGTTCTTTTTTGTACAACTTTGTGGTCAAAAAACGATCAGCAAAAACAGCATCGCAAGGTATTGATTTTGCAGGAAATAAAAAGCTGTAAGGGGTTCGAACCCATTCCCCGTTTAAAGGGGATTAAGACTCAAACCGAACCTGTCTTTAATCAGCTTACAAACGTTCGAACCCATTCCCCGTTTAAAGGGGATTAAGACTCTTTTGGATACATCTCTATAGGAGAATCTAGGTTCGAACCCATTCCCCGTTTAAAGGGGATTAAGACGTGATCTCACTGTACGCGCTGGTCTCCAGACAGGTTCGAACCCATTCCCCGTTTAAAGGGGATTAAGACTAGTTGTACTGTAAGGTAA
>JAAYFD010000054.1 GCA_012728415.1 Gammaproteobacteria bacterium
CGAACACCGAAGTAATTAAGCAGTACATCCAGAATCAGACAAGGCCGTCCTAGCGGACGGCTCGCTATCCATCCACCCCCAAACGTCCAAAGCTACGCAATGGCCGCTTGGAAGTGGAATTCCGCGAAGAAAGGTTAAACAATGACTGGCAGCAAACAGCAGATGTGTTGTGACAAGGCGTTGCCAGGGCGGGACCGCTGATATGCGGCTCCGCGGGCTGTGTTTTTGTAGTAATTCTTTGGGAGGTTCAGCGTTCGTCGCTGGCGAATGCGGTCAGGCTGTAGCTTGGAATGCCGGCATCTTGCATGCGCTGGGAACCCTCCAGCTCAGGCAGGTCAACAATTGCGGCGACCTCATAGACGGAAGCGCCCATACGGCGAATCAGGCTGGCGGCAGCAATAAATGTGGCACCGCTGGCGATAATGTCATCCAGCAGCAGTACCTTGTCGCCTTCACATAAAATATCTTTGTGGATTTCCAGGTACGACTGTTCGTAACCGGTATCGTAAGGTTCGCTTAATACGTCATCAGGCAGCTTGCCTTGCTTGCGAAACAGTATCAGGGGCTTGTTCAGGGCATAGGCCACCATGGAACCGAGCAAGAAGCCACGGGCTTCGATGGCGCCGACATGGGTGAAATCGCTCTCCACATAGCGCTGCACCAGACCATCGACCACCATGCGGGTTGCTTTGGGCGACTGAAATACGGGCGTGATATCACGAAAAATGTTGCCTTTGTGCGGGAAGTCCGGAATAGCCCGAATTAATGACTTGATGGCAAAATCGTCGAAAATCATGATGCGTTCCTCGCGTGCAGTTGATTGGGTGTGGATCAGGAATCCATGCTGCCGCCCGCCAGGGAGCAGAGGTCCATCAGACTGAGCAGGTGGATTTCCTTGCCTTCGGCTTTCAGTAGGCCGTTTTGCTGGAATCGTGTGAATACACGGGACACGGTTTCTACGGCCAGGCCAAGATAGTTGCCAATCTCGCTGCGCGACATGGCCAGGCGGAATTGATAGGGCGAATAGCCGCGGGTGCGGAAGCGTGCCGACAGGTTGATCAGGAAGGTGGCTACGCGCTCCTCGGCGTTTTTCTTTGACAGCAGTAACAGCATTTGCTGCTCACCCCGGATTTCACGACTCATGATCCGCATGAGCTGGCGCCGAAGTTGAGGCAGGCTGACGCTGAGCTGGTCAAGGCAGTCAAAGGGAATTTCACAAATCGAAGTGGTTTCCAGGGCAATTGCAGAAATTGGGAATTTTTCTGTATCCATTGCCGACAGGCCGACAAATTCGCTGGGCAGGTGGAAACCGGTGATTTGCTCTTCGCCGCAGTCAGTAATGTTGAAGGTTTTCAAGCTGCCGGAACGCACTGCATAGACTGAGCAAAAAGTGTCGCCCTGGCGAAACAGATATTCACCTTTTTTTAACGGACGACTACGCTTGACGATTGCATCCAGAGCGTTCAGGTCGCCTGATTCGAGCGACAGGGGCAGACAGAGGGTTGCCAGGCTGCAGTCTTTGCAGTGAGCCTGGTGTGTGTTGCGAATGCTGATGACTTCAGCCATATTTCTGGATCCCTGGGCCGGTAATACATAGAACAGATACGTATAGATTACCCCAGCATTAGCAAAGCTGCCAGAGGGCAGCGGCTGAAACCTGGATCTGTCCTGTTTTGAAGCCAGATGGCAGAGCAGGTCTAGAGCCTGCAGCCCTGGGCCGGCGGGAGCTGATGTCTGGTCAGCGTGTGGACGTATTGCTGCAGGCAGGATGTGTTGCTGTAGTACAGGCGCTCAAGCTGGCTGTTGGCGCCCGCGCCCAGGCCAAGCACCGGGCGGTACACTATGTCGGGACAGAATGCGGAAATGTTACTGTTCTCGGTCAGCTCGTCATCCGGCAGGACAAAGCAGCTGTCAGCCACTTGCACATAACCGGCCTGCACCAGGGTGGCACTGAGTGCAGTATCAGGCGTTTTGTCATACAGGGTGCCATCATCGTGTTCGAGGACGATCCGGTCTGGCTGCAGCCGCACCATTGAATGCAGGTGCCGGGTAACCTCGCCGGAGCCGTCAGGGCGGTAACGCCCACGCAGGGTTATGGTTTTGAACTGCAGGGCCCGGGCCGCCTCGTAGAGGCTCTCGGTTGCCTGAAAACAGGGTTCGTTGCAGCTGAGGGTGATGCGGTTGAAGCCGGCATCACGCAGCTTGCACAAGGTTGCCCAGCTGGAACTGCCGGGAGCGATGCCGATCGAGAACCAGGCAAAGTTGTTGCTGGGGAGTTGCAGGTATTGTTCCAGGGCGGAAAACAGCTGTTGCAGTTGCTCCAGGTTGAACAGGCCAATTTCGCCGTATACATGTAGCTGCTGGAGCACGGGCTGGTTTGACAGGTGCTTGCCAAGCAGGGCTATCTCGGCTAACAGGGCGTTAAGGTAGTCAGCCAGTTGAATGTTTTCTGGTAGCGTGTTGCTGCCCGGCACATGCAGCAAAACGATCAGGCCGGTATGGCTGCCGTCCAGGCTTTGCAAGGCGCGAAAGCGCTCAAAGGGAGTTACCTCTTCCAGTGTGGATTGCATATGGGGCGCACACGGGCGGGGTATGGCGCAGAAGTTTTGTTCGCTGTATCTGCCTGTTTGCTGTCGCGCGCGGTTCATTGCCATGCCCTTGAGTTTAATCGTCATCCAGTCGGTGACTGAGTATAAGCAGGGGATGACGGCGTGCGCTTGACTTGTATCAAGCAGGCTTGGGAAGCTGGTGGGGCGCCTGTTTTAGTGACCGCCGCCCATCAGCAGGTGTTGATGGGGGCCTGGCAGCGTCCAGATGCCATATAGAATGATCAGGGTGCCGGCTGCAGCGCGTACGCTGCGTTTGCGCAGAAAGTGCCCCAGGCGTTCGGCAGCCAGTCCGGAGGCAATCAGTACCGGCCAGGTGCCCAGGCCAAAGCAGAACATCAGCAGGGCGCTCAGGCGTGCATCGCCCTGGCTGGCCGACCAGATCAGGGTGCTGTAGACCAGGCCGCAAGGCAGCCAGCCCCACAAGGTGCCCAGCAGTAGAGCGTGGCGACGGCGTTGTAGTGGCATGAAGCGACGGGCGGCTTTCTGGATGGGGCGCCAGAAATGCTGACCCAGCTGTTCCAGCCGGGTCAGGCCAAACCACCAGCCAGCCAGGTACAGCCCCATGCTGATCAGCAAGAGGCCGGCCAGTATGCGCAGAATGCTGGCAGCGGGGCTCTGGTCAACTGCCCAGCCGGCCAGGCCAAACAGGAAACCGGCCAATGCATAGCTTAGAATGCGGCCGAGGTTATACAGCACCAGATACTGAACCTTGCGGTGTGACTGATCAGCAGGAATGGCCATGCCAAGTGCACCCATCAGGCCGCCGCACATGCCGACGCAGTGACCGCCACCCAGCAGTCCAAGGGTAAAAGCGGAGAGTAGCAGGGGCAGCATGTCAAACATCGGATGACTCGCTGTCATTGTTGGGGCTGTGGTCGGCAAACGGCTCGGTGTCGTCGAACAGGATGCTGTGGGCCGGGCTGTCCAGGTCATCAAACTGGCCGCTGTTGACGGCCCAGAAAAATAGCCAGATAGCAAGGCCAACGATCACCATGGCAACCGGAATCATCACATAAAGTGCAGCCATGTAAGGTGTCTCCTGTGTTGGGGTGGCAAATTTGGTGTTCAGGTTTTGCAAGGCTGCTGCAGGTGTGCTTGCGCCCGGGAGCAGCTGTTTCTTTGCTGGCTGTTATGGCTGTTATGAAGGCGCACTGGCCAGATTGTCAGTGGCCGGCTGGCTGGCTGTCCCGGGCAGTCTGGTCAGGCGCATGGCGTTCAGTACAACCAGCAGTGAGCTGACGGACATGCCGATGGCCGCCCAGCCGGGGGTGACCCAGCCGATCGCAGCAAAGGGTATCACCAGCCCATTATACAGTGTTGCCCAGGCCATGTTTTCCAGAATGATGTGGCGGGTCCGGCGAGCAATGCCAAAGGCGTCGACCAGGCTGCCCAGCCGGTTGGAAAGCAAAATGGCGTCGGCACTGGTTTTGGCCAGATCTGTCGCGCTGCCCATGGCAATGCTGATGTCGGCGGCAGCCAGGACAGGCACATCGTTGACTCCATCACCCAGCATCAGGACCCTGTGCCCTTCATTATGTAGCTGCTCCAGCACGGCCAGCTTGTCATCGGGTGTCAGGCCGCCACGAGCGTCATTGATGCCCAGTGTGGCGGCCACTTCTTGCACCATGGGTGAGCTATCGCCCGACAGCAACAGAGTGTTCCAGCCCATGGCCCGGCAAGCGGCAAGCAAGTCGGGAGCGTCAGTGCGCAGCTGATCGTCCAGGGCAAACCAGGCCAGGGGAGCTTGCTGATCGCCCAGAAGCAACCACTGACCCTGCTGTGAGGGCGGTTGCGGGGGTTCGCAGTGGCTCAGGGCAGCAACGAAATCCGGACGACCGATACGCAGCAGCTGGCCCTCGACACGTCCTTCCAGGCCCATGCCGGGAGTGGTGGTGACTTGCTCGGCACTCAGCGCGCTATGGCCAAAGGCGCGGGCAATGGGATGCTCAGAGCGGCTTTCCAGAGCGCTGGCAAGAGCCAGCACCCGGTCGGCATCCTGTCCGGCAAGTGGCTGGACGTGCTTCAGTGTCAGCCGGCCTTCGGTCAGGGTGCCGGTTTTGTCGAAAATGACAGTGTCAATGTGTTTGAAACTTTCCAGCACATGCCCTTTGGTCAACAATAGGCCAAGCTTGTGCAGACTGCCTGTGGCTGCTGTCAGAGCCGTCGGAGTGGCGAGTGACAGGGCGCAGGGACAGGTGGCCACGAGCAGTGAAAGTACTACCCAGAAAGCGCGGCTGCTGTCGATGCTCAGCCAGACCAGGCCGACGGCAGTCGCGATAAGCAGTACGCTGATCAGGAACCACTGTGCTACCCGGTCGGCGATTTCCGCCAGGCGTGGCTTGAGGGACTGGGCCCGTTCTAGCAGGCGGACAATTGCCGACAAGCGGGTGTCATCACCCAGGGCATCCACACGCAGGGTGAGTGGTCCTTCAACATTGAGGGTGCCGGCTGTAACATGGTCACCGGGGTTGCGCGGCAGCGGCAGATACTCGCCTGTGAGGAGGGACTCGTCAACGCTGGAGCGGCCATCGAGGATGATGCCGTCTGCCGGGATCAGGTGCCCGGGCGGTACCAGCACATGATCGTTGAGCTTGAGCTCGCGCAACAGGATGCGCTCACTGTTGCCTTGTGCGTCCAGTCGCAGGCAGGACGCCGGTAGCAGGTTGACCAGTTGCGCAGTGGCCGCTGCCGTGCGTTCACGCGCCCGGCGTTCCAGGTAGCGACCCGAAAGCAGAAAGAAGGCGAACATGCCGGAGGCATCAAAATACAGCTCGCCCTGGCCAGTGAAAGTGGACCAGATACCGGCTGCGTAAGCACCTGCAATGGCCAGCGATACCGAGACATCCATGGTCAGGTGGCGGGTACGGATGTCGCGGATGGCGCCCTGGAAAAATTCGGTACTGCAATAAAAAATGATGGGCGTGGTCAGGATCAGGCTGACCCAGCGCAGCAGGCTGTCCATCGCTGGTGACAGGTCGATATTGAACTCTGGCCAGGTGGCCATGGAGGCCATCATGACCTGCATCCACAGCAGGCCGGCAACGCCCAGTTTGCGTAACGCCTTGCGGTTCGATTGGGCCAGCTGCTCGGTGACAGTGTCTGGTTGCCAGGGGTGGGCGGCATAACCGATTTTGCGCAGGCTTTGTATCAGTTCAGACAGGGGCAGGCGGTCGGCATCCCACTGGACGTGCAGGCGACGGGTTGACAGGTTGAGGTCTGCGCTGTGTACGCCGGGCAGCCGGGTCAGGTGCCTTTCGATCAGCCAGCCGCAGGCGGCGCAGGTGATGCCTTCAATCAGCAGACGAGTATCGCTAAGCTCGCCGTCGGTTTGTACGAAGGGTTGCTGGACATCCGCCCGGTCATAAAGTTTAAGTTCGTCGGGAATCAGGCCGGGCAGGGCATCAGGGTTGGTTGAGCTTTCACTGCGGTGACGGTAGTAGCTTTCCAGTCCATTATCGACAATGGCTTCGGCAACCGCCTGGCAGCCAGGGCAACAGAAGTGGCGCCGGCTGCCCAGTACGCTCGCGCAGAAACGGCTGCCGGAGGGTACCGGCAGGCCACAGTGATAGCAGGGCAGGGGAGCGGACATGGGGTTTTGTGTGTCAGTCCTGCTGTGGCTCGCCCAGCTCGACCGGCTGGCCTGCAATCAGGTCTTCTTCTTCAAACAGGCGCCAGTCATGGCCTTCCTCGTTGCCGATCAGCTCGACAAAGCGGCGGCCCTGGATATCTTCAGGCAGCAGACCCCGGTACTGACCCTGTGTCAGGGCAGGCTGCAGTACGATGCGGTGATCACGCTCGGGCTGGGTCGGAGAGATCAGGTTCAGTACCAGCTGCTGTGGCTGGCTCTGGCCTGTCAGTGCGAGCTGGACTTCGCCGCGCTCGCTATCAAGCATGATGCGCGCCTGCATGCCCAGTTGTACGGCCAGGCGTTCACGCTCCAGCGAGGTATTGATACCCTTGCCGGCATCATAATAGTTGTCGACAACGAGGCTGACCGGATTTTTGATGGCAATGGTCAGCAGGGACAGGCCGAGGACTACCGAGAGGCCGAGAATACCAAGAATGAACCAGGCCCAGGGTTCTTTGTACCAGCGGCTGGAGGTTTGCTCGGTCTGTTGCATGCTGTATGTCCTCTGTTAACGGATGACGGGGCCAATGAAGGTGGACTTTGATGTGCGCTCGATACGCTCGTCATCTACCGAACGGACGGTGAACTGAATCTGGTTGGTGCTGGAGGCGAGTTCTTCCGGATTGACTGAAATCGATACCGGGGAAGAAAAAATTTCACCAGCCTGCACTTCGAAGTTTTGCTTGCTGTCCAGGGTCAGGCCGTTCAAGCCGGTGGCTTCGAGGGTGTAAGTATGGGCATGTTGGTCTTTGTTGATAATGCGTAGCAAGTACACGTTTTCGATACGGCCCTGCATGTTTTCCCGGTACGGAATACGATCCTTGATTACGTTCAGTTCGACCAGGGTGCGGTTGAAAATGGTGTAGCTGAACAGGCTGACCATCACGAGTAGTGCAGCAGCATAGCCGACCAGACGCGGGCGCAGCAGCTTGGTTTTTTCACCGGCCAGGTTATGCTCGGTGGTGTAGCGAATCAGGCCTTTTGGGTAACCCATTTTGCCCATGACCTCGTCACAGACATCAATGCAGGCAGCACAACTGACGCAGGCAATTTGTAGTCCGTCGCGAATGTCAATGCCGGTCGGACAGACCTGCACACACAGGGTGCAATCAATACAGTCGCCAAGCCCCATGGCCTTGTAGTCGGCATTCTTTTTGCGGGCGCCACGATTCTCCCCGCGCTGGGTATCGTAGGAAACAATCAGGGTGTCCTTGTCGAACATCACACTCTGGAAGCGGGAGTAGGGACACATGTAAACACAGACTTGTTCGCGCAGGAAACCTGCAGCCAGGTAGGTCATTACGGTGAAGAAACCGACCCAGAAATAGGACCAGCCATTGGCCTGTCCGGTCAGTAAGTCCATTGGCAGTTCGCGAATCGGGGTGAAGTAGCCGACAAAGGTGATGCCTGTGCCCAGCCCGATCAGCAGCCACAGGGAGTGCTTGGCGAAGCGGCGCAAGAACTTCTCCAGCGTCATTGGTGCTTTGTCGAGACGAATACGCTTGTTGCGGTCACCTTCGGTAACCTTTTCCACCCACATGAAGATCCAGGTCCAGGTGGTTTGTGGGCACGCATAACCGCACCAGACACGGCCGGCATATACGGTGACAAAGAACAGGGCGAATGCCGAAATGATCAGTAGCCAGGATAGCAGCATGAAGTCCTGGGGCCAGAAGGTGGCACCAAACACATAAAACTTGCGCTCTGGCAGGTTCCACCAGACAGCTTGACGTCCATCCCAGTTAAGCCAGGCGGTACCAAGGAACAGCAGAAGGAGAAAAAAACCGACATACATGCGTACTGTCCGGAATAGTCCGGTAAAGGCGCGGGTATGGATTTTTTCGCGCTTTGCGTACAGATCATCACCCTGGCTGGGTGGTGTGACGTTTTTGACGGGTATTTGCTCGCTCATTTCCAGGCTGTCCTGTTGAATCCACAATGTAACTGGCCGGCGAAAGGCCGGCCAGAGCCGGTTTGATATCCGGCGCTATAGTACACGCAACGGGTAACGGCATGATGCGACAAACCGTCACCCGTCAGGGCGGTCATTACTTGACTGCGTCCCTTGACAAACCATACACGTAGGCGGCTAGCAGGTGTACCTTGTCTTCGCCAAGGAACTCCTTCTGCGGCGGCATCACGCCTGTGCGGCCATAGCGTACGGTTTGCTGGATCTGGGTCAGGCTTTGGCCATAGATCCAGCCGCCGGGGGAAGTCAGGTCAGGTGACCCCAATGCTGCCATACCGGTGCCGTCAGGGCCATGGCAGGCAACGCAGGTCTGGGCAAAAACCTGCTTTCCATGCTCCAGATCAAAAGTCTCGGCATCGTTCAGGGGCAGTCCTGCCAGTTCGCCCCGCACATAGGCTGATACATTTTTGACGCCATCTTCGCCGATAACCTCACCCCAGGCCGGCATGACACCGGTGCGGCCGTTC
>JAAYFD010000055.1 GCA_012728415.1 Gammaproteobacteria bacterium
TCAATTCACACAAGCACCCACACGAATTGCTTGATTCATTTGTTAAAGAACATTCCGGTGAAACCCGAACCGCGTCTCAACCGAGGCTGCGTATTATAGAGCCGCAAACTCTGCTGTCAACACCCCGGAGAAAATTTATTTTCATCCCACCAAGATCCTGGCAAAACGGCGTGTCAACGCGAGCCTAGGACTATACACCTGTAAAAATTAGTCTGCAAGCATTTTTATGCGTGCAAAGTTTTTCTTGCCAGCCTGGCAAACATATTTTTCGCCTAGCTGGCAGATGAAATCCTTGCCAACCACTACACCATCCACTCGAACACTGCCTGCGTCCAGCATGTTTCGTGCTGCAGCAGCATTCTTCACCAGGCCGGCACGATTCAGTACCGCCGCTATCGGCAGCTCCCCCTCAGAGCGCACCTCCACTTCAGACAAGTCCTCAGGCAACTCTCCTTCTGCCAAACGGTTACCTGCGGACTTGTGAGCGATGGCAGCTGCATCAGCTCCATGAAAGCGCTCAATCAGTTCGCGCGCCAACTCAATTTTGATATCACGCGGATTACGACCCTCGCGCATCTGGCGCTGCATTTCTTCAATATCCGCCATCGACCGGAAGCTTAGCAACTCGAAGTAACGCCAAATCAGCTCATCTGGCATAGACAGGATTTTGCTGTACATAACACCTGGCGCCTCCTGGATACCTACATAGTTACCCAGGGACTTTGACATTTTCTTTACACCATCAAGACCCTCAAGCAGCGGCACGGTCAAGACGCACTGAGGCTCCTGCCCGTAGGTGCGCTGCAGCTCCCGCCCCATCAACAAGTTAAACGTCTGATCGGTTCCTCCCAGCTCAACATCAGCCTTCAACGCCACAGAATCATATCCCTGCACCAGCGGATAAAGGAACTCGTGAATGGCTATTGGCTGCTGACTGGTATAGCGATTATGGAAGTCTTCACGCTCCAGCATGCGCGCCACTGTGTAACTGGAGGCCAACCGTATGAAATCTACCGGGGTTAACTGGTTGAGCCACTCAGAGTTGAAAGCGATCTCAGTCTTCTGCGGATCCAAAATTTTGAACACCTGCTCTTTATAGGTTTCCGCATTAGCCAACACCTGCTCGCGCGTCAGTGGTGGACGTGTGACACTCTTGCCGCTCGGGTCGCCAATCATGCCGGTAAAATCACCAATCAGGAAAATCACCTGATGGCCCAACTCCTGGAACACCTTCAGCTTATTGATAAGGACGGTATGGCCCAGATGCAAATCCGGTGCAGTAGGGTCAAATCCCGCCTTTACTCGCAGCGGCCGCCCCAACCTGAGCTTCTCCCGCAACTCTTCTTCCAGCAAAAGGCTCTCGGTACCGCGCGTGATCAGCGCAATCTGCTCGTCCAGGGACATGTTGCTTGACATACATCATTTACCTAATAAGAAAATTCGACAAAATGTGTGACCAAAGTGCAACTATTTTATACACATTTAGCAAAAAACAACCATGGCTATTCTGCTCAATCACGAATAACATAGGCGGTCAGCATAAAATAACCATCGGCAAACACTCCGACCGAAGCCGCAAGTACAGCACGCGAGGTCTCCCCTGTGGCTTGTCAAATGAACCTATTACGCTTGCTAGGTATCCAACACGGTCACGTGTCGCCATAATAGTCTCGGCGACACCATTTGAAGGTTTACCGCATTGCGGCAGTCCGACCACCTGACTCGGCAAACAAAACAGACTGACTATGACAACACAACACTCCCACCTGAAGCAGCCGGCATACCCCAAAAAACACCTGATTGCTGCCAGCGGTGTAGCTGCATTTATCAGCTTGATTTTAGTGGTCTACCCATCAAAAGAGGTGGAGGCCAAAAAGGCAGTACTTGAGCTGCCTGCTTCGACACATACAACGCCCCGTACGACAGCTATCATGCCTGTCAGCCATCCTGGCAAAAACTTAGCAAGCAAACCCAGCCCTGACGTCCCTCCGGCTGTAAACACTGCTCCCACTCCCAGCTCAAGACAGTCAAAACCGGAGCAAGCGCCCGAAACACCCGACCTGTCACGCTCAGTCAGCGTGGTTGTTGAAAATGGTAGCTCACTGTCTGGCATTTTTGAGCAGCTTGAACTGGGGCACAGTCTGTTAATGAACATACTGTCTCAAGACAAAAAATCTCATCGTTTCACGCAGCTCAAGGTTGGCCAGGAGCTGGTATTTACCTTTGACCAGTCAGGCGATCTGGCCTCAGTCAGCAGTCAGATTTCTCCGCTGGAAAGCATTGAAATTGTACGCACACCTGAGAGTGGGCGCTATAAATTTGCACAGCATGTGCAGGAAACTACCATAACTGAAGCCACGGCTAGCGGTGTAATTGAAAGCAGCCTGCTGGCAGCCACCAAGGCTGCCGGCATGCCCTACAAGCTTGCCCTCGACATGGCCAACGTATTTGCCTATGACATCGACTTCGCCCGCGACGTCCGCACCGGGGACAGCTTCGAGGTGGTGTATGAGAAAAAAATGCTTGATGGCCAGGAAGTAGGAACAGGCAACATTCTGGCAGCCCGCTATACCAATAAAGGCAAAACCCTTACAGCCGTACGCTATACCGATAAAAAAGGACAGACATCTTACTACAATAGCGATGGCACCAGCAGTCGCAGGGCATTCATTCGTACCCCTGTAGACTTCAGCCGGATCAGCTCAAAATACAACCCGGGCCGCAAGCACCCAATCTTGAACAGAATTCGTGCACACAAGGGTGTTGATTACGCTGCTCCAACCGGCACACCAATCAAGGCAACCGGTAATGGCAAAGTCTCTTTTGTCGGCAACAAAAGCGGCTACGGCAAGACCATCATTATCCAGCATGGTGGCAAATACCGCACTTTGTATGCCCATATGAACGGCTATGCCAAAGGCATCAAAAATGGCACCAACGTTACTCAAGGGCAAATTATCGGATATGTCGGCATGACAGGGTTGGCCACCGGGCCGCACCTTCATTATGAGTTTCACGTCAACGGCTCCCATGTTGATCCTCTCAGCCATAAACTGCCTACTGCCGACCCGATCCCCAAAGCAGAAATGGCACAATTCAAGCAGGCAACCCAGCCTTACCTTGCACTACTAGAAAAAAAATCGGCTACCCAGCTCGCCAAGGCTGATACCGATACCAACTAAATGCAGCTCTACATCGGCCTCATGTCCGGAACCAGCCTGGACGGTTTGGACATTTGCCTGGTTAGCATAGACCATACTCTCCAGCTGCTTGACAGTCAGTTTCTAGAGTTCCCGGCGGAACTGCGCAGTGAGCTGCTAAGTCTGTGCCAACCCTGCAAGAACGAGCTGACACGTCTCTCTATCGCCGAACAGGAATGGGCTCGACTTGCCTCCTCAGGTATTAAACAAATCCTGCAGCGTCAAGCCATCTCCCCCGCCGCTATCGCGGCGATCGGCAGCCATGGCCAGACCATTCGCCACCACCCCGAGCTGGGCTTTAGCGTACAAATCGGCGCACCTGCACTGCTCGCCGAACTGACTGGAATTCGAGTTATCAGCCACTTTCGGCAGCGCGATCTGGCCGCGGGCGGGCAAGGCGCGCCCCTGGTTCCCGCATTCCATCACTGGTTGTTTGCCGCTTCGGGTCAGGCCAGCGCCATCGTTAATATCGGCGGCTTCAGCAATATCAGCTTTATTTTGCCCGACGAACCAGTTTCCGGATTTGATTGCGGCCCGGGCAATGTCCTGCTGGACGCCTGGGTGCAGAAGAACCTTGGCGACCAATACGACAGCAATGGCGACTGGGCACGCAGCGGTACAGTCAACCAAACGCTACTGGACAGCTTCTTGCAACAACCCTACTTTAGAATCAGCGGACCCAAAAGCACCGGTCGCGAACTATTCAATCTATCTTGGTTGGAGCAGCAGCTGATCGCATATCCAGCTTGCCCGGCGGAAGATGTACAGGCCACACTGGCTGAGCTCACTGCCATCTGCATCAGCCAGTCAGTGCCAGAGCAAGGTAAAGCGCTACACCAGCTGGCAGTTTGCGGCGGAGGTGCACGCAACAGCCATTTGCTAGAACGTCTGGCCCACCTGCTACCGGGACTCAAGGTAGTAACAACGGATCAACTAGGCGTGCCGGCTGACTGGATGGAAGCCATGGCTTTTGCCTGGCTGGCTCATTGCTGTTTGAAAGGCGTAGCGGGTAACCGGCCGGAAGTCACCGGTGCCCGGGGGCTGCGGATACTGGGAGCGGTGTATCCGGCCTGATCTTAGACAGAAAAAGAAGAGCCACAGCCACAGGTTGTGCTGGCATTAGGGTTGTTGATAATGAAGCGTGAACCTTCAAGGCCCTCGGTATAATCAACCTCGGCACCTTCCAGATACTGAAAGCTCATCGGGTCTACCACCAGCTTTACACCATCACGCTCAACCACGGTATCATCGTCTTCCATATCTTCATCAAAAGTGAAACCATACTGGAATCCGGAGCAACCACCACCGGTAATGAATACACGCAACATCAGGCGATCATTGCCCTCTTCCTCGATCAGTCCCTTAACCTTATTCGCTGCTGTCTGGCTAAACTGCATTGCAGCAGGCTGAAATGATTCAACACTCATATTTACAACTCCCGGCTTGTAGCCGTATCAGTTTTTGCACATATCCTAGCAAACCACTCAAGTATATGCAGTCTGTAACTCTGTTTTCAAGTACAGGATCAAGGCATCAGCGCCAGCGTTTGCAAGCCGGCCTCTTCAGGAAAGCCAAACATAATGTTCATATTCTGTACGGCCTGACCGGATGCACCCTTAACCAGGTTGTCTATCACCGACAGGATCACCACCCTGTTACCATTTTCAGGGCGGTGCACGGCAATCCGGCACATGTTGGCACCCTTGACGCTGCGAGTTTCAGGGAAGCTGCCAGCAGGCATCACATCCACAAAAGGCTCATCGGCAAAACGCTGCTCATACAGAGCCTGCACATCGATACCCAGATCAACTTCTTCTGTATACAGGGTGGCGTGAATACCACGCAGCATCGGCACCAGGTGCGGCACAAAAGTCAGCTCAAGCGGCTGCCCGGCTGCCCGTGTCAACCCTTGACGAATTTCCGGCAAATGACGATGTCCCTGCACACCGTAAGCCTTCACGCTTTCTGTCGACTCACAAAACAATGAGCCCAGCTTGACACCACGACCAGCGCCACTGACACCCGAGACACAACTGGCCACCAGGTTCTGGCCATTCAGCAATCCCTGCTCAGCCAATGGCAGAAACCCCAGCTGCACCGAAGTCGGATAACAGCCCGGAACAGCCAGCAAACGGGCTTCAGCAATATCCTTACGATTTACTTCTGGCAGGCCATATATCGCTTCGTCCACCAGCTCCGGGGCGCCATGTTGTTGGTCGTACCATTGCTCCCACAGAGCCACATCCTGCAAACGAAAGTCTGCCGACAAATCGATAATGCGACAACCGGTCGCCAAAATTTCAGCCGCCAAGCTGTGTGCCACTCCGTGCGGGGTGGCAAAAAACACCACATCGCAGACACCCAGTTCGCGCGCATCCGGATTGCTGAAAGTCAGCGCCGGATAATGTTCACGCAAACTCGGATACATGTCGGCTACACGCACACCCTCTTCCGAACGCGAAGTAATGTACACCACTTCTGCCTGCGGATGCAGCGCGAGAATCCTCAACAGTTCAACACCGGTATAGCCGGTACCCCCGACAATTGCGACCTTGAGCATCGCCCTTCCCCCCTAACTTAATGATTTTACCAACCAACAAACCAAATACCGGCTACAGCGTGTAAAATGGGCACCTTTCGAGAACGGAATACAGGAAAATCCACATGAGTTACCTCTGGGTCAAGGCCCTGCATATCATTGCCATGGTTTGCTGGTTTGCCGGTTTATTCTACCTGCCACGGCTGTTTGTTTACCATGCCTCGAGTGAAGACAAAGTTAGTCGCAACCGTTTTTGCATCATGGAGCGCAAGCTTTATCGGGGTATCATGCATCCCTCCCTGGTAGCGACCCTTGCTTTCGGGCTGACCATGCTCTGGATGAATCCAGCTCTGCTGAAAATGCCCTGGATGCACATCAAGCTCACCCTGATCGTCCTGCTGACGGCTTACCACTTTTCGCTCGGCGGATTCTTACGTCGTTTTGCAGCAGAAACAGATAACAAAACCCACGTGTTTTATCGCTGGTACAACGAGGTGCCGGTACTTTTTTTGCTGGCAATTGTCATACTAGCCATTATAAAACCCGCTTTTTAACACATAACCCATCTGCATCTGCTGATTCGGACAGAGCAGAAAGCTATGAGAGCCGTATGCTTTAAAGTAACCATGAGCAGCTTGTCACAGATGACTGACGCGCAACGCCTGTAGAAACCAAAGCGGTTGAGCCTGCATCGGCTTGCCCCTTCACTGCAAGCCAACTTTCAACAGTTACTACCCGGGCTGACCGAATCAGTCTGCCGCCACTGTGCGCGAAGCGGCCCAATTACGCAACGCGGCCAAGTCTTCAGCCATCAGAACTGACAGGGGCACAGTACGCTGCAGCATTTCCACCAACAACACCTGCCCCACGTCCTGCTGCCGCGCCTGCGCCGTGTAGAGTGCAGAAACTACCGCCTGCTCAATCTCCGCACCGGAAAAGCCATCTGTCAGCATTGCCAGCTCTTGCAGGTCGAAAGCAGACACTTCCAGCTCTCGACGCTGCAGATGAATACGAAAAATATCCTCACGCACACGCAAACCGGGCAAGTCAACGAAAAACACCTCATCAAACCGGCCTTTACGCAGCAGCTCGGGCGGCAAGCGTTTGATAACATTGGCAGTGGCCACCACAAACACCGGCTCTTTGCGCTCGGCCATCCAGGTCAACAAAGTACCCAAGATGCGCTGGCTCACGCCACCATCCATCTCACCGGTTGCCAGCCCTTTCTCAACTTCGTCCATCCAGAGCACACAGGGCGCCATGCGCTCGGCCAACGCCAGCGCCTCACGTAGATTACGCTCCGTTTCACCAAAAAATTTGTTATACAGGGCGGCAAAGTCCAACCGTAACAAAGGCAACCCCCAGAGCCCAGCTACCGCTTTAGCAGCCAGGCTCTTGCCACTACCCTGGGCACCCAGCAGCAGCACACCCTTTGGCATATCACTTATCTGGCTGGCCATAAATGCGGCCTGGCGCTCAGACAACCAGCGCTTAAGGTTAACCAAGCCACCGACATCGGCAAAACGTGCGGTATCTGCCTCGTAACCAAGTACTCCGTCCAGGTCCAATAGCTGGAACTTAGCTTTGTTCAGCTCGGGCAGATCTTCCTGGGTTATCGCGCCGTCATCGCAGATCAGGCTGCGCGCCAGCAAACGGGCATCCGCATGACTGAGTCCACGCAGGTTATTGACCACCTGCTGCAAAGTGCGATTGTCTGTACGCACCCGGATACCGCGGTTCATCTGGCTCCAGCGGGCTGCCTCTTCGCGCACTATGGTCAGCAACTCATCCTCACAGGGCAAGGACAGATTGAAGCGTGCCGCATAACGCTGCACCTCCGCTGGCAGTCGCAACGCATGGGAAACCAGCACAAGGGTCGGGCTCGGCGCACTTTCGACAATGGCAACCTCCTTGATTAGCCGCACCACCAGCGGGTCGTCGCGCAAAAAAGGATGGATGTCAAAGAACACATACAAACCATCCTGCGAATCACCTTTGACAAAACGCAGCGCACCTTCCAGTGTGTCTGTGCCCTCCACGGCAGGGCCACGAAAGTCCATGCGGTGCATACCTTCACTAATCGACCACACCATCAGATTGCAGCCCCGATGCACGGCAACTGAAGTCAGGGTTTCCAATACACGCAACTCGTCCCAGGACTCAATGGCAATCAGCCTCACCCTCCCATCCAGCACCAACTGCAAGTCACGAATATCGTTTTTCATCAGCCCCGACCCGTCCAGCAATCTTCCGACTGGCCCTGCAACCCACAGGGCGCTAAACTCATGGACATCTTACACCAGCCAGGAGGTTATACGGTGGACTGTTTGTTTTGTAAAATCGTAGCGGGTGATATTCCCGCAAAAAAAATCTACGAAGACGACCTGGTCGTGGCTTTCCATGACATTGCCCCCCAGGCTCCTGTGCATTTTTTAGTGATTCCGAAAAAGCACATCAGCACCATGAACGACATCCGGGAAGAAGACCGTGATCTGGCTGGACACATACTCTATACCGCCCAGCGGCTGGCCAACGAGCTGGGTTGCAGCGGTGGCTTCCGCGTGGCCATGAACTGCAATGAGATGGGTGGCCAGACCGTCTACCACATCCACTTGCATGTGCTCGGCCAGCGCCAGATGAACTGGCCTCCCGGCTAGTGCAGCATAATGTCTTTTCAGCAACACTGCCCCCTGCAAGTTTATCGTGGTAAGGAATCACCGTATGCAACGACAATACTCACTACTTGACCGGCTGGCCATGCAGGCCGACGCTGCCCTGCGCACCCTGATACCGGAAAGCTGCCAGGCATCACGGCCATCACCCGCAGCCACTCAACCAGAATGCCCACTGGATGATGAGCAGCGCAAACATGTAACAGGCTTGATGCGCATCAACCATACTGGCGAAGTCTGTGCCCAGGGGTTGTATCAGGGACAAGCACTGACTGCGAGACGTGAAGATATTCGCGAGACCATGGAAGAAGCGGCCGAAGAAGAAATCGATCACCTGGTCTGGTGTGAGCAGCGCCTGAAAGAGCTGGGCGGCCGCACCAGCTTGCTCAATCCGCTATTTTACGGCATGTCTTTCGCTATAGGTGCCAGCGCAGGCGCCATAAGTGACAGGCTAAGCCTGGGCTTTGTGGCCGCCACCGAAGATCAGGTGTGCAAACATTTGGACAACCATCTGGGACAACTGCCGGCCGGCGAGAAAAAATCCCGCGCAATTCTCGAGCAGATGTACATTGACGAGCAGGAGCACTCCACCAGCGCCATCGCTGCTGGCGGCTATCGCTTTCCGGCACCAGTCAAGGCCGGGATGAGCCTGGTCGCCAAGGTGATGACGGCCAGTACTTACCGTATCTGAAGGCCAGTCCCGGCAGAACCCTGCAGCTCACAGCGTCTGCCCGCCAGCAAGCCAGCCTGCACGCGGCAATTGCAGCATTGATTATCGATTATCAGCGCAAACCCTTTCAGATAGTGCAGTGCTGGCAGCAGTCGCCAGCCTTCTGCTACGCGCCTGACTCATCCTCGACAATACTGTAGCTATGGCTGATAGCAACCCCTGCACGCTCAAGCATGATGGAAGCTGAGCAATATTTCTCGGCCGACAATGAAACCGCGCGCTGCACAGCACTCTCTTTCAGGCCCCTGCCTTTAACAATAAAGTGCAAATCTATGCTGGTAAAAACTTTTGGTTCAGTTTCAGCGCGCTTTGCGTTCACTTCTATCTCACAAGAAACAACCTGCTGACGGGACTTCTTCAGGATGCTGACCACATCAAATGTGCTGCACCCACCCAGCCCCATCAGCAGCATCTCCATTGGTCGTGCTGCAAGGTTACGCCCGCCCACGCCCTCGGGACCGTCCATCATGACAGTATGTCCCGAGCCGGACTGCCCCATAAACAGAGCCTCTTCTATCCACTTGACACGCGCTTTCATTAGTTTTCCTTAAATACAATTTAAAAGTGACGCCAGTTTACACGCCCACTTCAGGTCATACCCCAGCGGTCGTCTTTTGCCTGTCGCCTGCTGATCGCATCCACAAAGCGCAAGCACGCTGACGTCAAATAAACGCCATGCAGACACACAAGGCCCCAGGACTGGCTAATATTTGCTCAGCGTGCGACTTGCTTAAGGAGCCCGCCACCCCCGGCTCCGAAACCGCGTTACTGCTCCTCGCTACAATCCAGCCGTGATTGACCGCAGCAGCTGACCTGAAACCTCTAGCATCCGAATTAACCGCGCAGACCACTGGCTGACGGGCTTAAGTTTGGCTAACTGCAGCTTCTGCATCAAGCCCTGCAACAGCGAAAATGCATTCGAAACCATAGAACACCTTCAGACGACTCACACTCCAGTTTGGTTGAGGGTCGTTACGCAGTGCAGGCAAAACAATGAAAAACAGACAAAATCAGTAAAAGTGCACAGTCCGCTGGCAGTAAGTGGGTGTTTTAAGCTAGCTTTAACAATGCCCTGACAACTGGAGGCAAGTATTCAGTATCTCCCTAATGGAACTAACCTAACAAGTTGTTGGTGTACAATAACCCGTTAAGTTCGTTCGAAGCAGCTCAAACACCCTGCTGTCGAACCCGACCCCAATTTACTGACTTGAGTGAGATTTTCATATGGTTGCTGTTGCCCTTGCGCAAAAAGTCAAACGCATTGAAAAGCTTATCCCACACTGCACCCAACGCATCTATCCGGCCAAAAGCACCATTATCTATGCTGGCGACCCATGTCACTCCCTATACTTTATCGTCAAAGGCTCGGTCACCATTCTAATTGAAGATGACGAAGGCAAGGACATAATCATTGCCTACCTGAATGCAGGTGATGTAATTGGCGAGCTGGGCCTGTTCGGTAACAATGAAGGCGAACATTTACGCAGTGCCTGGGCCCGGGCCCGTACCGATTGCACAGTAGTGGAAATCACCTACAGCAAGTTCATGGAACTATCGAAAGAAGACCCTGAATATGTCTACTTGCTCGGCTGCCAGATGGCTGACCGGCTGCGCGACACCACGCGCAAGGTAGGCGATCTGGCGTTTCTAGACGTAACCGGCCGTGTTGCCCGCACACTGCTGGATCTATGCAAGCAGCCTGACGCAATGACCCATCCAGAAGGCATGCAGCTTAAAATTACCCGTCAGGAAATCGGTCGCATAGTTGGCTGCTCACGTGAAATGGTCGGCCGTGTCTTGAAAGACCTGGAAGAAAGGGGACTCATCTACGTTAGAGGCAAGACAATCGTAGTATTCGGGACCCGTTAAATGCTGTCAGTCAACCCTGTGCCTGTCCCAGTGACAAGCCTGTCCTCTCTGCTGGCGCCCCACTCCATTAGCGTCGTACCGGACGCTTCTGCAGCCTGCGCTGCAATGTACGGCGATGCATGCCCAAAGCACGCGCCGTAGCAGAAATATTGCCTTCATGCTCAGCCAGCACCCGCTGGATATGCTCCCATTGCAAGCGATCCACTGAAATCGGATTTTCTGGTACGAGCTTTTCCACTTCTGCGCGGTCCGACAGCAGTGCCACCAGCACATCATCCGCATCCGCCGGCTTGCACAGGTAATTGCGCGCCCCACGCTTGATCGCCTCAACTGCTGTAGCAATACTGGAGTATCCGGTAAGAATGATTACCTGCATGTCAGCATCCAGTTTCAACAGCTGTGGCAGCAGGACCAGCCCCGAGTCTCCCTCCATTTTCAGGTCAAGCACCGCATAATCAGGCACATCTTGCCTGGCTACTTCCAGGCCTTGCTCTGCCGAGTCAGCTACAGACACACGCAAGCCGCGCCGGGTCATTGCCCGCGACATAACATGAGTAAAGGTTTCATCATCATCCACCAACAAAATATGCGGCTGTTCATCCGGGCCAAACAGGCATTCATCAGTCATGACACTCTCCTAAGAAAACAGGTTTGATTGTCGCGGCAAGCACAGCTCTGTGAGCGTGCCACCGCCTTCACAGTTATAAAGCTTCACACTGCCACCGACACGGGTCACGCTAGCCTGGCTGAGAAACAGGCCAAGCCCCAGCCCCTTGCCTTTGGTAGTGATAAACGGTTTACCCAATTGCTCTGCAACGTGCAGCGGCACGCCAGCGCCCTGATCCCGAATGCTGATGCAAACCCACTGCCGATCCCAACCCAGATGGATAGTCAGATCGTCAGCACACGCATCTGTAGCGTTATTCAACAGGTTCAGCAATGACTGACCCAGCTCCGCCGGAGGTCGAATTGCCGGCATCCGGCCTGTGCCCGAATACTCATAGGCATAAGTTGCTTCCGGACGCATCAGGTGCCAACGATTGATACAGTCTTCGAACCACTCCAACAAAGACTGCTCCTGCACCTGCTGCCGGCGGTCAGCCTCGGCAGCCAGAACCAGGCTTTGCAGTGTTCCCTTGCATAGCCGAACCTGCTCTTGCAGCAAGGCCAGGTCATCCTGCAGGCTATGCTGATCAGAATATTCCTGGCGCAACTCGCCCAGCAGCACACTCATGGTCGACAAAGGTGTACCCAGCTCATGGGCAGCGCCGGCGGCCTGGCTGGCAATAGCTAGCAACTGCTGGTCACGCAGCGCCTCTTCCCGGTGCCCGGCTTGCTGCTCTTTCTGGTCGCGTACAGCTTGAGCCATTCTGGAGACAAAAAAAGTGATGAATGCTGCAGACAGTGCAAAATTGAGCCACATCCCAAACAAGTGCATGCTGATCAGCAATGCACTATACTGCTGTCCGTCAATGTGCAGCGGCTCATACCAAATCAGCAACGCGGTATAGCCGGTAAGTGCCAGCCCGCTGAGAACCAGCGAATAAATCCAGGGCAAGGTCGCTGCAGCAATGGTCAGGGGGACCAGATAATAGGCTACAAAAGGATTGGTCGAACCGCCGGTGTAATACAGCAGCAGGCTGTGCAGCAGCAAATCGAAGCCCAGCTGTATGGCAAACTCAAATTCGGTTACCGGCCAGCGCAGCCGCAAACGCAGAACCGTCAAGCTATAGATGCAGGCAGCTGCCACAATCAGCAACAGCAACGGCGCCCAAGGCAACGTCAGCAACTCACTAAAATAAACAGCAACCAATGTCCCCGACTGAGAGCATAGTACCAGTACACGAATCCAGGACAGACGCAAAAGATTCTGCCGGCTGGCTGACAAAAAACGGGAAGTATCCAGCACGTAACGGCTCCTGGTGGTAGCGGACAGACTTTGGTATCCCTAGTATATCCGAAGGTTGCAGCCGCACGGCCAGCACGGTGCGACAAGATGTCTCGCCTGCTGACGAACTTTGAACCAGCCCGGAAGCTCCAACCTGCTCCACCAATCCATTCATACCTAGGTAAGCCCAGATGAAAAAACACTTCGCCCGCGCACTTTTCGTTGTTGCCGCACTCCAGACAGCACCCGCCCTTGCCAATGACACAAGTTATAACAGGGTTGCTTTGCAGGCCGAAGCCAGCTCACACATTCCCCACGACCTGATGCATGTAACACTTTATACCGAAGGCCGCGATCAACATGCAGCCAGTCTTGCTCAAGAAATCACCCGCACCCTGAACCAGGCCATCAGCCACAGCAAGGATTCACCCAACGTAAAGCTCTCTATGGGAAACCGCAATAGCAGCCCCCTATACGACGACAAGGGCAAGAAGATCATTGCCTGGCGCGAGCGTGCCGAGCTGCGGATGGAAAGCACCGACTTCGCCCAACTATCCACCCTCACCGGCCAGCTGCTGCAACAAGGGTTGAGCATGGGCTCAATGCACTTCAGTATCGCTGCAACTACTCGCAAGCAACATGAAGACCAGCTGTTAGAACAGGCCATAGCCGCTTTTGCCAGCCGTGCGCAGCTGACCACGCGCAGTCTTGGCGGCAAAGACTACCGGCTGGTCAAACTGGACCTGAACAACCAGGGCAATTATCAGCCTCCCATGTACAGCCGTGCAGTCATGATGAGTGCACCAGCTATGAGCGATGAAAGTACACCCATGGTAGAAGCGGGTAACTCAGAGTTAAAAGTGGTTGCCAGCGGAGTGATCGAGATCCGGAAATAAGCCATAAAGACTCGCCCGGGCTGCAATAACAGCCCGGCAACAGGGTTTTAAGCAAAACTGGAGACGGCTCGCTCACACACGGACGCATTTGTTCCGGCCAGGGAAACAGCAGCCTGTCAGCACCGGCTGTCAAGGAAGCAGCACAGGCCCTTACAACACAAACAGGAACTGGGTGCATCTTGCTTTACATTGCAAATGCGAACGAATATCATGCGCAGCATTCCAACAACAGGAGGCCGCCATGCGCCGCTCATTTACCCCGTCCCTACTTACACTTTCCATTCTCAGCGCAACCACTGGTGCACTGGCTAACGAAAGCCCGGCCAACCTTGGCGCTACTGTCGTCAGCGCCGCCGGCTATGAACAAAAGCTGACCGAAGCCTCCGCCAGCATCTCCGTCATCAGCAACGAAGACCTGCAAAAAAAGCGTTACAGCAACCTGGCACAGGCGCTGGGCGACGTGGAAGGGATTGATATCGGACAAGGCACCGGCAAGACCGGCGGCCTCAACATCAGCTTTCGCGGCATGCCCAGCGAATACACCCTGATCCTGATTGACGGCCGTCGCCAGAACCCGGCCGGCAACGTTACCCCCAACGGCTTCAACGAAACCTCCACCAGCTTCATGCCGCCGATGTCAGCCATCGAGCGCATCGAAGTAATTCGCGGCCCCATGTCCACCCTGTACGGCTCTGATGCCATGGGCGGTGTGATCAACATCATCACCAAAAAGGTTAACACCCAGTGGAGCGGCAGCATCAGCGCCGACTATACCCTGCAGGAACACAGCCAGTATGGTGATACAGGTGGCACCAGCTTCTACGCCAGCGGCCCGCTGGTCGATGACCTGCTGGGGCTGTCTGTACGTGGTAGCTTCTGGGACCGGCAGGAGTCCAACATCAAGTTCAGCGACGGTACTGAAGTGAGCAAACGCGGCCCCTCTCCCGTCTCCGGACAAAAGTTTAACCTTGGTGCACGCCTGGACTTTACCCCCACTGACAACCACGACATTGCGTTGGATTTTGAAAAAGGCCGCCAGCGTTACGACAACGACGAGTGTCAGCTGGGTACTCTTGACGGTTTGAATCGTACCTGTACCGCCCCGTCCGCTACAGCCAACGGTTATGCCGACGAGCTAAAGTTTGAACGTACCCAGTACGCTCTGAGCCACACTGGCCGTTTTGGTATTGGCACCCTGGACAGCGCTATTACTTACAACACAACCGAAACATTGGGTCGTACCATTCCTGGTACCATTGGTACGCCTTATGCTGGCTACCCCGACATTATCGGTGGCGACAACCGCACCCTGAAAAACAAGGACCTGGTTGTAGACTCCAAACTGGTCAGCCAGTTCTGGGATAACCACACTAGCACCATTGGTGGTCAATACCGCCACTCCAAACTTGAAGACGGCATCGCTCCTGACACGTTCAAGCAAGAGTCCGCCGCCGTATTTGCCGAAAATGAGTGGCGTTTTCATACTGACTGGGCACTGACCCTGGGTGGACGCTGGGATCGTCATCAGGCGTTTGGCAGCCACTTCAGCCCACGCGCCTACCTGGTCTGGAACACCACTGACAACTGGACCCTCAAAGGCGGTATCAGCCGTGGTTACAAAACCCCGGACATTAACGATCTGCACAGCGGCATCAACGGGGTCACTGGCCAAGGTCAAACAATCACCATTGGCAACCCGAACCTGAAACCGGAGAAAAGCACCAGTACGGAGCTGGCCGCCTACTACGATAATCTCGGTGGCTTCAATGCCAACGCGACCATTTTCCGTAACAACTTCAAAGACACCATTACCAATGGCGACCCAATTGCTGACCCGCTCTGCGCCGGTAATACCGGAGGTACCTGCTCTCAGCTGATCAACGTTGGCAAAGCAACCACCCAGGGGATTGAACTGGCCGCCCGCTGGTACTTTCTCGACAACTGGAATATTGCCGGTAACTACACCTACACCGACAGCGAACAAAAGAGTGGCAACAACAAAGGCGCCCAACTGACCAACACACCGCGCCATGTAGCCAACCTTAGCCTGAACTGGGATGTATCCGACCGCTTCAACCTGTGGCTGAAAAACGAATATCGCGGCAAACGCGCACGCTTCACGTCCAAGTATGCCAACCTGGATGCAGGCGAGCAGAATTTGCATAACGCGCTTGGCTCGAAAACCAAGGCTTATAGCCTGTTCCACCTGGGCGGCTCATACAAGGCAACCGATGCCCTGACCCTGAACGCCAGCATCTACAACCTGCTGGACAAGAACTTTGCCAAAGCCAAGGTCTACGACAACAACGGCACCCCCACCTATGCCACCGACTACAGCCACTCCGGCCGTTCCACTACCGGCACGCTGGAGGAACGCCGTCGCTTGTGGGTTTCGGCCACTTACGAGTTCTAAGCCAGGCAGATAAACCAAAAAAACCGCATCCTACGATGCGGTTTTTTTGTAGTTACTGTAGACGATTATTGCGCTTACGCTGAGCTCATCAAGCCGCAGCCCGACCGCGCAGCACGCCCGCACCCAGCACACCGAGCAAACCGGCCATCAGCAGCATGGCCCATTCGCTCAGGGTGGGGATGGGCTGGGCTGTGGTCGGTGGTGGTGCTGTCAGCAGCAGCGGCGCAAAGGGGTCGCGGATCTCACCGGGTATGGTGGTTTCGTTGTCGCCCAGGCCATCGTCGGTAACGCTGTAGGTCACCGTATCGCCGTTGATCGCGCCGTGAGCAAACCAGCTGGGAGGATCACCCGCCGTCGGGGGGCCGAATTTGTAGGGTGTGAGCCCGTTCAGACTGCCAGCGGGGTAGGTAATGCTGACGTTGAGCGTGGCCCTTGGGCAGCCTTTGGCGGTGAACTCCAGCGCTCCCAAAGGGGTGGCCGCGCCGGGGTGGCCTGCGGGCACGGTGCTGCTGAAGGCAATGTCGCCCGCTGCCACCGCACAGCCAGGAGGGCCGCCGCTGATGAGTACCGAGGCTGTGCCCGCACCCGCACCACCGGGCAGCGGCAGGGCTTGTGCCACCGGAGCCGTGGGGGTTGCCGATGCCGGTGTTGAAGCTGCGCTGCTGCCAACGATGTTGGTGGCCACCACGACAAAGGTATAAGCCGTGCCGTTGGTCAGGCTGCTGATGGTGCAATTAGTGGTTGGCAAGGCCAGTGAGGTGACCGCTGAGGTGCTGCACTGCCCCAGCGGGGTGGCCATGGCAGCGTCGGTGGGTGCAAAGGCACGGGCGGTGTAGCTGGTGATGGCGCTACCGCCGTCGCTGGCTGGCGCTGTCCAGCTGATGGTGGCGGCGCCATCGCCCGCCAGCGCCGTGGCCCCGGTGGGGGCACCCGGTGCCTGGGGGCCTTGCAGCATGATTGAGTTAGAGGCCATGCCATGCACAAACGCTGTCAGCTGGTACCAGCCCGCAGGCATGGGCTGCTCGGGCAGCGGTTGCGAGGTGTAATTGGTTTTAGTGGAGTGGGCCGGTGTCAGCCAGGTGATAGCCCCGTTATCCAGGCGCTGCAACTGCAACAGCGGCAGGTTGCTGGCCGAGTTGTTGGTGCGACCGCCATCAGCCTGACTGTCGCCGTGCAGCTGGCTGCCGGTCAGCGCCAAGGGCTGGGCGGGCGCAGCAGGGGGCTGGTTGGTGCATGTAGCGTGGGCAGCACACGGGTGGCGAGCAGGTTCAGGCTGCGGGTATATAGCTCGGTGTTGTCGAAGTAGGTAATACCGCTGAATCCCCCAGCTACCAGCACCTAGCCTGAGGGCAGCAACGTGGCAGTGTGGGCTCTGCGCCCTGTTGCCAGATTGTCCGCCAGGGTCCAAGTGTTGGTGACCGGGTTATACAGCTCAGCGCTGACGAGGTAGCCACTGCTGCCCCACCCCCCCGCCACCAGCACCTGTCCCGTGGGTAGCAGCGTGGCAGTGTGGGAGTAACGTGCTGCCACCAGGCTGGCCGCCGTGCTCCATCTAGGGGTGGCCGGGTCATACAGCTCGGCGCTGGTGAGGGAGCTACTGTTGTTTTTCATGCCCCCACCACCAGCACCTGGCCCGTGGGCAGCAGCGTGGCCGTGTGGTTGGAGCGGGCTGTTGCCAAATCGGCCACGTTAAACCAAGCGGATTGGGCCTGGGCCAGCCCTGGCAAGCAGGCCGCCAAGCACAGCACCAGGCCTTGCAAGTAGAGGATGGCCTGGCGCAGCCGGGTCGATCTGGGGTGTGGGTTCATGGGTATTTTCCTTGTTATGTTGTCCAGGGAGGCAGTCGATTAGGATAAATTAAATAGCTGCTAACGCTTATACAGCAGGCGTTAGCAGTCTAAATTGCTTTAAATTTTTGGTTTTTTTGCCTGTGTAGCGCCCCCGCACCCAGCACACCGAGCAAGCCCGCCATCAGCAGCATGGCCCATTCGCCCAGCGTGGGAATGGGCTGGGCTGTGACGGGTGCAGCCAGCGCGGTCAGCGTGAAATCAGCGGTGGCTTCTTGCATGGCCGTGGCTTCATTGCCAAGGATGGCCACA
>JAAYFD010000056.1 GCA_012728415.1 Gammaproteobacteria bacterium
AAGGCCACCCCTGCGGGTGGCCTTTTTCATTTCTGGCCTGCGCAAGCCAGCGGGCCGCCTGCATGCTGGGTAAGCGCCCGGCCATCCCGCCCTGAGGCCGTCCGGGCAGGCGCCCACCTGTTTTTTAGATGGGCGCCTGCCTCCTCTGTCAAGAGAGCTTCAACTGATAGCCCGCCGGTGCTATGCCAAGGCTTTTTTGTACAAGCGGCAGTGATGGGGCGGAGAAGTCGGTGTGCAAGTGCTGATTCCCCTGGCTATGCCTGGCGCGAATGGTTAGGGTGCTTGCTGATAGCATTCGTACCTGATCGGTACCGTCATCGTTCGTAACACGGTTGTTTTGCTGGCCGCCAGCAGCCATTCACAATGCATGCACAGCACTTGTCAGTATGCGCTCAAGGTTTTGTTGATCTGGGTGGAAGAGGTGATGCTCTGGCACAAGTAAAGAATAGAGCAAGCGGAGCTTGCGTCCGAATTTCAGCCATTACTTAAATTGCAGAGGTCAGACTGCTGAATAAAATCGGCTGCACCAGCTCACATAAACTGGCTTAGTTGGTGCAGATGGATATGCGGGTTAGTCATTCCAGCGGTCGGGTGCGTATGAGAATACCGGTAATGACCATTGCCACTTAAGGGCAGCCATTCGCATGCCCAGACCGAATACGAACGAAATCATCAGGTTAATATTTTCGTTGATCTCGAAATAGATCAGCACGAGGTACAGGATTGCTACCAGAAAGGAAACGCTGGCATAGAGTTCGTGACGCAGTACCTGGGGAGTACGATTGCACATAATGTCCCGCAGAATACCACCAAAAATACCAGTGGTTATGCCGGCCATGATGACTACGGGAGTTTCATAATCAAGCGTTAGAGCCACGTTGCAGCCGATGATGGTAAATGCCACCAAGCCCATGCCGTCAACCAGCAGGAACAGCCGGTTAAGCCGGCGCATGTATTTGGCGATGACAATGGTGAACAGTCCGGCACCGATGGTCATATAGATATAGAGCGGGTGCTGTGTCCAGGTAATAGGGTAATTGCCTAGCAGCATATCACGTACCGTACCGCCGCCCAGGGCAGTCATGAAGGCAATCAGGGCAACTCCGAACAAATCCATGTTGCGCCGGCCAGCAGCCAGGGCACCTGACATGGCCTCGGCAGTAATGGCAATGACAAAGATATAGGTCAGCATCAGAAAGCACCTGCATTCTGTTAATGCCCCTCCCTCTGTCCTGTTACCTGAGAGTTTGTGTAGCTTAAAGCTACTTGCCCCTTCGGTGGGTTGTCTGTGCAACCGCTCTCCAGTTGGCGAAGATGTTATTTGCAGTACTTGAGCCTGAGCGTTTATGGGAGTTTGCGCCTTCGGCGGGTGCATGCACCGCTCTCCTGCATGCGCGCGATTATACTGGACACTCAAGCCTGTGCATAGTCGTGTGTCATTTGCGGGTGCATAATCGGCTCTATTGGACATGTTGGCAAGCATAAATGTGATGATTCTGTTATCGTAGGCTGTCGTGTTGTCGTAGTTATGCAGGCTTGGGGGCCAGGAAGTTTTGTCTGCAGCAGACCTTCTGCGAGTATTAATAGCAGGCAGCTTCAGACCGGGCTGGTTCGAATTCCACATGGCCCAGCCAAATGTACCTCGTCTATCTGCACTGGCGATAACCGTTTCATCCTGCTTTGTATACCTCGGGAAACCATCATGTCATACAGCCTCGACTCCTTTCTGCAGCACATTAAACAACGTGATCCGGAACAGCCAGAGTTTCACCAGGCCGTAGAGGAAGTTCTGCGTTCGCTGTGGCCTTTTCTGCTGGAAAACCCGCGTTACATGGAAGAAGGCATTATTGAACGGATGGTCGAACCTGAGCGTGTCATCTTGTTTCGTATTCCATGGGTGGATGACGCAGGCAAGGTGCATGTCAATCGTGGTTATAGAGTTCAGATGAACAGTGCCATTGGGCCGTACAAGGGAGGTATTCGTTTCCATCCGTCGGTCAATCTGGGTGTGCTCAAATTTTTGGCGTTTGAGCAGGTATTCAAAAACTCTCTGACCTCGCTGCCTCTGGGGGGAGGCAAGGGTGGCGCAGACTTTGACCCGAAAGGCAAGTCTGACCAGGAGGTCATGCGCTTTTGCCAGTCATTCATAAACGAGCTATACCGCCATATTGGGCAATATCTGGACGTGCCGGCCGGGGATATTGGTGTGGGTGCCCGCGAAGTGGGTTATATGTTTGGTCATTACAAGAGATTGGCAAACGAGTTCACTTCGGTATTTACGGGCAAAGGCATGACTTATGGGGGTAGCCTGATACGGCCTGAAGCTACTGGCTATGGTTGTGTGTATTTCGCTGAGCAGATGTTGCGCAGCATCAAGCGTCGTTTTGAGGGGCAGCGGGTGGCGATATCAGGTTCGGGTAATGTGGCCCAGTACGCTGCACAGAAGGTGATTGAGCTTGGCGGAAAGGTCGTTTCTTTGTCGGACTCGGGCGGTACCATGTATCTGCCTGATGGTATGGACGGTGAGCATTGGGCCTATTTGATGGACCTGAAAACTGTGCGCCGTGGCCGTATTGAAGAGATGGCCCGTGACTTCGGTGCGCAGTTCTTTCCCGGCAAGCGTCCGTGGCATCTTGAGTGCGATATTGCCATGCCTTGTGCGACGCAAAATGAGCTGCACGGTGAGGATGCACGGCAGTTAATCAAGAATGGTTGTGTGTGTGTAGCTGAGGGAGCCAACATGCCGTCCACTCTTGAGGCGATTGATTTGTTTCAGGAGGCCGGTATTCTGTTTGCGCCGGGCAAAGCGTCGAACGCAGGTGGGGTAGCAGTCAGCGGGCTGGAAATGACACAGAATGCCATGCGTTTGCTCTGGACCGACGGTGAGGTGGATGCGAAGCTGCATAGCATCATGCAGGGCATCCATGCTTCATGTGTGAACTATGGTACAGAAAATGGCAAGGTCAACTATGTCAAAGGCGCTAACATTGCGGGTTTTGTCAAGGTGGCTGATGCAATGCTGGCTCAGGGTATTGTGTAAGCCTGGAGTAAACAAACTACGCCACGTTACTCCGGTTGCTTTGTAGCAGGGGCAGTCTCTGCCGGTGTTGCGGGCGGACGTGGCCTGTGATACCTGTGTGCAGGTGTTGTCGGCAACCTTGCGCTGCTATATCTGTCTGGATTTCAGTTGATTGCCTTGCAGCTGCCCCCTGATTGCATTGGTGGGTCACAGCAGCGACAATGTACCGCTGTACTATTTATGCATGATGGCTGCCTGATGTGCGTCCCGTGCACTTTTCAATCTCAAAAGGAATCCCGATGAATGACTCCAAGCTGCAGCGGCTGCGCTTGCCAGCTGCCAGCCTGACACGCCTGTTGTCTGAAGATATGTTTCCATTTCAACGGACCGATGAGCTGGAGCCATTCACCGGTGTATTGGGGCAAGCAAGGGCTGTAGAGGCCCTGGAGTTTGGCGTTGCGATGCCACGCTCTGGCTATAATGTGTTTGTCATGGGTGAGCCGGGTTCTGGGCGCTTTTCCTATGTGCAACGTCACCTGGGCGAAGTTGCACAGCGAGCCTCCGCGCCTTCTGACTGGTTGTATGTCAATCACTTTGATGAGCCGCGTGAGCCTCACGCCATTGAGTTGCCGGCGGGGATGGGCAGTGAGTTTTGCCGTGATATTTCCGGGCTTCTGGATACGATTTTGTCTGCTTTTCCGGCAGTTTTTGAAACGCCCAGCTGGCAGCAGAAAAAAAGTGCCATTGACCGTGCTTTCAACAAAAAGTACGACAAGGTGCTGGACCGGATCGAAAAGCTGGCTCTGGAAAAAAACATTGCCTTGTACCGGGACAGTACCAATATAGCTTTTACACCGATGTTTGAGGGCCGGGCGCTGGATGAGGCAGAGTTTGCACAGCGCCCGGAAATTGAACGTGAGCAGTTTCATGCCGATATTGCCTGGCTGGAAGAACAGCTGAATACTGAGCTATCCAGCTTGCCACTGTGGAAGCGCGAATCAAGCAATGAGCTGCGCCGGTTGAATGAGGAAACGATCAGTCTGGCTCTGGAGTCCAGTATGGCGATGCTGGCAGCCAAGTACGGCGACTATCCGAGCGTGCAGGCTTACTTGCAGGCGATGCAGGGTAACTTGTTGAAAACAGTGGTTGAGCAGCTGGTTGACGAAGAACACAGTGACAGTATTCGTCGCAAACTGCTGGAAGAGCAGTACAGTCCAAACCCGGTTATGGTACACAGCCAAAATGGCGGTGCACCAGTGATATTTGAGCCGCATCCCACTTACGACAATCTGTTTGGCCGTATCGAATACAGCTCTGATCAGGGCATGATGTATACCAGTTACCGCCAGTTGCGGCCTGGCGCGCTGCACCGTGCCAATGGTGGCTACCTGATTCTGGAGGCGGAAAAACTGCTGGCAGAACCATTCGTCTGGGAGGCTTTGAAGCGTGCATTGCATTCGCGGCAGCTGAAAATGGAGTCGCCGCTGCTTGAATTGACCCGCATGGCAACAGTTACACTGACTCCGCAAGTCATTCCGCTACAGGTTAAAGTGATTGTGATCGGCTCGCGAGAGCTGTATTACGCACTGCAGGAGCTGGATCCTGATTTTCAGGATATGTTTCGTGTGTTGGTGGATTTTGAAGAAGACCTGCCGTTACAGCGGGAGAGCTTGCTTCAGTTTGCCCGTTTGCTTCGCAATCGCACCACTGAGGAGGGCATGGCACCACTGGCATGCTGTGCCGTGCGGCGCCTGGCTCGTTATAGCATGCGCCTGGCCGGGCACCAGGAGAGGCTGTCTGCACACTTGTCCGAGCTATTCCAGGTGGTTAGCGAGGCTGACTTTTTACGTGGCAAACAGCAGAACGAGCTGACGCAGGCTGAGCATGTTGAGCAAGCTATTGCTGCACGGATGCGACGTACAGGGCGTCTGTCACGTAATATTCTGGATGATATGTTGTCGGGGGTGATCCTGATTGATACTGATGGTGCTGCTGTCGGCAAGTGCAACGGGCTGACTGTGCTGCAAGCCGGCGACTCGGAGTTCGGCATACCGGCCCGCATCTCGGCCACGGTGCACCCGGGCAGTAATGGCATCGTTGATATTGAGCGTGAGGTTACCCTGGGGCAACCGATTCACTCTAAAGGTGTCATGATCCTGACAGGCTACATGGGCAGTCAGTATGCTCAAGAGTACCCGCTGGCCATTTCAGCCAGCATCGCGCTGGAACAGTCATATGGCCATGTTGATGGCGACAGTGCTTCATTGGGTGAAGTCTGTGCGCTTATTTCGGCATTGGCATGCGTGCCGCTTAAGCAGTGCTTTGCGATTACCGGCTCAATTAACCAGTTTGGTGAGGTACAGGCAGTTGGCGGAGTCAACGAAAAGATCGAGGGCTTTTTTAAGCTCTGTAACGAACGCGGTCTGACAGGTGAGCAGGGTGTGATTATTCCGCGCGCCAACCAGAAAAACCTGATGCTGAATGATGATGTGCTGGCTGCTGTGGAAGCAGGGCAGTTTTCAGTTTATGCGGTGGAGCATGTCCAGCAGGCATTAGCTCTGCTGAGTGGCCAGGAGCCTGGCCAGGCGGATGCGCATGGTGGCTATCAGGAAGGTAGCATCAACGGCAAGGTTGTGGCACGGCTGAAGGCCATCGCTGAGCTGGGCGCCGGGCGTGAAGGGGGCACGGAGCAGTCTGGCGAGCCTGCGGGCAGTAATGATATACCAGGTACGGGCATGCAATAATTGCAAAAAACATTTGAATAAAGGCCATGCAAGGCTTTAAAGTTACCGCCGGCTTTTTAGACCTCCCTCCAGGGAGGGTGGCGTCATTCAACACAGGCACACAAGGTTTAGGTAAATATGTCGACCACATCGTTTCGCTCAGAGCATGACTTGCTGGGTTCGTTACCCGTTCCCAAGGATGCATACTATGGTATCCAGACGTTACGGGCCATGCACAACTTTAATCTGAGCGGTGTACCCCTGTCCCACTACCCGGATTTTGTCAGCGCCCTGGCAATGGTCAAACAAGCGGCTGCTGATGCCAACCACCAGCTGGGTTACCTGAGCGCTGAAAAGCATGCTGCGATTACTGACGCCTGCCATAAAATTGTTCAAGGCCATCATCATGACCAGTTTATTGTGGACATGATCCAGGGTGGAGCCGGCACATCTACCAATATGAATGCCAATGAAGTGATTGCCAATCTTGCGCTGGAATATATGGGCAAGGAAAAGGGCGAGTACGAGTACTTGCATCCGAACAATGATGTCAACATGGCGCAATCAACTAACGATGCGTACCCGACCGCCATTCGTGTTGGCTTGATGTTGGGACACCATGAGTTGCTGTTAAGTCTGGACCGCCTGATCAAGGCGTTCGAGCAAAAAAGCGAAGAGTTTGCCGGGGTGCTGAAAATGGGTCGCACCCAGTTGCAGGATGCGGTTCCTATGACGCTGGGACAGGAGTTCAAGGCGTTTGCTCACAACTTGAGCGAAGATCTCGGACGCTTTCGTACATTGGCTCAGGACCTGTTCTGCCTGGTCAACTTGGGAGGGACAGCGATCGGTACCGGCATCAATGCCGACCCCCGTTATCAGGGATTGGCGGTGGAGCGTCTGGCGGTAATTAGCGGGCACCCAATCAAGCCGGCGCCAAACCTGATTGAAGCGACGTACGACATGGGGGCATTTGTTCTGTTTTCAGGAATGCTCAAGCGTACAGCCACCAAGTTGTCGAAAATTTGCAATGACCTGCGTTTGTTGTCCAGTGGCCCGCGTACTGGTATCAATGAAATTAACCTTCCGGCGCGCCAGCCAGGCAGTTCAATTATGCCTGGCAAGGTTAACCCGGTTATTCCGGAGGCAGTTAATCAGGTCGCTTTTGATGTAATTGGCAATGACCTGGCCCTGACCATGGCGGCTGAAGCGGGACAATTACAGTTGAACGTTATGGAACCGCTGATAGCGTGGAAAATGTTTGACTCTATTCGCTTGTTGCGTCGCGCCATGGATATGCTGCGTGAACATTGTGTTGACGGCATTACGGCCAATGAGGCGCATTGCCGTGAACTGATGGAGCGCTCTATTGGTCTGGTCACTGCATTAAATCCGTACATCGGCTATGAGAACTCTTCACGTATTGCCAAGCAGGCACTGGAGACAGGTCGTAGCGTATTGGAACTGGTGCGCGAGGAATGTCTGCTGGAAGAGGAAATGCTGCTCGACATTCTCAAGCCTGAACATATGATTGCGCCACGTCTGGTGCCGCTCAAAGGCTAACCAGAGCTCATGTTGCTTTATTGACATCCTCCCCGGCCCAAACGCCGGGGATTGCTCCTGCGAGACGCTCATGTCCGAGCGCGAGAATGTTCCGGGCCGCGTTCATATCGCGGTCGTTGGCTGCACCACAACCATAAGTCCATTCCCTTATTCCAGGGCCGGCTCTGCCGTTCGGACTGTTGGCGGAGACTTCTCCGCAACACGAGCAGGTCTGGATGGTGTACGCTTCGTTCACGACCTCAAAAACAATGCCAGCCCACGCTATCCTTCCCCGCACCAGGTCAAAGCCGGCGATTACGCCGGTCTTTTTGTTTCTGGTCCGGCTATTTTAATCTGTCTGTGCACGGGCACCGGATGCTGGCAAAACAACACCAGCGAATAGTCTGGTATAGTCTACAGAATCATTATTTATGACTTGCTAGATACAGGGTGGTTGTATGCTGTTGGCGGCGGATATCGGCGGAACCTGGGCAAGGCTGCTGGCGACAGATTCGCAAGGCAGACGGCGGCTTGCTTCTGACACCTATGCCAGTGCGGACTTTGCTTCGCTGGCTGATGTCATCAATACATTCAGGCAACAACATGGCTTGCCAGCTTTCGCCGCTGCCTGTCTGGGCTTGCCTGGCCCGGTGGTACAGGAACGCAGCGCAACCCTGACCAATTTGCCCTGGGCGGTGGAGGCGGACAAGCTGGAAGCCGAGTGCGGTATCGGGCAGGTTGTGCTGATCAATGATTTTCAGGCTGCCGCTTACGGCATTAACTGCCTGACACCCGGGCAACTGCTGACCCTGCACCCTGGCCAGCCGGCTCCGGGAGGGCATCGTCTGGTTGCTGGTGCAGGCACCGGTTTGGGAGTAGCTCCCGTGCTGCTGTGTAACGGGCGATATGTTCCGGTGGCCAGTGAAGGAGGCCACATGGATTTTGCGCCGGCAGATGACATGCAGCAAGACTTGCTGCGCTGGTTGTGGCAACAATGGGAGCATGTGTCCTGCGAACGGATACTGTCCGGCCCGGGGCTGGAGTTGCTGTACGGTTTTTTCTCCGGTTTGCCGCACCCCGGGCAGGCAGCGGGAGTGAGTGCAGCACAGGTTTCCGCGATGGCTGCCGCCGGCGAACCGGTGGCATGCCGGACATTAAGCACCTTTGTCTCGATTTATGGCAGTTATCTGGGCAATGTGGCGCTGCTTTGGCCAGCACCGGGCGGCATTTACATTGCCGGCGGGGTGGCAGCACACATCAGTGACTGGATGCAGCGGCCCGAATTTTTACAGGCGTTGCAGAACAAAGGGCGCCTGCGTGCGATAATTAACAGGATGCCGGTCTACCTGGTTATCGCAACAGAGCTTGGCCTCACAGGCGCAGCATGTCTGGCACACCAACTTGTTACTTCATCAGCTGGAGAGTAAGAAGAATGGAAGAATTTACCCAGATCAAGCAGGTCAACGCATTAACCCGCAACACGCTGGCACTGGTGCTGGCGGGCGGAGAAGGTAACCGTCTGCGCGCTCTGACCCAGTGGCGGGCCAAGCCGGCAGTGCCATTTGGTGGCAAATACCGGATTATTGATTTTGTACTCTCCAACTGTGTCAACTCCGGCATTCGCCAGATTGGTGTCCTGACCCAATACAAGTCTCACTCGCTGATTCGTCATGTACAGCGGGCATGGAACTTTATGCGCTACGAAATTGGCGAATTTGTCGAACTGTTGCCGGCCCAGCAGCGTATTGACAAGGGCTGGTACCGCGGCACCGCAGATGCCCTGTACCAGAACCTGGATATTTTGCGTCGTTACAAGCCCGAATATGTGCTGGTGCTGGGTGGTGATCACATTTATACAATGGATTACAGCCAGATGCTGATCGAGCACGTCCGCAAGGGAGCGGATGTCACCATTGGCTGTATCGAAGTGCCGGTGGCAGAAGCCAAGAGTTTTGGCGTGATGTCGGTCAACAGCAACATGCGGGTTGAGCGCTTTACTGAAAAGCCGGTCCGGCCCGAGTCCATGCCGGATAAACCCGGCATTGCACTGGCTTCCATGGGCATTTATATATTTTCCACCGAGTTTCTGTTTCAGAAGCTGATTGAAGATCACGATAATGCCAACTCCAGTAACGACTTTGGCAAAGACATTATTCCCTCCATCATAGATAGTCATCATGTGTTGGCTTATCCGTTCCAGAATGACCAGGGCGAGCCGGCCTATTGGCGTGATGTCGGTACGCTGGAGTCGTACTGGCAGGCCAACATGGACCTGTGCTCCATTGTGCCGGAACTGAACCTGTATGACCGTCACTGGCCGGTTTGGACCTATCAGGCGCAAATGCCGCCAGCCAAGTTCACCTTTGATGACGAGGGCCGGCGCGGGCAGGCGATTGACTCGATGGTCTCGGCTGGCTGTATTGTGTCAGGAGCCAGGGTCAAGCGTTCTGTGATATCCAGCGGTTGCACTTTGCACAGCTACTCGACCATCAAGAACTCGGTGCTATTGCCTAACGTTGATATCGGGCGTGATTGCGTGATTGACCGGGCCATTATCGACAAGGGCTGCATTGTGCCGCCCGGTACCCAAATCGGCCAAAACCCGGCCGAGGACCGCAAGCGCTTTTATGTTGACGAAGGCAGTGGCCTGGTGCTGGTGACTCCGGACATGCTGGGGCAGACGTTGCACTTTACCCGTTGAAGCTTGCTGTGCGCAGCAGTTGCTGTGGTATTCAGGTAAGGTTTGCTTGGCGCGTGGCCGGAGCCATCCACAAAAAGGACCCGCAACAAGTGTAGAGTGACTGGAGTGTGTGGCACGCTTCAGAACCGGACAGTGTTCCAGACAGTGTTAAAGGTATCGCCGTGATGCATGCAGAAAAACTCAAACTGGTGTTGTGCTGGCATATGCACCAACCCCATTACCGTGATGGACAGGATGGGCAATACCGCTTGCCCTGGGTCTACCTGCATGCAATCAAGGATTACACCGATATGGTGGCGCACCTGGAGGCCATGCCGGAAGCGCGGGTGGTGGTCAATTTTGCACCTTTACTGCTTGAACAGCTGACCGACTATGTCCGGCAACTTCGGCAGTGGCTGGACCATGGTCAGCCGATGCAGGACAACATGCTCAACATGCTGGCCGGAGTCGTGCCGGTTCCTGCTGACGTAGGGCAGCGGACCAAGCTGCTGCAAGACTGCCAGCGGGCACACCCGCCAACCATGATCCTGCCGCATGCGGAATTTCAAGGCTTGCTTGATGTGTGCCAGCCAATGCTGCATCACGCTGCGATGGCTGGGCAGGGCCTGATGTTTTTGAACGAGCAGTTTTTTCTGGATTTGCTGGTGTGGTATCACCTGGCCTGGATGGGGGCGAGTGTCCATCAGCGTGATGCCAGGGTAGGCAAGCTGATGGACCGGGCACGCGGCTTTGCTGCATCAGACCGCCGCATATTGCTGGAGGTCATTCATGACGCCATGCAAGACATCATCCCCAGGTATCGCGCTTTGCATGAGCAAGGACAGATCGAACTGTCCACCACACCATATGGCCACCCGATCGTTCCCCTGCTGCTTGATTTTGACAGCATGGCCGATGCCCAGCCGGAAGCCCCGCGCCCGGAGCACACGGGCTATCCCGGTGGGCTGGAGCGTGCACGCTGGCATATGGACAAAGGCTTGCAGGTTTTCGCTGAGCACTTTGGTGGCCGGCCCAGGGGCATCTGGTTGTCCGAAGGTGCGGTGAGCACGGATGCAGTGGCCTTGCTGGAGGAGTACGGCATCCAGTGGACCGCTTCCGGGCAGGGAGTGTGGTACAAATCCTGCCAGCTGTCCGGGCTGAACGAGAGCATGACCTGCAACCGCGCCCTGTATCGCCCGGCACAACTGGACAAGATCAGCTGCAAGGTGTTTTTCCGTGATGACGGACTGTCCGACCTGATAGGTTTTCAGTACAAAGACTGGCACGCTGATGATGCCGCACGGGATTTTTGCCAGAACCTGGTCAACATTGCCAATTATCTCGGTGACACAGTTCAAGACCATGTTGTTACCGTGATTCTGGATGGTGAAAACGCCTGGGAGTATTACCCCAATAATGCCCATTACTTTTTGACTGCCCTGTACCGGGCTTTGTCACGCCACCCGCGGATCGAGATGACCACATTTAGCGATGCCTTGCAACGGGGAGCCAAGCCACTGACGTTGCCCAGGCTCTCTGCGGGCAGCTGGGTATATGGCTCGTTTTCTACCTGGATTGGCGAGCGGGACAAAAACCTGGGTTGGGACTTGCTGGTAGAGGCCAAGCAGGCGTTTGACCGGGTACGGCAGGCCGGCCGTCTGGCTGCCGAGCAGGAGGCTGCCGCCAAAGAGCAGCTGGCCATTTGCGAGGGGTCGGACTGGTTCTGGTGGTTTGGCGATTACAACTCGGCTGAAACGGTCAGCGACTTTGAGCAGCTCTATCGCCAGCATCTAGCCAGGCTGTATCACCTGCTGGGCGAACCGGTCCCGGAACGGCTGGGGCAGCCGGTGTCATACGGCAGCGGGCATATGGAAAACTCAGGCACCATGCGGCGCAACTGATGCTGCTGGCGGGTGCGACAACCAAACCGGCAGCAGTTATATTAATTTGAACAAGAGGAGCCAACGACATGGCGGAGCGCGCGGCAGGGGTGTTATTGCATCCGACCTCGTTACCCAATCGTGTGCTGGACCAGCATGCCTGGCGCTTTCTTGACTGGATGCAGAGCGCCGGCTTGTCGGTTTGGCAGTTGCTGCCGCTGACCGCGCCCCATGATGACTTGTCGCCCTACCATAGCTTGTCGGCGTTTGCCCTTAATCCGCGCCTGCTGCCGGCTGACTGGGAGCAGCAGGTGGATGAACAGGCGTTTGCCCGCTACCTAGAGCAACCGCCGCACTGGTTAAATGATTACGCCCTGTTCATGGTGTTGCGCGAACAGTATGACCATGTACCCTGGACCGAATGGCCCGAGCCTTACAAACTGCGCAATCCGGTGGCGCTGGCCGAGCTGGTTGATGCCCGGCTGGACGAGATGCTGCAACTGAAAAAAGAGCAGTTCCAGCTGCACGCCCTGTGGCAGCAATTGCGCCGGGACGCCAGCGCCAAAGGGATCCGGTTGTTTGGGGACATGCCAATCTTTGTCGCCCATGACAGCGTTGAGGTCTGGGTGCAGCCACAGCTGTTCAGGCTGGACGACAACTTGCTGCCCACGGTGGTGACTGGCGTGCCGCCGGATTATTTTTCAGCCACTGGTCAGCGTTGGGGCAACCCGCATTACAACTGGGCAGCAATGGAGCAAGACGGATTTGGCTGGTGGTGCCGCCGTGTCGGGGCGGCGCTGGAGCTGTTTGATCTGGTGCGCATTGACCACTTTCGCGGACTGGAAGCCAGTTGGGAAATTGCTGCCAGTGAGCCGACTGCGATCAATGGCCGTTGGCAGAAGGCACCAGGTGCACAGTTGCTGGCCCGCTTGCAGCAGGTGTTTGATCCATTGCCGCTGGTCGCCGAGGACCTGGGTATTATCACGCCAGAAGTGGTGGCGCTGAAAGAGCAGTTCAATTTGCCGGGTATGTCCGTTTTGCAGTTTGGCTTTAGCGGCTTGCCGGACAATCCCCACTCACCGCTGGGGCAGGTGGAAAATTCAGTGGTCTACACCGGTACCCATGACAATGACACCACGCTGGGCTGGCTCGCCGAGCTGCATCCCGGCACAGCCGACTGGATGAGGACACAGGTAGCGCTTGAGGCCGGCGAGATGCCCTGGCCATTGATCGTTACTGCATTGCAGTCGGTGGCGCGCTGGGCCATTGTGCCGATGCAGGACTGGCTGGCGCTGGATGGCAGCCATCGCATGAATGTGCCGGGCACCACCGAGGGCAATTGGCAGTGGCAGTTCCACTGGGAACAGGTGCCGGCCGGCTTGGCCGAACGCATTCGTTACTGGGTCGGGCAGAGCAACCGGCTGGTACAGACAGGAGATGCAGTATGAAACAGGAGTTGATCGCACGGCTGGAGCAGGGCCGCCTGCATGATCCGTTTCAGTTGTTGGGTGCGCACCCAACGGACAAAGGCTGGGACATCCGAGTCTGGATGCCGACAGCCAAGCAGGTTCGGCTTGAAGACCGTCTGCCCATGCGGCGGCTGACGGACAGCGGGCTTTTTAGTCTGCAGCTGACGGCGAAAGAGTTTAAGGAGCTGCCAGCGCATTACGCGGTGCACTGGGAAGACTACAACGGCGAATCCTATAGTCAGGTGTCCCCTTATTCGTTCCAGCCGCTGCTGGGTGAGTTGGACCTGCACCTGTTTGCCGAAGGCCAGCACTGGCAAATCTACGAGCACCTGGGCGCGCATCAGGCCACGGTCAATGGCATCAGCGGGGTACGCTTTGCGGTCTGGGCACCTTCGGCTGAGCGGGTGTCGGTCGTGGGTGACTTTAACGGCTGGCACGGTTTTCGCCACCCCATGCGCAGCCTAGGCGGCTCGGGCGTCTGGGAGCTGTTTATGCCCGGCTTGCAGCAGGGCGACAACTACAAGTTCGAGATCCGTAACGCCAATTCCGGCGATGTGTTCAGCAAAACTGATCCCTATGCCCGTGCTATGGAGCTGCGCCCGCAAACGGCGTCCTATGTATTTAACAGCCACTACCAGTGGCGCGATACCAGCTGGTTGCAGCAGCGCAAAGACTTTGCCTGGAACAAAAAGCCGGTCAGCATCTACGAGGTGCACCTTGGCTCATGGCAGCGTAACGATGCCGGCGGTTTTCTCAACTATCGGGAAATCGCTCATCGTTTGGTGGAGTACGTCAAGTGGATGGGCTACACCCATATCGAGCTGATGCCAATCAGCGAGCATCCGCTGGATGAGTCCTGGGGTTACCAGACTTCGGGCTATTTTGCGCCGACCAGCCGCTTCGGCTCGCCGGACGACTTCCGCTACTTTGTCGATCATTGTCATCAGCACGGCATTGGCGTGTTTCTTGACTGGGTGCCTGCACACTTTCCCAAGGACTTCTTCGCGCTGGCGCGCTTTGACGGTACTCCCCTGTACGAACACGCCGATCCGCGCCTGGGCGAGCACCGCGACTGGGGCACTTATATTTTCAACTTTGGCCGCAACGAGGTGCGCAACTTCCTGATTGCCAATGCGTTGTACTGGCTTAAAGAGTTCCATATTGACGGCCTGCGTGTCGATGCGGTGGCGTCCATGCTGTATCTGGACTACTCCCGTGATGACGGC
>JAAYFD010000057.1 GCA_012728415.1 Gammaproteobacteria bacterium
AAAGAAGAACAGGCCGACCAGGGTTGATTCAAGGAAGAAGGCCATCAGTGCTTCAATGGCCAGCGGGGCACCGAAGATATCCCCCACATAGTGCGAGTAATAGGACCAGTTGGTGCCAAACTGGAACTCCATCGCCAGCCCCGTGGTAACCCCAAGGGCAAAGTTGATGCCAAACAGCTTGCCCCAGAACTTGGTCATATCCTGGTAGATCTGTTTGCCGGTCATGACATAGACCGACTCCATAATCGCCAGAATAAACACCATGCCCATGGTGAGCGGGACAAACAGGAAATGAATCATTGCAGTGTAGGCAAACTGCATTCTAGATAGCTCTACAAGATCCATCGCATTGCTCCGTTAGTGAATATCAACGGGCCAAAGCTGAGGCGGTACAACCGGAACGGCTTAGCCCAAAGTCTATGTAGACGGGCTTATTTTGGGTTGGTTCTTGATTTTGGTCAATTGCGCAGGTTGTCGCATCCGCTGATTTGATATGGGGAGAGAGCGGTGCAAGTGAATATCCGGACGGACAGGCACTCATGAACCAGACGCACCGAAGGGGTGCGTCTGGCCAGGGGGTTGACAGTTAGTTTGTCTGCTGTGGTGCAGCTTGATTGTCAAAGCCGCCACCCAGCGCCTTGAACAGGTTGACCTCGCTGATCAGGTGTGCCAGCTGAGTGTTGATTTTCTGCTGTTTGGCGTTGAAGTTGAGCCGCTGGGCATCCAGCAAGGTCAGCTGGTTGTCGATGCCTTCGCGATAACGACGGTCGGCCAGCTCCAGATATGCCTGGCTGGAGGCCAGCAGCTGCTCCTGGGCTGCCAGCTGGTCCGCGTAGGTCTTGCGTGCGACCAGGCCATCGGCAACTTCCTGGAAAGCGGTCTGGATGGCTTTTTCATACTGGGCGACATGAATGTCTTTCTGGATTTCGCTGTATTCCAGATTGGCTTTCAGACGGCCGGCATTGAAGATCGGCAGGTGGATCTGCGGCTGGAACAACCAGGTACCGGTGCCGGAACCAAACAGGTCGGATAGCTCACCACTCAGGCTGCCCGCGGTGGCGGTGAGACTGATGCTGGGGAAAAAGGCTGCACGGGCTGCACCAATGTTGGCATTGGCGGCTTTCAGCTGGTGTTCGGCATGCATGATGTCGGGACGGCGTTGCAGCAGCTCGGAGGGCAGCAGCACTGGCAGTTCGGCCAGACTGGCGCTGTCCAGTTCGCCCGGGGTACCAGCTTGCTCAGGCAGGCTGGTGCCCAGCACCAGTTGCAGTGCGTTGCGGCTTTGTGCCAGGTTGCGGCTGGCCTGCGCCTGTACGACACGGGCACCATCGGTGGCGGTGCGTGCCTGTTGCAGCTCCAGTGCCGAAGCGATGCCGGCATCGTGGCTGAGTTCGATCAGGCGCTGGCTGTCTTCATAGGTTTGCAGGGTGGCATCAGCCAGTTGCAGCGATGCCTGGTCGGCCTGTAGGGTAAACCAGGCCATGGCGACGCTGGCCACCAGGCTTAGTTCTGCACTGCGCTGGGCCTGGGCGCTGGCAAAATAGTTTTGCAGGGCCTGGTCTTTCAGGCTGCGGATGCGGCCAAAAAAATCCACTTCCCAGGCGTTCAGACCGACTGCGGCCGAATATTGGTGAGTGGTCTGGGCTTCGCCGGTGGCGGATACCTTGCGTGGTACCCGCTGGTGTGCGCCAGTCCCGCTGGCGTCAATTGACGGGAATAGTTCGCTGCGCTGTATTCGATACTGGGCGCGGAAAGCTTCGGTGTTCAGTGCGGCCACACGCAGGTCACGGTTGTGCTCAAGGGCAGTGTTAATCAACATCTGTAGCTGTTGGTCACGGAAAAACTGCTGCCACTGAGGCACCTGTGCAGTCTGGTTGGCCTGTTGCTCCCAGCTGGCAGCAAAGGGCGCAGCCGGCTGTTCATATTTCGGCACCATCGAACAGCCGGTCAGCCCGGCCAGCAGGGCCAGGGTTAAGAGGTTGTACTTCATTGCTCACTCTCCTGGCTGGCAGTTTTCTTTTTACCGGAAAATACTGCGGTGATGGCCACGTAGAAGAAGGGTACAAAGAATACCGCAAACACCATGGCGGTTAGCATGCCGCCGATCACGCCGGTACCAATGGCGTGCTTGCTGCCGGCACCTGCTCCAGTAGAAATCGCCAGCGGGGTGACACCAAGGACAAATGCCAGAGAGGTCATGATGATCGGGCGGAACCGGATACGGGCCGCCTCCAGTGTCGCCTCTGCCAGGCCCATGCCGGATTCGTACAGCGACTTGGCAAACTCTACGATCAAAATGGCGTTACGTGCCGACAGGCCAATGGTGGTCAGCAAACCGATCTGGAAGTAGACGTCGTTGGAGAGTCCGCGGCCGTATGTGGCCAAGAGGGCACCAATAATGCCCAGCGGTACTACCAGCATTACGGCAAAGGGCACTGACCAGCTTTCGTATAGGGCAGCCAGACAGAGGAACACGACAAGGATGGAAATGGCATATAGAGCGGTGGCCTGGTCGCCGGACAAGCGCTCCTCGTAGGACAGTCCGGTCCATGACATGCCGATGCCATCGGGCATTTGTTGCATGATTTCCTCAATGGCCAGCATGGCTTCACCGGAACTCAAGCCGGTGGCCGCCGAACCCTGGATTTCCACAGCGGGCACACCGTTGTAACGCGCCAGTTTGGGCGGCCCATAGATCCACTCACCGCTGGCAAAGCTGGAGAAGGGGATCATTTCACCCTTGTTGTTGCGTACATGCCATTTGTTCAGGTCTTCAGGGTTCATGCGCGAGTCGGCCTGACCCTGCAGCATGACCTTTTTCACCCGGCCACGGTCGATGAAGTCATTGACGTAGCTGCTGCCCCAGGCAATTGACAGGGTCTGGTCGATATCGCTCAGGCTAACACCCATGGCACTGGCCTTCTGGTCATCAATCAGCAGCTGATACTGGGCTTCATCATTCAGGCCATTTTGGCGTACCTGAAACAGGCGGGGGTCTTCGTTGGCCAACTGCAGAAACTTGTCGCGGGCCTGGCTCAAGACCTCATGACCGACACTGGCACGGTCTTGCAGGAAGAAGTTGAAACCACTGGCATTACCCAGCTCCATCACGGCGGGTGGCGCAAACGCAAACGCCATGGCATCACGGAAGCTGAAGAAGCGCATCTGGGCGCGTTCGGCCAGGGCAAACACATTTTGTTCGGGGCGGGTCCGTTCACTCCAGTCGTGCAGGCCAATAAAGGCCATTGCGGAGTTTTGGCCACGGCCCGCAAAGTTGAAACCGTTGATCATGAACACCGAACGTACGGTGTCGGACTCCTCGTTGAGCAGGTAGTCACGCATGCCGGTGGATACGGCATAAGTGCGTTCGAAGCTTGAGCCCGGCGGTGTCTGGATCTGGGCAAAAAGCACGCCCTGGTCTTCGTCTGGCAGGAAGGTGGTAGGAATGCGGGTGAACATGAACACCATGGCCACGACCACTGCCAGATACATCAGCAAGTAGGGAGCCTTGTTGCGGATGACATGGCCCACACCGCGCTCGTAACCCCGAGTGGTGGAGTTGAAGCTGCGGTTGAACCAGCCGAAGAAGCCACGCTTTTGAATATTGCCACCTTTGGGAATCGGCTTGAGAATGGTGGCGCAGAGCGCCGGGGTAAAGATCAGTGCAACCAGTACCGACAGCACCATGGCGGCCACAATGGTGACCGAGAACTGACGGTAGATCTGGCCCACCGAGCCTTCAAAGAACGCCATGGGGATGAATACCGCAGACAGCACCATACCGATGCCGACCAGGGCACCCTGGATCTGGCCCATGGATTTGCGGGTCGCCTCCAGCGGCGGCAGGCCTTCTTCTTCCATCACCCGTTCGACGTTTTCCACCACCACGATGGCATCATCCACCAGCAGGCCGATGGCCAGCACCATGGCGAACATGGTCAGGGTGTTAATGCTGTAGCCGAACGCGGAGAGCACGGCAAAGGTGCCAAGGATCACCACGGGTACCGCCAGTGCGGGAATCAGAGTGACACGCAGGTTCTGCAAGAACAGGTACATGACCAGAAATACCAGCGCAAAAGCTTCGGCCAGAGTCATGACTACGCCTTTGATCGAGGCTGAAATGACCGGGGTGGTGTCATAGGGGTAAACTACTTTCATGCCGGGCGGGAAGAAGGGTTCAAGCTCGGCAATGGTGGCGCGTACTGCCTTGGCGGTATCCAGGGCGTTGGCACCAGAGGCCAGTTTGATGCCGATACCTGTGGCGGGCATGCCGTTATATTCGGCGCTGATGGCGTAGTTTTCACCACCCAGTTCGATTTTTGCCACATCTTTCAGACGGACTTGCGCGCCGTCTTCCTGGACCTTGAGCAGGATGTTGCCAAACTGTTCGGGTGTTTGCAGGCGGGTCTTGCCGATGATGGTGGCCGACAGCTGCTGCCCCGGGCTGGCCGGCAGACCACCGAACTGACCGGAAGATACCTGCACGTTTTGCGCACGAATGGCGGCGGCTACATCCACAGGTGTCAGACTGTAGTTGTTCAGGCGTGCAGGATCCAGCCAGATGCGCATGGAGTACTGGGCGCCAAAAATCTGGAAGTCACCGACACCGGGGGTCCGCGAGATGGGATCCTGGATGTTCGAGTATACGTAATCGGAAATATCGTGACGGTCCATGTTTTCGTCTTCGGAAACAAACGCCAGTACCATCAGGAAGTTGCGTGCCGACTTGGTGACCCGGATCCCTTGCTGTTGCACTTCTTGTGGCAGCATGGGGGTGGCCAGCTGCAGCTTGTTCTGTACCTGGACCTGGGCTATATCCGGGTCAACATCAGGCTCAAAGGTGACACTGATCGACATGCTGCCGTCGGAGTTGCTCTCCGAGGAGATGTAACGCAGGCCGTCAATGCCGTTGAGCTGTTGCTCGATGACCTGAACCACGGTGTCCTGAACAGTTTTGGCGGAAGCGCCGCGGTAGGAAACGCTAATGCCAATAGTGGGGGGGGCAATGCTGGGGTATTGGTTAACCGGCAGCTTGAGGATGGCCAGACCGCCAACCAGCATCACTGTCAGGGCAAGTACCCAGGCAAAGATGGGACGGTCAATGAAAAACTTTGACATGTGTCTTCTCGCAGCAGGTTATTGGGCCGGGGTCTCGGCGGTGTTGCTCTGATTGACGTTTTGTGCCGGGTAAGGATCAACCGTGATGCCCGGCTGGATCCATTGCAGGCCTTCGGTAATCAGGCGGTCACCTGCGTTCAGGCCTTCGTTGATCAGCCAGTAGCTGCCGGCGGTACGCTCCGCTTTTAGCACACGGGACTCAACCTGATTGTCAGCGTTTAGCACCAACGCAATGGGCTGACCTTTAGGGTTGCGGGTCACTCCCTGTTGTGGTGCAAGAATGGCTTTTTGATTCACGCCGCTGGTTAGGCTGGCCTGCACAAACATGCCGGGCAGCAGGACACCGTCTGGGTTGGGGAACACAGCACGCAAGGTTACGGTACCGGTGCTGGCTTCAACAGACACCTCTGAGAACTCCAGTGTTCCCTTGTGCTGATAGTCGCTGCCGTCTTCTAAGCGCAGGGAAACCTGGGCGGCGTTGTCGCCGGCTCTTTCTAGGCGACCGTCAGCCAGCTCGCGGCGTAGACGCAACAAGTCGTTGGCCGACTGAGTGACATCAACATAAATTGGGTCCAGTTGCTGGATTACTGCCAGCTCCTGAGCCTGGCCGTTGCTGACCAGTGCGCCTTCGGTGACGCGGGAGCGGCCAATGCGGCCATCAATGGGGGCCAGTACCTTGGTGTATTTAACATTAATCCGGGCTTGCTCTACGGCAGCTTCGGCCTGTAGACGAGCGGCGTTGGCATCATCGTATTGTTGCTGACTGACGGCTTTTTCTTCGACCAGCAGTTTATAGCGCTTAGACAGTGTGCTGGCAGCCAGCAGGCTGGCTTCGGCGCTTTTCAGGGTGGCCTGATAGGTGGCGGGGTCGATCTGATACAGCTGCTGGCCGGCCTTGACCTCGCTGCCTTCGGTGAACAGGCGTTTCTGGATGATGCCGCTGACCTGTGGGCGCACTTCGGCAACCCGGTAGGCTGCTGTGCGACCGGGCAGCTCGCTGGTCAGGGTAAAGGGTTTTGCTTCCAGGGTGACGATGCCTACCTTGGGCAGCGGCTGGCTGGCTTGTTGCTGGGGATGTTCGGTAGTGTCGCAGGCAGTAAGCACAGCGGCGCCTAGCAAGGTCAGCGACAAAGCTGCTGCCCGGGTAAAGGGACCGTTCATAAGCGTGAAGCTCCTGAAATCATTCAATAGTAAGTCATTTAATGGGCACGACCAAAGATGGCTTGCAGCCGGATGCCCGAAGCAGGACGTGGAGCAGGTTGCGCAAATTGCTGCAGGCCGGATGCTGGAGGTGCCTCGTAAGTGGATGCAGTTTAGCAGCAGACAGGCAGATTGTGGGGCTTGTGATGCTGTCGCAGGCATTATACATACACACCTGTATGTTGTTAAGAGTCATTACATGGTGAGAATAAGCGCTTGCCGGGTATTGCCGCAGGCAGGTGTCATGCTTGTATGGATGAGCCGCAAGACAGGGCAAAATGTGACTTGCCGGTTTAAAATGATGATCTTTTGCATAAGCATGGTCAGGCGGTGTGCATGAAAACGGCGCAGGACCATCTGTTGGGTGTGTGCGCTGGCCAGAGCAGCCCGGCGCCGCTCCGGAGCGCAACGGGAGGTCCCGGCTTGACAGGCTGGTGTGTCAGCTGTGTGACTGAGTCCATTGGCCGGGCACGGCGTTTGTGACCCCGTGTGGTGCTTTGTTTCGAAGGCCCGGGTCGTTCGGACTTGACTGGTTGGCAAGGGCGATATTTTTCTTGATACAGATTTGATGGTGGAGGCAGTGATGACCCCGGCAGTGACTTTGCTTAAAAGGCAAAAGCAGGCTTTTAAGCTGCATGACTATGCGCATGACCCGGCTGTAGCTTCTTATGGTTTGGAGGCTGCAGAAAAACTGGGTCTGGATGCACGCACAGTGTTCAAGACGCTGGTGGTGCAGACAGATACAGGCGAACTGCTGGTGGCAATGATTCCTGTATGTGACAGCCTGAGCCTGAAGAAACTGGCAGTTGCTGCAGGTGTGAAGAAGGTGGCGATGGCGGATCCGGTGGTCGTGGCTCGCAGCACGGGGTATGTCCTCGGCGGGATCAGCCCGCTGGGACAGAAAAAACGTCTGCGCACCTTTATTGACCAGTCGGCCCAAGGGGTTGATTGCATATATGTCAGCGCGGGCCGGCGCGGGCTTGAAATTGAACTGGCTCCCGGGGTGTTGGGCAGGCTGCTGGACGCCGAGTTTGTTTCGCTGGTGGTATCAAGCTGATATTATACTTGTCACGACCCAGTCTGCCGGTATGGTTGCTGCCTGATCCCGCTTCAGGCGCGAGCAAATTTCCGGCATAAAATAACGCCGCAACTGCCACAGAAGGAGTGCTTCATGCTAAGCCGGCTGTCATTTCAGGCACGCCTGATTTTGATGATGTGCATATCTTTCGGATTGTTTGCTGTGCTGGGAGGTACAGGGCTGGTAGCTGTGGGCAAGGTGAATCAAAGCCTTGACCGTATCTATCAGGAAAACATGGTGCCGATTACTTTGCTGGAGCGTGTGCATACCAATCTTAACGACTGCAGGACCCAGCTGCTGTTGGCCATGCAGCACTCGCCCACTTCGGAGTTTCTGGAGTTGCACGATCACCCCATCGAGCAGCACTTCGACGCAATTTTGCGTTGCCGGCAGGGTAATGATGAGCTTTGGAGCCGGTTTGATGCCATCGAGCTGCCCGGTGGCTACAGGCAGCAATATGAGCAGCTGCGTGACTTGATTCAGGATTACAGTCTGAATACTGTGGATCCGGTGTTTCAGCTGGCCAGAAAGGGCGAGTTTTTTGAGTCGAACAAGGAATTGCTGCTGAAGGTTAACCCGCGACTGGCCGAGGTACGCAAAGAGGTTAACGCCTTTCAAGAAGCGATGCTGGCGCATGGTGAGCAGCTTTATGTGCAGTCAGAGCACGATTATAGGCAAATCCTGAAGCTGTTTATTGTATTGCTGGTTGTGGGAGCCGCAGTGCTTTTGCTGGTTGCCGGACGTGTTATTTTCAGTATTCGTGAAGCGGTCAGGCTGCTTAGCGAGGCCAGCGGCAAGTTGGCTGCCGGCGACACCAGAGTTCGGGTTGATTATCGCAGTCATGACGAATTGCGACGGGTTGCTGAGGCTTTCAACAATATGGGTGAGCGATTTGGCGAGGCGCTCAACGAGGTCAGTCGTGCTACTCAACAGCTCGCAGCCGCCAGTGAGCAGACATCGCAGGTTACAGAGCATACCGGCGAAAGCATGCGCAAGCAGCAAGGCGAAATTGCCCAGGTGGCAACAGCCATGCATGAAATGCATGCAGCGGCCAATGAAGTGGCGCAGAGCTCTAGCCAGGCTGCCGAGGCAGCCAGTCATGCCAACAATGAGGCAAGTGTAGGTCACGAAGTTGCCCGGCAAACCATTGCAGCCATCGAACGTCTGGCCGGCTCGGTAGAAAATGCTACTGGAGTCATTGAAAGCCTGGCGCGGGACAGTGAGGAAATTGGCAGTGTACTGGATGTGATCCGCAGCATTGCCGAGCAGACCAACTTGCTGGCGCTAAACGCAGCCATTGAAGCAGCGCGGGCCGGAGAAGCAGGTCGCGGTTTTGCTGTGGTGGCTGACGAGGTGCGCAACCTGGCATCACGCACCCAGCAGTCAACCGAGGAAATCAACGAGATGATTGCACGCTTGCAGGGTGGAGCGGCGCAGGCGGTTGAAGCAATGGAAGAGGGCCGGAACCAGGCACGCAGCGGGGTCGAACAAACATTGAAAACCACCGAGTGCCTGGAGTCGATCGTGCAGGCTATTGGTGTTATCAATGACATGGGGGCGCAGATAGCCAGCGCAGCTGAAGAGCAAAGTGCTGTGAGTGAAGAGGTGAGCCGTTCGATTACAGCCATCAATGATCTTACAGCGGAAACCACTGATGGAGCGCTACAGACCACCCGGGCCAGCCAGGAGGTGGCGCGTCTGGCGACGGAGCTGCAAAGCCTGGTTGGCCGCTTTCGTACCTAGGGAAGCAGTCCCGCTTGTTATGCGGGGCACTGCCTGTACTGCTGACTGTCGGGTGCCGGCCAGTGTCACTTGAGCATGTCTTTGATGGCTTTTTCTTCGTTGACAAGCTCCAGCTGACGGGCATCTATGCGTGCTGCCAGCGGATAGTTGTTGCTGGCGCGCTGCTTGGCATGTCCAAGCTGCTCAATGGCTTGGTCATAATCGCCGACGCGGGCAAAGAACTCGGCTCTGGCCTGGTGCAGACCGATAATGTTGTTGGTTTGGCCGCGTATCTCGGCCAGCTCGTACCAAAGGTCCGGATCACCGGGGCGTTCTTTGAGCAGTTGTTCCAGCTGGATTTCCGCTTCACGGAATTTTTCCTGGCGGCCCAGCAAATCAGCTCTTGCTGCCCGTAACGGATAGCTTGAAGGGTGGGCTTGCAGTGCTTGCTCAAGCCTCTGCGCTGCTTTGCTCAGCTGCTGCCGGCTGATGTCCAGATCAATCAGGGCCAGTGTATAGAACAGGTTGTCTGGTGCCGCGCTGGCCAGTGCGGCAAGCACCTGCTGCGCTTCGTCAAACTGCCGGGCACGGATCAGTGCCAGCCCCAGTCCGTAGCGGGCCGGCTCGCTTTTTGGGTCCTGTTGCACTTCAGCGCGAAAGCGTTTAAGGGCCAGGCCGGGTGTGTCTTCGAAGGTCAGCTGCAGCCTGGAGCGCAGCAACTGGTAGGCCAGACTGTCAGTACGGCCCGGCTGGGTTGTTCGTGCGGCCAGTTGTTCGGCCCGGTTACGGGTATCGGCAATGCGAGACTCGGTAACCGGGTGGGTCAGCAAAAATTCCGGTGGCATGCGGTCGTACCGGTATTGGCGCAGCAGCCGCTCGAACATGCCGGGCATTGCCCGCGGGTCGTAACCGGCACGGGCCAGGTTTTGAATGCCAAGGCGATCGGCTTCCTGCTCGTTCTGCCTGGAGAAGCGTTGTTGTTCCTGAAATGCTGCCGCCTGGCTGGCGGTAATAGCGGCGATGCCGACATCACCGGCCCCGGCGGCGGCAGCCACCACTCCGGCCAGCATGCCGGCCATCATGGGAATTTGCATGCGTTTTTGGGCTTCCATGCCGCGGGCGAAATGGCGCTGTGACAGGTGAGCCAGTTCGTGAGCCATTACGGATGCATATTCAGCTTCGGTCTGTGCATGCAGCAGCAAACCACCGTTGACACCAATGATGCCGCCGGGTGCGGCAAAAGCGTTCAGCTGCGGGCTGGCCAGGATGATGAACTCCAGCCGGCGCTCTTGCAGCTGACTGGTTTCGGCCAGTTTGTAAACACTGCGCTCGACGTAGTCTTTTAACAGCGGATCTGACAGCTGGCGCACCTGGCCGCGCAGAATGCTGAGCCATGCACGACCAAGCCGGTGTTCTTGCTCAAGCGAGACGATAGAAGAACTGGAGTCGCCGAGCGAGGGCAGCTCGTAGGCCGGTAACGGGGTGACAAGCAGCAGAGCCAGGGTTAGCAGTGTTGGTTGCAGTTTCTTCATGTGTTGGGCCCGTAGGGTGGAGTTCCGTGTAAACTGGTGTGCGTCTTGGGACGTGATGGCTGGCAGTCAGTGTATAGTTTTTTTGCTGGCGACGGGAACCGGCGGGTGCCCTGTTGGGTTGCCGGGTGCAGAAGCGTGTTTGCAACTCTGCATGGTTGAGCAATCAGTTGACTATGAAAAATGCAAAACATTCAAGAAGCGGGCTGGGTAATGCAATATAACGAAGAAGTGGATGCGCGCGGGCTGTCGTGTCCGATGCCGTTGCTGAAAGCCAAACTGGCGCTGAACGGGATGGCTCCGGGGCAGGTGTTGCAGGTGTTGGCCACTGATGCAGGCTCGCAACGTGATATTGCCAGCTTTTGCCAGTTGGCCGGACACCAGTTGTTATACCAGGAGCAGACTCCAGAAGGGGTGTTTGTGTACCTGATCTGCAAGTAGCCGGAGGGCTGCTTTCATCGGGAGGGCTTGCGGCTGGCAGGGGCATGCCGAAAGGCTGTTGTTGCAGGGTAGAAACCTCCCGGGGTGTGACAGTGCACGCCTTCTTCAGACTGGCCAATGTACAGTGTCTGTTAAACAGGTGCGATAAGGCCGTACCCTCTGGGTGGCTTCTGTTTACAGCAAGATTGCGAGAAGAGTGCTTGTGGTGGCCAGGGGGTGCGAGGCGTGTGTGAACATGCCGGTGAAGCATGTTCACTGTTTGTATGCTCGTGCAATAGACCGGGTTTACTTTTGCTGCAGCTCTTGTGCTGCAGTTAGCACTTCGGCGACATGACCGGCTACGCGCACTTTGCGCCAGCTACGTTGCAACTTGCCCTCGGCGTCAAACAGAAAAGTGCTGCGCTCGATGCCCATGTGTTGTTTTTTCAGCTTGATGACGTCAAACAGCTTGCACAGTTCTTCGTCCGGATCGCTGATCAGTTCAAATGGAAACTCATGCTTGGCTTTGAAATTTTCATGGGTGCGCAGGCTGTCGCGAGATACCCCGAAAATCACTGTGTTGGCAGCGGCAAACTGGGCATGTGCGTCACGGAACTCCTGGCCCTCGGTGGTGCAGCCGGGTGTATGGTCCTTCGGATAGAAATAGATCACGACCTGCCGGCCACGCAGACCGGACAGTGAAACTTCTTGGCCGCTGGTGGCCTGTGCGGTAAAGTCGGAAATCTGGATGGAGTCGGTCATTGGATACCTCAGGGAAATTGTGGACGCCAGGGTTCGATCAGGGCGTCCAGATTGAGCAGGTCGGCAAATTCGAGAAACTGGTCACGCAACCAGCTGATTTGTGTGTCGACCGGCAAGGAAACAGTAATGTTGGCGTTGATCATCAGGGCACCGGATTGGGGTGCCGGGTAGCTGTCATAAACAATATTGTTGACGGCGATACCCTGGTCGGTAAAGAACTGGCATAGCTCGGTCAGTGTGTCGGGCTGATGCAGGGCACTGACGTAAACGATATAAGGAAGGGCTGGTCGCTGCGGGGTAGCAGCGCTGATACGGGTGCAGGATAGCATGACATCCTGACGGTGGCCGACCTGCTCCAGGGCGGATTCAAGCCGGGCCAGGGCATCCCAGCTACCGGCTGCCTGCAAAGTCAGCGCGCTATGGTCACCATGCTGTGTCAGGCGGCTGCTGATAACGCTGCAGCGGCTATCCTGGCAGGCGCGACATAACATGAGCGACAGGGCCGGGGCATTTTTGCCGAGCGCGCTGATCAGTACGTGCTGTTCGCGGGGTAAGGGGGCTGACATGAAACACTCCTGTGTGGGACGACCCGGGCCGGGCGGGTAGCCGACAAGGTTAACCAAAATAGCCGGCAAGGGGAATGGTAAAGGCTAGTCACAGTGCTTGTGCAAGCGGTGTGGCGTTAGTAGTATTAGCCATTGTGTTATTTTTTCCTGGCAGGAGTAATGTCATGATTGCAGGCAGTATGGTGGCGCTGGTCACCCCCATGGACGCGGAAGGCGGGCTGGATTGGCAGGCGCTCGAAAAACTGGTCGAGTTCCACCTGCAAGAGGGCACTGATGCAATCGTTGCCGTGGGTACCAGTGGCGAGTCCGCGACCCTGAACGTGCAGGATCACGTGGAAGTAATCCGCCGGGTGGTGGAGCTGGTTCGCGGCCGCATTCCGGTCATCGCTGGTACGGGTGCCAACTGCACACGCGAGGCAATCGAGCTGACTACCAATGCCAAGGGTGTTGGAGCGGATGCCTGTTTGCTGGTGACCCCCTATTACAATAAGCCAACCCAGGAAGGCTTGTATCAGCACTTCAGGAAAGTTGCCGAGACTGTGGACATCCCCCAGATCCTGTATAACGTACCAGGCCGTACCGTATGTGACATGCTGCCCGAGACGGTTGGGCGCTTGTCTCAGATTGACAACATTATCGGCATCAAGGAAGCGACCGGAAGCATCGAGCGTGGCCGCCAGGTGATTGCAGCCTGTCCCGATGATTTTCTGGTCTATTCCGGCGATGATGCTACCGCTTGGGAGCTGATGCTTAATGGCGGCAAGGGCAATATATCGGTCACTGCCAATGTGGCGCCACGCCTGATGAAAGAGCTGTGCGATCTGGCCATGGCCGGCAAAGCCGACGAAGCCCGGGCGCTGAACGAACGCTTGATGCCGCTGCACGTCAAACTGTTTATTGAAGCCAATCCGATTCCGGTCAAGTGGGCGCTGCATCAGATGGGCCTGATCGGGAATGGTATCCGCCTGCCACTGACCTGGTTAAGTGAGTCTTGCCACGAGCCCGTTCGTCAGGCCATGCGCCAGACTGGCATTCTGGACTGATCGGAGAGCTGGCATGAAGCGTATTGCGGGAGTGGCACTGATTCTGCTCAGCCTCAATGGCTGCAGCTGGTTATGGGGTGACAAGGGATACTTTCGGGACCGGAGCAATGACTATCTGGATGCCCGCATGTTGCCCGAAATGCAATTGCCGGACGGCACGCAGAGCAAACCGCTGGATCCGCTGCTGCCAGTGCCGGGCCATGTAGCCGCCCTGAATGGTCAGGGTGCGGTGGTGCAGCGTCCGCACACAGTTAACCATGCAATGCTGGAGGGAGACTTCTCCATTCAGCGTGGTGACGGGCAGAGCTGGATTCTGGCGCAACGCATTCCGGCACAGGTCTGGAATATGGCGCAGGCATACTTTGAAGAGCAGGGTTATACCATTGCCGAAGAGCGTCCCCATGTAGGCGAATTTATTACCGCATGGCTACCTGCTTCGGAGATGCCCGAAGCCACCCGTGACAGCCTTGCTCTTGGCAAGAACCAGGAGAGCCGCTTCCGGGTACGCATTGAGCCGGGCGTACAGCGCAATACCAGTGAGATATTTGTTGACGCGGCCACCCGCAAAGGTAGCAGGGAAAGCGATTGGCATGCAGACAAGAAAGAGCCGGCTGCAGCCTTGGCCCTGACCGGCCTTGAGCGTTTTTTCAATCAGGCGGGGAATCAGGGGCAGAGCTATTCGTTACTGGCAAGCAAGAACTTTGATGCACCGCGCCGGGTCGCCCTGATCGAAGCGGGAGAAGGCGGCCTGCAGGTTTTGCGTCTGGATGCCGGGATGGAGCAGGCCTGGTCGGGGGTTGGCCGCGCGCTGAGCGCAGCCGGCATCTACGTGGACGACATAGACCGCAGTCAGGGAATATATTTTGTTGATCTGGAACGCAAAGCGGCGCAAAAAGAGCCGGGATTGCTGAAGCGCATGTTTACCTCAAAAAAGAGCCGTGAGCGCAAAGCCACGGGCCAGCAGTATCGGGTCAAACTGACGCAAATCAGCCGCCAGGTGTTTGTCGGCGTTGAGCGTGAGCCGGGCCAGCTGGCTGACGCTGCAACTACCAACCGGGTTCTGAGTGCCATCCAGCCGCACCTGAATTGACTCTGGCCGGCCCTCCCTGGCCTGTGGGGCAGGGAGGGCCGGCTTTTTCTCTTGTATATACACAGCAGGCGCCGGACGTATCGCTCTGGTCCCGCGTTGAACAAAACCAACAGGATAATGCCATGAGCACAGCAACCCAGCTGAGTCTGAAAAACATTTACTCCGGCAAGGTGCGCGATCTCTACGAAATTGACGACAAACGCATGCTAATGGTGGCCAGTGACCGCCTGTCGGCTTTTGACGTGATTCTGGATCAGCCGATTCCGGGCAAGGGTCAGGTGCTGACAGCAGTTTCCAACTTCTGGTTTGGGCAGCTCAAGGGCATGGTACCTGACCACTTCACTGGCGATTTGGTTGAGGATGTGGTGCCTGCCGACGAGTTGCCGCTGGTCGAGGGTCGCGCGGTGGTGGTCAAGCGCCTCAGGCCCGTACCGGTCGAAGCGATTGTGCGCGGCTATTTGGCGGGTTCTGGCTGGAAGGAGTATCAGGATAGCGGCATGGTCTGTGGCATCCCTCTACCGAAGGGTCTAAAAGAGGCATCACGCTTGCCGGAGCCAATTTTTACCCCATCCACCAAAGCCGAAGTGGGTGACCATGACGAAAATATTTCATATGCGCGCTGTGAAGAAATCATCGGCAGCGAGCTGGCTGCCAGAGTGCGGGATGTGTCCATTCGCCTGTACCAGGCGGCAGCAGAGTATGCGCTGGGTAAAGGCATCATCATAGCCGATACCAAGTTCGAGTTTGGCCTGGATGAAGACGGCACCCTGACTTTGATGGACGAAGTGCTAACCCCGGACTCCAGCCGTTTTTGGCCTGCCGACCAGTACGCCGAGGGCACCAACCCGCCAAGCTTTGATAAACAGATCATCCGCAACTGGCTGGAAAATAGCGGCTGGAACAAGGAGGCGCCGGCGCCGCAGGTACCGCAGGACATAATCGAGCTGACAGCTGCCAGGTATCGTGAGGCTCTGGAGCGCCTGGCTGGTGTCTGATGTGTTTCCGTGCGGGTGAGCTCGCAGCGTAGAGCCGGATAAGGCTTGGTGTACCCTGGCACAGGGCATATGAATGCGCAGCGTCACGCGCCTGCGGTCCGGATATGTTCGGACAGGGCTGGGTACTGACAGATAAATAAAAACGCCTGTGCGAACATGTTCGCACTTGTGGGAGGGTAACAGATTCATGGCAGCTTCATTCGTCCATCTGCGGGTACACAGCGAATACTCATTGGTGGACGGGCTGGTTCGCATCAAACCCCTGATCAAGGCGCTGGAAGCGGGTGGCATGCCGGCAGTAGCGATTACCGACCAGAGCAATCTGTTTGCTTTGGTCAAATTTTACAAGGCTGCCCGTTCAGGAGGCATCAAGCCGATCTGTGGCGCTGATATCTGGCTTGGCAGCGAGGAGCCGGACGGTCCGGTATCCCGCATGACCCTGCTGGCCATGGATGCCAGGGGTTATCGCAACCTGACCGAGCTGATATCCCGTGGCTGGAACGACGGACAGCACCACGGAATTTCCGTGATACAGCGTGAGTGGGTGGCTGAGGCAGCTGAGGGGCTGATTGCCCTGTCGGGCGCCCGTGAAGGGGAAATCGGGCGTGCCTTGCTCAGTGGCGATCTGCAGCAAGCAGAAAAACTGTTGCAGTACTGGCAGCAAATATTTCCTGGCCGGTTTTACCTGGAGTTGCAGCGTACCTCAAGACCACAGGATGAAGAGCATGTGCATGCTGCCATGGAGCTGGCCGGGCGCATGCAGGTGCCCGTGGTAGCCACCAATGATGTGCGCTTTCTGAAGCAGGAAGATTTTGAAGCGCATGAAACCAGGGTCTGCATTGGCGAGGGGCGGGTGTTGGAAGATCCGCGTCGTCCACGTCATTACTCCGATCAGCAATATCTGAAAACCCCGGAAGAAATGGCCGAGCTGTTTGCCGACATTCCCGAGGCATTGGCCAACACGGTAGAAATTGCCCGTCGCTGCAATATCGAGATCCAGCTGGGCAAGTACTTCTTGCCGGATTTTCCAGTGCCGGAAGGCATGACCATGGACGAGTATTTCCGCCATGTATCCCACGAGGGTCTGGAAGAGAGGCTGGCCGTGGTGTTGCCGCCGGACGCGCCCGATTATGCCAGCAAAAAACAGGTTTACCTGGACCGTCTCAAGTTTGAGCTGGACATCATTATCCAGATGGGATTTCCCGGTTACTTCCTGATTGTTATGGACTTTATCAAGTGGGCCAAAAACAATGGCGTGCCGGTAGGTCCGGGGCGGGGTTCCGGTGCGGGTTCGCTGGTTGCCTATGTGCTGAAGATCACTGATCTGGATCCTTTGCAGTATGACCTGCTGTTCGAACGTTTCCTCAACCCGGAGCGGGTGTCCATGCCTGACTTTGACGTTGATTTTTGCATGGATGGGCGCGACAGCGTCATCGATTATGTGGCCGATACCTATGGCCGGCAGGCGGTCAGCCAGATCGTCACCTTCGGCACCATGGCAGCCAAGGCGGTGGTACGCGATGTGGCACGGGTACAGGGCAAGTCCTATGGGTTGGCTGACCGCCTGTCAAAGATGATTCCCTTTGAAGTGGGGATGACGCTGAAGAAAGCCCACGACTCTGAAGAACAGCTGCGTGACTTTCTGAAAAACGATGAGGAAGCGGCCGAAATCTGGGAAATGGCCCTCAAGCTCGAAGGTGTCACCCGGGGCACCGGCAAGCACGCTGGTGGCGTGGTAATTGCCCCCACCAAGTTAACCGACTTCTCTGCCACCATGTGTGACGAGGATGGTACCGGCCTGGTGACCCAGTTCGACAAGGATGATGTGGAGTCGGCGGGTCTGGTCAAGTTTGACTTCCTGGGGTTGCGCACCCTGACCATCATCAAGTGGGCGCTGGAAGCCATCAACGCACGTCGTATCGAAAACGGTGAACCGCCGCTGGAAATTGATCAGATCCCGCTGGATGACAAGCCGACGTACCAGCTGTTGCAACGCGCAGAGACCACAGCGGTGTTTCAGCTTGAGTCCCGTGGCATGAAGGAGCTGATCAAGAAGCTCAAGCCCGACTGCCTGGAAGACCTTATTGCCCTGGTTGCGCTGTTCCGGCCGGGCCCGTTGCAGTCGGGCATGGTGGACGATTTTATCAACCGCAAACACGGGCGTGCCGAGCTGGCCTATCCGCATCCCGATTATCAGTATGAAGGCCTCCGGCCAGTACTTGCCCCCACCTATGGCATTATCCTGTACCAGGAACAGGTTATGCAGATTGCCCAGGTCATGGCAGGCTATACTCTTGGCGGGGCCGACATGCTGCGTCGCGCCATGGGCAAAAAAGACCCGGAAGAAATGTCGCGTCAGCGCGGGTTGTTTATTGAGGGGTGTGAAAAAAACAACATCAGTGCTGATTTGGCAGGCAATATTTTCGATCTGGTAGAAAAGTTTGCGGGTTATGGCTTTAACAAGTCCCACTCAGCGGCCTATGGTTTGGTGTCTTATCAGACGGCTTGGCTGAAAAAACACTACCCAGCCGAGTTTATGGCCGCGGTACTGTCGGCGGATATGGACAACACCGACAAGGTGGTGACGCTGATTGAAGAATGCCGTGACATGAAGCTGCGCATCGTAGCTCCGGATGTCAATCATTCCGGCTTCAAGTTCACGGTCAACCCCAGTGGCGAGGTGGTTTATGGGTTGGGTGCAATCAAGGGCGTGGGCGAGGGGCCGGTAGAAGCGATTGTTGAAGCCCGCCAGCAGGGTGAAGCTTTTACCGATTTGTTCGATTTTTGTGCACGTATTGACCTGAAGCGGGTTAACAAGCGTACCCTGCATGCACTGGTCGCCAGTGGTGCGCTGGACCGTCTCGGCCCTTATTATTATGCCGACCCCAAAGATTATCTGGAAGGCATTGACCGCAATCGTGCCTGCCTGTTCGCTGCGCTGGAAGAGGCAATTCAGGCAGCCGGGCAGGCAGCGCGCGATCGTGCAAGCGGCAATATGGACTTGTTCGGCGGGCTGTTTGCTGCAGAAGAGGAAGATGCCTACGAACAGTACCGCAATGCCCGGCCGCTGACGCTGAAGGAGCGCTTGAAGGGAGAAAAAGACACCCTCGGCCTATATCTGACCGGTCACCCGATTGACGAGTACGAGCAGGAAGTGCGCCGCTTTGCCCGCCAGAAAATCGTCGATTTGCGGCCATCACGGGATGTCCAGACCGTAGCCGGGCTGATTGTTGCCCAGCGCGTGATGCGCAACAAAAAAGGTGACCGTATGGCGTTTGTTACCCTGGATGACCGTTCCGGGCGCATTGAGGCGTCACTGTTTGCCGAGGCGTTCGGTCAGGCTCATGGCCTGTTGCAGACTGATACCTTGGTTGTAGTTGAGGGTGAGGTGAGCCATGACGACTTCTCCGGTGGGTTAAGATTCAGGGCGCGCCGGGTAATGGGGCTGGAGGAAGCCCGCACCAGCCTGGCGGAAAGCCTGCGCTTGCGGCTGGATGCCGCGGCACTCGATAACGGACGGACAGAACAGATGCGCAACTTGTTGCAACAGTTTCGTGGTGGCTGCAAGGTAAGCCTTGAGTATAGTGGAGAACAGGCCAGTGCCTGTCTTGAGCTGGATGACAACTGGATGGTGGAACCTGCCGACGAGCTGATTCAACGGCTGCGTGACCTGTTTGGCCAAGACAACGTCTTTCTTAATTATCGCTGACTAAATTTTAACGGTAGCGTCAGGCTGAAACCGCCTTCCGCTACTGCAATAGGTCCCCTGATAAACAGAGGGCCACAAACAAAGCTGGATGACACATGAACCCGAATTTTCTCGACTTTGAACAACCTATCGCTGATCTGCAGGCGAAAATCGAAGAATTGCGCCGGGTCGGCAGTGACAACGACCTGAATATCAGTGACGAGATTGCCCGTCTGCAAGAAAAGAACAAGACCCTCACCAAAAATATTTTTTCCGATCTGGACAGCTGGCAGGTGGCCCGTATGGCGCGCCACCCGCAACGCCCCTATACACTGGACTATATCGACTACCTGTTTACCGAGTTCGAAGAATTGCATGGTGACCGCCATTTTGCTGACGATGCTGCCATCATTGGCGGCATTGCCCGTTTTGAAGGCATTCCGGTGATGGTGATTGGTCATCAGAAGGGGCGTGAGGTGCGCGAAAAGGTTCGTCGCAACTTCGGCATGCCGCGCCCGGAAGGTTACCGCAAGGCATGTCGCCTGATGGAAATGGCCGAACGTTTCCGTCTGCCGATCCTGACCTTTATTGATACACCGGGTGCCTATCCCGGCATTGATGCCGAAGAGCGCGGCCAGAGTGAAGCAATTGCCTGGAATCTGCGTGTCATGTCACGGCTGAAAACACCGATCATTGCCACGGTAATCGGTGAGGGTGGCTCCGGCGGCGCGCTGGCAATCGGTGTGTGCGACCGGCTCAACATGCTGCAATACTCTACTTATGCCGTGATCTCTCCCGAGGGCTGCGCTTCGATCCTCTGGCGCAGTGCCGAAAAGGCTCCCGAGGCAGCCGAAGCCATGGGCATTACGGCTGACCGCCTGGCCGGCCTGGGTATAGTTGACCATGTTATCGAAGAGCCGCTAGGCGGTGCTCACCGTGATTTGGCAGAAATGGCCGGACAGATCCGTCGCACCCTCAGCGCCCAGCTTGCCGAGTTGCAGCAGCTGAATACCGATGAGCTGCTGGAGCAGCGTTACACCAAGCTGATGAGCTTCGGCGTGAGCAACTGATACGCGCAAGGGCTGCCTTGTGTAAAATACAGCCTTGCGCATCAGTGTCAGGTTTCAAATCATATCAACCCGCTGTTTTTGGCGGGTTGATGCCTATGGGGGGATGAAAGTGTAAGGTACGCTGCCGGTTTTTGGTGTGTGAACCATGTTGGCGTTATTTTCATCCTTGGCATTCAATGTTTCTTTCAACTGTCCATGAGCAATCAGCTGGCTGATCAACTTGCGTTGACTTTGCGCGACCACCAGAGCGCTGGCAGCTGGTGCGTGGCGTTTTCAGGTGGTTTGGACTCGACTGTCCTGCTGCACCTGCTGGTCGGATTTTGTCGCAAGCACGGTGGGCCGGAACTGCGCGCGATCCATATTCATCATGGCTTGCAAGAGGCTGCCGAAGCCTGGCCGGAGCACTGTCGCACAGTGTGCGGGCTGCTGGATGTACCCTTGCAGGTGATTCGGGTGCAGGTGCCCGAGGTGGCCAGCATTGAGCAGGCCGCTCGCGATGCACGCTATGTGGAGTTTGCCAGACAGTTAAAAGCTGGCGAGACCCTGATGCTGGCCCAGCACCAGGATGACCAGTCAGAAACCCTGTTGTTGCGGCTTTTGCGTGGTAGTGGTGTGGCCGGCTTGCAGGGCATGCCATGGTCGCGCCCGCTGGGAGCCGGGCAATTGTTGAGGCCACTGCTGGGTATCAGCCGGGCGCAACTGGAAGCATATGCACACAAGCATGGTTTGAGCTGGATCGAGGATCCGAGCAACAGCTCAGACACATATGATCGCAACCTGCTGCGCAACCGGATCATGCCCGGTTTGCGTCAGCGCTGGCCAGCACTGAATACCGTGCTGGCGCGTACTGCCGCCCATATGCGGCAGGCGCAGGGTTTGCTTGAAGAGCTGGCGGCAATCGACCTGCGGCAGGCTGCAACCCAGGCGCTGCCTGACTGGTTGCCACTTGAAGCCCTGAGCCTTGACGTGATAGATCAGCTGTCGATTGCGCGCCAAACCAACCTGCTGCGCTACTGGTTGCGTGACAAGACAGCCATGCCAAATACTGCCCATTGGGCTGGCTGGCAGGCGCTGTTACAGGCCGGCGCTAACGCGCAGCCGCTGTGGCAGTTGCAGGACGGTGCCTTGGTACGTCATGGGCGGCGGTTATACTGGCTGCCGCTAGCCTGGCAGAAAACTCCTCCGGATCCGGGCTTGCACCAGGTAAGAGATGGTGAATACTTGTTGCCGGACAATGGCCTGTTGCAGATTGCCGGCTTGAACACTGCACCGCTGCGCATAGGGTACCGTCAGGGCGGCGAGCAGATGGAGTTGCCCGGCCGCGGCAGGCGAGACCTCAAACGGTTGTTGCAGGAGCGGCAGATTCCGGCTTTTTTGCGTGGCCGCCTGCCCTTGCTGTTTGCTGGAGAACAGCTGGTGGCGGTGGCAGGCTTGCCGGAACTTAGACCGGCAGAATACATGAAGCTGAAACTGGGCTGGACTTTTTCGTCCTGATACCCGCTTTGGTGTTGCCTCACCGCCGGTGGCCTGCCTGCGAGCACCGGCCTTTTCCAGAGCGGATTGCTATCTGTTGTTTAAAGGAGGCATGAGGCGAGCCTGCCAACCCTGTCTGGCCTGGCCGGCTGTGCACATTCGCCTGCAACATGGGCTGATGCCGACCTGTGGCATCAGCAGGAGTTGGCAGCACAGGCCGATTTTTGCCGCTGTGGTGACGGATGTGGCCGCTCTGGGTGCTTGATGGTACGGGCGCCGGGCTTGCCGGCCGATAGCCTCAGCAGGCTGCTGTGGAGGGCGATCTTTGAATTGAGTCAACCACGCCTTTAGCGTAAACTAGTCACCCGTCTTGAGTGGCTGGCCCTGGATGCTTGTTTGGGGTGACTGCAACCGCTGGTTGCAGGGCAGGCACGTTAATTTTCCGGGCGGACGACACCGCCTGCATCTGATTCCAGGGTTTTTTATGACGCGCTATATCTTTGTCACCGGCGGTGTGGTTTCTTCATTGGGCAAAGGTATTGCCGCTGCCTCCCTGGCCGCGATTCTCGAGGCCCGCGGCCTTAAAGTCACCATGATGAAGCTCGATCCCTACATCAACGTGGACCCGGGCAACATGAGTCCCTTCCAGCATGGTGAGGTTTTTGTCACCCACGACGGCGCCGAAACCGATCTCGATCTGGGCCACTATGAGCGTTTCGTGCGTACCCGCATGACCCGCGACAACAGCTTTACCACCGGCAAGGTGTATGAGGAAGTCCTGCGCCGCGAACGCCGTGGCGATTACCTGGGTGCCACCATCCAGGTTATTCCGCACATTACCAACGAGATCAAGCGCCGCATCATCAAGGGTGCCGGTGATGCTGACATTGCCCTGATCGAGATTGGCGGCACCGTTGGCGATATTGAGTCCCAGCCATTTCTTGAAGCCATTCGCCAGCTGCGGGTAGAAGTGGGTGCCAGGCGCGCACTGCTGATGCACCTGACCCTGGTACCCTACATTGCCACTGCCGGCGAGACCAAAACCAAACCGACCCAGCATTCGGTAAAAGAACTGCGCTCCATCGGTCTGCAGCCGGACATTCTGGTTTGCCGTTCCGAAGTAAACATCGACCTTGGCTCAAGGCGCAAGATAGCCCTGTTTACCAATGTCGAAGAGCGCGCGGTGATCAGCCTGCAGGATGTTGATACCATCTACAGGATTCCTGGCGTACTGCATGCCCAGGGCGTTGACGACATTGTTCTTGAACGCTTTGGCATGGAGGCTGATACCGCTGACCTGAGCGAGTGGGAGCGGGTGATCGAAGCCAAACTTAACCCGTCCCGTGAAATTACCATTGCCATGGTCGGCAAGTACATGGAGCTGCTGGACGCCTACAAGTCGCTGATAGAAGCGATGAGTCATGCGGGCATTCATACAGATACCAGGGTAAACCTGCGTTATATTGACTCGGAAGACATTGAGGCACAGGGGACCGGCATACTGGAAGACGTGGACGCCATACTGGTGCCAGGCGGTTTTGGCCTGCGCGGTGTAGAAGGCAAGATCAAGACTGTTCAGTTTGCCCGTGAAAACAAAATTCCGTACCTGGGCATTTGCCTGGGCATGCAGGTGGTGGTGATCGAGTACGCCCGCAATGTACTGGGCTGGGATGCTGCCAACTCTACCGAGTTCGACAAGGACAGCCCCTATCCGGTGGTTGGCCTGATTTCCGAATGGCAACAGGGGCAGGCGGTACGCATGCTGCGCGCTGACGAAGAAGACCGTGCTGCCAGCATGCGGCTGGGTGCCCAGCTGTGCCGCCTGGAAGAGGGCAGCCTGCTGGCACAAAGCTATGGGGCCAGCGAAGTTGAGGAGCGTCACCGTCATCGTTATGAGGTTAATACCAGCCTGCTGGAACCGCTACAGGAGGCCGGTCTGCGGGTTTCTTCCTGGTCTGAAGATGGCCGTTTGGTCGAGGCGGTCGAAATTGCCGATCATCCCTGGTTTGTTGCTTGCCAATTCCACCCGGAGTTCACTTCAACCCCGCGTGACGGACACCCGCTATTCAGCAGCTTCGTCAATGCAGCTTTACAATATCAGGGAGAAAAGAAAGCATGAGCCAGAAAACCATTCGTGTTGGCCAGATTGATATCAGTAACGACAGGCCGTTCGTCCTGTTTGGCGGGATCAATGTGCTGGAATCGCGCGACCTGGCCATGCAGGCATGTGAAGAGTATGTGCGCGTAACCGAAAAACTCGGCATTCCTTATGTGTTCAAGGCCAGCTTCGACAAGGCCAACCGCTCTTCGATCAATTCCTTCCGTGGTCCGGGCCTGGACGAAGGCCTGAAAATTTTCGAAGAAATCAAAAACACCTTCAAGGTACCGGTGCTGACAGATGTGCACGAGCCATATCAGGCGGCTCCGGTCGCAGAAGTGTGCGATATCATCCAGCTGCCGGCTTTTTTGTCACGCCAGACCGATCTGGTGGTGGCAATGGCGAAAACGGATGCGGTCATCAATATCAAGAAAGCGCAGTTTCTTGCGCCACAGGAAATGCGCCACATCCTGACCAAGTGTGAAGAAGCTGGCAATCAGCAACTGATACTCTGTGAGCGCGGCAGCTCTTTCGGCTATAACAACCTGGTGGTAGACATGCTCGGCTTTGGCATCATGAAGCAGTTCAACTACCCGGTATTTTTTGATGTGACCCACTCCTTGCAGATGCCCGGTGGCCGCGCCGACTCAGCCGGTGGCCGTCGAGCCCAGGTAACCGAGCTGGCCCGTGCCGGCATGAGCCAGGGGCTGGCTGGCCTGTTTCTCGAAGCCCATCCTGATCCGGACAACGCCAAGTGCGACGGTCCCTGCGCCCTGCGTCTGGATAAGCTAGAGCCCTTTTTACATCAGCTGAAGCAGCTGGATGATCTGGTAAAAAATTTTTCTGTAATCGAAACTGCTTAAATTGCAAAGTAACGGAGTATTCCTGCCCATGGCCAAGATTGTTGACATCAAGGGACGCGAAGTCCTGGATTCCCGCGGTAACCCCACTGTTGAAGCGGACGTGATTCTCGAAGGTGGCATTGTCGGTAGTGCCTGCGCTCCTTCCGGAGCTTCCACTGGCTCCCGCGAAGCGCTGGAGCTGCGTGATGGTGACAAATCCCGTTACCTGGGCAAGGGGGTGCTGAAAGCGGTTGCCAATGTCAATGGTCCGATCCGTGACGCCCTGCTGGGTCAGGATGCTACTGCGCAGCAAGTGCTGGACCGCATCATGATCGACCTGGATGGTACCGAGAACAAAGCCAGGCTGGGTGCCAACGCCATTCTGGCAGTTTCCCTGGCAGCGGCCAAAGCGGCGGCCCAGGCCAAAGGCATCCCGTTGTACGCACACATCGCCGACCTGAACGGCACGCCGGGCGAGTATTCCATGCCGGTACCGATGATGAATATCATTAACGGCGGCGAACATGCCGACAACAACGTCGATATTCAGGAGTTCATGGTGCAGCCGGTTGGTGCCAGGAGCTTTGCCGAAGCCCTGCGCATGGGGGCCGAGATCTTCCATCACCTGAAAGACGTATTGCAAAAACGTGGTCTGAATACAGCTGTGGGCGATGAGGGCGGCTTTGCGCCAAACCTGGAGTCGAACGAGGCAGCCCTTGGAGCCATTGCCGAAGCCGTAGCCAATGCCGGTTACAAGCTGGGTGATGATATTACCCTGGCGCTGGACTGTGCGGCCACCGAGTTCCACAAAGACGGCAAGTACGACCTGGCGGGTGAGGGTAAGCAGTTTGATGCCGAAGGCTTTGCCGATTATCTGACCGGCCTGGCTCAGCGCTACCCGATCATTTCCATCGAGGATGGTATGGACGAGTCTGACTGGGCCGGCTGGAAGGTGTTGACCGACAAAATCGGTGAAAAGGTACAGCTGGTCGGTGATGACCTGTTCGTGACCAACACTAAAATCCTCAAGCGCGGCATCGACGAAAAAATCGGCAACTCCATCCTGATCAAATTCAACCAGATTGGCTCCCTGACTGAAACCCTGGAAGCCATCCAGATGGCCAAGGCCGCCGGTTTCACTGCGGTTATTTCGCACCGCTCCGGCGAAACCGAGGATGCCACGATTGCCGATCTGGCCGTGGGCACCGCTGCCGGCCAGATCAAAACCGGTTCGCTGTGCCGCTCAGATCGTGTTGCCAAGTACAATCAGTTGTTGCGGATTGAAGAACAACTGGGCGGTCAGGCACCGTACAAGGGCCGTGCTGAATTTCGTGGCTAACAGGGTAATCTGATCCGGTCCGGAACAGTATTCAGAGGGCAGCTCCATGCTGCCCTTTTGCCGTGAGGCGTATTGCCATGAAAAAACGTCCCCTAATGATTCTTGTTGTGCTTGCCTTGTTATTGGCCGGAATACAGTACCGCTTGTGGTTTGGCGAAGGTGGAGTCTCCGAAGTTGCTCGCCTGAAAAGCCAGATTGCTGACCAGCAGGCAGAAAATGAGCGCCTGCTGGAGCGCAATCGGGTAATGGAGGCAGAAGTGGTGGAGCTTAAACAGGGCATGGAAACTGTCGAGGAGCGTGCGCGTCACGAACTGGGTATGGTCAAGGAAGGGGAAACCTTGTATCTGCTGATGGAGTGACCAATGAAATTTTGGCTGATCATTCCTGCTGCCGGTGTCGGTTCGCGCATGCAGGCGGACTGTCCGAAGCAATATTTACGGGTTGCCGGCAAAAGCATTCTTGAGCACACACTGGGTATATTTTTGCGTCACCCGCAGCTGCAGCAGATAGTGTTGCCGCTGGCTGTGCATGACCGCTGGTGGCAACGCAGCAGGCTGGCCGATGACCTGCGAATTACCCGGGTTGACGGAGGAAAGGAGCGCGCCGATTCCGTCTTGGCTGGGTTGCGTGCTTTGCCGGCGCTGGGGGCGGCAGCTGAAGACTGGGTGCTGGTACATGATGCTGCGCGACCACTGCTGCAGCAGGGTGATTTGCAGCTGCTGCTGGACAGCCTGCAGGATGATCCGGTTGGTGGTTTGCTGGCTTGCCCGGTGCGTGACACCCTGAAGCGGGCCGATGCCAATGGACGAGTCGAATCAACCTTGTCACGTGAATGTATCTGGCACGCACTGACGCCGCAAATGTTTCGGCTGCAGGCATTGACCGATGCCCTGGAGGGTGCGCTGGCGCAAGGCATCGCCATTACTGATGAAGCTTCTGCCATGGAATGGCGGGGTTTGTCGCCGCGCCTGGTGCCGGGTCGCAGCGATAACATCAAGGTAACCCGTCCCGAAGACCTGCAGCTGCTGACAGTGTTGCAGCAGGTCGCGAATGGCCAGGTGGTGGCAGATGTCTGAACAGCCGCCCGGGCAGCTTAGCTGGCGCCTGATCCGCCAGTTGGCACTGCAGCATAAGCGCAAGATCATCCTGGCCAACCTGCTGGCCGTGCTGGCCACTCTGGCCAGCGTACCCATTCCTTTGCTGCTGCCCCTGCTGGTTGATGAGGTTCTGCTGCAGCAGCCGGGCAGGGCCATTCCTTTTTTACAGGCCGTTCTGCCGGAGGCATGGGCGGTACCGGCCGGTTTTATAGCCAGTTTGCTGTTGGTGACACTGCTGCTACGCAGCAGTTCGCTGGTGTTCAATGTGTTGCAGGGCCGGCTGTTCACACAGCTGGCCAAGGGTATCGTGTTCCAGCTGCGGCAGCTGCTGTTGGGCCGGCTTGAGCGCATTGCCATGGCAGAGTACGAGAGCCTTGGCAGTGGCTCGGTGGCTGCACACCTGATCACTGACCTGGATACCCTTGATGCCTTCATAGGCGAGACTTTAAGCCGTTTTCTGGTTGCGCTGCTGACCCTGCTGGGTACTGCGCTGATTCTGTTCTGGATGCACTGGCAACTGGCGCTGCTGATTTTATTGCTTAATCCGCTGGTGGTGTTTGCGACGGTCAAGCTCGGCAAGCACGTAAAGCTGCTGAAAAAACAGGAAAATGACAGTACCGCACGCTTTACCCAGGCTTTGACTGAAACGCTGGATGCGATCCATGAGGTGCGTGCGGGTGGCCATCAGGGGTATTTTTTTGGCCGTTTACGCCGGCGCGCGGCGGATGCACGGGACTTTGCCATTGCCAGCAAGTGGAAAACCGAAGCGGCGATGCGGGCCAGCGGATTGATGTTCCAGTTTGGCATCGATGTATTCCGGGCTGTGGCCATGCTGACCGTGCTGTTTTCCGACTTGAGTATCGGCCAAATGCTGGCAGTGTTCAGCTATCTCTGGTTCATGATTGGTCCGGTTGAACAGTTGCTCAACCTGCAGTATGCACTGTACGGGGCCAATGGAGCCATGCAGCGTCTGAATCAGTTGCTGGCCAGCAAGGACGAGCAGGACTGGCCGCCACTAACCAATCCCTTTGCCGGACAGTCGGGAGTGGCACTGGAAGTGCGTAATCTGCGCTTTGCTTACCGTGACGAACCGGTGCTAAGAGGCATGAGCTTCCGCATTGCTGCAGGTGAGAAGGTGGCGCTGGTGGGTGTCAGTGGTGGCGGAAAAAGCACCCTGGTGCAGCTGCTGCTGGGCCTGTATCGGCCTTCTGCAGGCGAAATTTTCTATAACGGCGTACCGATTGAACAGATCGGGCTGGATCAGGTGCGCAGCAGTCTGGCGGTGGTGCTGCAAGCCCCGGCGCTGTTCAATGCCAGCATTCGGGAAAATATCCTGCTGGGGCGTGGTGACAGTGACCAGCACTGCTGGCAAGCACTGGAGGTGGCCCAGCTGGCCGGTTATGTCAGGCAGCTGCCACAGGGGCTGGATACCGTAGTCGGCCGTGCCGGCGTGCGTCTTTCCGGTGGTCAGCGTCAGCGTTTGGCGATTGCCCGCATGGTGCTGGCTGACCCGGCAGTGGTTATTCTGGATGAAGCCACCTCGGCGCTGGATAGTCGTACGGAGCAGGCAGTGCATGAAGCATTGCAAGCATTCCTGGCCGGGCGTACCACCCTGATTATTGCCCACCGTCTCAGTGCGGTGCGCCAGGCCGACCGTGTACTGGTGCTGGCCGATGGACGAGTGGTGGAACAAGGTGATCACCAGAGCCTGTTGGCTGAAGATGGCGTGTATGCGCGGCTGTATGGGCATTAGGCTTGGTGCTGTGTGGCATGGAGCGGGCTGCCTTCATTGATGTGCCCGGGCTGACGGGCTGGTGTGGCGTGCATTGCCGGGGAGGGTGGGGGCAGATTTGCCTGGGCATAAGGAGAATGGATGTTTATTTGTGTGCTGCTGTTGACATTTACCCGGTGGATGCTTAATATGCGCTCCGTCCAAACGAGTTGGGGCTATAGCTCAGCTGGGAGAGCGCTTGCATGGCATGCAAGAGGTCCGCGGTTCGATCCCGCGTAGCTCCACCAAGTTCATCTAAAACCGTAAAGCCGGCAGGTTTTGCGGTTTTTTTATACTCTGTGTTTTTTGCTGTTGGCGGGCTTAGAAAAGTTCGCCTTCCTGGCGTCGCCTGGCCTCGCGCTGCAGATGATTTACGTAGCGCTCGATAGTGCGCTGGGACATGCCGTCCAGGTGTAAGAATTTTAGCCCGAGGGTAGTGCAGCTGTTGTCTTCATCGGACTTTATATGCCTGACTTCCACAGCAAGGCTGACCTGGCCGCCGGGGAACACAATTTTGCAATCGTCAAACATCTGCCCGGGCTGCAGCGGCGGCACAGGCTGAGCAATGTGTGCTTTGCAGCCGGTGGCAGACAGGTCGGCTACCTGGCCTTGCAGGACGATGTCCGGTCCGGTTCCGCCCAGAAAAAGCTGCACAGGTTCATCACCCAGGGTGCGGGCGCGAAATGCACTGCGCTTTTGGTGATAGATCACTTCTTCCGGGAAGTCGAACCAGGCAACGGTGTAGCCTTTGTGCTGGTTAAGGAACGGGACGGCCGCCGGGGACTTCCAGTGAACGTGTACGCCATCCAGGTAGACGTCGATCCGGAAGGGTTCGCCACGGCTCAGTAAGCGCTGCCCTGCTTCTGGCACCAGCTCGTCCAGGGCAAGCTTGTGCTCCTGTTTGTTGATGGTTGCCATATAGGTAAGAAAGCGCTGGCTGCGATCACTGAAGGTTAGCGTCAGCGGAGTACTCTGCGCGCAAAGCTGGTGGAAAATTCCGGCCTGCTCGACAGGTGAGCGCAGAATTTTCGGGGGTTGCGGGCCATTCCCGTCGCCAAAAAAACCAGACATGGTTACGCTCTTCTTCTCATACAGGCTGTAAGTGATGCCGGGTTCAGGCGCGGGTGAAGCTGCGCTGCATGCCTTTATAGGCGGTGCTGCCGGAGCTGTCGTACAGGGCAGGCCCGTCGCTGCCGCGGATGATGTTCAATGCTTTGCCGATGCTGACCTGGTTGGTGCGTATCAGCCGCCCGTTACGCAGGTTGGCTGTCTGGCATTTTTCCATCAGTCCATGCAACCGCTGGTGAGCATCCTGCAAACGTTCGCGCAGTGGAGACTGGCTGGCAAGTGCAGCAAAACCATCGGCATCAGCACTTTGCCCTTGTTCCAGCAATATCTGGCTGCGTTGGCTGGCGTGTTGGGCCAGGCTCTCCAGCAGGGGCTGCTTGTCTGCCAGTAGTGCTTGCAGCTCGTCCAGGCGGCGTTCGTTCAGGGCGACAAATTCCTGCTCAAGCAGTTCGGTCAAGCGTGTACAGGTTTCGATATCTGTTTCAAGGGATGCAAGCAGCTGTGTATCGGGCATGTGGGCTATCAACTAAAGTGGGCTTCAAAGCCCAACATCTTATCTGCCAGCTGCAAGCTGTCAATACTGTAAGTCCCGTCTTCTATGGCTTGCCGTATTTGCGCGACCTTTTCTGTATCGGCAATATCTGGAGCATGTGCCAGCTGTCTGGACAAATGTTGCACTTGCAGGGCGCTGTTGCTCAGCTGCACGCTATCTGCCTGGCTCTGTGAGCCGGCCTCCGGTTTCGCGCTCAGGGTGGTTGCTGTTTTTTTGCTGGTGTCGGTCAGTTTGCCGACATATCCGCCGGACGGCTGTGTGCCTCCGGAACTGTTGAAATTGATTGCCATGATTCGTCTCCACTGGCTGCCATTGGCCAACGGCCGGCACGGTTTATGCTGGCGGGGCAATGTGCTGGCTGTTGTTCCGTTAACTCTCTATGGCCGTTATCGACCGGCCCCGGTCAATCTTTAATGTGAAAATTTCGCTTGGTGCCGGGTAACGATAATTTGGCTGGGGCTTGGCCACATATTGCCTGAATTTTCCTTACATGGATACTTCAACCTGCCCTGGGGCTACTACCCGGGCTCGAACCACACGTTGTGAGCGCAGGTTGCGCACCCTGATCTGCTGGCCATGGCTACCGTCGGTTAGCGCTTCACCGGGCATGCGTACACTGATGGCGCCACTGCGGGCACTGATCACGACCTGGTCGCCACGCTTGACCATCGGCGGAGTCCGGATCTGGCTGGACAGCACTGGCTGGCCCGCGTTCAGGGTGCGGGTTGCTTGTGCTCCGACAACTTGTTTCAAGTCCAGATAGTAACCCTGTCCCAGGGCGCTGATATCGCGTTCGGCCAGCATCAGGTCGCTGTCTTGCAGCAGGTTGTTGCGCTTGACAGGATGCTTGGCAACCACTACGTCAAGATACAGGTTAACGTGGGCCGGGACAAAAATGCTCCAGGGGGTGTCGCCATTACAGCGTATGCGTACAGTCAGGCGCCCTACCGGGGGAGAGCTGCTCTCAAGGCTTGCATCCAGAGGCTGGTTGCAGCTATGCAGGCGCAAGCGGGCATCCAGGCGATTGATCTTGATCTGCTGGCGGCCAGCCAGCTGGCTGTGTTTCAGGTAGTCGGACACATGCTGCTCAAGAAAAGACTCGGCAGTGCCGATAATGTCTTCAATGCTGGTGTAGCGGGCTGCCATTGCGTGATTGGCTGCCAGTAGCAACCCGGTGCAGGCTGCTATACATAGTTGGCGTGCAGTTTTTTGCCGGGGCTGCGTCAGCCTTGTGGCAGCCGGGTTAGGGCGTAGTGCTCTCATGATGGGCTATGATGGTGGCCGAAAGATAGACCTTAAGGTTAACACATGGGTGTCGGGGTTCCATGTTGTGTTCCTGCTGTGGCATAACAGCATCAGTTACAAACTCAAATTATCATCATGTGTCGTCATTTCTGGCTGGAGGCAGGCAGAAACAGCCGACTGGAGAAAGTGTATGGCCAGTATTATGGATTCGGTAAACCAGAGAACACAACTGGTTGGCCAGAACCGTCTTGAGCTTTTGTTGTTTCGCCTGGCCGGAGCGCAGCTTTACGGGATCAACGTGTTCAAGGTGCGCGAGGTTCTGCCCTGTCCACAGTTGACAGCACTGCCACATGCCAACCCGGTGGTGCGGGGTGTTGCATCCGTGCGCGGCATGACAGTATCAATCATTGACCTGGCACTGGCGACGGGGCGTCTTGAAAAAACAAGCCTGGAAAACAGTTTCGTGATTATCACCGAGTACAATAATGGAGTGCAGGGCTTTTTGGTTGGCGGCGTAGAAAGAATAGTCAACCTTAACTGGTCAGAAGTGCTGCCGCCGCCGCCAGGTAGCGGCCATGACCACTACCTGACCGCGGTAACCCGGGTTGACGAGCAGTTGGTCGAGATTATTGATGTTGAGAAGGTTTTTGCCCAGGTTGTGCCCAGCGATACCGGGGTCAGTGAGGGTGTGATTGATGAGCAGGTGCGTAGTGGCGCGGTCGGGCACAAGATCATGGTTGTGGATGACTCCTCGGTGGCGCGCAAGCAGTTGCGGCGAGTGCTTGAAGACATAGGGGTTGAACTGGTGGTCTTGAACGATGGCCGGGCGGCCTATAATCATTTGCATGGCATGCTTGCCGAGGGCATCAAGCCGTCGGAGGAGTTTGCCATGCTGATTTCGGACATTGAAATGCCAGAAATGGATGGCTACACCCTGACTGCGGAAGTTCGTGCTAATCCGGAACTGAAAGATTTATACGTGATGCTGCATACCTCGTTGTCAGGCGTGTTCAATCAGGCCATGGTTGAGAAGGTGGGGGCCAACGAATTTTTGGCCAAGTTCAAGCCCGACGAGCTTGCGGAGAAGGTGATTAACCGCTTGCGTTCGCTGCGCAGCTAAACAAGGCGGCAGGCCTGTTCGGGCGCAGCCATGGCTACCGCTAACAATATACGGCCTGTCTGCTGTAAATGATCTATAATCACTCTCGCTTCATTCACTTTTAAAGGCGCGCGTCGTGTCAGTAACAAATCTCGATTTTGAGCTGTTTCGCGATTATCTGGAAAAACATTCGGGAATCATGCTGGGTGACAATAAACAATACTTGGTCACCAGTCGGCTCAGGAAGATTATGGAGTCCGAGCGTCTACAATCCCTGGCCGAGTTGCTCAGGGCCATGCAGTCGGGGCCGCGCAGCGGCTTGTATCAGCAGGTGATTGACGCAATGACGACCAACGAAACCCTGTGGTTTCGTGATGGCTATCCGTTTGAAGTCATGAAAAACAAAGTTCTGCCGGAACTTACACAAAAATATCCAAACCAGCGCCTGCGCATTTGGTCGGCGGCCAGCTCATCCGGGCAAGAGCCGTTTTCACTGTCAATGGTGGTGGATGAATATGAGCGCAGCAACCCTGGCCAGTTGCGTGCCGGTGTACAGATCGTGGCAACCGACCTCTCCGTAAGCATGCTCGAAGCTTGCAAGCGGGGCGAGTACGATGCGTTGTCAATGGGGCGCGGTTTGTCGCTGGAGCGTCAGCAGCGCTATTTCGAAAAACTTGATGGCGCCCGCTGGCGTATCAAGCAGCCGGTTCGTCAGCGGGTCGAATTTCGCCAGCTGAACCTGCTTGACAGTTACGCTTTGCTGGGAAAGTTTGATGTAGTGTTTTGCCGCAACGTCTTGATTTATTTCTCAGCAGAAGTAAAAAAAGATATTTTGCGTCGCATTCACGCCACGCTGAAACCCGGCGGATATCTGTTCCTGGGTGCATCCGAAGCGTTGAATGGTTTGCCCGAGCTTTATAGCATGGTGCAGTGCAGTCCGGGCATCATTTATCAGGCCAGGTAGCCAAACACTTTCAGTGTGGGTAAACGGGGCCGCATGTTTTAGCAGACATGCGGCTTTTTATTTTGGCAAGCCCGGTGCGGGAGGTGTATGCATGCGGATTGTAGTTGACGAAAACATCCCTGAAGCCAGTGTGTTTGCGCGTCATGGCGAGTTGACAGTATTGCCGGGCCGGCATTTGACAGCAGCTGACGTACAGCAGGCGGATGCCTTGATTGTGCGTTCAGTTACACAGGTCAATGCGGATCTGCTGAGGGGCAGCAGGGTCGGCTTTGTCGGCAGCTGTACCATTGGTACCGATCATCTGGATACGGCCTGGCTGGACGCCGCCGGAATCGTCTGGAGCAATGCGCCGGGGTGTAATGCGCGCTCGGTGGTCGAGTATGTATTGGCAGCGTTGCAGCTGCTGGCAACCAGACACCAGGCAAGACTTGAGCAGCGCCGGTTCGGTATTGTTGGAGTGGGCGAAGTTGGCCAGCGTCTGGCTTGTGTGCTTGACGCTTTGGGCTGGCAAGTGATGCTGTGTGATCCTCCACGTGAGGCGACCGGAACTGCTCCAGGAGTAGCTGCCTTGCCGGAGCAGGGCTTTGTCAGCCTGGGCGAGGTACTCGAACAATGTGATGTGATTTGCCTGCATACACCCTTGACCAGCTCGGGACCGTGGCCAACCCGGCACTTGCTGTCTGCCGGGCAGCTGCAAAAGCTCAGGCCGGGAAGTTGGCTGTTGAATGCCGGGCGTGGACCGGTAGTTGATAACAAGGCGTTGTTGCAGGTGCTACAGCAACGCTCCGATCTGTCTGTGGTGCTGGATGTCTGGGAAAACGAGCCATGGGTAGATCCACAGTTGGCAGCCCGTTGTGCACTGGTTACGCCGCATATTGCCGGCTATAGCCTGGACGGAAAAATCCGCGGCACAGAAATGATTTATCAGGCGTTTTGCCGCCATTTTGAGCTGGAAGTAAAACAAGGGGTGCAATACCCGGTGCCAGAAATTAAAGCACTGAGCATCAGCAATAGCATGCCACCAGAAAAACTTTTGCAGCAGCTATCGAGCATGTTTTATCAGCCCTTGAAAGATGATGCAGCGTTGCGTGCAACACTGTCGCTGGATGTGCAGGCACGTGCTGTGGCGTTTGACCGCTTGCGCAAGGAATATGGGGTGCGCCGGGAAATGCTGGCTACCCGCCTTTGTTTGCCGGCAGGCAACCAGCCGCTGCAGCAGCTGGCGCAGGCTCTGGGCATGCAGTGGCAGGAGGAAGCTTGAGCTGCCGCTCAGCTACAGCGTATCAGTCCTGTGAGCCGGCTGGGTCAGGGACGGCTGGCAACCTGATGCAAGCTGGTCCAGTCCAGCAGGATATGAGCGGTTTCTTTCAGGTAGGCATCCTTGAGTGGGTCTTTGTCTTCGTCCGGGTCGCTGTGGACGCTGTTGTCCAGTTCGTCATCTTCATCGTTCAGGGCTTTAAGCAGCTCTTCACCCTTGGCACTGCGGCGCTGGTTTTCCAGCTCAAGCTGCAGCTTTTCGATACGCTCCTGTTCGGCGCGACGGGTGCTTTCCTTCAAGCTGACTACGGTTTCCTGCATTAGCTGACGGGCCAGGTTCAGGCGCTGGCGGTTGTAGATAAAGTCCGGATCCTGCTCGGTGCGGGCGTCATGGCGGGCCTGCAAAACATCAAGGTGCGGCTTGAAAGGGTCTTTGCGCGCTGGAATGGCGGGCTTGATGCTGTCCCAGGGCATGGCTTCAGGCAGGGCGCTTTCGCCAATCTGCTCGGTATCAACCAGTGCAGGATAGTGGATGTCAGGAATTACCCCCTGATGCTGGGTGCTGCGCCCGGAAACACGATAGAACTTGGCTAGCGTCAGTTTGAGCTCGCCATGATTCAGGGGCTGAATGCTTTGTACCGTGCCTTTGCCAAAGGTCTGGCCACCGACCACCAGCGCACGATGATAGTCCTGCATGGCGCCCGCAAAAATCTCCGATGCTGAAGCAGACAGGCGGTTGACCAGTACGGCCAGCGGCCCACGATAAAAAGGACCGCCGGCTTCTTCGTCAGCCAGCACATCAACCCGGCCATTGCTGTTGCGTACCAGCACGGTAGGGCCCTGGTCAATAAACAGGCTGGTCAGCTCGGTGGCTTCTTGCAGTGAACCGCCCCCGTTATTGCGCAGGTCAATGACAATGCCTTCGACCTTTTCTTTTTGTAGTTCGGTAATGAGCCGTTTGACGTCGCGAGTGGTGCTCTTATAGTCTGCCTGGCCGGCACGATAAGCTTTGAAGTCTATGTAAAATGTAGGAATTTCGATAATACCGATTTTGGATGTGCGGCCATCCTGTTCCAGCTCTATGATCGACTTCTTGGCAGCCTGTTCCTCCAGCTTGACTGCCTCGCGAACCAGACTGACCACCTTGCTGCTTTGGTCGTTGGGTGCGTTGCTGGCCGGAATGATTTCCAGCCTGACGGTGGTGCCTTTCGGGCCACGAATCAGTTTTACCACTTCATCCAGGCGCCAGCCAATGACATCCACCAGTGACTTGTTGCCCTGGCCAACTGCAATGATGCGGTCTGCTGGGGCCAGAAGCTTGCTTTTGTCGGCAGGCCCGGCTGGAACCAGGCGCACAACTTTAACGTATTCGTTATCACTTTGCAGAACTGCACCAATGCCTTCCAGTGAAAGGCTCATGTTGATGTCGAAGTTTTCCGCATTTTCTGGTGACAGGTAGCTGGTGTGCGGGTCGTAGGTTTGAGTGAAAGCGTTGATGTAGGTCTGGAAAACATCTTCACTGCGAGTTTGCTGCATGCGCTTGTGCTGATTTCTGTAGCGCTTGACAAGAAGCTCGGCGATTGCCGGGTTCTCCTTGCCGGCCAGCTTCAGACGCAGCACCTCGTCCTTCAGGCGTTTGCGCCAAAGCTCCGCAAGCTCATTCGTGTCGGCAGGCCAGGGGGCTTTTTCACGATCAGTTTCAAGGGACTCATCCAGGTCGAAGTCCAGACTGTCCAGACCTTGTTCCAGAATGGCCAGTGACTGCTCCAGATATTGGGACTGGCGCTGCAAGTAGAGGCGATACAGCTCGAAGCCGGGTTCCAGGTTGCCCTTGCGCAAAAAATCGTCGTAACGCGTTTCCCAGCTGCTATAGTGGTCAAGGTCCTTGCGGGTAAAAAACAGGCGTGCGGGATCCAGGGCTTTTAGATAGTTGGCATGGATTTTTGCCGAGCGAACGTCATCCAGTGGCGGCTTGTTATAGTGATGGCGCTGGAGCAGTTCGACAATATTGAGGCTGGCGATTACCTGCTCGCGTTCAGGTTGCAGGTGTGACCAGTCAGCAGACGGGGTGGCAGCCAGTACGGTCAAAGAGAACAACAGGGCAAAAAAACCTGTTATCAAGGAGCTTGGTGTGGGCAGTTTCATTGGCTTCATTCTTTGGTTGGGTGGCCGTGTGGCGGCCTGGGTGAAAAACTACTGGCTCAGCTTGCCTGATGTCAGGAAAGTGCCGGCCAGTCTTGGCTGCTGTCGGCTGACTGGGCAAGTATATTGGTTTTGATGCCTGGTTGTGTGCAAAAAGAGCATGCAGCCGGCAATGTCTTATTCACTACTATGGAGGCAGAATGAAGGCATTACAAGCAGTGGAAAAAAAGCCGGTGGTGGTTGAAGTTCCACGTCCGGAATGTACGGAGGGTCAGGTGCGTATTCGTGTCACGGCCACCGGAGTCAATCGTGCGGACCTGTTGCAGGTAGCTGGCCTGTATCCGCCACCGCCCGGTGTTTCTGATGTTCTGGGCCTGGAATGTGCAGGTGAGATTGTTGAGGCCACTGCGGATAGCGGCTGGCAGGTGGGTGACCAGGTTTGTGCGTTGCTCGCTGGCGGCGGCATGGCCGAGGAGGTTTGCGTTGATGCCCGTCATGTGCTCCCGCTGCCGCAAGGGCTGACTTTACTGGAAGCCGCCGCTGTACCAGAAGTGTATGCAACAGCCTGGCTGAATGTATTCATGCTTGGTGAAGCCAAAAAAGGCGACAGGGTCCTGATTCATGCCGGTGCCAGTGGCGTCGGGTCGGCAGCGATCCAGCTATGCAAGGCACTGGAGATTGATTGCTGGGTCAGTGTCGGCTCGCAGGAGCGTCTGGATTACTGTATTGAGCTGGGTGCCCAAGGAGGAGTGATCCGTGGTGACGGCATTGAGGGGCTGCAGGAGTTTGGGCCTTTCGATGTGATTCTGGACCCCGTTGGAGCCAGCTATGCAGTGCAAAACCTGAAAATGCTTGCAGTAGATGGCCGCTGGGTCAACATCGGATTGATGGGCGGGCGTCGTGTAGAGCTTGATCTTGCTCAGTTGCTGGGCAAGCGCATCCGCTTTATCGGCTCGACTTTGCGCACCCGCGATGATGGCTTCAAGGCAGACTTGATTGCTTCGTTGCGTCAGCAGGTATGGCCAATGTTTGCTGCCGGCAAGCTGCATCCGCAAGCTGAAGAGGTATTTGATTTTGCCGATGCCGAGCAGGCCTTTGCCCGGCTGGCCAGCAATCAGGTTAACGGCAAGCTGGTGCTGAAACTTTAATGGCAGGGGCTGCTGCCAACCCGAACAGCACTTGGGGCCTGAGGCCAAAGACCTGGTTGGCCGGGCTGTGAGCATAGCTGGGGTGAACAGCGCTGGAGCCTGCAAAACCTGAGGATGCGCTGAATAAAGATGAGCGGAGCAGTCTGGGTCAGGCGAAAAGCGCAGCTGGCTTGTGGTAAGCGAGCGTTTGCACCGGTTTTCAACAGTGACCTGACAGCGCAGATGGCTATTCAGCGTTTCCGTGGTTTGAAGTGGCTCTGACTGCGCCAGGTCACCGCAGTTTCAATGCCTGTTCCAGATAGCGATTGCTGGCATTGAATGCCTTGAGGCTGTCCGGTTGTAGCGGGTGTCCCCTGTCATCGGCGATTGCCAGCAGAATCGGCTTGTTATTGCGCCAAATGCTGCCCATAACCAGGTTTCGGCTGTTTAGCCTGAAGGCCAGCTGTTCGCTCAGGTGGCCGAGGATTTTATAGTGGTTGTCAGTATGCACCAGCAAGGGTTCGCGATGCTTTAGCAGATGGCGAAAGAGCGGGTTGGTTGTGGTGTCGAGCAGGGGCTCTTGCAATGTAAACTCATAGTTTAGCTGGCAGACGGGTACCAGGTGACCATTGTTGCCCTGGGGACCCAGTACCAATACCCTGGAAAAACCGCCATGCATCAGCATGCCGGCATAGTGGTTGAGCAGTTGCAGGGTATTACCAAACGGGCTGGGACGTTGCAATAATGTACTGGCCTGCTTGCGCCACCGGGGCAGATCCAGCGCTTTTCTTGTACTTTCGTCAGGTTGTGCAGGTTGTGCAGCGGGGGCTGCATTGGCATGCTCGGACTTGATGCGCTGCACATGCCATGGCCATATCAGAGCCTGGGCAGGGTGCCACAGGTTGGTAATGCCCAGATAGCGGGCGTGCTCGACACTGGTCAGGTGGTTTTGTTGCTGCACGGTGGCCAGTGGCAGACGCAGATAAAGGCTGATCAGGCGCTGCCAGCGCAAGCAATGGTTGTCGCCCCACGAGTTGTGGCTGGCTAATGCCAGACCGCTGGCCAGCACTATGCTGTTGGCTGGCTGACTGAGCCAGGTGTTCAAATCTTTTTGCTCATCCAGCCGTCGCTGCTGCTCAAGCGGTGCATGGTGCAAGCGCGACAGCAGCAGAGCGCGGGCGATCATGCGGCGATTGCTGCCCAGGGTGGCATAACCGTCAATGATCCACTCTGGCAAGTTCCAGTGCCTGGCCAGGGCGTGGCAGAGCCTGTTCAGGGGCAGGCCGAGCAGTTCGCGCTCCACTTTGTAGGCCGGCTCGCCATTGCCCAGTACGCGCTGCTCCCAATGTTCAAAAAACTCGGGGTAACGGGTCAGCAATGGCCAGAGCGGAGAAAAAAACAACAGGCTGCCCCAGTGGATTTCCTGCCACAGGCGTGCCATTTTGTGGGCGAACAGTGCATTGGCGTGGCGGTTGGCATGCTGGCCGATCAGCCAAACCTGGCGCAGACTGGCTGGTATGGGTACTTTGCTTTCGTCCATCAGGGAGGCCAGCAGAGTGCTGCAGCGGGCCATGCCCAGCCGCTGGAGAACCGCGTTCAGGCTATAGGCTGGCTCTTTCAGGCTGCTGGCCGAGCGACTAGCCTCGCGAAACAGGATCAGGGCTATGCTTGGAGCCTCGGTAATGGCACGTGAAATTTCGCCCAAGCTGCTGTTGGGATTGGCTATAACGCGTTGTACGCGTTCTTTTTGACCGGTGTGGACTGGCAGGGCCGTACGGTCCAGCAGCTTTAACCATTCATTTAGTGGTTTTGGTTGGAGTATACTGTTGCCCATTTGATGCGATTCCCGTGATGGCAAGCCACCCAGCTCTGATAGTTCGTCGATATTAGCAAATATTGACGCATTCAAATATTGGTGTGTTGTTGGGTGTCGTCTGAACTTGAGTGTACGTGAAAAAGAATGATCAAGATTGTAGGCATACTGATAGTGCTCGGCAGTGTACTGGGCGGATACGTTCTGGCGGGCGGACATGTCATGGCGATTGTACAGCCGTTCGAGGTGCTGATTATTGGCGGTGCTGCCTTTGGGGCTTTTTTACAGTCGAATCCGGCTTCGACGACCAAGCGTGTTCTGAAAAAATCATTGCAAATGTTTGGCAGTCGCATCAACAAGGCGTTGTATCTGGACGTGCTGAAAATGCTTTATGAGGTACTGAACAAAAGTCGGCGGGAGGGCATGATGGCCATTGAGGCTGATATCGAAGAGCCAAATGCCAGTGCGATATTCAGCAAATACCCGGCGATTCTCAAGGATGAACAAATGACGGCATTTGTTTGTGACTATTTGCGCATCCTGTCTTCTGGCAACATGGCGCCACACGAGTTTGAGGGGCTGTTTGAGATGGAGCTGGAGTCTCTCAAGGCGGACCTTGAACGCCCGCCCCGGGCTGTCAACCAGGTTGCTGACGCCTTGCCCGGTTTTGGCATCGTGGCTGCGGTTCTGGGAATTGTGGTTACCATGGCCATGCTGGGCGAAGCCGAGCAGAACGCGATTGGCCAGCATGTTGGGGCTGCGTTGGTGGGGACCTTCCTGGGTATTTTGGCTGCTTACGGCTTTACAGGCCCGCTGGCTGCGTCGTTGGCCCATGATGCGGCCGAAGAGCTTAATCTCTATGAGGCGATCAAGGCAACGCTGGTCGCTTCGTCATCAGGCATGCCGCCCAGCATGGCGGTAGAATTTGGCCGCAAGGTATTGCTTCCGGGTAACCGCCCAAGCTTTGTCGAGCTGGAACAGGCTGTGCGCGGCGGCTAATAGCGATGAGCACCAATCAGCCAATTATTATCAAGCGGGTCAAAAAAGTCGTGGGTCGCCACCATGGTGGTGCCTGGAAAATTGCCTTTGCCGACTTTGCAGTGGCAATGATGGCATTTTTTTTAGTGATGTGGTTGCTGTCATCGGCAACACCTGAGCAAAAAAAAGCCATTTCAGGCTATTTTCAGGACCCGGTCGGCTTTAGTACTTCGGCCAGCCCTTATGTGATTGACCTTGGGGGGTCGCCAACGCCGGCTCCAGAGCAGACGTTGAATCCGGAGCTGCAAGAAGAAAGCTCGCTGCAACAGCTGGAGGACGATGAGGAGCTAGACAGGCTGATGGAGCAGCTGGAGCAGGACCGGCTGCAGATGCTTTTGCAGGAGCTGCAAGCCAAGGTGGATGAGAACGACCAGCTGCGGCCTTATCGCGAGCAGATCTTTCTGTCCATCACCCAGGAAGGGTTGCGCATCCAGATTGTCGATAACGAAAAGCGGCCAATGTTTGATTTGGGTAGCGCTCGTCTGCAGAGTTACTTTGAAGATATTCTCTATATGATGGCGGGCTCGATTCGGAGTGTGCCCAACAAGATCAGTATTGGCGGGCATACGGATGCCAAGCCTTTTGCGGGTGAGGGCGGGTTTGGCAACTGGGAACTGTCAGCCAGTCGTGCCAACGCTGCGCGGCGTGCTTTGCGGGCCGGCGGGCTTGAAGACGAGCAAGTGGCGCGGGTGGCCGGCTATGCCTCTTCCATGCTGTATGACCGAGAACACCCCTATAGCCCGGTTAACCGCCGTATTGATATTGTTGTTTTGACCAAAAAGGCGCAGCTGGATCTGGAAGATACAGTTGATGAACCAACTGCAACCGAGCACATGGAAGAAGATGCACCTGCAGCACCGGCAGGACGGCCGGCCAGGGAGCGGCTGAATCTGTTTGAAGAGGGCGTGCTGCAGTTTGATGAAGGGCGCGGCTAGAGCCCTGGCCGGGACTTGACTGTAGGGGTGCCCTGACAACGCAGATAATTACTCAGCGTTTCCATAGGCCTCATACAAACAATGCCGGCCTTATGCAAGGTTTTTCAACAGCAGGCGAAAGCTTTCTAGCCGCGGCTGACTGATCTTGCCGGCAGCAACTGCAGCCAGCAGTGCGCAGCCGGGTTCGTGTTCGTGGCTGCAATCGCGGAAACGGCAGTTTCCCAAAAAATCGGCGAATTCGATAAATCCGGCTTCTACGTCGGCCACTTCCACGTGGCCAAGGCCGAACTCGCGGATCCCGGGTGAGTCGATCAGGCTGCCGCCGCAGGGAAAGTGGAACAGGCGGGCCGTGGTGGTGGTATGGGTGCCTTTGTGGGTCAGTTCTGACAGGGCTCCAACTGCAACCTGTGCATCCGGCAACAACCGGTTGACCAGCGATGACTTGCCGACACCGGACTGGCCGACGAATACACTGGTTTTGCCCTTGAGCAGCTCCTGAAGCGCTTCCAGTCTGCTGCCTTGCTCGGCAGAGACATCAAGAATGTTATAACCCAGAGAATCGTATACCGACAGAAGCTCACGCGCTTTCGCACCATGCTCGCCGTCCAGCAAGTCAGCCTTGTTCAGCAGCAGCAGAGGCTTGATGCCGGCATGAATGGAGGCTACCAGGTAGCGGTCAATGAGGTTGGCATGGGGCTCAGGTAGCGGAGCAAAAACAATGACAATCTGGTCGACGTTGGCGGCAACTGGCTTGAGCTGGCCGCGTATGTCCGGGCGACACAGCTCGGAATAACGCGGTAGCTGGGCAACGATCACGCCTGAACCCTGATGGGCCGGCCGCCAGATGATGCGATCGCCGGTGACCAGCGCAGGCAGGTTGGCGCGGATGTAGCAACGGTAGTGATTACCCTGCAGTTCGCCTTCCAGTGCTTCAACTTCGACCTGGACGCCAAAGTGGGCAATGACCAGTCCTTCCTGCTCGTGGCCAAGGTCACCACCTTGCAGCTCATCAAGCATGCGTGCTTCGCGCCTCTCCGCGCGGGCAACACGTTCTTGCTGGATTTTGTCGATGCGCCAGCTCTGGCGACGGGTCAGGGTGCGTTTGGCCATGGGCAGGGGCTTCCTTGAACATGAATGGCAGTACGCAGGAGCATAGCATGGGCCTGCTGGCGGCCGACAGCTCCAGCGAAGCTTTGCCTGATCGGCAGGGGTGCTTGCAGGCTGCTGTTGTTGTATTACATCCAGCCTAGCGCCCGTGCCGCGGCATAAAGGGCCATCAGCAAAAAGCACAGTGCAGCAAGACTGCGAATCAGTGTTAGCGGGAGGCGTGCAGCGGCAAAATTACTGATCAGGACGACCGGCACGTTGGCCAGCAACATGCCCAGCGTAGTGCCGGCAACTACGGCCAGATACCAAGGATACTGGGCCGCGAGCATCACGGTAGCGACCTGGGTTTTATCACCCATCTCGGCAACAAAAAATGCAATCAGGCTGGCGGCAAAGGGGCCGTACTGGCTGAGCAGGCCGCCCTCATCATCCATTTTGTCGGGAATCAGGGTCCAGGCAGCAACGGCCAGAAAACTTGCGGCCAGAGCCCACAGTAATGTGGTTTCGCTAAAATATTGGGCAACATGATTGCCTATGGCAGCAGCCAAGGCATGATTGAGCACGGTAGCAACCAGAATGCCAAGAATGATGGGTATGGGTTTGCGAAAACGTGCGACGAGGATAAACGCCAGCAGCTGGGTCTTGTCACCGATTTCTGCCAGGGTGACGATACCAGTGGAAACAAACAGGGTTTCGAACATTGCAGGGTTCCAGAGGGTGGATCAGGTTTGCGAGCATCATGACACCCGCAACAATCCACCCGGTGGTTGCGTGTGTCACGAGTCTCGTCAAACCTTGATGCGTGACGGTTGTCACTGCCTCCAGGTCGCCGGCGCCATGATCGGTTGATCAAGTATGTTGACGCAGGCACCGTGCATGGCACGGCAGACTACTCCCTCAGGACGCTGCAGATGGTACGTGGTGTCGCAGGCAAGTGCAAGTGTGTCGGCCTCGGAGGTGTTTTGTCCGCTATGACGGCCCTGGCGGCCTTGGCGGCTCAAGGGCAAGACCGATTGTTGCCAGTGCCGGGAGTGCTTTTGTTACACTGTGCAGTCTTTGGAAACAGGAGGTTGTCCATGATTGAGGCTTCCGCTTTGTGCAAGTCGTTTGCTGGCAGGGCAGCCGTGAAAGAGATGTCGTTTAGCGTGCAGCCGGGTGAGGTGGCAGGCTTTTTGGGGCCCAATGGTGCCGGCAAGTCCACCACCATGAAAATGCTTACGGGCTTTTTGGCAGCCGACGCCGGAACTGCACGCCTGTGCGGTGTTGATGTCATGCGTGAACCGGTACGCGCTCGGCACATGCTTGGCTATCTGCCAGAAGGTGCGCCCTGCTACGCCGAAATGAAAGTACATGATTTTCTGACTTTTATCGCTAAAATGCGTGGCTACCGTGGTGCAGAGTTGCAAGAGCGCATCCGGCGGGTTCAGGATTTGCTGGAGTTGGGCGAGGTAAGCCAGCAGCTGATTGGTACCCTGTCCAAAGGGTTTAACCGTCGTGTGGGGCTGGCCCAGGCAGTGCTGCATGAGCCACCTGTACTGATCCTGGATGAGCCGACAGATGGCCTGGATCCAAACCAGAAACATCAGGTGCGCGAGCTGATCCGGCGTCTGGCTCCGGGGCGGACGATCCTGGTTTCTACGCATATCCTTGAAGAGATTGAAGCCATTTGCAGTCGTGTGCTGCTGATTGCCCGTGGCCGGCTGGTCACAGATGCAACACCGCTGCAGTTGCGGCGGCAGTCCCGCTACTGGCAGGCTGTCTGTTTGCGCAGCAGCCATTCGGCACTGGATGCAAGCTTGCTGGCTAGAGTGCCCGGCGTGCAGCAGGTGGAAGCTGCTGACGATGGTGCGCTGATCCTGATTGCCGAGCCGGGTCAGGTACTGCTGCCTGCGGTGCAGGCGCTGGTGCGGCAGCAGGCATGGCAGCTGGACGAGCTGAGCGTGGAAGCGGGCCGGCTGGACGATGTGTTTCGCCGCCTGACACAGGAGAACGCTTCATGAGGCCGTTTTCGGTGCTGGTTCGTCGCGAGTTGGGCGCATATTTTGCCACACCGCTGGCTTTTGTCTATTTGCTGGTGTTTGTGGTGCTGGCCGCTGCCCTGACGTTTTATGTGGGGGGCTGGTATGAAAACGAGCAGGCTGATCTGCAGGTGTTTTTTGAGTTTCACCCCTGGCTGTACCTGTTTTTGCTGCCGGCGCTCGGCATGCGGCTGTGGTCCGAAGAGCGCAACAGTGGCAGCATCGAATTGCTGCTGACCTTGCCGGTATCCCTGTGGCAGCTGGTGCTGGGCAAGTTTGTCGCTGCCTGGCTGTTTGCCGGGCTGGCGCTGTTGCTGACCTTGCCGATGGTGCTGACGGTTAATCTGCTTGGCAGCCCTGATAACGGCGTTATTTTTACTGGTTATCTGGGCAGCTGGCTGTTGGCCGGTGCCTTTCTGGCGGTCAGTGGCTGTATTTCGGTTTTGAGCAAAAGCCCGGTGGTGGCTTTTATAGCTGCCGTGGTGGTGTGTTTTCTTTTTTTGTTGCCGGGGCATGGGCTGGTGCTGGATACTTTTCGCGACTGGGCGCCGCAGTGGTGGCTGGATTTGCTGGCCTCGATGAGCTTTTTGACCCGGTTTAAAAATGTCAGCCAGGGTTTGCTGGATGCCCGTGACTTGCTGTTTTTTGTCAGCTTCATGACCGCCTGGCTGCTGGCCAATGGCATCCTGCTCGAATTGAAGAAGGCGGACTGAAATGCGCAAACTGATGCGGTCAACACTGGGCCTGATATTGGTGGCAGTTGCGTTTCTTCTGCTCAACGCGTTGGCTGCTCCTTTGTTGAAAAACCGGCAGCTGGATCTTACCCGGGGGCAGCTTTACAGCCTGTCGGAGGGCACACGCAATCTGTTGACTGAGCTTGCAGAGCCGGTTGAGCTGGAGCTGTTCTTTTCTGCCCGGGCTGCCCGCGAGCTGCCCCGGGTACGCCAACATGCCCGGCGTGTACGTGAGTTGTTAGAGCTTTATGTGCGGCATGCCGGTGGTAATTTGAAGCTGAAACTGGTTGAGCCGTTACCCTTTTCTGCCGAAGAGGAAAGGGCAGCAGCGCTGGGCCTGCAGCCGGTACCCATGCCGCTGGGTGAAATGCTTTACCTGGGCTTGTCCGGGCGCAACAGCAGCGGCCGGCAGGCGGCAATTCCGCTGTTTGCGCTGGATCAGGAGCACTTTCTGGAGTACGAGCTGAGCCGTCTGCTGCAGGATCTTTCTCGTATCAGCCAGCCGGTGGTAGGCCTGCTGTCCGGCTTACCGCTTGAGGGCGGTTTCGCCAATGGCCGCATGCAGCAACCCTGGGCCATGCTGGAGCAGGTACGTCAGCAGTTTGCGCTGGAGTTTCTGGATGTGGGCACCGACCTGATTCCGCCGCAGGTTGATGTGCTCTGGCTGGTGCATCCGCGCCAGTTGTCACAGCCGACCCTGTACGCCATTGACCAGTTTGTGATGCGCGGTGGCCGCTTGCTGGTATTTGTCGATCCGTTGAGCGAAGTTGATGCCAGTGTTGACCTGCAGTTGGCGTTGGGGCAGGGGCGAAACTCAGATCTGGATAGCCTGTTTAAGGCCTGGGGATTGAAACTGTTGCCAGAACGGGTGGTTGGAGATGCAACCTATGCGATGACCGTAGCAGCAGGTGAGCAACAAAGACCGGTGCGGCATCTGGCCTGGTTAAATGTTCCGCAGGAAGGGCTGAACCGCGAGGACGTGGTGACTGCCCGGCTGGAACGCCTGACCATGGCCAGCGCCGGTATTTTACAACCGCTGGAACAGGCAACAACCCGCTTTGTGCCGCTGGTGGAAAGCTCTGCAGCAGCCATGCCCATGGCTGTCAGCCGTTTGACGTTGCTGGAGCACCCGGGCGAGCTGTTGAGCGGTATGGAGCCGACGGGTGAGCGTTATGTGCTGGCGGCACGCATCCAGGGGCCGGCTGCCAGTGCCTTTCCTGGCGGGCTGGAGGGGCAGCTGCCAGGAATAAAACAGGCGGATGATATTCAGGTGACAGTCGTTGCAGATACCGACATGCTGAGTGACAGCCTGTGGATGCAGTACCAGGAAATTGGCGGGCAGCAGGTTCCGCGTCCCTGGGCTGATAATGGCAACCTGGTGCTGAATCTGCTGGAAAACCTGACCGGCAGTCGCGAGCTGATCAACGTACGTTCGCGCGGTGAACTTAGCCGCCCCTTTACCCTGGTCGAGCGTATCAGGCGCAGTGCCGAAGAGCGCTTTCGTGACAAGGAGCAGGAGCTGCAAGGGCGATTGGCGCGGCTGGAGCAGCGAATTGCCGACTTGCAGCTGATACCTGAACAAGGGCTTGGCAGTACACCGGAAGAGCAGCAGCTGTTGCAGCAGCATCGCCAGGAGCAAATGGCTGTGCGCCGTGAGCTGCGTGAGGTGCGCTATCAGCAAAACGCGGATATCGAGGCGCTGGGCCAGACGGTGAAGCTGTTTAACCTGTTGTTGATGCCGGTGGTGCTGGTTTGTGGGCTGCTGTTGCTTGGCTGGCGGCGCTACCGCAGACAACAGGCTCATCGCAAGTGATACAGGGGACTGACCCGGAGCCGGCCAGGTACGCAGGGCTTGCACAGCTGCAACACGCGGTTGCGTAACACCGCTTTAAAGAAGGCCAGCGACGGGGCCGGATGTGTCTGGCGCGGTGTACTGGTCGGTAGGAACAATGATTGCAGTCAGCAAAGTCCGGCAAGACCCAGAAGGGCTAGCCAGACTTCTGGTCAAGCCTGGCTGCTGCAACACATTAGCGTCCCGGGCGGGGCGGGCGCTTTAGCAGGTGCTGTGGCGGGGTTTCGCAGTCGATCTTGCGACCTAGCAGCGCCTCAATAGGGGGCAGGGCGAAGGCATCGTTTTCACCGGCGAAACTGATGGAAACACCGCTGCTGCCGGCCCGGCCTGTACGGCCAATGCGGTGAATATAGTCGTCCGGGTCTTCGGGGAGCGTGTAGTTGATTACGTGACTGATATCGTCAACGTGAATGCCGCGACCAGCCACGTCGGTGGCTACCAGTACCTGGATTTTGCCGGAGCGGAACTGCTCTAGCACCCGTACCCGTTTTTGCTGTGGCACTTCGCCGGACATCTGTGCAGCATTCACGCCATCACGCAGCAGCCGCTCTTCGATGCGGCGCACCTCGTCGCGGCGATTGGCAAATACCATGACCCGGTTCCAGTTGTTTTCGCTGATCAGGTTGTACAGCAGGCTGTATTTGTCCTGTTCGGCTACCGCATATACATGCTGCTCGACGGTATCACTGGCGACCTGCTCGGGTTCGATTTCTACTACGGCGGGTTTGATGGTCCACTGGCTGGCCAGGTTCATCACATCGTCGGTAAAGGTGGCGGAGAACAGCAAAGTTTGACGCTGCTCCTTGCGCGGAGTCTGGCGGATAATTTGGCGTACCTGCGGGATGAAGCCCATGTCCAGCATGCGGTCAGCCTCGTCCAGCACCAGCACCTCAACCAGGTCCAGGTGCACTTCGCCACGCTGGTTGAAGTCCAGCAGACGCCCGGGCGTGGCGACCAGGATGTCACAGTAGCGGGCTTCCAGCTGGCGCAACTGTTTGTCAAAATCCATGCCACCAACAAAACTCATCACGTTGAGCTTGCAAAAACGGGTCAGTTCTTCGGCATCCTTGGCAATTTGCATAACCAGTTCACGGGTCGGCGCAATAATCAGTGCGCGTGGCTCACCCATGTAACGCTCATCGGGTGGCGGGTTTTCCAGTAGCTGGCTGATGGTTGAAATAAGGAAGGCCGCGGTTTTTCCCGTGCCGGTCTGGGCTCGGCCAATGGCATCATGCCCTTTTAATGTGTGGCCCAGTACCTGTGCCTGAATTGGGGTGCAGTAGGGGAATCCCAGCGCCTGGATGGCGCGCATCAGCTCGGGCCTGAGCTGAAAGTCGTGGAAGCGGGTCTTGCCTTCTGCCGGCTCGACTACAAAATCTTCAATGCTCCAGCTGTCGCTGGCTGCCTGCCGTGGCTTGCGGTTTGGGCGCCCCTTGCGGTTGTTGCGTTGTTTGCTGGCTGCCTGTACCGGCCTGGCTGCAGCCTGGCTGGTGGCTGGTTTGGTTTCAGGCTGGGGCTGTGGTGTTGCAGACGGAGCCTGCTGTTCTTTGCTGGGAAGGATTTTCTTGAGTGCCTTGAGCACGGCGTTCACTTACAGGTTGTTGGAAATGTAGCTAGTGTAAGCGATTTGACAGTTTTAGCGAAGGGAAACAACGAATCCCAGTGGCTCGATAGTGGCCCAGCAATGGTCCGGCAGTGCTTTCCTGTACGAACGGCTTTGGCCGCGACCTGTGGTTGCTTCCTGGGGTATGCATTACTCGCCAGTAAAGTGGCTCGTGCAGGGGGTGTTAAACTATAGGCATCACAAGCTATGGGCATCAGGCCCACATAGGCTACAGGCTGCGTTCGACGGCAAAACGGGCCAAGTCGGTCATGGCGGCTTTGTAGATGGAGTCGGGCAGTGCATCCAGGCAGGCAATGGCTTCATCGGCAAACTGACGGGCTTTGTTTGCAGTGTAGTCGAGTGCACCGCTGTCGCGTACGGCCCGGCTAATAGCTTTCAGGTTTTCCAGCCCGCCTTTCTGGATGGCGGTACGCACCAGTTGTGCCTGTTCGGGAGTGCCCTGGCGCATGGCAATAATCAAGGGTAGGGTGGGTTTGCCTTCAGCCAGGTCGTCGCCAACATTCTTGCCCAGGGTTTCTGCATCACCCTGGTAATCGAGCAGGTCGTCCATGAGCTGGAAGGCAATGCCCAGCTTGTCGCCGTACTGCCGCAGGGCTTCGGTTTGCTCTGCGGAAGCACCTACCAACAGCGCGGCGCACTGGGTCGAGGCTTCAAACAGCATGGCAGTCTTGGCACGAATCACTTCCATGTAGGTTTCTTCGGTGGTGCTGGCATCACGCACCTTGGTCAGCTGCAAAACCTCGCCTTCGGCAATGACGCGGGTAGCGTTGGACAACACCTGTAACACGGGAATTGACTCCAGCTGCACCATCAGTTCGAAGGATCGGGCGTAGAGGAAATCGCCGACCAGTACACTGGCCGAGTTGCCCCATTTGGCGTTGGCAGTGGCGCGGCCACGGCGCAGGTCGGATTTGTCGACCACGTCGTCATGCAACAGGGTGGACGTGTGCAGGAACTCAATGGATGCCGCCAGCTTGCAGGTGCGTTCGTCGCATTGCCCCAGCGCATTGCCGGCCAGCAGGGTGAGCAGCGGACGCAGGCGCTTGCCCCCGGCAGAAATAATGTAGTCGCCGATCTTTTCCACCAGCGGTATGCGTGAGCTCAGCTGCTCACGGATCAGCCGGTCAACGATGGCAAAGTCGTCGCTAACGACCTGGTAGAAACTCTGTGGTTGCATGGCAGGCAAGGCTCCAAATAGTCTGTGCTGCATGCTAGGTTCAGCGCTCGATGATGTCAAGAAAACAGCAGCACCCGGGACTTGAAACCTGTGCGCGGCTTGCGTACAATTCGCGCTCCAAAGTAATGGATGTGCGGATTTGACGCCCGTCCGATTTCAGGCAACCTGCCTTACGCAATTGTCAGCAGCCCATCCAGCCACTGACAGCCATGCCGGACACTACCTATTCTTAAAAAGGTTCGGGTGAGCAGGAATTACGGAGATATATGATGTACGCAGTTATTGTAACTGGTGGCAAGCAGTACAAGGTCGCCGAAGGCGAGTACTTGAAAATTGAAAAGCTGGAAGAAGCAACCGGCAACAGCATCACTTTTGACCGCGTGTTGCTGGTTGGTAACGGTGAAGATGTAAAAATCGGTGCGCCGGTTGTTGAAGGTGCCAAAGTTACCGCCGAGGTGGTTGCCCAGGGTCGTCACGACAAGATCCGCATCATCAAGTTCCGCCGCCGCAAGCACAGCATGAAGCGTCAGGGCCACCGTCAGTGGTTTACTGAAGTCAAAATCACTGGTATTCAAGCCTAAGCGCTTGGGTTTTTAACAGGAGAACTGAACTCATGGCAACGAAAAAAGCTGGCGGTAGTACCCGCAACGGTCGCGACTCGGAAGCGAAACGCCTTGGCGTCAAGATTTACGGCGGCCAGTCTGTCCAGGCAGGCAACATTATCGTGCGTCAGCGCGGTACCCAGTTCCACGCAGGTTACGGCGTAGGCATGGGCAAGGATCACACCCTGTTTGCAAAGCAGGAAGGCGTGGTCAAGTTTGAAGTCAAGGGCGAGTCCGGCCGTCGCTACGTGAGCGTAGTCAACGCCTGAGCACCCTGATTTGCAAAAAGCCCTGTCAGTTCAATTGACGGGGCTTTTTTGTTTATATGGATGCTACATCATCATGTGCTGATGCTGATGCTGATGCTGATGCTGATGCTGATGCTGATGCTGATGCTGATGCTGATGCTGATGCTGATGCTGATACGGGAAGCTGTGCGGATGAGAAAGCGCTTGTATATGCTTTATCCAGATAAGTCTGGACCCGCCGCAGGGCGTAGTTGTGCTAGCAGCCCCTCGCTTGTAGATGTGAGTTTGTTTGCGCAGGCCAGCTGGTATTTTGTATGAACAGATCCGTACGCGCATGATCCTGTTTGCATGCAGTGTCAGGTTGGGCGCAGGCATAAAATTTTTACCTGTAGCGGTGAAAGCCATGCGGCAGGGCCATACACCTATATACTACCGGCACCCAAGTGCAGGACTGAGTTATGAAATTTGTTGATGAAGTAGCGATTTACGTCAAGGCCGGCGATGGTGGCAATGGCTGCATGAGCTTTCGGCGTGAAAAATTTATCGAGTTCGGCGGTCCCAACGGCGGGGATGGCGGAGATGGCGGTTCTGTATACATGGAGGCCGACCACAACCTCAATACCCTGCTGGACTACCGCTATCAGCGCAGGTTTCTGGCCAAAAGGGGCGAAAATGGCCGTGGCAGTGACTGCACCGGTGCCCGGGGTGAAGACTTGGTGCTCAAGGTTCCGGTCGGCACCACTGTGATAGACGCCGATACCCAGGAAGTTATTGGTGACCTGACCGAAAGCGGCCAGCGTCTGCTGGTGGCTCAGGGGGGCTGGCATGGTCTGGGCAATACCCGTTTCAAATCCAGTACCAACCGTGCGCCACGCCAGACCACCAATGGTACGCCGGGCGAGGCGCGGAATCTGAAGCTGGAGCTAAAAGTGCTGGCCGATGTCGGCCTGCTGGGCTTGCCCAACGCCGGCAAGAGCACCTTCATCCGCTCGGTATCGGCGGCCAAACCAAAGGTTGCCGACTACCCCTTCACCACGCTGGCGCCCAACCTAGGCGTGGTGAAAGTAGGCGCTTTCAAAACCTTTGTGGTTGCCGATATTCCCGGTCTTATTGAGGGTGCGGCAGAAGGTGCGGGACTGGGTACGCGCTTTCTCAAGCATTTGACCCGTACCCGCCTGCTGCTGCACATTGTTGATCTGGCACCCATTGACAAAACCGATCCGGCTGATGCTGCGCAAACCATTGTTGAGGAAATCACTGCCTTTAGTCCGTCGCTGGCCGAGCGGGATCGCTGGCTGGTGCTGAACAAGATTGATCAGTTGCTGGAGTGCGAGCGCGAGGAGCGCAAGCAGGCGGTGGTCGAGCGCCTGAACTGGAAAGGTCCGGTGTTTATGGTGTCTGCCCTGGACAGGGAGGGTACCAAGGAGCTGAGCCAGGCGATTATGCGCTACCTGGATGAGCGCGAGTTGCGCATTGCAGAAGATAGTGAATATGCCGAATACCTGGCGGACCTGGATCAGCGCATCGAGGATGAAGGCCGGGCCCACTTGCAAGAGCTGGATGACCGCCGTGCACTGAAGCGTGCCGGCATCAAGGCGCAGGAAGAGCAGGATGATGACGACTGGGACGAAGACGATGACGATCAGGCCGAGGTGTTTTACGTTCGGTAGAGCCTGCCGTCCCGCCAAAGGGGGTTAGATGGCACGGATGTGCAGATACGAATTTATCGGTACAAAAGATGTTGGTTTGGCTGTGCGAATAAATTCACACCTACAGGATGAATTCGTGCCTACAGGGTGGGTTGGGTGGCGCAGGTTTGTCGGTACGAATTGATTCGTACAATAACGAATGCTTATTGGGCCTGTACGGCTTTGTTCGGGAAGGTTTGGGCCCGTTACACATCATGTTCGAATGAACTCGGACTACAGGATGCTTTAAATGCGTGAACAGGTAACACAGGCCCGTCGCTGGGTCATCAAGATAGGCAGTGCCCTGCTGACTGCCGATGGCCGCGGGCTGGACCGGAATGCCATGGCGATCTGGGTGCGCCAGATGGTGGCCCTGCGTGAGGCCGGGATCGACCTGGTGCTGGTATCATCCGGTGCTGTCGCAGCGGGGATGAGCCGGCTGGGCTGGCAGCAGCGTCCGGAAACCATCAATGGGCTGCAGGCGGCCGCAGCCATTGGCCAGATGAGTCTGGTCAAGGCTTGGGAAAGTACCTTTGCCGAGCACAATGAGCGTACCGCACAGGTCCTGCTGACCCACGATGATCTGTCTGACCGCAAGCGCTATCTGAATGCCCGCGGCACCCTGACCACCTTGCTGGAACTGGGTGTAATTCCAGTAATCAATGAAAACGACACAGTCGCTACTGACGAGATCCGCTTTGGCGACAACGATACCCTGGCGGCACTGGTGGCCAATCTGGTCGAGGCCGACCTGCTGGTGATCCTGACTGACCAGGACGCCATGTACGATTCTGACCCGCGCAATAATCCGCAGGCACAAGTGATTACCCAGGCACGGGCCGATGATCCGGCGCTGGATGCTGCTGCAGGCGGCAGTGCCGGTGCACTGGGCCGTGGCGGCATGCAGACCAAACTGCGTGCCGCACGGCTGGCGGCACGTTCTGGTGCCCACACGATGATCGTTGGCGGCAGTATCGAGCGGGTCATCGACCGCCTGAAGGCCGGCGAGTCGCTAGGTACATTGCTGACTTCGGACCAGTGTCGCGAGGCCGCACGCAAGCAGTGGCTGGCCGGCCACCTGCAGACCCGCGGCACCCTGACCCTGGACGCCGGTGCGGTGAGCGCACTGCGGGACGGTCACAAGAGCTTGCTGCCAGTTGGAGTGATTGCAGTCAGCGGTCAGTTTCGGCGCGGCGAAATGCTGGTCTGTCAGGATGAGCAGGGCCTTGAAGTGGCCCGCGGCCTGACCAACTACAACTCTGACGAGGTTGTAAAAATCATGCGTCGCTCATCGGACGAAATCACCGCCATTCTCGGCTACATTGGTGATGCCGAGCTGATCCACCGGGATAATCTGGTGATGAGCTGACTCACGGCCAGCCTTTGCGTGGTGCGAGCGGCTGGGCCGGCGAGCTGGGTTATTTACCGGTTCAGCATGGTATGCAAGTGCGGCGGCTTGACGAGCTGGCCGGAGGCGCAGCCATTGCCAAACTCTGTGGTGTTGAGCCTGATGCTCTCGCGTTGCAAGCCGCCGCAGGCGATCGGGCCATCCTGCGGATCATCGAACAGGCAGGGGTATCCTTTGGCCTTGGGCTGGCTGCTGTTATCAATTTGTTTAATCCTTCGGTACTGGCTGTTGGAGGTGGTACCAGTGAATTGCCGGGCTATTGGCAGGCGGCCCTGGCCGGGGCCCGACAGCATTCACTGCCCGCTTTATGGCAGCCCTGCACCCTGTCCAGAGTCAAGGCCGGCAGCAGGACAGTAGCACAGGGCGCAATACGGGCAGCCAGCGGCCCGTGGGGCTAGTGTGTCAACCTGGGTTTGGTGTGTGACAGGATGTTGAGGCATAGCACAGCCATTGTGTGGCATGGCAATAAAATGTCGGGTAAAAACGGGTTGATTGGGCTAATCAGGCAGGCCTGTCAGTATATCGGATCTGTTCGTGCAGCAGTCCGCCTGGTTTTACAGGCGCCCGGACATCGGCATCCGTCGTTCCAGCCCGAATCCGCGCTTGCTCATGCGTGGACCTGGGGCTGCCTGGCGGCGCTTGAATTCGTTGCGGTCAATCATGCGGGTAACGCGCCGAACCCAGTCTGCGTCCAGCCCGGCATCAAGCAGTTGTTGCACGCTGTGGTTTTCTTCTACATACAGGCGCACAATTTCGTCCAGCAATGGATAGGGCGGCAGGCTGTCGCTGTCTTCCTGGCCCGGGGCCAGCTCGGCAGTGGGTGGACGGGTAATGACCCGCCGGGGAATCGCCGGTCCCAGTGTGTTGCGATACTCGGCCAGCCGGTAGGCCAGGGTTTTCGGGATATCCTTGAGCAGGGCATAGCCGCCGCACATGTCGCCATACAGGGTGCAGTAGCCGACCGCCATTTCACTTTTGTTGCTGGTGGTCAGCAGCAAGGCGCCGGACCGGTTCGACAGCGCCATCAGCAGCATGCCGCGACTGCGGGCCTGCAGGTTTTGCTCGGTGGTGTCCTGGGCGGGTGCGGGCCAGTGCTGCAGCAGTGGTTTCAGTTGTTCGGTAAAAGGCTCAACCAGGGGGGCCACTGGGGTTACGTGGTAGCTCACACCCAGCTGCCGGGCCTGTTCGGCAGCGTCGTCCAGGCTGATCTGGGCTGTATAGTGATATGGCATCATCACTGCGGTTACCTGTTCCGCACCCAATGCATCTACGGCCAGTGCCAGCACCAGGGCCGAGTCGATACCACCCGACAAACCAAGTAGCGCACCATTAAAGCCGCAGCCAGCAACATAGTCACGTAGCGCCAGCACCAGCGCTTGCCAGGTCAGTGCCTCGCTGCAGGGCAGGGTGGCCGGAGCATTATCAGCTGCTGCATCCAGCATTAGCAGCTGGCGGGTGAAACCTTTGGCCAGTTGTCGCAGCTGGCCCGTGCGGTCAAACAGGCAGCTATGGCCATCGAAAACCAGCTCGTCCTGGCCGCCTACCGGGTTGACCCTTGCCAGTGGGCAGCCAAGATTGCGGGCGCTAATTGCCAGTTGCTCAAGCCGGTGCGGCAGGCCGTCATGCAGGAACTGGTCATCACCCAGGTTCAACACCCAGTCGGGCTCAAGCTCGCGCAGGCTGTTTTGCAGACCCGCATCATGCACTTCGTCGCCGATACAGACAGCCAGGCGTGCACCAAGAAACTCCAATAATGGAGAGGTGTTGCCGGTGAAAAAATGCTGCCGCTCGTTAAGAGCCGGGTCGTCCGACAGCAGCTGCCGGCTATAACTCCAGTGCAGCTGGCCCTGGTGAAACAGGCAGGCGCTGCTGTGGAGCTTGTCGTCAACAACGCTTGGCATCCCCAGCAAAAAAGACTGCTGTTGGCTCAATTCGCATAATTGCGGCAGTAGGGCCTCGACTTCGCGGATCACATGCGGATAGGCCCAGCGGTCCTGCAACACGTGCCCGGTCAGCGCCAGCGCGGGAAAGACCAGCAAACCGGCTGTGCTGGCAGATGTTTCAATGCTGTGACGAATGCTGTCGAGATTGGCTTGCAGGTCGCCAAGACGCACCGGAATTTGGGCCAGTACGATGCGGGGCTGGGTAGACATGGAGAGCATTCCCGGAAAGTTGCAGGATGGGAGGCAAGTTTAGCAAAAAGCGCCCTTTGCGTCCTGATGAAAACGGGCAGCACAGCCGGCTTTACCAGCTGACGCCCACACCCAGCAGGTAGCGGCGGTCGTTCAGGTCGCCCTGACGGCTCTTGATTTTTTCCCATTCGGTACGCACGCTGAATGAGGCCCAGCTGTTGATTTTGTAGCGTATGCCGACTTCGCTATCCAGCATATAGTCGATCACCGGCGTAAACGGCAGGCCGACTTCGCCCTGGTAGTAGAGCTCGAGGGTTTTGGCCAGAAAGTAACGGCGGTAGTCCCAGTTGGTGGTCAGCGAATTGAAATGCTCACGCTCGTCGTTGGCGAAACTATAGCGGTTATGGGTGAGTAATGTGCTGGCTGACAGCGCGCCCAGCGTGTTGTCCCAGAACTGGAAACCCGGGCCACTGCCCAGGGTCACTTGCTGGCGCACGTCTTCCAGCCGGTCATGGGTATACTTGCCTTTGCCTTTCCAGAACCAGCGCTGGGTCAGAAAGTAGTCAAGCCCGTAACCGCCATTGAAGCGGTCGGTTTTTTTGTTGTCGTCCTTGGTTTCATGTTCGTAGCGGGCGTCAAAGCCATGCCGCCAGCGACCGTGGCGCAGTTGGCTGGTCAGGCTCAGATCGTATTTGTCGGAGTCGCTTTCCTTGCGCTTATAATCTGCTGCCAGATGCAGGGAACCACTCCAGAGCAAGTCGCTGACCAGCTTTTGCTGTTGTTGCGGAGTCAGCTGGTAAATATCCTGTATGGCCACGGCCTGCGTTCGCGCACCGGGCTGGGCCAGCTGCACAGCGCCGGGCTGTCCCGGCTGCAGGCGAACCAGGCGTTTCTCATTGGAGGGTTCAAACTTGACCGTGAATTCCCGTTCGCTATCCAGGGTAACAATTTGCTTTACATCCAGGCTGAGGGTGCCGGCATAGGGGGTTTTGATTAACAGGCGGCCACCGTCCAGCAGTACAATGGTGCCGCTAATGCGATCACCGTTTTTCATTTCAACGGTATCGGCAAGAACTGAACTTGCCAGCAGCAGACAGCTCAAAGCTGCATAACGTAACAGGGTAGGCATGGAATTCAACTGTATGATGAAAGAAGCAGATGTGATGGAAGAACACAGCGGTGGTTGCGCTAAGACGCCTGCTGCACTAAAAAGGTTCACCGAAGCCGCCCGTCGTCGCGAAATGCTTTACATAACCCTGTCCCAGGTGCCAGAGGGTACTGTGGTGACCTATGGTCAGCTGGCCGAGCTGGCAGGCCTGGGCCGTGCCGCCCGCTGGGTCGGCACCCAGTTGCGCAATCTGCCTGATGACAGCCGGCTGCCGTGGCATCGCGTCATCAACCAGGCTGGCCGTCTGGGCGTGCCCGAAGGCAGTGAAGCCTGGCATGAGCAATGTCAACGCTTGCGCACAGAGGGTGTTCAGGTCAGTAACGGACGGGTATCCTTGCAGCACTATCGCTGGCGACCCTGACGGTGTGTTTGCCTGGTATATGCATTGGGTGCGGTGCTCGGGAACCGGATGCTGTATGGCGGGTGCTTGCCATGGCGGATTCTGGGACTTTGCATCTGTGTTTTGAATGTTTTAACTCATGTTAACCAGGCGGTTGTACAGGTTACCAGCAGCATGAAATTTATCGGACTTTATTTTGAAGCAATCTGACCATGAGTAACAAGGGCTGGCGCGAGGCACTGACCACCTATTCCAGCCCGGCCGTGCTGGCATTGCTGTTGCTTGGCTTTGCCGCCGGGCTGCCCTACATGCTGGTGTTTTCCACCCTTTCGGTCTGGCTGCGCGAAGCCGGCGTGGCTCGCGAAACAATCGGTTATGCCAGCCTGATCGGCCTGGCTTATGCTTTCAAGTGGGTCTGGTCACCCATGCTTGACCAGTGGCGGCTGCCCTTGCTTGGGCGCATGGGCCGGCGCCGCTCCTGGCTGATACTGTCGCAGATACTGGTGGCTATCGGCTTGGCTGGCATGGCATTCAGCAATCCGCAAACCCATTTGGCAATGCTTGTTGCGCTGGCCGTGGTGGTGGCGTTTGCTTCGGCAACCCAGGACATTGCTGTGGACGCCTACCGGCTGGAAATTGTCGAGAACGAGCGTCAGGCAGCGCTGGCCGCGAGCTATATGGCCGGCTACCGTGTGGCGGCGCTGCTGGCCACCGCCGGTGCGCTGTATTTTGCTGAATGGTTTGGCTCTACCGGCCTGCAATATCGCCACTCGGCCTGGGCCAGCACCTACCTGCTGTTTGCCCTGCTAATGTTGCCCGGCATGCTGACTACACTCTGGATGAACGAGCCTACGGTAAAACTGGAGGATGACGGAGAGCGGACAGGTTATGCGCTGAGCCACCAGCTGGCATCTATTGTGGTGCTGATGGTCCTGCTGGTTTCGGTACCCGCCATGCTGACGCAGTATTATCACACCAATTTTCATCCGTTTTTGCGTGGCTCGCAAAGCCTGGCCGACCTGTTTTTTACCGACCGGGCTTTTCTGCGCGGTTTGATGTACAGCCTGCTGATAGTTGCTTGCCTGTCATCCTTCGGGCGGCGCGGGCTGGCACCTGTACTGACGCCGGTGAATGACTTTATTGTCCGTTATCGCTGGCAGGCCCTGTTACTGCTCGGGCTGGTCGCCACTTATCGCATGTCGGATACAGTGATGGGCGTCATGGCCAACGTGTTTTACATCGACCAGGGTTTCAGCAAAGATCAGATTGCCGGGGTCAGCAAGGTGTTCGGTCTCATCATGACCTTGTTTGGGGCAGGTGCCGGTGGCGTACTGATCGTGCGTTTTGGCATCATGCCGATCCTGCTGCTGGGTGGCATTGCCTCGGCTGCCACTAATCTGATGTTTGTCTTGCTCAGTGGTATGGGGACCCACATGTCGATGCTGGTGGTGACCATTTCCTGTGACAACTTCAGTGCTGGCATGGCTACGGCGGCGTTTGTTGCTTATTTGTCGAGCCTGACCAATTTGCGGTTTTCGGCCACCCAGTATGCATTACTCAGCTCCATCATGCTGTTGTTGCCGCGCCTGATCGGCGGCTACTCTGGCGTGATGGTGGACAAGCTGGGCTATGCCAACTTCTTTTATGTGACCGCATTGCTGGGTGTGCCCACAGTGATATTGATTATCTGGCAGTGGTGGCTGGATGCGCGCCGAAAAGAACCGGGCGCACCAGCTGGAAATGACTCTGCCGGCTCCTGATGACTGCACAACCCAAGAGGTGATTCATGCAAGTGTTTTTGTGGTTTTTTTTATTGTTGCCGCTACTGGAACTGTATGTACTGATCAAGGTTGGTAGCGAAATTGGCGCACTGAGCGTGGTGTTGTGGATTGTTTTCAGCGCCATTGCTGGTGTGCTTTGTATTCGTGTCGCCGGGGTAGCGACTGCACTGGCTGTACGCGAGCGCATGGCGCGCGGCGAAGTGCCGGATGATGCCATGCTCACCGGCTTGCTTTGGGTCATTGGTGGTGTGCTGTTGTTTATTCCCGGCTTTCTCAGCGATGCAGCAGGCCTGATCTGTATTTTGCCCGCGACCCGCTACTGGCTGGTTCGTCGCATGCGCCGTGGCATGCCGCAAGCGGATATCCGTGCCGAATATAGCCATACCCGCTCACAAGAGAGCCATGGCCGCAGGGGTGAAGCCCACATAATCGAAGGCGAGTTCGAGCGCAAGGATGATGAGTGAACATCATTGCAAGAAAAAACATTTGGCCCTTGAAATGCAAATTGCCGCCCCCATATAGCCTTGCACAAGATCCCGGGCATGCCTGGTGCATGCCCTGCGGAGTCCGGCAGTGAGTGGCCTGCTGGACCAAGCCAGTTAGCCGGCTTGGGTGCCCGGAACTCTGATCCCGTGTTGCTGTTCCTTGCCATAGCCCAGCTATGTCAGGCAGCAGCTGGTTTCGAAGACTTGGCCAGCCTGGCTTGAGCTAATCAGCTATCCGGGCAGGCTGCCAGGCTGCCGGACTCCGTTTTTCATGAAAAGACAGGCAGTTTGCCTGTCCGGTTGTTAACCCAAATCATCCGTTAGGAGAGATCGACAATGAAGCTTCGTCCTCTGCATGACCGCGTAGTAATCCGCCGTAGTGAAGAAGAAACCAAAACTGCCGGTGGTATTGTGCTGCCCGGTTCCGCTGCTGAAAAGCCCAACCAGGGTGAGATCGTTGCCGTTGGTACCGGCCGTGTACTGGACAATGGCGAAGTGCGCGAGTTGGCTGTCAAGGTTGGCGACAAAGTGGTCTTTGGTCCGTATTCCGGCAGCAACACTGTCAAGGTTGACGGTGAAGACCTGCTGGTAATGAACGAAAGCGAGATTCTGGCTGTTATCGAAGGCTAAGTATCTTTTCAAGACAAAAACCATTCAGAAATTTTTGAGGTATAGAGTAAATGGCTGCTAAAGAAGTTAAGTTCGGCGATGCCGGCCGTAAAAAAATGCTCACTGGTGTCAACACCCTGGCTGATGCGGTAAAGGCTACCCTTGGTCCAAAGGGCCGCAATGTGGTACTGGAGCGCAGCTTTGGTGCTCCGGTCATCACCAAGGATGGCGTTTCTGTTGCCAAAGAAATCGAACTGAAAGACCGTTTCGAGAATATGGGCGCCCAGCTGGTCAAGGATGTTGCCTCCAAGGCCAACGACGAAGCCGGAGATGGCACAACCACTGCTACCGTTTTGGCTCAGGCTATCGTCAATGAAGGTCTGAAGGCGGTTGCCGCCGGCATGAACCCGATGGATCTGAAGCGTGGCATTGATCGTGCTACGGGTGCCATTGTTGAGAAGCTCAAAGAGCAGGCCAAGCCATGTGCCGACTCCAAGGCCATTGCCCAGGTAGGTACCATTTCTGCCAACTCGGACAGCACCATTGGTGACATCATCGCCGACGCGATGGAAAAGGTTGGCAAAGAAGGTGTAATTACCGTTGAAGAAGGCTCCGGTCTGGAAAACGAACTGGCTGTTGTTGAAGGGATGCAGTTTGACCGCGGCTACCTGTCTCCGTACTTCATCAACAAGCCTGACACCATGGTGGCTGAGCTGGAAGAGCCGCTGCTGTTGCTGGTTGACAAGAAAATTTCCAACATCCGTGAGCTGCTGCCTGTTCTGGAAGCTGTTGCCAAAGCCGGCCGCCCGCTGCTGATCATTGCCGAAGATGTTGAAGGCGAAGCTCTGGCGACTCTGGTTGTCAACAACATGCGTGGCATTGTCAAAGTGGCTGCTGTTAAGGCTCCTGGCTTTGGTGACCGTCGCAAGGCCATGCTGCAGGATATTGCCATCCTGACCGGTGGTACCGTGATTTCCGAAGAAGTCGGCCTGAGCCTGGACACCACCACCCTGGAGCACCTGGGTAACGCCAAGCGTGTGGTTCTGGATAAGGACAACACCACCATCATTGACGGTGCTGGCGAGCAGGCGGATATCGAAGGCCGTGTGGCCCAGATTCGCAAGCAAATCGAAGATACCACCTCTGATTACGACAAAGAGAAGCTGCAGGAGCGTCTGGCCAAACTGGCTGGCGGTGTTGCAGTCATCAAGGTAGGTGCTGCTACTGAAGTCGAGATGAAAGAGAAAAAAGCCCGCGTTGAAGATGCGCTGCATGCAACCCGTGCTGCCGTTGAAGAAGGCGTGGTACCTGGCGGCGGTGTTGCACTGATCCGTGCGCTGCTGGCCATCTCCGATCTGAAAGGTGACAACGAAGACCAGAACGTGGGTATTGCCCTGCTGCGTCGTGCCGTTGAGGCCCCGCTGCGTCAGATTGTCTCCAACGCTGGCGACGAAGCCAGTGTCGTGGTTGAAAAGGTCAAGCAGGGTGAAGGCAACTATGGCTACAACGCCGCTACCGGCGAGTACGGTGACATGATTGCCATGGGCATCCTGGATCCGGCCAAGGTTACCCGTTCTGCGTTGCAGGCAGCTGCTTCCATTGGTGGCCTGATGATCACCACCGAAGCCATGATTGCCGAAGTCAAGGACGAGTCCGCAGCCCCGGCGGCAATGCCTGATATGGGCGGCATGGGTGGCATGGGCATGATGTAGTCGTCCTGCTCCTGTAGCACACAGCCGCGCTCCGGAAAGGGGCGCGGCTTTTTTTTACCTGCAGGCTTGTGGGGTCTGACAGTACCCGGCTGCGCGCAGGATGGCTGCTTTTCTGCAGCAGGAGGCTGTGCCCGAAGCTACACAAACTGTCACTCTGCGCGTGGCGCAGAGAAGCCTTTTGCTTGTTGGCAGTGCATGTTAGTGCGCAATTTTGGTACGTAAAACGGCTGCTTCGCTGCGAAGGGCCTCAAGCAGGCGTTCCGAGGCATAGCCGTCTTGGGGCAAGTCGTGCTGCTTTTGAAAGCCGCGAATTGCTTTACGGGTGTTAACGCCAATAATGCCATCGGCCGTGCCGGTAGCCAGTCCGAGCTCATTGAGCAAGTGTTGCAGTTCCAGCCGCTCACTACGGCTCAAGGGACGGTCCTCGGTTGGCCAGCGCTGGAGACTGAAGTGCTCACCCTGCAAGCCATTGGCCAGCAGGCCAACAGCTAGTGCATAAGCAGTGGAATTGTTGTAGCGCAGAATGCTGCGGAAATTGTCAAGCTGCAGATAGGCAGGACCGCGGTAGCCGGCCGGCAGAAAAATGCTGGCTTGCAGTTGCAGTTGGTCTTTGTTCAGTGCAGTCGGTTGTCGCAGCTGTACACCTAGCTCTAGCCACTGGGCCAGGCTTTTACGGTGCTCGCCATCAGCCAGGGCGTGATCGAACAGGGTCGGAAGCTGTACTTCGTAACCCCAGCCTGCATCGGCCTGCCAGCCCGAATTATTCAGGTAGTTGGCGGCAGAAGCCAGGGCATCAGCGCTGGAATTCCAGATGTCACGCTTGCCGTTACCGTCAAAGTCGACTGCATGTTCCAGGTAAGTGGTTGGCATGAACTGTGTTTGACCCATGGCGCCAGCCCAGGAGCCAACCATCGAACGGCTGCTGATGTCACCATTTTGTAGAATGCGCAGTGCGGCCATCAACTGGTCTTCCCAGAATGCTGCCCGGCGTCCATGCCAAGCCAGGGTGGCCAGTGACCGGATGATGTTTTTGTCGCCCATCTGCCGACCAAAATTGCTTTCCATGCCCCAGATGGCAACCAGCACATAGCGATCAACACCATAGCGTTTTTCTATGCTGTCCAGTGTCCGCTTGTGCTCGGCCAGCAGAGCCTTGCCGCGGGCAATACGCCAAGAAGAAAGTGCACCCTTAAGGTACTGCCAGACAGGCCGGGTGAACTCAGGCTGGCTTTCATCCGCCCGGATAATCGATGAGTCCGGGGTAAGGCCGGTAAACGCCTGTTCCAGCACCCAGCCCTCAATACCGGCGTTACGGGCTTTGTGAGTAAAAGCCTCCAGCCATTGCTCAAAGGGTGCCGACTGCTCGGCAGCAAGCGCTTCGGCGGCATCTGCGGGCGCTGTCAGCAGAGGAGCAGGCAAGGTCAGTCCGATCAGGACAGCGGCAGCAAGTGATGGCAGTTTGGGCATGGCTCGGGTTCCGTAAATATATGACGGCAAGTCTAACATTTTCCGCCATGTTCTCGTCAGCAGATGATGCTTGAACAGGGGCGGCACCTGTTTGGCTTACAGCCAGGCCCAGTGCAGAAAGATCCGGAGTATACGCAAAGCATGATGATAGTCGGCCATTCCTGGTTTTGTTCAAACTTGTACTTTGCATGCATCTATATGCTGGCTCAGCATTGCATAGAGTATCATTTCGCACTTGGTTCAGTGGGGGCGGAGCCCTGCGGGGTGGGAAGCCTGTATCTGGGTTGCGTGTTGGTCTGGATGACGGGTTTTGAGTGTGCCAGTTCTGTATAGGCTTTTTAAACTGAAAAACTGTAGCGCAGACAGCAAATTGCCGGGCAAGCCCGGCAATTCTGGTGTGCAGCAGAAGCGGATCAGGCCAGCTTCTTGTAGCGCACACGCTTGGGCTGCGCTGCGGCTTCTCCCAGGCGTTGTTTGCGGTCTTCCTCAAACTCGGTGTAGTTGCCTTCAAAGAAATACACTTCGCCGTCGTCCTCGTAAGACAGGATGTGAGTGGCGATGCGGTCGAGGAACCAGCGGTCGTGCGAGATCACCATGGCCGAGCCGGGAAAGTCGAGCAGGGCTTCTTCCAGTGCACGCAGGGTTTCTACGTCAAGGTCGTTGGAGGGTTCGTCCAGCAACAGGAAGTTGCCGCCCTGTTTCAGCGTAAGTGCCAGGTGCAAACGGCCACGTTCACCGCCGGACAGGTCCTTGACGAACTTTTGCTGGTCGGAGCCCTTGAAGTTGAAGCGGCCAACATAGGTGCGTGAAGGTATTTCGTAGTTGCCAATGCGGATGATGTCACTGCCGTCGGATATTTGCTCCCAGACGGTCTTGTTGCCGTCCAGGTTGTCACGGTGCTGGTCGACACTGGCTACCTGGACGGTCTCGCCCAGCACGATCTCGCCAGCATCGGGCTGCTCCTGGCCGGTAATCATGCGGAACAGGGTGGACTTGCCTGCGCCGTTGCCGCCGATGATGCCGACAATGGCCCCCTTGGGGACGGAGAAATTCAAATCGTCGATCAGCACACGGTCGCCATAGCATTTGCGCACGCCGTTGACTTCCAGCACCTTGTCGCCCAGGCGCGGGCCGGCGGGAATGTAGATTTCGTTGGTTTCGCTGCGCTTCTGGAATTCTTGTGACTGCATTTCTTCAAAGCGGGCCAGACGCGCCTTGGACTTGGTCTGACGGCCCTTGGCACCCTGACGTACCCACTCCAGCTCGGCCTTCATTGCCCTGTTGTGCGAGGCTTCCTGCTTGGCTTCCTGCTCCAGGCGGGCGGCCTTGGCTTCCAGCCACTGTGAATAGTTGCCCTCAAACGGAATGCCATGGCCACGGTCCAGCTCCAGAATCCAGCCGGCAACGTTGTCGAGGAAATAACGGTCGTGGGTGATGGCCACTACGGTGCCGGGGAAGTCGTGCAGGAAGCGCTCCAGCCAGGCTACCGAGTCGGCATCCAGGTGGTTGGTCGGTTCGTCCAGCAGCAGCATGTCGGGAGCGGACAGCAGCAGGCGGCACAGTGCCACACGGCGTTTTTCACCACCGGACAGGTGCTCGATTTTTGCATCCCAGTCGGGCAGGCGCAGGGCATCGGCGGCGACTTCCAGCTGGCGCTCCAGGTTGTGTCCATCGGCAGCCTGCAAAATGGCTTCCAGCTTGGCCTGTTCGGCAGCCAGGGCATCGAAGTCGGCGTCCGGCTCGGCGTAGGCAGCGTACACTTCGTCCAGACGGGCTTGCGCCTGCTTGATTTCGTCTACGGCTTCCTCGACCACTTCGCGCACGTTCTTGTTCGGATCCAGCTCGGGCTCTTGCGGCAAATAACCGATCTTGATGCCGGGCATGGGACGGGCTTCACCGTTAAACTCCTTGTCTACGCCGGCCATGATACGCAGCAGGGTGGATTTACCAGCACCGTTGAGGCCGAGCACGCCAATCTTGGCACCGGGGAAAAAGGATAAGGAAATGTCTTTGAGAATTTCGCGCTTGGGCGGCACCACCTTGCCGAGGCGATGCATGGTGAAAACGTATTGGGACATGGAAAACCTAAAATCAGAGGTCAATGGAAAGCGGAATGACCCGCAGGCAAATGACGGGTATTTTAGCCTGAAACAAGGGTTGTGTGTAACAGGGTGAAATGTGACAGTTTCCGGCAAGAGCGGCTTTAGCTGCATCCAGGCTGGGCGCAATCTTGCAGGAGCGGCTTCAGTCGCGACCTGTAGTTGCCAGGTTCAGGGTGTTGGTCGCCACTAATCAGTGGCGCGTACAGGAAGTGGCTTGTGCAGGGGCGTCCGGTGGTGCCATGCGGTGTAGCAAGCTTCCGCTCCAAAGGCCTGGTACAAAGCCGCCTTTGCAGAACAGGAAAACCCGGCCAGAGCCGGGTTTCAGGTAGCAGGCCAGCCCCGCCGCAAGGCAGGTGCTGGTCAAGCAGTCAAAGGATCAGTCTACGTATACCGGGAACTTGGCACACACAGCCTTGACCTTCTCGCGCACTGTCGCCTCGATGGATTCGTCGCCCAGGTTGTCGAGGATGTCGCAGATCCAGCCGGCCAGGTCACGGCACTCGGCTTCCTTGAAGCCGCGGGTGGTCACGGCCGGGGTTCCCAGGCGGATACCGGAGGTAACAAATGGCGAGCGCGGGTCGTTCGGCACCGAGTTTTTATTGACGGTAATGAAGGCGCGACCCAGGGCAGCGTCGGCGTCTTTACCGGTGATTTCCTGCTTGATCAGGGATACCAGGAACAGGTGGTTGTAGGTGCTGCCGGAGACCACGTCATAGCCGCGATCCAGGAATACCTGCACCATGGCCTGGGCGTTTTTCAGTACCTGCTCCTGATAGGTCTTGAACTCGGGCAGCAGGGCTTCCTTGAAGCAGATCGCCTTGCCGGCAATCACGTGCTCCAGCGGGCCACCTTGGGCGCCGGGGAATACGGCAGAGTTCAGTTTTTTCTCGATTTCTTCGTTGGCGCGCGCCAGAATCAGGCCGCCGCGCGGGCCGCGCAGGGTCTTGTGGGTGGTGGTGGTGACCACGTCGGCATAGGGCACCGGGTTGGGGTAGATGCCGGCAGCAACTAGGCCGGCCACGTGGGCCATGTCAACAAACAGGTAGGCACCAACCTTGTCGGCGATTTCGCGGAAACGCGGGAAATCCAGCACCTGGGAGTAGGCGGAGAAGCCGGCGACGATCATCTTTGGCTTGTGCTCGACTGCCAGACGTTCGACTTCATCATAGTCGATCAGACCCTGTTCGTTGATGCCGTACTGGACAGCATTGTACAGCTTGCCCGAGGAGCTGACGCTGGCGCCGTGGGTCAGGTGGCCGCCATGGGCCAGACTCATGCCCAGAATGGTGTCGCCGGCATTGAGCAGCGCCAGGTAGACAGCAGCGTTGGCCTGGGAACCGGCATGGGGCTGGACGTTGGCGTAGTCGGCACCAAACAGCTCCTTGGCCCGGTCAATGGCCAGCTGTTCAACGATATCAACGTACTCACAGCCACCGTAGTAACGCTTGCCGGGGTAGCCTTCGGCGTATTTGTTGGTCAGCACGGAGCCCTGGGCTTCCATGACCGCCGGGCTGGTGTAGTTTTCTGAAGCAATCAGCTCAATGTGCTCTTCCTGGCGCCGGGCTTCTTTCTCCATGGCATCAAAAAGTTCTGGATCAAACTGGGCAATGGTCACTTTACGACTAAACATGGCGGTCCTCTGAGGGTGACAAGGCTGTGCACGGCACTTCTTGTGCCTACGCAATGACAAGGGACAGGATTCTACCTGATTTGAACGCAAGTGGCACATGAAAGCCACTCAGTTGCCAGACGAAATTTATTCAGGCCGGGCAATGGTACGAAATGTACCAACTCCTTGCGACAGGATGGCTTCTGTGCGGGGCTGTGGCGGCTGGGGCCTGTTCCTGCAGGCGCGGCGCGATCGGGCGTTAATGCAGCGCTTCGGTATCAAGCACCGGGTGTTTTTCTCTAAAGGCGGAAGGCTTGCCCATCACTGCCCGTCGAGGTTTGCGTACGAGGCTTGCGCAAATCCGGCACATCACCGGTTGCAGCCTGAGAAACGGGAGGCTTGGCCCTGGGAACATTGGCTGCCAGGGCGGAGAAGCAGTCATGCTTTGCGCAACAGCCACAGGCTCCAGAGCAGCATCAGAACAAAACTGATCATGCTCATTTCAGCAATGTTCAGGCCAAGCAGAGTCCAGCCCCGTTCGGCGCAGTCGGACGAACCGTGCAGCATTTTCATGATGACATCCTTCAGCGGGAAGACCTCTAGCATGAACTCCAGGGGGGGCAGGCATTCGGGTAGCTGGTCCTTGGGCAGGTGTTGTAGCCAGAGCTGCCGGCCAGCAGTGGCAATGCCGCCCGCAGCAGTCAGCAACAACAGGCTGGCATAGATACGACGGCCGGTAGTTTGGGGGTTGTGCAGAAAAGCCAGCAGGGCAATGGTGCCAAACAGCACGACTTCGGCGCGTTGTACGTAACACAGTGGGCAAGGCTCAAGTCCCAGACCGTGCTGCAAGTAAAGTGCCACCAACATCAGTACCGAGCAGCCGGCAAAGGCCAGAAAAAACATCAGGCGGGGTTGTAACAGGGGCATGAGGGCTCCAGCAGAGGAAAATACAGGCGGCCATTTTTCTGCAAGCATCAGCATGAGTCAAGAAAACCCTGTGCAGCGGCCTGGTAAATACTATGGTTGTTTGTGGTGCTTGAAGTTGCAGGGCAGGGCGTACCGTACAAACATGGTGCAAATCAAGGGAAACTTGATGACTGGCCTGCTATGATTGCAAATCAAACTGTTAAAACTCTGGATAAAGGCAAAAAACATATCATGTCAGTCCGTGAAATCCGTATTGCTACCCGTAAAAGTGCTTTGGCCCTGTGGCAGGCTGAGCACGTCAAGGCCCGTCTGGAACAGGCGCACCCCGGTTTGCAGGTCACCCTGGTGCCTATGGTCAGTCGTGGCGACCAGCTGCTGGACTCACCGCTGGCGAAAATTGGCGGCAAGGGCCTGTTCGTCAAGGAGCTTGAAGCTGCCATGCTCAATAACGAGGCGGATATTGCAGTGCACTCCATGAAAGATGTGCCGATGGAGTTTCCTGCAGGACTGGGGTTGTACTGCATCTGTGAGCGTGAAGACCCGCGTGATGCTTTTGTCTCAAATAATTACGCCAGTCTCGATGAGCTGCCGCAGGGTAGCGTGGTTGGCACCTCCAGTTTGCGCCGTCAGGCCCAGCTGCTGGCCTTGCGGCCGGACCTGCAAATCCGCTTTTTGCGCGGCAACGTCAATACCCGTCTGGCCAAGCTGGATGCCGGTGAGTATGACGCCATTATCCTGGCTGCTGCAGGTTTGATCCGTCTTGGTTTTGCCGACCGTATTCGTAGCAGCCTCAGTCATGAAGACAGCCTGCCGGCAGGCGGGCAGGGCGCGGTGGGCATTGAGTGCCGCACGGCTGATAGTGAAATTCAGGCCCTGCTGCAGCCGCTGCAGCATGCCGACTCGGCTGACCGGGTCGTTGCTGAACGGGCCCTGAACCGGCACCTGAATGGTGGCTGCCAGGTTCCTATCGCTTGCTATGCGGTACTGGAGGGCGACCAGCTGTGGCTGCGCGGGCTGGTTGGTCAACCTGATGGCACACTGATGCTGCGGGCAGAGGGCCGGGCGCCGCGCCAGGAAGCAGAGGCACTGGGTATCCGCGTAGCGGAAGACTTGCTGGCACAGGGTGCAGGTGAGATTCTCGCGCAAATTTATACCGATGGAACGCCGGGCCAGTAATCATGTGTTCATGGCGAGTGCTGATTACCCGGCCTGCGACAGAAAACACCGCATTGGCACAGTTGCTGTCCGAGCATGGCATCCATGCCCATGGTTTGCCGCTACTGGACATGCAGGCGCTGCCGGAGACGCCGGAGCAGCGCAACTTGCTGCTCAATCTGGATCGTTACAGCACCATTGTAGTTGTCAGCAAGCCGGCGGCACGCTACGGCCTTGAACGGCTGGATCGCTATTGGCCACAGGTACCGCTCAGGCCGCGTTGGTTTACTGTTGGTGCCGCTACAGGTGCAATTCTGGCGGACTATGGCTTGAATGTATGCTGGCCGACCAAGGGGGATGATAGTGAGGCTCTGCTGGCGCTGCCCGAGTTTGAGCAGTCGTTACAGCAGCCAAACCCCCGGGTTTTGGTGATGCGTGCTGATGTTGGTCGTGAGTTTTTGGCGCAAACCATGGCTGCGCGCGGTATTGCTGTGGACTTTTTGCCCCTTTACCGGCGTTTTTTGCCGGAATATTCTGAAGGGGCGTTGTTGCAGGCGGTCACTGGGCAGGGGTTGAACGGACTGGTCGTCAGCAGTGAGCAGGGTTTGCATAACCTGGTCCGGCTGGCGGGGTCAGCCTGGTCGGCTTTGTGTCATTTGCCGCTCTTTGTACCCAGTTCACGAGTTGCACAGGCTGCTCGGGAGTCAGGTACCCTGCAGGTAATAAACTGCCAAGGTGCAAGTAACCAGGCCTTGCTGGCTGCACTTCAGCGTACGGTTCCGGCACAGCCTTAATAGGACAAGTTAAGATGAGCAAAGACAACAAACACAAGCGTACAGACAAAAAACCGAACCGGCAGGAAGAGGTTCTGCAGGACGAACAGGGCACTGTAGAGGCAGACCGGGAACAGGCAGTCGAACCGGCTGCAGCGCAGCAGGAGCAGGCTGTTGAGAGTGTGGCAGATGAAACTGCCGAGCCAGCCGATAAGTCAGCGGGTGCCCCTGAAAAGCCTGCTGATACCGAAACCGGTACGGCCAGAACGGACGGGAACGAGCGTGAAAAGCCCCAAAAAGCGGCGGCAGCGCAGCGGCCGGCAACGGCAGGTGGCGGCAAGGGGCTGTCTGTTTTGGCTTTGCTGGTAGCGCTGGCCAGTGCCGGAGCGACCGGCTGGATGTGGAGCCAGGGCCAGCAGGCAGTTGCACCGGCTCCGGTTGTAGAGCAGGCCGACCACAGTGCCGAACTGCAGGAGCAGGCGCAAAAATTGCAACAGCTGGCCCAGCAAGGGGCCGACTATCACAAACTGGTTGAAGCGCTGGAACAGCAGGTCAGTCAGCTTGCTGGCCAGGCTGACAGTCTGCCAAGAGCTGCCCAGTTGGCTGAAAACCAGCGTTTGCTGGTACAGCTGCAGAGTGCACAGCAAGCCTTTACCAAGCGTTTTGAACAAGCATTCGGCAGCACCCGGCAAGATTGGCGCCTGGCCGAAGCCGAGCACCTGATGCGCATGGCACACCTGCGCCTGGCCGCCCTGCAAGACCTGAACAGTGCCCGGTACCTGCTGGAAGCAGCCGACCAGATTTTGTACGAGCAGGATGATCCGGCTGCGTTCGCCGCCCGTGAGGCGTTGGCACAGGCCCTGGCCGAAGTGCGCGCCGTGCCGAAGCTGGACCGTGCTGGCGTTTTCATGCGTTTGGGCGCACTGCAAAAACAGGTTGGCAAACTGGATCAGACCTTGCCCGGTTACAGCGGTGGCGCCAGTGACACGGGCAGCATTGACTGGAACAAACTGCTGGACAAGGCATCCAGCTATATCCGTCTGGATGTGAACAGCACGGCTGATGACATCAGGCCATTGCTGTCGAGCCAGCAGCTGACCCACATCCGCTTGGCAGTCAGCCTGAGCCTGGAACAGGCGCAGTGGGCTGCGCTGAATGGTCAGCAAGCCGTGTACGACCAGGCTGTGGCGCAGGGCATCGAACTCCTTGAGCGCTACTTTTCCGGTGATCACCAGGCTGCCGGCAGTATGCGCACCCAGCTGCAAGAATTGGCTGGCAGCAAGGTCAGCCAGTCAATGCCGGACATTAACCCGGCGCTGGTAGCTCTGCAGGGGTACATCCAGGAGCGTACCCTTGAGCGTCGTGCGCCAAAGGAGGAGCAGCAATGAAAAAGCGTACTTTCTTGCTGTTGCTGATAGCCATTCTGTTGGCTGCAGGGCTTGGCATGTTGATTGTTGAGCATCAGGGCTATGTACTGATTACCTGGAAAAACATCCGCTTTGAGACGACTTTCTGGGTGTTTTTGGCCTGTATTGCCGTTTTGCTGGCTGGTTTGTATTTTCTGCGTATGCTGGCTTGCGTCCTTTTGGGTTCGCTGGGGTGGGTCAATCCATGGTCGGCGCGCAATCGCAAGCGACGCCTGGATGAGGCGGTTGATGAAGGCATGATGGAGTATACGCGTGGCAACTGGCAGCCGGCTTTGCGTCAGTTGAGCTATGCGGCAAAAGCCAGCCCGCAGCCATTGCCTTATATTCTGGCAGCGGCCCGTGCGGCCGAAAAGCTGCAGCAGCACGGAGTGGCAGACCAGCTGCTGGAAGATGCCCGCCGCCGTTTGCCGGAGAACGACTTGGCTATCGTACTGTGTCAGGCTGAGCTGCATCAGCAGCGCGGCCATGAACAGCAGGCGCAAGAATTGTTGCAAAAAGCATATTGGCGTGATACGGAAAATCCTGAACTGATTGAGCGGCTGTACCGCATATTGCTGGCCAATGGTGACTGGGGGGGCCTGGTTGGCTTGGTGCCCGACCTGTACAAGGTCAAATCCTTGACCGAAAGCGAGGTCAAGGCGCTGGAACTGCGTGCCTGGCAGGGCCGCTTGCACGAAGCGGCCGATTTGCAAGAGCTGAACAAGGTGTGGAATACCCTGTCGTCCACCCTGCACCGCAACCCGCAGATCGTACTGGCATATTGCAGCCGGCTGATTACGCTGGGTCATGCCACTGATGCCGAGGGGCTGTTGCGTCAGCAACTGGAGCAAAAGGTGGACGTGGCCTTGCTGCAGGCTTACGCCCAGATTCCACATGTCAATCCGGAGCGTGCCCTGCAGGCTGCCGAGGGCTGGCTGCAACAGGTATCAGGCGATGCCATGGCCCTGTTTGCTGCTGGACGCTTGGCTGTACAGGCGCGCCAGTGGGCCAAGGCGCGCGATTATTATCGTGGCAGCCTGGAGCTGCAACCGACACCACAGGTCTATGCAGAGCTGGCCCGCTTGCTTAACCAGATGGGCGACTACAAGAGCGGCAACGAGCTGCTGTCCAGCGGCATTCGTTTGCTGGAAGAGCAAGCCGGCCCGGTTGCCGGGCGTTAGTGCTGCTGGCGGCAGGGAGTTGCTTCTTGCCGTCAGCAAAAACAGGGACATTGCAAAGCCCCAAAAGCTGCTGCCCGCAGCCTTTGGGGCTTTATAGGCGCTGCATCAATTCGCGTACCTTGCTGACGTGCCTGCGGCTGACGTTAAGAGGTTCGGCAAGATGCTGTAAAAACAGCTGCTGCTGGCCACTTTCACTGCGCTCAAGGCGTTCAATGAATGTCTGGTTGACCAGTGTGCTGCGGTGGATGCGGATGAGCAGGTCGGGAAACTCGGCTTCCAGGGCTTTCAGCGAATCGTCGATCAGGGTTTCACCGTTGCGATGGTGGATGGTGACATACTTATGCTCGGCCTGGAAATAGAAAATGTCGGCCAGTGCAATGCACTCAATGCCTTTGTGGGTTTTTGCGCTGATGTGGGTTCTGCCTGCAGGGCGTTCGGTTTTACCCTGTATAGGTGTGTGCCGCTGCAGTCGCGCTACCCGCTCCACTGCTTGCTGCAGAGCTTCCATTCTGACTGGCTTGACCAGATAGCCAAGGGCGTTCACGGCGAAAGCCGGCAGCGCAAACTCATCGTGAGCGGTACAGAAAATTATGGCCGGCGGGTTGGCCTGCTGATCCAGTGTGGCAGCTACCTCAAGGCCATCAAGTACAGGCATCTGGATGTCCAGCAGCAAAATGTCAGGTTGCAGACGCTGACATAGCTCCAGGGCCTGTTGACCGTTGGCAGCTTGCTCGTCAAGCAGCTGGCAGTCAGGAAGCTGGTTTACCAGGCGGGCCAGGCGGTCACGGGCCAGCGGCTCGTCATCGGCGATCAGGACTTTCATGTTTGACGGAGTTTTTTTGGACGACATGATTCAAAGGGTACTGGATTTCTGTGATGAAAACACCACTCTTTGTGCGGGTTGTCAAGGAGGCTGCGGGGCCGAACAGGGCAGTCAGGCGCAGGCGAATGTTTTCCAGAGCGGTGCCGGCTCCCCGGTGTGGCCCGGGTTGCTGTGGCAGCGGGTTTTCCAGCCGCAGTGTAAAGCCGGCCTGCTTTAGTCCGGCCCGGATGGTGATCAGGCCGCCTTCGGACAGAGGCTGGATGCCATGCAAAATGGCGTTTTCAAGCAGGGGCTGCAAGGTCAGGTGTGGCATGGGCAAGTCTTCGGGAACCTGTTCGCTCTGCCAGTCAACTTGTAGCCTGTCAGCAAGGCGGTACTGTTCCAGTGACAGGTAGCGGCGAGCTAGAGCCACTTCGTGTTGCCAGGTGGACAGGCCGTCACCCTGGCCGAGGCTGGCGCGGAACAGGTCAGACAGGTCAAGCAGGGCCTGCTCGGCTTTGTCTGGGTCCAGCTGGATCAGGCTTGCGATGCTGTTCAGGCTGTTGAACAGGAAATGCGGTCGTATACGCGCCTGAAGAGCTTGCAGCCGGGCTTGCAGTTCGGCTTGCTGGCGATGCCGGGTCTCGCTTTGCAGGTAGAGTACACGTACGACAATGGCTGACATGATCAGGCTGATTAGTGCATTTTTCAAATACACTGCCGTCCCGCCATGGGCGGCTAGGGAACCCTGATAAAACTGCTGCAGATACTGGCTGAAGGCCGTGCACAGCAGGGTTATCAGCACCACCAGCAGGCAGGTCAGCAGGCTTGAGTGCAGTGAGCTCAGGTGCATCAGCCAGGGTCGCAGCGGACACAGCACGGCAACGGTCAGCAATACAACCCATTGCACAAAAAAGGAAATGAGTGCCAGCCGGCTCCAGTCCAGTCCGGCAGCTCCGGGGTCGGCCAGTACCAGCACCATTACCAGCAGCTGGGCCAGAAGGATCAGGCCAAGCAGTGCTTCGCCACGACATAGCTCGGGCAGGAAAAAGTCCGTATCCCCGTAGTGGGGCGATTTGTCTGTTTTCATAATGGCAGTGTCGCTCTCTGCTGCGTAACAGGCAAGAGCTGGTGCCGGCTAAGCTGCGCAACGGTGATCCTGTTCGCGGTTTTCCTGGAGTTGGCCACGGCGCAGACGTCCTTGCCGGTTCAGGATCAGTTGCCAGTCGATCTTGCCATCGCGGCAGACAAAAAAACGGCCGTTGCTGCTACTGCTGTAACCGTTCGCATTAAAGACTATTTTTGGCCGGAACCCTGCCCACTGCAACTGCAGGTGGCGCCGGTCCAGTGTATGGACATGGCTCGGCTGCTCGGGCTGTCCGTTAAGTGACTGCACCCTTATCACCCAGCCGTCAGACCAGTCATTGCTGCACGTGTGCTGATCTTGGCTTCCGCACAGCTCGACATTGGTCTTGCTGATAACAGCTTGTGAGCGTGACAACTGAACGGCACGTTCGATACTGTGCTGCAGCGCCTGTGAACGGTTTTTCATAATGAAGTCCTGCCAGGCGGGCAGGGCGACCTGGAGTATAATGGCCAGTATAGCCATAAACACCAGCATCTCTATCAGGGTGAGTCCCCATTGTGTGCGGGTCTGCATGATCGCCTCCTTGCATGGTTGCATGTACTCCCTGTGTCTTGGACTGTAGTCCGCCACTAACAAAAAGTTGGCAATTATTGTCTTGCCCGTGGTGCTGCTAATGTGCCCCGCTGTCCCGTCGGAGGAATACCCATGTCCAAACTAGTGATTCCATGTGCATATTGTGATGCATTGAACCGGGTGCCTGAACAGCGCCTGAATGACACTCCCCGTTGCGGAGTTTGTGCTGCAACTGTTTTGCGTGACAAGCCGCTGGAGCTGACCGCTGCCCGTTACAGCAAACAGATCAAAGGCGATGTGCCGCTGCTCATTGATGTTTGGGCCAGCTGGTGCGGGCCGTGCCGGCAGTTTGCTCCGGTGTTTGACCAGGCCGCACAAGCGCTTCAGGGTGTATGCCGGTTCGCCAAGCTGAATAGCGAGCAGGAGCCGCAACTGGCTGGTCAGCTGGGGGTTCGCTCCATTCCCTGTTTGCTCCTGTTCAGGAACGGCAGGGAAGTCGCTCGCCAGAACGGTGCCATGTCATTGCCGCAACTGCTGGCCTGGCTGCGCCAACAGGGGGTTGAGGCATAAGCGTGCGCGGGCCAGGCAGGCAGCGGTTCATTTTGCATGCTGTCCAGGCGATGCAGAATGCCGGCGATACCTGCCTGCCTCCTAAAGCTGCTGTCATCTGCTATCATGCGCGCATGTTTTAACCTGCACCGGAATGACCATGAGCGCAAACCATAAAACCGAACAGACCAACCAGTCCTGGGGTGGCCGCTTTAGCGAGCCCGTGGACGCCTTTGTTGCCCGTTTCACCGCATCAGTCGAGTTTGACCAGCGCCTGTATCGTCACGACATCATGGGCTCGCTCGCCCATGCCAGGATGCTGACCAAGGTAGGCGTGCTGACCGAAGACGAACTCAAGGCCATTGAAGAAGGGCTCAGCGCCATCCAGCAAGAAATCGAGGCTGGCGAATTTGACTGGCGCGTGGATCTGGAAGATGTGCACATGAATATCGAGGCGCGTCTGACCGAGCGCATCGGCATTACCGGCAAAAAACTGCACACCGGACGTAGCCGCAACGACCAGGTAGCCACTGACATCCGTCTGTGGTTGCGTGACGAGATTGACCTCATTCTGGCCGAAATTACCCGCCTGCAGCAGGGCCTGCTAGAGCTGGCCGAGCGCGAAGCCGACACCATCATGCCGGGCTTTACCCACCTGCAAACTGCCCAGCCAGTGACTTTTGGCCATCATCTGCTGGCCTGGTTCGAGATGCTCAGCCGCGACTACGAGCGCCTGGTCGATTGCCGCAAACGCACCAACCGCATGCCGCTGGGCAGCGCCGCGCTGGCCGGTACTACTTACCCGATTGACCGCAGCATCACCTGCGAGTTGCTGGGCTTTGAGGCCATTTCCGGCAACTCGCTCGATGGCGTGTCGGATCGTGACTTTGCCATCGAGTTTTGCGCTGCCGCCAGTCTGGCGATGATGCATCTGTCGCGTTTCTCCGAAGAGCTGGTGATGTGGGCTTCGGCGCAGTTCAACTTTATCAACCTGCCGGACCGCTTCTGTACCGGCAGCTCGATCATGCCGCAAAAGAAAAACCCCGACGTGCCCGAGCTGGTACGCGGCAAGTCTGGCCGGGTGTTTGGTGCTTTGATGGGTTTGCTGACCCTGATGAAAAGCCAGCCGCTGGCCTACAACAAGGACAACCAGGAAGACAAAGAGCCGCTGTTTGATGCCGCTGATACCCTGCGCGATAGCCTGCGTGCCTTTGCCGACATGGTGCCAGCCATCGAACCGCGCCGTGAGGTGATGCGCGAAGCGGCCTTGCGCGGTTTTTCCACGGCTACCGATCTGGCCGACTATCTGGTGGGCAAGGGCATTCCGTTCCGCACCTGCCACGATATCGTAGGTCGCGCCGTTGGCTATGGCGTCGAACAGGGCAAGGACTTGGCAGAAATGAGTCTGGACGAGCTGCGCCAGTTTAGCGACCAGATTGGTGAGGATGTGTATCAGGTGCTCACGCTGGAGGGGTCGGTCAACGCCCGTAACCACTTGGGCGGCACTGCGCCAGCGCAGGTACGCGAGGCTGTGGCACGCGGGCGTACACTGCTGGAAGCCCGCTAGGCAGCGCTGGTCAAGTGTGTTCTGTTGCGGGTACTTCAGCAGAAAAAGCAGGGCAGGGTTATTAAGGAGCTTGGTGTGCGTATAACAGATGAAGAGGACAGCGAGGTCCGGCAGCAGCTGGTCGCTGCTGTCGAAAACCAGCTGCAGGATGGCGAGCCGCCTTTTGTGCAGGCTGTGCTCAATAAGCTGGTGCTGGTTGGTATCGAACGTGCAGAAGCGGTCGAAATGATGGCTTATGTGCTGGCAACAGAAATTCGTCAGAGCTTTGCCCAGGAGCGAGGTTTTGATGCCGGCAACTACGAGCACATGCTGCGCGCCTTGCCTGAGCTGCCAGCGGATGACGCCTGAGCAACGAACTATATTTATGCAAAAGCGAGGACACGACCATGGCCCTGACCCAGGAATTGCTGGATGAGCTGCAACTGCTAAGCCTGTTTTCGGTTAGCAGTCTGCAGGAAGGACTGAAAATTCATAGCGACGCATCACCGGTGCGTATCGCAGCGGCCCAGAGGCTGTTTAGCAAGGGCATCATTACTCAGCACGACGGTGGTTATCTGACCCAGCTGGGCCAGGAAGCGGCACAGCAGCTGTTGTCACTGAAAACCATTTTGGCAACCGCCTGACGCATCAGTATGGTCCGGATCCGGCCTGTTATTGAGGAAGGGGTTGATCGCAAGGATCTGTCCCGCATTCGTCAGCGCTTCTTGCAACTTAGCCGGAGCCGTTTGCAGCGGGCTGGGCAAAGCCTGTCGGTGCGCCAGCAGCAGGTTTTGCGTCTACTGCCCCTGCTGCTGCATGTTAACCATCCCTTGTTGCCCGGCTATGTAACGGCGACTACGCCATCGGGCTTACAGGGCTACCAGCCAGCACCCGAGCTGATCCGGGAAGCCCAGGGGCTGGCGCGCTCTTTTACTTACCGGCAGCGTACGGGCTATGATCGTGCCAGCCTGTACAGTCTCTTTTTGATGGGCAGTATCGGCTCAATTGGCCACGGCACCCAGAGTGATATGGATTTCTGGCTGTGCCATATGCCGGGTCTGGATGAGCTTGCGCTCAATGACTTGCGCTGCAAGTGTGATGCCCTGCAGCAGTGGGCCAGCAGTCTGGGCTGCCAGATACATATTTTTCTGATTAATCCCGAACAGTATGTATCTGGCATGCGTGACGCTGTGCTGACTTCGGATGACTGCGGCACCACCCAGCACTATTTGCTGCTGGACGAGTTTTATCGTACGGCAGTCTGGATGGCTGGCTGCACACCGCTGTGGTGGTACGTTCCAGACTACGAAGAGCACCGCTACGATGAATATTGCCAGATACTCTTGGGCAAGCGCTTTATCAAGCACGAAGAAGTGGTTGATCTGGGGCATCTGGCAGTGGTTCCGGCCAGGGAGTTTGTTGGGGCAAGTATCTGGCAAATTTACAAAGGCATCGCCGAGCCCTATAAATCTCTGCTCAAGCTGTTGCTAATTGAAGTGTATGCGGAACAACATCCGCACGTTGATTGCATCAGCCTCCAGTTCAAGCGGGCACTGTATGAAGGCGAGCCCGATGCTGATGAGCTGGATGCCTACATATTGTTGTATCGCCAGCTTGAACGTTACTTGCAAATGCGGGGCGAGCCGGAGCGCCTGGAGCTGGTTCGGCGCTGTCTGTACTTGAAAATCGGTATTCCCATGGGGCAGCCAGGCGCTTTACGGCGCGGTGGATGGCAGCGAAAGCTGATTTGGCGACTGATCAGCGAATGGGGCTGGACAGAAAGCCAGTTGCAGCGGCTGGACCGGCGCCATCAGTGGCGGGTAGCAGAAGTACTGGATGAGCGACGGCTGCTGGTGCATGAGTTGACAGCGAGCTATCGGCACCTTGTCCGCTGGGCGCATGAAAGTGGCTGTGCTGCCGATGTCAGTGCCCGCGACCTGGCCGTCCTGGGCAGGCGCTTGCATGCTGCGTTTGAACGCAAGGCTGACAAGGTTGAGCATATCAACCCGCAAATATCCGGCGACATGTCCGAATCTGCGCTGACTCTGGTGGAGTGCCAGACAACAGATGAAGAACATTCACACTGGGCTTTTTTCTCTGGCCACCTGCGACACAGTGAGCTGTGTCACCATTCACCGCTCAAGCGCATGCCGGGCCTTTTGGAGTTGCTGGCTTGGGCATACCGCAATGGTATCGTTGATGCCGGTACCCGCCTGACAGTACTGGCAGCAAGCGAAAACTTTACCGAACGTGATCTGCACGATTTGCTCCAGCGCATCGCCCGTGAATTTCCCCGGGGCCATGCAGAAGTACCTGAACAGATGCTGCTAGAGCCAGCGCGCACCATACACAGCATGCTGATAGTAAATTTGGCACGGGATCCTTTTCCGATGCTGGCCCAGGAGGATATCCAGATTGCGACCGGGCAAACAGATCCGCTGGATTTCTCCGGCCGGCGTGAAAACCTGGTTCGCAGTATAGACCGGCTCAGCATGAACAGCTGGAACGAACTGATGGTACAGGCCTGGGACGGGCCGACTGCATTGCTGGACTGCCTGACCTGTCTGCTGATTGAAATGGGAGGCGGAGAGCCTCTGCCGTTGGGTGTATACAGCTTTGGGCGTACTCGTGCGGAGGTGATTGCTGCACGGGTTAATGAAGTGGCGCATGAGCTGTTGCAAGCTGCCAGCGTTGGAGATGTACGCTATTTGCTGCAGGCGGGGGCCGGCTTTTATGTATTGGAGTGGTGCGATGGTGCAGGAGAAGGCTATTCGCTGGACAGTGTGCCAGCCCTGGAATTGTTTATGGCCAGTCCGAAGCAGACCCTGCCCTGGCTGCTGGACAGGCGGACGCTGATTGATCACCCGCTGAGGCTGGTGTTGCAGCAAGCACAAACTGGCAGCATTGACCTGTTTTACTGGGAGCAAAATGGATTTGCCGACATCTACCTGCTGGATGAAAATAACTGGCTACTGCGTCAGCGGGTGCCTTTTGCCGGGGAGTCCAGTTTGCTGCTGCCATGGCAGCGCTTTTTTGATGCGCTGCAGCAGCGTCAGAACCGCTGGCTGCCTGAAGAAAACAGCCTGCGGCCAGGGTTGCATGTGCGTTATCATCGCTTGCTTCCTGCGGGCGGTTTGCGTGCGCGCTCATTTGAAACCTGTCAATTGCCGGCCAGGGCTACCGGGCATTTCTACATGGTACAGGCCATTGTCAGTAGTGGCGGGGAGCTGAGCCTGTTCTGTGGTGGGCGGGAATTTGCACAGCTTGATCATGGGGCACAGCTGTATGCCCGGGTTGCCGCAGAAATACTGTCGGTGCGACAGGGTGGTGAGCGCTATCCCTGCTATATCACCGATCTGGACATGCCTGATGAGCAGGGCGGCAGCCAGGAGCATATGGCCCGCTTGTTGCGAAAAAAAATCGAGCTTGAGCAGCTACTCAACCAGGCCTTGCAGGCTCTGGGTTAGCGATCGGTTTGCTTTCAAGGAGCTTCAAAGCCCGGGAAAGTCAACCGGCTCGCCAGACTGCTGCTGGCAAAGGGTTGCCAGCCATTGCCCGAGGCTGCGCTGCTCGTTGCTGCACAGCCAGCGCTGGCTGTCAGTGTCATAGTCAAAGTGGAAACCTCCCTGGCGTGCGGCGACCCAGAGTTGCTTGAGCGGTTCCTGGCGGCTGAGGATGATCTGGCTGCCATCGGTAAACACCAGAGTCAGGATGCCGCCGCTGTTTTCGATGTCAAGGTCCAGGTCGCTGTCATCCAGGATGTCCTCGATTTGCTGCTGGACGTCGTCAACCAGGTCGTGAAACGCACTGCTGTTCAGGGGCATGGAATGTACCTCGAAAAGTGGTGGGGCGGCCGGCGCCAGGCGGGAAACCTCAGCGGACAACTGCCGGCCAGCAGGGTATACTTTGGCAATTTACCCCAAGAGTAAAGGAATTTCCAAATGAAGCGCCGCATTCTGCCCCTGATTGGCTTGATTTTTTTGCTGGGCCTGACCAGTGCCTGTGGCCAGAAAGGGCCTTTGTATCACCCGGATGACGAAAAAGCTGCACGCGAACACCGCAAAGACAGATTTGAGTTGTGAGGCTGGCATGACTGATTTTCCTTTGCGTGACGGACAGCTGTTTGCCGAGGGCGTGGCGCTGGAGCAAATAGCCGAGCAGTATGGTACGCCCACCTACGTTTACTCCAGGGCTCATCTTGAGCGTCAGTATCGCGACTATGCCGATGCCCTGGCAGATGTCGACCATCTGGTCTGTTTTGCCGTCAAGGCCAACTCCAACCTGGCTGTACTGAATGTGCTGGCGCGGCTGGGAGCCGGTTTCGATATTGTTTCAGGAGGGGAGCTGGAGCGTGTACTGGCAGCCGGTGGTGATGCTGGCAAGGTGGTGTTTTCCGGTGTGGGGAAAACCCGTGATGAAATGCGGCGAGCGCTGGAAGCGGGCGTCTATTGTTTTAACGTAGAGTCGTCCAGTGAGCTGGAGCGACTGCAGGAAGTTGCTGCCGGGCTGGGCGTGCAGGCACCCGTATCGTTGCGGGTCAACCCGGATGTGGATGCCGGAACCCACCCTTATATTTCTACCGGACTGAAAGAAAACAAGTTTGGCATTGCCATTGATGAAGCAGAAGATACTTATCTGCAGGCTGCGCGGATGCCCAATATACGGATTATGGGCGTTGACTGTCATATAGGCTCTCAGCTGACCAGCCTGGATCCTTTCATGGATGCGCTTGACCGGGTATTGGCACTGGTGGACCGTTTGGCTCAGTGTGGCATTCACTTGGAACACCTGGATTTGGGCGGCGGTCTGGGTGTGCGCTACCGTGATGAGGAGCCGCCGCTGGCCAGCGAGTATATGGCACGGGTTTGTGAGCGCACAGCGGGTCTGGGTTTAAAGCTGGTGTTTGAGCCGGGCCGTTATATCGCAGCCAACGCCGGCGTGCTGCTGACACGGGTCGAATGCCTGAAGGTCAACGAAGGCAAATCATTTGCCGTTGTTGATGCGGCCATGAACGACCTGATCCGCCCGGCCTTGTACGATGCCTGGATGGATATAGTGCCTGTGCGCCCTCGAGAAGGTACATGCCGCAGTTATGATGTGGTTGGACCTGTCTGCGAAACCGGCGATTTCCTCGGCAAGGATCGTCAGCTGGTGCTCGAAGAAGGTGATCTGCTGGCAGTCTGTTCGGCGGGTGCTTATGGTTTTGTCATGGCCTCCAACTATAACAGCAGGGGGCGGGCCGCTGAAGTAATGGTTGATGTGGATCAGGTGCATCAGGTACGCCGGCGTGAAACGGTGACCGAGCTGTTTGATAGCGAGTCGGTCCTGCCGGAGTAAGTGCATGTTATTGCGATTTGGCAAGCTGCACTGTCTTGGCGATGACCTAATGCTGCTTGATGCCCTTGGACAACATGTTCAGCTGAATTCGGCCATGATTCAGCAGTGGTCCCGGCGTATTCAGGGCGTTGGTTTTCGGCGGCTGGTAACGGTCGATATCCCCCGGGAGCCGGAAGCTGACTTTGACTGTCGTGTGTATGACCGTAACGGAAGCGAAGTACCTGCCACTTTCGTCGACCTGTGTTGTGCTGCCCGTTTTTTACATGACAAGCGGCTTACCAATCAGCCGGTGCTGCAACTGCAGACGGCAGCGGGCCGGGTCACTGTGCACGTGCGCGGAGACGGCTGGATTGCGGCTGCGTATAGCGGTTTTGACGAGCCTGTGACCACGGGGCTGCCGGATGCTGTGCAGTATCACCTTGAACTGCTGGCGCATCGTCACGGGCTGATGCTGAGCTGGCAGGCATATGACAAGCAGCTGCTGGTTTGGGCTGACCAGGCACCGCCGCACAGGCTGCACCGCCTGTTTCAGCCGGTGATGCGCAAACTGCGAGGCTGGCAATTGCTATGGCTGCATAATAGCCAGGCAGAGTGTGTTCGGGTGCAAAGCTGGCAAGGGGAGCATGAGCCGGCCGGACATGACCCGGCACGGCTGATTGCCAACAGTGTGCGACAGAACATGCAGCAGGCTGCGGTTCAGGTTGAGTGGCAACAGGATTGCCTGTTGCTTGAGTTTCTGCCACAGGGCAGCATGCAGCTGTTTACCCGTGCCTGGCCGGTCTATGAGGGACAGATACGTTTATGACTGATGAAGTACGAATACTGGATGATGCGCTGGTCGCAGACTATCTGCGTCGTCATCCCGAGTTTTTTTTGCAGCAGGATGAATTGCTGGCCGAATTGCGCATCCCCCATGCGCGGGGCTCGTCCATCTCGCTGGTTGAGCGCCAGTTGGCGGTGTTGCGCGAGCGCAGCCTGGATATGCATCAGCGGCTTGGCCGGCTGGTGGATGTGGCACGTGACAACGACCGCCTGTTTGAGTTGACGCGCCAGCTGACGCTTGACCTGCTGGATGCTGACAGCCTGGCAACGCTTGTGGCAACACTGGAAGATGGCTTGCGTGAGCGCTTTAAGGTGCCGGCGGTAAGTTTGCTGGTTTTCACTGATTACCAGCTGGATGTTGCACGTGGCATTTCGCTGGCCCAGGCCAAGAAGCAGGTGCCGGGGCTGCTGGGCGAGCAGGTGGTAAGTGGTGCGCTGCGCGAGCATGAGCGGGCATTTTTGTTTGGCGAAGAAGCAGCGGCCAGGGTGCGTTCAGCAGCCGTGGCCAGCTTTGGTGAGCCACGCCTGCTGGGCATGCTGGCGCTGGGCAGCCCTGATGCACAGAAGTATGGCCACACAGTAGGAACGCTGTTTCTTGGCTTTGTAGCGCAAGTACTGGCCAGAGTGCTGCCGCCCTTGCTGCAGAAGCATTGCAGCACTGACATTGATAGCCATTAGTACCCTGCACCCGTCCGGGCGCGCGGCAATGAATCAGCCATATGGGTCACATAGACATGCACACTCAACTGGAACGCTGGCTGCAAGACTGCAAGGCAGGCCGTCAGCTGTCTGCACACAGCATTGAAGCAAGCCAGCGCGACATTGGGGTCGCACTGGCTTTTTGGCAGGGTGCCGGGCTGGACAGCTGGCAGCAGGTCAAGTCGGCCGATGTACGCAGCTGGCTGGCGGATTTGCGCAAAAAGGGCTACGCGCCGGCCAGTATTGCCCGCATGCTGTCTTCCCTGCGCAGCTTTTTCCGCTATTTGCAGCGTGAAGGCGTGCTGGGCAACAATCCGGCCCAGGGCATTCGGCCGCCCAAAGGCGAAAAGAGATTGCCGAGAACCCTTGATGTAGACCGTGCCGCCCAGCTGCTCGACGGATTGCCGACCGAAACGCCAGAGCAGCTGCGTGATCGCGCTATGCTGGAGTTGTTTTACTCATCGGGCCTGCGGCTTGCCGAGCTGACCGGGCTGAACCTGTCGGACCTGGACTTGGCGGCCGGGCAGGTCAGAGTGCTGGGCAAGGGCAACAAGGAACGCGTGTTGCCGGTGGGGCGCCGGGCCCGGGCAGCGCTACAGGACTGGCTCAGGGTGCGCGGGCAGCTGGCCAAAGAAACGCTGGCACTGTTTGTCGGTGTGCGTGGTGCACGGATCAGTCCTGGTGTGGTGCGCAGGGTGTTAGCCCATGCCGGACAGGCAGAGCTTGGCCAGCACCTGCATCCGCATATGTTGCGCCACTCTTTTGCCAGCCACATGCTGGAGTCCTCCCAGGATCTGCGTTCGGTACAAGAGTTGCTGGGGCATGCAAACATCAGTACAACACAGATCTATACCCATCTGGATTTTCAGCATCTGGCACAGGTTTATGATCAGGCCCACCCCAGGGCCAGGCGCAAAAAATAACCGGCACGGCTACCAAAACAGCCTTTTCAATGGTCAGAAGGCTGCCAAAGCAGTACAATCCGGCACTTGATTTATTTGCTCATCAGGAGTCTACGGTGGCTGTTGTCTTTGTTGCCGCGTCAAAACTGCCTACCCCTTTTGCCGAGTTCACCATGCATGGTTTTCTGGATGAAGAAACCGGCAAGGAGCATGTTGCCCTGACCCTGGGTGATATTGCTGACGGTGAGCCGGTGCTGGGCCGGCTGCATTCGGAGTGTCTGACAGGTGACGCCTTGTTTAGCCAGCGTTGTGATTGCGGCGCCCAGCTGGAGGCAGCCTTGCGTGCCATTGCCATGGAAGGGCGTGGAGTGCTGTTATACCTGCGCCAAGAAGGACGCGGGATTGGCCTGCTAAACAAAATCCGGGCATATCGCCTGCAGGATGGCGGTGCTGATACGGTCGAGGCCAACGAGCAGCTGGGCTTTGCCGCGGATCTGCGAGACTACTCCATTTGCAAGCCGATGCTGGATCATCTGGGTATCCACTCGCTGCGCCTGATGACAAATAATCCGCGCAAGGTTGATGCCATGCAAAATTTTGGCGTCCAGGTCAGCGAACGCAAAGCGCTGCGGGTGGGCGAAAACCCGCATAACAAGCTCTATCTGGCTACCAAAGCAGACAAGCTGGGTCACTGGCTGGGCCGTGAGCACCAGGACGAGCATCACGACTGACCATGCAAGCCGGATCCCTGCGTCTTCGTTCCGCCGCCCAGTGGTGGTTGGCAGCACTGGTGCTGGCAGCCATTCTGTTTGTTCCGTTGCCAGACACTTTTCCTGCATTGTTGCAGCACTCGGTGGCCGGGCTGGTGTTTTTTGTTACCGGCTTGCTGACGGTTTTCTTTAGCCGTTCACCTTTTAATACATTCAAAGCAGTGCTGGTCGAGTTTTCGGTGGCGCTACCCCAGCGCTTGCCCAGGCTTTGGCAGACCTATTTTCTGGTGCGTCGCCGCGCCCTGCTGGCCGCCATGTTGCCGGCTGCGATGGCGTTTGCAGGGCGACTGCTGGGGCTGGAACAAACCCCCGTGCTGCTGCTTGTCCTGACCAGTCTGTTGCTGCTCTGGCTGTACCGTACCCCCCGGCAGCTTTGGTAAAAATACCAGCGTCATTTGACAAGCATGTGGTACAGATCAGGTTGGGCCAAGGTTTTCGTCGCCGGTGCTGGTTGCTGTCCCCTGGTGGTGTCCCGTTTTGCCCTGGTGTGTTTAGGCTGACTGAATGCAGCCGAAGACTTGCTGGAGCCTGGGAGTTTTCTGGAGTTGATCAATGAGTTTTGTTTATAGTGCACGCAGTCGTGCCATCGAGCCTTTTCACGTTATGGCGCTGCTGCAACGTGCCAACGAACTGCAGGCAGCGGGCCATGATGTGATTCATCTGGAAATTGGCGAGCCGGATTTTACCACTGCCGAGCCTGTTATCGCCGCAGCCCATGCCGCGCTGGATGCTGGTGCTACCGCCTACACTCCTGCGCTGGGTTTGCCACAGTTGCGTGAAGCCATTGCCGGGTTTTATCAGCAAAGATATGGCTTGAGCCTTGATCCGCAGCGGGTGGTGGTGACGCCTGGTGGTTCGGGAGCCTTGCTGCTGGCCAGTGCACTGCTGGTTGACCCGGGCAAGCACTGGCTGCTGGCCGATCCCGGCTACCCATGTAACCGCCACTTTTTGCGGGTTGTCGAAGGGGGTGCCCAGCTGGTGCCAGTGGGCCCGGATACCCGTTACCAGTTAACGGCAGACCTGGTTGAGCGCTACTGGGATGCGGACTGTGTCGGTGCACTGGTGGCTTCACCCGCCAACCCGACAGGCACAGTGCTTGGCCGCGATGATCTCGCCGGGCTGGGACGTGCAGTGCAGGAGCGCCGGGGTGTGTTGCTGGTCGATGAAATTTATCACGGCCTGACCTACGGGCTGGATGCACCCAGCGTACTGGAAGTGGATGACAAGGCCTTTGTGCTGAACAGCTTTTCGAAATATTTTGGCATGACAGGCTGGCGACTGGGCTGGCTGGTGGCGCCAGAAAGCGCCGTGCCCGAGCTGGAAAAACTGGCGCAGAACCTGTTTATCAGTGCCCCAACCATGGCGCAGCATGCTGCACTGGCCTGCTTTACCCCGGCCGCACTGGAGATTTTTGAGCAGCGCCGGGCAGAGTTTGCCGCCCGTCGCGACTATCTGTTGCCAGCACTGCGTGAACTGGGCTTCAAGATTGAGGTTGAGCCGCAAGGGGCGTTTTACTTGTATGCGGATATTTCCGCTTTTGGTGGTGATTCCTTTGAGTTTTGCCGTTATTTTCTGGAAGAGCAGCACGTGGCCTTCACACCAGGGGTTGATTTTGGTCGCCACCGTTCCGCTGAGCATGTGCGCTTTGCTTATACACAGCCGGTGCCTCGTTTGCAGCAGGCAGTCGAGCGCATAGCAGCGGGTCTGGCCAAGTGGAGGACACGTCATGCTGATTGAGCCTGGCCTTGAGCAGGGGCGGCTGTTGAAACGCTACAAGCGCTTTTTTGCGGATATTGAGACGGCTGATGGCAGCCTGGTCACGGCCCACTGCCCGAATACCGGCTCAATGCTTAATTGCTTGCAGGAGGGTGCTGCTGCCTGGTTTGTACGTAATGACGATCCGAAACGCAAGCTCAAGGCCACGCTGGAAATCTTGCAGACACCCCATGGCCGGCTGGCCTGTGTCAACACAGGACGTGCCAATGCACTGATCGAAGAGGCGCTGCACAATGGAGTGATCAGTGAGCTGGCCGGGTTTGACATGCTGCGCCGCGAAGTACGTTATGGCGAAGAAAAAAGTCGCGCTGACTTTTGTCTGGAGTTTGGCCCGGAAAAGGTATTTGTCGAGGTGAAAAGCGTGACCCTCGGCTTTGCCAACTCTGATGTGGCGGCGTTTCCCGATGCAGTAACCGAGCGAGGCATCAAACATTTGCGCGAACTGACTCGCCTCGCGCAGGCTGGCCAGCGTACCCTGTTGCTTTATTGCGTAAACCTGACCGGTATTGCTGGCGTGCGGGCCGCCGGAGAAATCGACCCTGCTTATGCTGCTGCGCTAACCGAGGCCAAAGCGGCCGGAGTTGAGGTGTTGGCCTACGGTGTTGATATCAGGCCAGACGAGAACCGCATTGAAGTAGTACGGGCATTGCAGGTCTTGGCGGATTGATTTTTGCACTGCGGTGCCAGGACCGGGCGGAACATTGCATCAGGCTGACGCTTGTCCGTGTCAGTAAACTGCCACGAACCGCTGATGCCTGACGCAACGTCCCGCCCACTCCAAATGTACCTTGTGCGGGCGGGGGAGGTCGTGGCACACCGCGACAGCAGCACGGCTCTGCCGTGCCCATAACCCTCAAACTGCACAAAAGTGTATGTGTTGTGGGCAAGGCCGGAGCAAAGCCTGCATGGATGTACTTGTGGCGTCTTTGCGTAGCGCCTTGACCGCAACGCTATACTTGCAGTGCAAAATCAACCTGCCAGCATTTTTCTGGCGTGTGCCAGCGATTCGTCGGTCATTTCTACCCCGCCCAGCATGCGGGCGATTTCTTCGGTACGCTGTGCCGGCTTGAGCTCACAGACAGCAGTCGTGGTGCTGTTTTTGCCGCGCTCCTTGTAGACAAACAGGTGCTGGTGCCCCTGGGCTGCGACCTGGGGCAGGTGAGTGACTGTGAGGACTTGGCCAGTTTCACCCAGCTGGCGCAGCAATTGGCCGACAATTTCAGCGGTGGGGCCGCCAATGCCGACATCTACCTCGTCAAACACCAGCGTCGGTACCCGGGAAGTTTGTGCAGTGATGACCTGAATGGCCAGGCTGATGCGTGACAGTTCGCCACCGGAGGCGACACGGGCCAGTGGTTTGAGTGGCTGACCGGGGTTGGCGCTGACCAGAAACTCGATGCTTTCCAGGCCATGCACTGCAGGGTCGGACACGGCGAGCCCGGTCAGCGCGATTTCAAAGCGGCCCCCCGGCATGCCCAGTTCCTGCATGCGTTCGGTCACGGCTTTTTGCAGTTTTTTGGCAGCTGCGGCCCGTTTGCTGGTCAGGCTGGCAGCTTTTTTAGTGTATTCGGCTGCCAGCTGTTCCAGCTCGATGGCCAGGTTGCCGAGCTGTCCGTCTTCGCCCTGCAAGCCTTCGAGCTCTTGTAGCAATTGCTGGTGCAAGCTGTTCAGTTCTTCGGGGTTTACGCGATGCTTGCGAGCCAGGCTATAGATGCCGTCCAGTCGTTCATCGACCCATTGCTGGCGTTCGGGGTTGGCATCGAAGCCATCGACAAAGCGATTCAGTTCGCCAACAGCTTCTTCAACCTGGATTTGGGCGCTGGTCAGCAGTTCGTTGCATTGCTGCAGTGCGGCTGGTGGCTGGGTAAATGCGCGTCCACGGTTCAGGCCGCTGGACAGCGCGGAAAGCACTGTGTTTCCCTCGCCCTCGCTGCACAGGTCGATAATGAAGCGGCAGTGTTCAAGCAGCTGCCCGGCCTGGGACAGGGTTTGCTGCTCCTGCTCCAGCTGTTCCAGCTCGTTATCGCCCAGTGACAGTGCATCGAGCTCTTCAAGCTGGTAGCAGAGCAGCTGGATGCGGGCCTGCTGTTCTTCGCTGGTGCTGTTCAGGCGCTCCAGCAGGGTGGTTTTTTGTTGCCATTGGCGGGCCAGCTGGCTGACTTCCTGGCTTAGTGGCACCACTTTGGCATATTCGTCCAGCAGGCGGCGGTGGGTGTCGGTTTTTAGCAGCGACTGGTGTTCGTGCTGACTGTGGATGTCGATCAGGAGGGCGCCCAGCTCGCGCAGGTCGGCCTGTGTGCAGGGCTTGCTGTTGATGTAGCCGCGGGAGCGGCCCTCGGCAGTGATGACACGACGCAACAGGCACTGGCCATCATCGTCCAGGTCGCGTTCGGCCAGCCAGGCAGTGGCTTCGGGAATTTGCCGGATATCAAAGCTGGCAAGAATGTCAGCCTTGTCGGCGCCCGGGCGAACCACCCCGCTGTCGGCGCGGGCACCGAGGCTCAGGCTGAGGGCATCCAGCATGATTGACTTGCCGGCACCGGTTTCACCAGTGATCACGCTCATGCCTGGTTTCAGCTCGAGATCAAGGTGGTCAACAATCGCATAATTATGAATATTTAGCTGCAGCAGCATAGTGGCTGGCTCCTGTTGTTGGCAGACCTGACTGGCCGTTTTGCATTCAGTATTACTGTGTATTTATACAGCTGTTTTTTTGACTGCACAAGATGCAAGTGTGAAAAGTTTTGTTAATCGCGGATGTGCGACAGCTCCGGGTCATCAGGGCGGGGGCAAGGCCAGCGCAGCTTGCAGGGAGCTGGTGAGCATTTTGAGCTACTGTTCGGCAGTGCCCTGACAATACAGGTAATTATTCGGCGCATTCTTCAACGTTTTGCGCGGCTGGGCCTTGACGCCGGTGCAGGGGCTGGTAAGGATGCCGTGAAACTGTCCCAATATCCCTGTGACGAAGTTGTGCAGAGGCAAAAAAACAAGGCGTGCTCTTGAACTGCTGTGCATTGAGCCCCATATAGGGCGTCACTTGAGGATTTTTCGTGCCGCCGGGTCGGCATGCAGTAACAGATAGCAACGAGGACACAACATGACAGACGAACAGCAACAGGACCAGGACGAGCTGCTCAGCGAGGAGCAGGTGGCGCAGGAGCTGGAGCAGGGTGGCCTGCAAGCAAAAATAGAAGAGCTGGAAGCACAGCTGGCTGACGCCAAGGACCAGGCATTGCGGGCGGTTGCCGAAATGCAAAATGTACGTCGTCGTGCCGAGCAGGATGTGGAGAAGGCGCATAAGTTCGCGCTGGAAAAGTTTGCCGGCGACATGCTGGCTGTTGTGGATACGCTGGAGCGTGGCGCCGAAGCCGGTGATACCACTAATGAAGCCATCAAGCCTATGGTTGAGGGCATGCAGCTGACCCTCAAGCTGTTGCTGGATACCCTCAGGCGCTACCAGGTCGAGCGTGTTGACCCGCTTGGCCAGCCCTTCAACCCCGAGCTGCATCAGGCCATGGCCATGGAAGAAAGCACCAGCAGTGAGCCCGACAGTGTGCTGAAAGTATTCCAGTGTGGCTACACCCTCAATGGCCGCCTGTTGCGTCCGGCCATGGTCGTTGTGAGCAAGGCGCCGAGCGAGCCGCCGGTAAAAATCGACGAACAGGCTTGAAAAGCCGGTTATTACCCCCATTAAGTCACCATCGTAAATAAAAAGGAAGCACCAAATAGCTGCCTGTGTTGTCAGGAAAAACTTGTAAATCAGCGTGAAAATGCTTGTTTGCTGCAGTGAGTTGCGTTTTTTGCTGGTTTCTGGCCCTGGCAGCCTCGTCAACCCTATTCAGAGTTTCCTTGGAGATGGTCGCAAGACACTTATATTTATCTGGAGCCAAGCATGAGCAAAATTATTGGAATTGACCTGGGTACTACCAACTCCTGTGTTTCTGTCCTGGAGAACGGCGTATCCAAGATTATTGAAAACGCCGAGGGTGGCCGTACTACTCCGTCCATCATTGCTTACACCAATGATGGTGAGATTCTGGTTGGTCAGGCGGCCAAGCGCCAAGCGGTTACCAACCCTGAAAACACCCTGTATGCAGTCAAGCGCCTGATCGGTCGCCGCTTTGACGAAGAGGTTGTGCAGAAAGACATCAAGATGGTGCCTTACAAGATCGTCAAGGCAGACAACGGTGATGCCTGGGTCGAGGCCAAAGGCGAGAAAATGGCTCCGCCACAGGTGTCTGCCGAGATCCTGCGCAAGATGAAAGAAACGGCTGAAGATTACCTGGGCGAGACAGTCACTGAAGCGGTTGTCACTGTTCCGGCTTACTTCAATGACAGCCAGCGTCAAGCTACCAAGGATGCTGGCCGCATTGCCGGACTGGATGTCAAGCGCATCATCAACGAGCCGACCGCAGCTGCGCTGGCGTACGGCATGGACAAGGTCAAAGGTGACAGCACCATCATCGTTTATGACCTGGGTGGTGGTACCTTTGACGTTTCCGTTATTGAGGTTGCTGAAATCGACGGTGAACACCAGTTTGAAGTGTTGGCCACCAACGGGGATACCTTCCTGGGTGGTGAGGACTTTGACATTCGCCTGATCGACTACCTGGCTGACGAGTTCAAGAAAGAAAACGGCATGGACCTCAAGGGTGATCCTCTGGCCATGCAGCGCCTGAAGGAGGCGGCCGAGAAAGCCAAGATCGAGCTGTCCACCGCCCAGCAGACCGACGTCAACTTGCCGTATGTAACTGCCGATGCCAGTGGCCCCAAGCACCTGAATGTGAAAGTGACCCGTGCCAAGCTGGAATCGCTGGTTGAAGACTTGGTCAAGCGCACCCTGGAGCCTTGCCGCATTGCCCTGCAAGACGCCGGCCTGGATGCAAAAGAAATCAATGATGTGATTCTGGTCGGCGGTCAGACCCGCATGCCCTTGGTTCAGCAGGCCGTGGCCGATTTCTTCGGCACCGAAGCCCGTCGTGATGTTAACCCTGACGAGGCTGTTGCTATGGGTGCAGCCATTCAGGCTGCGGTTCTGTCCGGTGACGTCAAGGACGTTCTGCTGCTCGACGTCACCCCGCTGACCCTGGGTATTGAAACCATGGGCGGCGTGATGACCGCACTGATCGAGAAGAACACCACCATTCCGAGCAAAAAGTCCCAGGTGTTCTCCACCGCAGAGGACAACCAGAGCGCTGTGACCATTCACGTGTTGCAGGGTGAGCGCAAGCAGGCGGCACAAAACAAGTCACTGGGCAAGTTTGATCTGGCCGACATACCGCCAGCACCCCGTGGCGTGCCGCAGATCGAAGTGACTTTCGACATCAATGCTGACGGTATCCTCAATGTGTCCGCCCAGGACAAGGCTACCGGCAAGCAGCAATCCATCGTGATCAAGGCCAACTCTGGCTTGAGCGACGAGGAAATTGAGCAGATGGTACGTGACGCCGAAGCGAACGCCGAGGAAGACCGCAAGTTTGAAGAACTGGTAACTTCCCGCAACCAGGGCGATCAGCTGGTCCACGCCACCAAAAAGATGCTCAGCGAGCATGCCGACAAAGTGAGCGATGACGAAAAAACAGCCATCGAAACCGCTTTGGCCGAACTGGAAGAAGCGCTCAAGGGCGATGACAAGAGCGCCATCGATGCCAAGGTTGAAGCCTTGTCCCAGGCCAGTGCTCCGGTTGCGCAGAAGATGTACGCCGAGCAGGCCGAAGCCGGTCAGGCTGGCGCTACAGATGCCGGTGCGACAGACGATGCGGACGATGTGGTGGACGCCGAGTTCGAAGAAGTCAAAGAAGACGACAAGAAGTAAGGTGTCTGCTGTGAACCATCACGGCAATAACTGAGCGGAAACAATGCGGGGGCGTGCTCCCGCATTGTTGTTTGCAGCAACCAACAAGCGAAGAGTGTCATGTCGAAACGCGATTTTTATGAAGTGCTCGGTGTCGAGCGCGGTGCCAGCGAAGCCGAGGTGAAAAAAGCCTACCGGCGCCTGGCCATGAAGTATCACCCGGACCGCAATCCGGATGACAAGGACGCCGAGAATAAATTCAAGGAAGCCACCGAAGCCTACGAAGTGCTTTCGGACGCCGATAAGCGTGCAGCTTACGATCAGTACGGCCATGCCGGAGTAGACCCGCAAATGGGTGGCGGTGCCGGATTTGGCGGTGCCGGGTTCTCCGATATTTTCGGTGATGTGTTCAGTGATTTTTTTGGCGGTGGCGGTGGGCGCCGGGGTGGCCCGCAACGCGGCAGTGACCTGCGCTATACCATGGAGCTGTCGCTGGAAGATGCGGTACGCGGCAAGACCGTAGAAATCCGTGTGCCCACCCTGGTCGAGTGCAAGCCCTGTGAAGGCAGCGGTGCCAAAAAGGGTACCAAACCGGTAACCTGTACCACCTGTAACGGCATGGGCCAGGTGCGCATGCAGCAGGGTTTCTTTGCCGTACAGCAAACCTGCCCACGCTGTCATGGCAGCGGCCAAGTGATTACCGAGCCCTGCACCAGCTGTAACGGTCAGGGCCGGGTAGAAGAAAGCAAGACCCTGTCGGTCAAGGTTCCCGCCGGTGTTGATACCGGTGACCGCATCCGTCTGACCGGTGAGGGTGAGGCAGGTGCACATGGCGGTCCGGCTGGTGACCTCTACGTGGTGGTCAACGTCAAGCCGCATGATATTTTCGAGCGCGATGGCCGCAACCTGCATTGTGAAGTACCCATCAGCATTGTTGACGCCACACTGGGCGGCGAGCTGGAAGTGCCAACCCTGGATGGTCGCGTCAAGCTGAAGATTCCTGAGGGTACGCAAACCGGCAAGCTGTTCCGCCTGCGCGGCAAGGGGGTTACTCCGGTTCGCGGCGGCGGTGTCGGTGACCTGATCTGCCGGGTGGTGGTGGAAACTCCGGTCAAGCTGAACAAACGCCAGCGTGAGTTGCTTGAGGAGTTGCGAGAATCCCTGCAGGGTGACCAGTCACACTCGCCCCGTGCCAGCGGCTGGTTTGATGGCATGAAGCGGTTTTTTGGTGACAACAAATAGGGGTGTGTTTTGCACTGTGGCACCAGGGCCGGGTGGGGTGCTGCATCAGGCTGACGCTAACCCGTGTCAGCAAGCTGCCCCGGATCGCTGATGCCTGACGCAACACCCCGCCCGGCCCAAATTTGCCTTGTGCGGGTGGGGGTGGCTCCGTCATCGGTGATGACGGAGTGCTGTCGCGGTGTTTGGGTGTTGTCTTCCCCGTGCAAGCGATTTCGGTCGCGGGCAGTAAAATACAAAAGCTTCGACAAAAGTCGGTCTGGCTGCAATTGACCGCATATTGTGCCCGTCAAACATGCTAGGATTAGCACCACATTTTCTGGGCCGCAGCACACCAGCGGCTATTTATTGAGTGCCGGTTCCACAAGAACGGCAAGAGAGAGCAGACATGTTGAGAATCGCAGTGACCGGTGCAGCCGGGCGTATGGGTAGAACCCTGATTGATACCGTCAAGGCTACTCAGGGTATCTTGTTGACGGCTGCCATCGCGCGTCCGGACAGCAGCCTGATTGGTGTCGATATTGGTGAGCTGGCCTGTATTGGTAACACGGGTATCGAGGTGGTTAGCGACCTGGAGCAAGTACTGGACAGCTTTGATGTTTTGGTGGACTTTACCCACCCAACTGTAACCCTGAAAAACATTGAGGTCTGTCGCAAGGCTGGCAAGGCCATGATCATTGGCACCACTGGCTTTACCAATGCCGAGCGTCAGCTGATTGAAGAAGCTTCCCGGGAGATTCCCATCGTGTTTGCTGCCAACTTCAGTGTGGGTGTCAACCTGTGTCTGAAGCTGGTTGACATGGCCGCCCGCGTACTGGGCAACGAGGTGGATATCGAAATCATCGAAACCCATCATCGTGACAAAGTGGATGCACCATCTGGCACGGCGCTGGCAATGGGTGAGATTATTGCCGAAGCTCTGGGTCGTGATCTGGACAAGGTTGCTGTCTATGGCCGTGAAGGCCAGACCGGTGCCCGTCCACGTGAGGTGATCGGCATTTCTGCCGTGCGTGCTGGTGATGTGGTTGGCGATCATACCGTAATGTTTGCCGCTGACGGTGGTCGTACCGAGATTACTCACCGTGCTTCCAGCCGCAAGACCTTTGCCCGTGGCGCGGTACGCGCAGCGGCCTGGCTAGAGGGCAAACCTGCCGGGCTATACAGTATGAATGACGTGCTCGGGTTATAATTCTTGCCCGGCAGGGCAGGTGCTGCTTTTCTGTAGGAGCGGCTTTAGCCGCGATCTGTGGTTGTCCGGGCTAAAAGGTTGTTCGCCACTGAACAGGCTTGTGCGGAGCTCTGTTCGTCACTGAAGTGGCCCGTACAGGGTTCCGGTTGAGGCCCTGTATTTGTCCTTCCGGTTTTTTTCAAACTGCCGTACAATACTGCTTTAGTGTATCCACTAGAAGCGCACCCCATATGAAAAGAAAAAAGCGGAATGATGTCTACCCACGTCATTCCGCTTTTTTGCGAACCTGTGCGTGTAAAACTCATAACGGGAGGTCCATTTGTCCAAGCCAGCCATACTTGCCCTTGCTGACGGCAGCGTTTTTCACGGTACAGCCATTGGTGCTGAGGGCCACGCACTGGGTGAGGTCGTGTTTACCACAGCCATGTCCGGCTATCAGGAGCTGTTGACCAACCCGGCAGCAGCCGGCCAGTTGCTGGCCTTTACCTATCCGCATATCGGCAACAGCGGCATCAACGACCAGGACGGCGAGTCGGAGCGCATCCAGGCGGCCGGCCTGATCATCCGTGACCTGCCGCTGATCGCCAGCAACTGGCGCAGCAACCAGAGCCTGCAGGACTATCTGCTGGCCAACAACTGCGTGGCCATTGCCGACATTGATACCCGTCGCCTGACCCGTATCCTGCGCGACAAGGGCACCCAGGCCGGCTGCATCCTGGCGGGTGCCGATGCCACCGAACAGCAGGCGCTGGAGCTGGCACGTGGCTATGCACTCGATGCGACACGCAATCCGGTTGCTGATGTCACCACCGCCAAAAGCTACAACTGGACCGAAGCTCCCTGGGAGCTGGCCACCAACAGCCACGCACAGGTACCGGCAGAACAGCTGCCGCACCGGGTTACCGTTTACGATTTCGGCGTCTCCCGTTCGCTGTTGCGTGACCTGGTCGCCAAGGGCTGCAACCTGACCGTAGTGCCGGCAGACACCCCTGCCGCCGAAGTGCTGGCCAGCAAGCCACAGGGCGTAGTGCTGTCCGGCGGGCCCGGCGCGGCGGGCGATTGTCAGCAGGCGGTTACCACAGCACAGCAACTGCTGGAAGCCGGTGTTCCCCTGTTGGGTGTTGGTCTGGGCCATCAGCTGCTGGCGCTGGCCAGTGGCGCACAGATCAAGCGCTTGCCGGTGGCCCGTGTGGGTGTCAACTATCCGGTGAAGGACCTGGCCAGCGATCAGGCCATGATCAGCAGCCAGCACCACAGCTTTGCTGTGGATGCAGACAGCCTGCCGGCCAGCCTCAAGCTGACCCACGTGTCACTGCCGGACAATGGCGTGCAGGGCATCGAGGTCAACGGCAAGCCGGCCATCGGTTTCCAGGGCGTGCCGCACCTGAGCGCCGAGCCCAACACCAGCAGCGCCTTCTACGACCGCTTCATTGCACTGCTGCAACAGGCCTGATAGAAGATGCTCAGCAGCGTAGGCGTTACCGACCTCTGGACCTATGTCATCGGCACGATCCTGATCGTGCTGCTGCCCGGGCCCAACTCCCTGTTTGTGCTGGCCACTGCGGCTGCCCGCGGCATTGCTGATGGCTACCGCGCGGCACTGGGGATTTTTATCGGTGATGCCATCCTGATGCTGCTGTCAGCGCTGGGCGTGGCTTCGCTTCTGCGTACCGAGCCCATGCTGTTCATGGCACTCAAGTATGCCGGCGGTGCCTACCTGTGCTGGCTGGGACTGAACATGCTGCTGGGAGCCTGGCGCCGTCTGCGCCACCCGGAACCGTCCAGTGCACCGCAGCGTCAGCACAAGCTGTCCAGCCGGCCCACGCGCAAGGCATTGCTGCTCAGCCTGTCCAATCCTAAGGCCATCCTGTTTTTTGTTTCATTCTTTATTCAGTTTGTTGATCCGGCTTACGCCCACCCGGGTCTGTCCTTTCTGGTGCTCGGGCTGATTGTGCAGCTGATCAGCGGCATCTACCTGAGCATCCTGATTTTTACCGGCGCCCGCCTGGCGCACTGGTTTCGCCAGCGGCAACGCCTGGCCACCGGTGCCCTGACCGGAGTGGGCGCCCTGTTTGTCAGCTTTGGCGTCAAGCTGGCCACCGCAACCCTGACTTGATAGCACGAGAATCCCATGCCAAAACGCACAGATATTAAAAGCATCCTGATCATCGGCGCCGGCCCCATTGTCATTGGCCAGGCCTGCGAATTTGACTATTCGGGCGCACAAGCCTGTAAATCCCTGCGCGAAGAAGGCTTCCGCGTGATTCTGGTCAACTCCAACCCGGCCACCATCATGACCGACCCGGCCATGGCCGACGCCACCTACATTGAGCCGATCCAGTGGCAAACCGTGGCGAAAATCATCGAAAAAGAGCGCCCGGATGCAATCCTGCCGACCATGGGCGGCCAGACCGCACTCAACTGCGCACTGGCACTGGAGCGTGAGGGCATTCTGGAAAAGTTTGGCGTGGAAATGATCGGCGCCAACGCCGATACCATCGACAAGGCCGAAGACCGCTCCCGTTTTGACAAGGCCATGCGCGACATCGGCCTGGAGTGCCCGCGTTCCGGTATTGCCCATAGCATGGAAGAGGCATACGGCGTGCTGGACCAGGTGGGCCTTCCCTGCATCATCCGCCCCAGCTTCACCATGGGCGGCACCGGTGGCGGCATTGCCTACAACCGCGAAGAGTTTGAAGAAATCTGCTCCCGCGGCCTGGAGCTGTCACCAACCCGCGAGCTGCTGATTGACGAGTCGCTGATCGGCTGGAAAGAGTACGAAATGGAAGTTGTGCGTGACAAAAACGACAACTGCATCATCGTCTGCTCGATTGAAAACTTCGACCCCATGGGTGTACACACCGGCGATGCCATCACCGTAGCTCCGTCGCAGACCCTGACCGATCGCGAATACCAGATCATGCGCGATGCCTCCTTTGCCGTGATGCGTGAAATTGGAGTGGAAACCGGCGGTGCCAACGTGCAGTTTGGCATCAACCCGGACAACGGCCGCATGGTGGTAATCGAAATGAACCCGCGTGTGTCCCGTTCCTCGGCGCTGGCTTCCAAGGCGACCGGTTTCCCGATTGCCAAAATCTCCGCCAAACTGGCCGTCGGCTACACCCTGGACGAGCTGGCCAACGACATCATTGGTGGTCGCACCCCGGCCTCTTTTGAGCCGACCATCGACTATGTCGTGACCAAAATGCCGCGCTTTGCCTTCGAAAAATTCCCCAAGGCGGACGCGCGCCTCACCACCCAGATGAAATCGGTCGGTGAAGTCATGGCCATGGGCCGCACCTTCCAGGAATCCCTGCACAAGGCCCTGCGCGGGCTGGAAGTGGGCGTGACCGGCCTGGACTCCATTGTCGACATGGATGACCCCGAGCTGGATGCCATCCTGCGCCGCGAGCTGTCGGTGCCCGGAGCCGAGCGCATCTGGTACATCGCCGATGCCTTCCGCGCCGGCATGAGCCGTGACGAAATTCACCAGCTGACCAAAATCGACCACTGGTTCCTGATCCAGATCGAAGACCTGTACAACGAAGCCGAAGCCCTGCGCAAAATGGGCTTTGCCCAGCTGGACCGCGCCACCATGCTGCGCCTGAAACGCAAGGGCTTCAGCGATGCGCGTCTGGCCAAGCTGCTGGCCATCTCCGAAAAAGAAGTACGCAACCGCCGTCACCAGCTGGAAGTATTCCCGGTGTACAAGCGCGTGGACACCTGCGCCGGCGAGTACGCCACCGACGTGGCCTACATGTACTCCAGCTACGAAGACGAGTGTGAAGCCAACCCGAGCAATCGTGACAAAATCATGATCCTTGGCGGCGGCCCCAACCGTATCGGCCAGGGCATCGAGTTTGACTACTGTTGCGTACATGCCGCGCTGGCCATGCGCGAGGATGGCTACGAGACCATCATGGTCAACTGCAACCCGGAAACAGTCTCCACCGACTACGACACCTCCGATCGCCTGTATTTTGAGCCGGTAACCCTGGAAGACGTACTGGAAATCGTCCGTGTCGAGAAGCCCAAGGGTGTCATCGTGCAGTATGGCGGCCAGACTCCGCTGAAAATCTGCCGTGCCCTGGAAGAAGCCGGCGTGCCCATTATTGGCACCAGCCCGGACGCCATCGACCGCGCCGAAGACCGCGAGCGCTTCCAGCAGATGGTGCAGCGCCTGGACCTGCTGCAACCGAAAAATGCCACCGCGCGCAGCGAAGAAGAGGCCATCCGCCACTCCAAAGACATCGGCTACCCGCTGGTGGTGCGCCCGTCCTACGTGCTGGGTGGCCGTGCGATGGAAATCGTCTACGACGAAGAAGAGCTCAAGCGCTACATGCGCGAAGCGGTGCAGGTCTCCAACGACAGCCCGGTGCTGCTGGATCACTTCCTTAACAGCGCCATCGAGGTGGACATCGACGCCATCTGTGACGGCGAACAGGTCGTCATCGGCGGCATCATGCAGCATATTGAACAGGCCGGCGTACACTCTGGTGACTCCGCCTGCTCGCTGCCGGCGTACTCGCTGTCACAAAAGGCACAGGACACCATCCGCGATCAGGTCAGCCGCATGGCGCTGGAGCTGGGTGTACGCGGCCTGATGAACGTGCAGATGGCCGTACAGGGCGATGATATCTTCGTCATTGAAGTCAACCCGCGTGCCTCCCGCACCGTGCCCTTTGTTTCCAAGTGCATTGGCGACTCGCTGGCGAAGATTGCTGCCCGCGTCATGGCCGGCAAAACCCTGCAAGAGCTGGGCTTTACCAAAGAGGTCATCCCGCCATTCTTTAGTGTCAAGGAAGCGGTGTTCCCCTTTGCCAAATTCCCCGGGGTTGATACCATCCTTGGTCCGGAGATGAAATCCACTGGTGAAGTCATGGGCGTCGGTGACAGCTTTGCCGAAGCCTTTGCCAAGGCCCAGGCCGGTGCCGGCGAAAAGCTCCCAGACGCCGGTTGCGCCTTTATCAGTGTGCGCGAAGGCGACAAGGCAGAAGTGGCCGAGCTGGCCAAAGACCTGCTGGAACTGGGCTTTAGCCTGGTCGCCACCCGAGGTACCGCCAAGGTTATTGAAGAGGCGGGCCTGCGGGTACGCACCGTCAACAAGGTCACCGAAGGCCGCCCGCACATTGTGGACATGATCAAGAACCAGGAAATCTCCCTGATTATCAATACAACCGAAGGCCGGCAGTCAATCGCCGACTCCTTCTCGATTCGCCGTAACGCCTTGCAGAACAAGGTCTACATCACCACCACCCTGGCAGCAGGGCAGGCGGTGTGCCAGGCCCTGAAGTTTGGCCCGGAAAAAACCGTACGCCGTCTGCAAGACTTGCACGCAGGACTGTAGATTTGAGTAAATTTCCAATGACCGTCCAGGGCGCCAAAGCCCTGGAAGAAGAACTGAAACACCTGAAAACCGTAATGCGCCCGCAGATCACCGAAGCCATCGCCACCGCGCGCGAGCTGGGTGACCTGAAAGAAAACGCCGAATACCATGCCGCCCGCGAGCAGCAGGGCATGGTAGAGGCGCGCATCAACGACATCGAGGGTCGCCTGTCGGCGGCCCAGATCATTGACGTCACCACCTTGCCGCACACCGGCAAGGTGATTTTTGGCGTCACGGTCGAGCTGTGCAATCTGGAAAATGACGAAACCGTCAACTACCAGATTGTTGGCGAAGACGAAGCCGACTTCAAACAGGGCAAAATCTCCGTCACCTCGCCCATCGCCCGCGCCCTGATTGGCAAGGAAGAAGGCGAAATCGTATCCGTACACACCCCGGGTGGTGTGGTTGAATACGAAATCCTCGAAGTACAACACCTGTAACCCCTCCGCTCCGGTCTACACACAGCCGGAGCACCCCCTGCGCCCGCATCGACGGGCGGGCAGGGCTGCCAAGGAACCCCGTTACCCATGTCCCGTACTCCGGCTACTCCCGACTTTCTGCCCATGCCCGCCATGCTCTGGCAGCTGATGCAAACCCTGTGGCTGGGCGCACACATGGCGGCGCTATTACTGTTCATGCCGATGCTGGTCAAGATCGGCTTTGCCCCAATGCTGCTGCAGGAAGTTCACGGCCAGCTGCGACCGGCCCTGCTGATTTTCACCCTGATGGCCACTGCAGTGCAGATGCTGGTTCTGGTGCGCACGAGCGGCGTTCATGCCCTGGTACGCCAGCTGCGCGGCCAGCTGCTGCTGGGCATCTGGCTGCTGGCGCTGGTGGTGCTGGTTGGCTACGGCAAGGAAACTATCAGTGACACCATGATTCGCGGCCTGTACGGAGCCATGCTGGGGGCCGGGCTGGTATTGCTGACGCAGCCGTTGCCGCGAAAGAAAGGTTAGTTCTATTACAAGAGGGGTCAGGTGCATTTGTTTTTAGGGTATGCGGAATAAAGCGTGGAATCTTAGTTTTTCAACCTTTTGTCAAAAATTCATAAAACGGAATAGTCAGTGGAAATGTTTATGATATACTTTCTAAAAAATGGAATGGAGCGTGGAAATGGCAAAAATACAATCGGTTGAACCCAATATCGCAGACTTGGCTAATGGATGGTTAAAGTCTTACGGCTTACCGTACAAACTAGAACAAGAATCTTTAAACACTGAAATTGATAGAGCCTTAGATGACTATCATTCCAAAAGCGGTGGTAAAGGCGGGAATCGCCCTGATGCAAAGCTTTTGCTAAAAGATAAACAGCTAAATTACTTCCCTATTCTTATTGAGTACAAAGGCTACAAAGACAAGCTGGTAAAACTCAATTCAGATGGTCAAGTGGATAATCTAACCGCCAAAAACGAACCTAACTTCAAAAATATCAAAGACTTTGCAGTAAATGGTGCAGTCCACTACGCCAATGCCGTTCTTCATCATACAAGTTACACGGACATAATCGCTATTGGTGTGACAGGTCATAAAGATACTTCTGGAAATTTACAACATGAAATCGGAGTGTATTTCGTCTCTAAGGACAACTTAGGGGCAGGTCAAAAAGTTGGCGATTACAGCGATTTTTCATTTTTATCTGGCGAGCACTTTGATAATTTTATTGAACAAGTAAAGTCATTAAGCTTGTCAGATGAAGAGTTGGACAGACTTAAAGCGCAGCGTGAAAAAGAAATTGATGTCAGCTTACGCAAACTCAATCACGATATTTATCAGAACGAGAAAGGCTTGGGTGAAAACGACCGCGTTTACCTTGTGGCGGCCTCTATCATTGCTACGCTTGGTGTACCTAACAAAGTCGCGCCACTTGAAAAATCTGATTTAAAGTCTTCAACCGAAGAGGGTAATCGAGATGGCGATATTGTTGTTCGTAAAATTGAAGCGTTTTTGAAAAACAAAGACATTCCACAGGATAAAAAAGACTTAATTATCAGAACGCTTTCAAACACGCTTTTAACCGAAAACATCAACAAGGTCGTGGATGGTGAAAGCCAGTTAAAACGAGTTTTTACCAAAATTGTAGATGATTTGGGTATTTACTACAAAATTGGTCTGACCACTGACTTCACAGGCAAACTGTTTAACGAAATGTACGGTTGGCTTGGCTTTTCACAAGATAAATTGAATGATGTAGTTCTGACACCTTCCTATATAGCAACCATGCTGGCAAAACTCGCACGAGTCAATAAAAACTCTTATGTATGGGACTTTGCTACAGGTTCAGCAGGCCTATTGGTAGCCGCCATGAATGAAATGCTCAATGATGCCAAAAACACCATTACTTCTCCCGAAGAATTGGCGGTTAAAGAAGCCCAGATAAAGGCAGAACAATTACTGGGTTTAGAAATGCTATCAAGCGTTTATATGCTTGCGATTCTAAACATGATTTTAATGGGTGATGGTAGCTCAAATATTCTAAACGAAGACTCGTTAGCCTTTGATGGTAAATATGGCTTTGGCAAAACAGAAGAGCATTTTCCCGCCGATGCGTTCATTCTAAATCCGCCTTATTCAGCAGAGGGCAACGGTATGAACTTCGTGGAGAAGGCTTTAAATATGATGCACAAAGGCTATGCGGCCATCATCATTCAAGGTTCAGCAGGTTCGGGTAAAGCCAAGGATATTAACAAGCGCATCCTTAAAAAACATACTCTTATTGCCAGCATTAAAATGCCAATCGACATTTTCATTGGCAAGTCGAGTGTTCAAACTTTCATTTATGTGTTTAGAGTCAATGACCCCCACCAAAAAGATGAAATGGTAAAGTTTATTGATTTCTCTAATGATGGCTACTCGCGCTCGAATCGCAAAAAATCCAGCAACAATTTAAAAGATACGGATAGAGCGAAAGAACGCTATCAAGAAGTAGTCGATTTAGTTCGCTTCGGTAAAAGTAAACTGAATATTTTGACCCAAAATGAATACTACGAGAACACCATTGACCCAAATAATGGCGAAGATTGGAACCAGTCTGTTCCAATAGAAACGAAGCCTTCAATAGATGATTTTAAAATAACGGTCAACAATTATTTAGTATGGGAAGTGTCAAATCTTTTAAAACAACAAGGTGATGTTTCGGGAAAGTAACATCCCCGCTTAACAAGATGCTGGAAGAAGTTGAGTGGGGGGATTTTAAGCTAGGTGACTTGTTTGAGATAAAGAGTACATTAAGCTTTAATAAAGATAAGCTTACAGCCGGTAATGACTATGACTATGTGACTAGAACCTCTCAAAATCAAGGTATATTACAGCCAACAGGCTTTGTGAATAAAGAAAACATCAACCCTGCTGGCATTTGGAGTTTGGGTCTTTTACAAATGGATTTCTTTTATCGACACAAGCCTTGGTACGCAGGTCAGTTTGTAAGAAAAGTTATACCTAAAATAGAGTTTAGTAAAAATTCTGCTCTATGGATGACCGCAACTCTAAACAATCAAAAAAATGCTCTACTATCTGTTTTAGTTAGAAATGTGGATGAAAAGTTTAAAAATATATTCGTTAGTTTGCCGACAAAAAACGGAAAAATCGACTTCGACTTTATGGAACGCTTTATAGCAGAGCTGGAAGCGGAGCGCATCGCAGAGCTAGAGGCGTATTTGTCTGCGACAGGATTAAAAAATTATCAGCTAACGCCAGAAGAGCAGCAGGTTTTGGATAACTTTGAAAATCTTGAATGGGAAGAGTATAAGCTTGAAACACTATTTGAAAAGATAAAGACAAAAAAACTACCTTTTAAAGCAAATGAATTACCAAGGCAGAAATTAGGAAAATATACACTTCCATGTCTTACGTCTAGCTTCAACAATCAGGGACTTAACTATTTCGTACCCAAAGATGGAGCAACTATTTTAAAGAATGTAATTTCGATTCCTTCAAATAGCGATATTTATCGAGCTTACTTTCAATCAAATGAGTTTACAGTTTTATCAGATGCCTATGCACTTCGATGGATTTTCGATGATGTTGACCTATCACCAAACCAATATCTGTTTGCCGTTCAGAGTATTAATAAAGTAACAGATTTGCCAATATATTCTTACAAAAATAAATTAGGAGGGTGGAATGTTGTAAAGCACAAATACATTCAATTACCCGTTAAAAATGAACATCTTGACTACAAAACAATGGAAGTGCTTATCTCAGCCTTAAAGAAGCTAGCGATAAAAGACGTGGTTCAATACGCTGACCAAAAAATAGCAGCACATGAACAAGTTATTAAGGCGAGTTAAGCTATGAATAGCTTGCTCAACCTAAAGGGCTTTAGTGTTCTCTCACAACAGGATAATGAAGGCCATTTAGAAATCACCGTAGAAAACCGACTCAAACCACAGGCATGTCCTAATTGTGGCTATTCTCAACTCTACTCCCATGATAAAACAGAACAGGTTTTCTTTGATACTCCTATGCAAGGAAAGCCTGTCGTTCTAAAGATGATGCGTATGCGTTATAAGTGCCGATCGTGCGGTAAAACCTTTCGTGAACCATTACTTGGTATCGATGATAAGCGTTTAATGACCTCACGCTTGAAAGAACATATTCAAAAGAAAGCTATGCGTGAAACTTTTGCTGTTGTAGCGAGAGAAACAGGTTTAGATGAAAAGACAATCCGACACGTCTTTGATGATTATGTGAGTGAAAAGGCACAGTCGATGCCTTTTGTAACACCGAGAATCCTTGGTATTGACGAATTAAAGCTGGTCGGTAGTTTTCGTTGTATCTTGACAAATATTGAGCATAACACGGTGTTTGATATGCTCCCTTCCAGAAAAAAAGACAGTGTTAGGGAGTATCTCAAAAACCTTCCCGATAAAGACAATGTAGAACAGATCACAATGGATATGTGGCGGCCATACAAAGATGCGGTTAATGCAGAGCTACCAGGCCGAATCATAGTTATCGATAAGTTTCATACCGTAAGAATAGCTAATGAATCGCTTGAAGCCTCAAGAAAGGCGATTAGAGCCTCTTTGGAGCGTAAAGATAGACTCAAACTCAAGAATGAACGTTTCGTGCTTCTAAAGCGTCGTAATTCGTTATCCGATGAAGAAACTGAAAAACTTCAAAAATGGTCGGCATGGTATCCAGAATTAGGTTTGGCTTATGATGCTAAAGAGGCATTTTTCTGTTTATTTGACCAAGGGTTAGATTCCAAGACCGCAAAAGAAGCCCTTATTGATTGGCAGAGTGGTATTGACCCAAGCATAGAAAGACATTTTGAGCCATTGACCAAAGCATTGAATAACTGGATGCCTGAAATATTGAACGGCTTTGATTACCCAATTACAAATGCTTATACTGAATCTATAAACCGATTAGCAAAGGATTTACAACGTATGGGCAGAGGATACAGTTTTGATGTGGTTAGAGCCAAAATGCTCTACAACGCAGAGGCAAATAAGCCAACAACCAGTACGATTCGCAAGAAGAAACGAAAACCTATTGAGGAAGAACCTGTCTTTTATTTAATGCAAGATAACCTTTCTGGTTCGGCTTCACAAAAACAGAAGTACAAAACAGAAATTATTGAAGAAAAACGCTATTACGGTGCTCACATTCCCACTCTTTGCGATTTACTTGAAAAAGGTGAATTTGACTAAATTCCCAATTTAGCTGGAATAGGCGTGGAATTCATTTGATAGGTTTTCCACGCACTATTCCGCATACCCGTTTTTTATAAATAAATGCACCTGACGCACGTGCTGTGCGCTGAAATTCGGCAGGCAATGCGTTCCCCGTGCCCACGGGGATTAACCACGAGCGCAACGGATAACCAGCTGATGCTGATACCCGCAACCTTGTGGTGCAAGCCAGGCTGGATAATACGGATGGCAAGTTGCGCCCGGGCATGTTTGGCCATGTCACACTGAGTCCCGGCACTTCGCAAAGCGGCATTGCAGTACCCGAAACAGCACTGCTGCTCACCACGTACAGGACGCCTCGTATGGTTTTATAGGCTGTATTAGTTGATTTGGATCCGTACTCTGCCAGGCAAAGCGGGGTATAAGAATCGACAGAATATTCAGACGCAGGTAACGGCCTGCCTGGCTTCGGTTGAGGAGTACAAGCATGAAGCAATTGATTGTTCCGGTTGAAGAGTTCACCACCCCTGACCCTGTCAGCATTGAAGAAACAATGCTGCTGGGCGATCTGCTTGAGCTGATGAACAGAGAAGGGTTCCGGCACTTGCCCGTGGTGCGCGAAGGTGAGCTGGTTGGCATTATTAGTGACCGGGATGTGCGATTGTTTGCCGGCATGCCTGCGGCAGACAGGGATGGGCTGACTGCCGCTGATATCATGACGGAGGACTTGCTGATGATTGATGCCAGCATGCCGCTGGATGAGGCAGCGCTGAAAATGTCGGCGAACAAGGTCAGCAGCCTGATTGTGCAGGAAGAGGGTGAGTTTATGGGGATCTTTACTGCAACTGATGCACTCAATGCGCTGGTTGAAATACTGCGCGGGGTAGAGCAGTAAGGCATTGATAGTCCGGTGTTGCTGGGCATCGGGAGAGAGCGGCTCTGGTTTGGAGCGGCCTTGTCTGTAGATAGTGCCTGTTGCCCCCTGTTTGTCTTTATTTGTGCCTGCTCGCGGCCAAAGCTGTTCTTGCAGGTGAAACAGCGCAGCTTGTTGCAGGGAGCAGCGCTGCTTTTTGTTCGAGTCGCTCCAGTGGCGAATCAATTACGACAAAAACCGCCATGGATGGCGGCTAAAGCAGCTCCTGCAGGAGGAATTGCATTGTTTTTGTTTGCTCGTGAACAGGTCGCGACAGCGGGCGTGATTTATTCCGGTTTGTTGCTGATGGCCACGCCTTGTTCAGCAAACACATCTTGTGCCACCTTGAGGGCATTCAGCGCCCGGGGGAAGCCCACATAGGGAATCAGGTGCATGATGCAGCCGGCAATTTCATCCGGTGTCAGACCAACATTCAGGCCAGTAACCACGTGCATGCCGATTTGTGGCGTGCCCTGGGCAACAAGGGCAGAAATGGTGGTTAGCACCTTCTGTTTGTTGTCCAGGCCGTCACGGGCATAGATGTCGCCAAAAGCAAACTCCACGACGATGCGGGTCAGGTCTGGGGCGATGTCCTTGAAACTGTCGCCGATTTCCATATGGCCGGTTGGGCTGTTCTCGTCAGGAATGGTCAGCTCTTTGAGCTTGTTCATGCCTTTCTGAAAGCGTTCGCTGGTCATTTTGTCTCCTTGTGTTTGCAGGTGTGCAGTTTTTTGCTGGTGGCGGGAGAGCTGTCAAATGTCAAAAGCGCTGTACGTTTGACAGCTTGGGGTTGGCGTTGGGGTTCTTGCGGTAAAGCAGCGCCATTTTGCCGATGGTTTGCACCAGGGTGGCACTGCTTTGTTGGCACAGCTCGGTTAGAATGGCTGCCCGGTCATCGCGGTCGGTAAGACGCAGCTGAACTTTAATCAGTTCGTGATCATTCAGGGCGCGGTCCAGCTCGGCCATGACGCCTTCGCTCAGACCCTGCTCGGCGATGGTAACCACCGGCTTGAGGTGATGCCCGGTTGACTTGAATTGTTTCTTTTGCTCCTGGGTGAGCGACATGACGGATGACTCCCGTGTGCGTTAAAAGAGCGCATTCTACCCCAGAAGCTGCTTGTGAGGTATGTAGTGGCACGTTCAAAAAGTAGTGCAAACTGGATGAAGCGGCATGTGTCGGATCCCTATGTGCAAATGGCACAAAAGGATGGCTACCGTTCACGGGCCAGTTACAAACTGCTGGAGATCCAGGAAAAGGACCGCATTATCACGCCCGGCATGACCGTGATTGATCTGGGCAGCGCGCCCGGTGGCTGGTCGCAGGTTGCCAGCCGTATTGTGGGTGACAAGGGGCGGTTGATTGCATCCGATATTCTGCCGATGGACGGCATGGCCGATGTGACCTTCATTCAGGGTGACTTTACCGAGCAAGAAGTGTTTGACGAAATCATGGCGGCGGTCAATGGCCAGCCGGTTGACCTTGTAATTTCCGATATGGCCCCCAATATCAGCGGAATCAGGGCGGCTGATCAGGCTGGCTCGATGTATTTGTGTGAACTGGCGCTGGATTTGGCGCTGCAGGTGCTCAAGCCGGGTGGTGATTTTCTGATCAAGGTGTTCCAGGGGGAGGGTTTCGATCAGTACCTGAAAGAAGTACGCAGTCACTTTGACAAGGTCATCATGCGCAAGCCGGACTCGTCCCGCAGCCGCTCGCGAGAGCAATATTTGCTGGCCCGCGGGCATCGTGGGCAGGCTTGACCAGCTTTGTTGGCACAAGCGTCGTAATAACGCGGAACCTGAAAGCTACTCCTTGGACTAATGCAGGGATTAAGAAGTATTTATGCGGTGTTACACTGTTTACATGCAAAAAGTGGCATGAATCGTGTACATTGGCATTTAAGTTGATATCTGTTGTGCTTAAGCAGCAAGGGTGATTGTAACGTGAATGATTTATCGAAAAACCTGCTGATGTGGTTTGTCATCGCGGCCGTGCTCGTGACCGTGATGAACAACTTTTCCACGCCCAGCGAGGCCGGAAAGATGACCTACAGCACTTTTCTTGAAGAAGTGAACTCGGGCCGGGTGCAGCAGGTAACCGTGGACGGCTTTACCATTACTGGCCGCCGTGCTGATGGCACTACCTTTGAAACCGTACGCCCGGCCATTCAGGACAATGGCCTGATGGGTGACCTGATTGAAAACAACGTCAGCATTATCGGCAAGCAGCCCGAGCGCCAGAGCATCTGGATGCAGCTGTTGGTGGCGGCGTTTCCGATTCTTATCGTGTTTGCCCTGATCATGTTCTTCATGCGGCAAATGCAGGGTGGCGCGGGCGGCCGGGGCAATCCGATGAGCTTTGGCAAAAGCAAGGCACGCCTGCTGGCCGAAGACCAGATCAAGACCACGCTGGCCGATGTTGCCGGCTGTGACGAAGCCAAAGAGGAAGTTGGCGAGCTGGTCGAGTTTTTGCGTGATCCCAGCCGTTTCCAGCGTCTGGGCGGCAAGATTCCCCGTGGTGTATTGATGGTCGGCCAGCCCGGTACCGGTAAGACCTTACTGGCCAAGGCGATTGCCGGCGAAGCCAAGGTGCCGTTCTTCACCATTTCCGGCTCCGACTTTGTAGAAATGTTTGTCGGTGTCGGTGCATCCCGTGTGCGGGATATGTTCGAGCAGGCAAAAAAACACGCACCCTGCATCATCTTTATTGACGAAATTGACGCTGTTGGTCGCCACCGTGGTTCCGGCATGGGTGGTGGTCATGATGAGCGCGAGCAGACCCTCAACCAGCTGCTGGTCGAGATGGATGGCTTTGAAGACAATGACGGCGTCATCGTCATCGCCGCCACCAACCGTCCCGACGTACTGGACCCTGCCTTGTTGCGCCCTGGCCGTTTTGACCGCCAGGTAGTGGTTGGCCTGCCAGATATCCGTGGCCGCGAGCAAATCTTGCATGTACACATGCGCAAGGTGCCTGTGGCCAAGGATGTCGATGCATCCGTGATTGCCCGTGGTACGCCCGGCTTCTCCGGTGCCGATCTGGCCAACCTGGTCAACGAGGCAGCACTGTTTGCGGCCCGTGCGGATCACCGCCTGGTTGGTATGAAAGAGTTTGAGCTGGCCAAGGACAAGATCATGATGGGTGCCGAGCGCAAGTCCATGGTGATGTCCGAGAAGGAAAAGCTCAACACCGCCTATCACGAGGCAGGACACGCCATTGTTGGCCGCCTGATGCCCGAGCACGATCCCGTGTACAAGGTTTCCATCATCCCCCGTGGCCGAGCTCTGGGTGTGACCATGTTCCTGCCTGAAGAAGACCGCTACAGCCTGTCCAAGCGCGGCATTATCAGCCAGATTTGCTCGCTGTATGGCGGCCGCATTGCCGAGGAAATGACCCTTGGTTTTGAGGGCGTTACCACAGGTGCTTCCAACGACATCATGCGTGCCACCCAGCTGGCAAAAAACATGGTGACCAAGTGGGGTCTGTCGGAAAAGCTCGGCCCGCTGCTGTATGCCGAGGACGAGAACGAAAGCTACCTGGGGCGCAGTGGTGGCGGTCATATTGGCAATGTATCTGGTGAAACCGCCAAGCTGATTGATACCGAAGTGCGCAAGATTATCGACGACTGTTACAAGACCGCGCAGCGTATTCTTGAGGAAAATCGCGATAAGCTGGATGCCATGGCTGATGCGTTAATGAAGTACGAAACCATCGACAGCGACCAGATTGATGACATCATGAATGGCGTTCCGGTGCGTGAACCGAAAGACTGGAAAGGTGGTGGCAACACCCCGCCGCCCAGTGCGGAGCAGCCCGGCAAGCCGGAAGAGCATCGCCCGGATGCGCCCATTGGTGGCCCTGCCAGCGAGCACTAACTCGGCACCGCCTGTAGGAGCCACTTTAGTGGCGACCGGGGTCGCAAAGTCTGGCACCGGTCGCGGCTAAAGCCGCTTGCACAGGCAGAACCCTCTGCTTGCTGAGGTTACTTCTGCAGGCCAAAGGATTACCATGCACAACGGCGACGGGGGTCGCCGTTTGTTTTTTAACCATATGAACCGGACATAGTTCATGTCAGCTATTCTTCAGTGCGGCAAGCATCAGCTTGATCTTTCCAGGCCCCATATCATGGGGATTCTCAATATCACCCCTGACTCTTTCTCTGATGGTGGCCAGTACAACACTCTGGATGCGGCGTTGCACCGTGCCGGGAACATGCTTGAGGCCGGAGCCAGCTTGCTGGATGTCGGGGGCGAGTCGACCAGGCCGGGGGCGAAAGCGGTCAGTCCGCAGCAAGAGCTGGATCGTGTGGCGCCGCTGGTGGAAGCGCTGGTAAAAAACTTCGACTGTATTGTCTCGGTAGATAGCTCTACACCGCAGGTCATGACCGAAAGCGCAGCGTTGGGTGCAGGTCTGCTTAACGATGTGCGTGCCCTGCAACGTGAAGGAGCTCTGGAGGCGGCTGCCCAAACCGGGTTGCCCGTGTGTCTAATGCATATGCGTGGTGAGCCGCAAACCATGCAAGATGCGCCACATTATGACGATGTGGCGGCCGAGGTGGCGGCTTTTTTGCAGCAGCGGGTGGATGCCTGTGTTGTAGCTGGTATCAGCCGTGAGCGCATAGTGCTTGATCCGGGCTTTGGATTTGCCAAGACCTTGCAGCACAATCTTGAGCTTTTTTCTCGTTTGCCGGAGTTGCATGCATTAAATTTGCCACTGCTGGTGGGTGTGTCACGCAAGTCCATGGTCGGGAGTGTGCTGGACAAACCAGTGGACCAGCGCCTGTACGGTAGCCTGGCGCTGGCTGTAATGGCACTGGAGCGTGGCGGTAAAATCATTCGTGTGCATGACGTGGCGCAGACCATGGATGCACTAAAGATGTTTGAAGCAGTACAAACAGGATGGCGGGAATATCAATGAGCAAGAAATATTTTGGCACTGACGGGATTCGTGGCCATGTTGGACAGGCGCCCATTACACCGGACTTCATGCTCAAGCTCGGCTGGGCTGCTGGCATGGTTTTTCGCAAACAGGGCAGGTGCCGTATCCTGGTTGGCAAGGATACGCGCATTTCCGGCTACATGTTCGAATCGGCGTTGCAAGCCGGAATTTCTGCAGCAGGTGCTGATGTTGCCCTGCTGGGGCCGATGCCTACACCAGGCATTGCCTACTTGACTCGTACCTTTAAAGCGGAAGCCGGCATCGTCATTAGCGCATCACATAATCCGCACTATGACAATGGCATCAAGTTTTTTTCCAGTACCGGGCAAAAACTGCCGGATGCCACCGAGCAAATGATTGAGGAGCTGATAGATGCTCCAATGCACGTAGTGGACTCCGAACAGCTTGGCAAGGCGTCGCGTATTGTAGATGCGGCCGGGCGCTATATTGAATTTTGTAAAAGCAGCGTACCAACCAGTACGGATTTTTCCGGCTTTAAAGTGGTCATAGATTGCGCCCATGGTGCCACCTATCGCATTGCGCCCAGTGTGTTTAGCGAGCTGGGGGTCGATGTGATTACCATTGGCAACCAGCCTGACGGCATCAATATCAACGATGGCGTTGGCTCCACCAGCCTGGGTGCCCTGCAAAAAGCTGTGGTCAGCCACGGTGCTGACTTTGGCATAGCCTTTGATGGTGATGGTGACCGTGTGCAAATGGTTGACCATACAGGCGTTATACTCGACGGCGATGATTTGCTGTATATCATTGCTACCGATTTGCAGGAGCGTGAGCGCCTGCCGGAAGGTTCGGGGGTTGTGGGCACGCTGATGAGCAACTATGGCCTGGAGCTGGCGCTGAAAGAGCGCGGTATCCCCTTTGCCCGCGCCAATGTTGGCGACCGCTATGTGATGCAGCAAATGCAGGAGCGCAACTGGGTTATTGGCGGTGAGGGCTCCGGACATATTCTGTGCGCTCAGCACCATACTACGGGTGATGGCATCATTGCTGCCCTGCAGGTGCTGCTGGCATTGCAGCGTCGGGGCAGTAGCATGGCCAAAGAGCGCCTGGCCTGGAAAAAACTACCGCAGCGGTTAATCAATGTACGCTTGCCAGACACAAACACTGATCCGTTACAGCATCCGCACGTACAGCAGTTGAGTGATCAAATTACTGCCGAGCTGGACGGGCGTGGCCGGGTCTTGTTGCGCAAATCAGGTACAGAGCCGCTGGTGCGGGTTATGGTTGAAGGGCAGGATGAAGCCGAGGTGTTGCAGCATGCCCGTCGCCTTGCTGATCAGGTAGAAAAGGTTTGTTCCTGAATTCGCTTGCAAGCAGGCGGATGCTTGAGTAATATCTGCACCCACTTTGAATCGCGGGAAATATTATGCGTCGTCCATTAGTTGCTGGTAACTGGAAGATGAACGGCAGCCGGCAGGAGGTCTCTGACCTGCTGGGCAGGCTGGCTGGTCTGGAACTTCAGCAGTCTGTGGATGTGGCGGTGTTTCCCGGTACGCTGTATCTGGAGCGTGCTGTTGCCGGCCTGAAGAATAATATTGCTGTTGGCGCTCAGGATTGTGCGATACGCGATGGCCATGGCGCCATGACTGGTGAAACCTCGGCGACACAGCTCAGGGATGCCGGGTGCGTCATGGTTCTGGTTGGCCATTCCGAACGCCGTGAGCTGCAAGCAGAAAGTGATGAAGTGGTTGCAGAAAAGTTTGTTGCAGCCCAGGCTGCGGGACTGATTCCTGTGCTTTGTGTGGGCGAAACCCTGCAGCAGCGAGAGCAGGGACGTGCGATTGAAACTGTCACTGAGCAAGTCGAAGCGGTAATCCGGGTGGCCGGCATTGATGCCTTTGCCAATGCAGTACTGGCTTACGAGCCGGTATGGGCCATAGGTACCGGGCTGACAGCAACCTCTGAGCAGGCGCAGCAAGTGCACGAGGCGTTGCGTGGTGTAATTGCCTGCCACAGCGCGTCCGTTGCGCGGGAGTTGAGAATTTTATATGGCGGCAGTGTCAAGGCGGATAATGCCAGCGAACTGTTTGCCCAGAAAGATATTGATGGCGGCCTGGTGGGCGGTGCCTCGCTGGATGCCGATGAATTTGGCGCGATCATTCGTGCTGCAGGAATTTGACATGCTTGAATCTGTAATAATCATTGTTCACCTGGTGATGGCGCTGGCTCTGGTCGGGCTGGTTCTGATCCAGCAGGGCAAGGGTGCTGAGGCGGGCGCATCATTTGGTTCGGGTGCTTCTGCGACCGTATTTGGCGCACAAGGAACCGGTAGCTTTTTTGGTCGGATTACCGCTATACTAGCCGCCGTTTTCTTTGCTACCAGTCTTGCGCTGGCCTACTATGCAAAGGAGCGCTCCAAGGGCAGTGACGATCTGGGCTTGCCCAGCATTCAGGTAGAGCAGGTGCAAAAAGCTGAAGTTGCAGAGCCGCGTGGTGATATTCCTCAGCTGGAAGAAGCTGGTTCAGCTGCTGATGCGGATATTCCCATGGTGGAGCAGGCGGACGGAGACATACCGCAAGCCGATTAAGTTTTGCCGAGGTGGTGGAATTGGTAGACACGCTACCTTGAGGTGGTAGTGGCCTAAAGGCTGTAGGGGTTCGAGTCCCCTCCTCGGTACCAATAATAGCCGCCCGCAGTCTTGTCGAAACAAGGCTGCGGGCGGCTTGACTTTTTATGGGTGAAAGCATAATATAACGCCGCTTTCCAGGTGCGGGGTCGCGAAAAGCCTGCACAGCCTGAGCAGTTCCTTGTGTTGCCAGACACATGCAAGGGGGCTTGGGACCTCTTTAGAGCCCCTGCGTGGGGCTTTTTCATAGGCCGTGGCAAAGTGCACGGTTTTGGATGTGGGCGTTTCGCCCATTTTTTATTTGCGGAATGCGAAAAGCACAGTGGAGGACAGATGAGCAAGCTGCAACAGTTGCAGGCGATTCTGGCACCGGTTATAGAGGCCATGGAGTTTCAGTGCTGGGGCGTCGAGTTTATTTCCCAGGGCCGGCATTCCGTGCTGCGGGTTTTTATCGAGCATGAAGACGGTATCAGCGTCGATGACTGTGAGACCGTGAGCCGTCAGCTCAGCGCCGTGCTGGATGTAGAAGATCCCATCAACGGTGAATATACCCTGGAGGTTTCATCGCCGGGCATGGACCGCATGCTGTTTACCCTGGAGCAGTTTGCTGTTTATGCAGGGCATCAAGTCAAGATCAGGATGCGTGTAGCAGTAGAGGAGCGCCGTAATTTTCAGGGCCTGCTCAAAGGTGTTGAAGACCAGGATGTAGTGGTACAGGTTGATGAATACGAGTACCTGTTGCCCATAGAGTTTATTGACAAGGCAAATGTAATTCCGGTTTTTGACTGACAGGCAGGGGCCTGCTGGTCGGTAATGATTGAGGCAAACAATGAGCAAAGAAATTCTGTTGGTGGTTGAGTCTGTCTCCAACGAAAAGGGAGTACCGGCGGAGGATATTTTCGAGGCCCTGGAAGTGGCCCTGGCAACTGCAACCAAAAAAAATTATGAGGATGATGTCGAGTTGCGTGTCGCCATTGACCGGCAAAGTGGTGAGTATGACACCTTTCGCCGTTGGCACGTTGTTGAGGATGAAGAGCTGGAAGACCCGGCATTCCAGTACACTCCGGACATGTTGCCCGAGCAGTACGCAGACAAGCAGGTCGGCGATGTCATTGAAGAGCAGGTCGAGTCCATCGAGTTTGGCCGCATTGCAGCCCAGGCTGCCAAGCAGGTCATCGTGCAAAAGGTGCGGGAAGCCGAGCGCGCTCAGGTGGTGGAAGCCTATCGTGACAAGATGGGTGAAATCATTTCCGGCACTGTAAAAAAAGTGACCCGTGACAATGTCATTGTTGATCTTGGCAACAATGCTGAAGCATTGCTGTCACGTGATGAAACCATTCCCCGCGAAAATTTCCGCATGGGTACCCGTATCCGTGCGTTGCTGAAAGAAATTCGCACCGACAACCGTGGCCCGCAGCTGATGCTGTCCCGCACAGCACCGGAGATGCTGATGGAGCTGTTCCGTATCGAGGTGCCCGAAATCTCCGAAGGCCTGATTGAAATCATGGCTGCTGCCCGTGACCCCGGCTCGCGTGCCAAGATTGCCGTGCGCTCCAAGGACAAGCGCATTGACCCGCAAGGTGCCTGTATTGGCATGCGTGGCTCGCGTGTGCAGGCGGTCACTGGCGAGTTTGGTGGCGAGCGTGTGGATATTGTGCTGTGGGACGAAAACATGGCGCAGTTTGTCATCAACGCCATGGCGCCGGCCGAAGTGGTTGCTATTATTGTTGATGAAGATGCCCACTCCATGGACATTGCTGTAGCAGAAGACAACCTGGCCCAGGCCATTGGTCGTGGTGGCCAGAATGTCCGTTTGGCGTCCCAGCTTACGGGCTGGACGCTCAACGTAATGACCGAGGCCGACATTCAGGCGCGCCAGCAGCAGGAGACCGGAGATACCCTGCGCCTGTTTGTCGAGGAGCTGGATGTGGACGAAGAGCTGGCTCAGGTGCTGGTAGAAGAAGGCTTCAGCACACTGGATGAGGTGGCCTACGTCCCCATGGAAGAAATGCTGGAAATTGAAGGGTTTGATGAAGAAATCGTCAATGAGTTGCGTGCCCGTGCGAAAGACCGTCTGCTGTCACGCGCCATTGCGACCGAAGAAAAGCTGGCAGATATCCAGCCAGAGCAGGACTTGCTTGATCTGGAAGGCATGACCAAAGAGCTGGCCGTTGAACTGGCCACCCGTGGTGTACTGAGTCGTGAAGACCTTGCCGAACAGTCCATTGACGATCTGCTGGAGGTGGCAGGAATGGATGAAGAGAATGCCGGCAAGCTGATCATGGCCGCCCGCGCCCACTGGTTTGAATAAGCACGTAGCGGCTTGAGGAGGAGTACACATGACGCAAGTCACGGTTAAAGAATTGGCTCAAACGGTTGATACGCCGATTGAGCGCCTGTTACAACAGATGAAAGAGGCCGGACTGCCCCACAGCAAAGCGTCCGATGCCGTCAGTGATGCAGAAAAACAGAAGTTGCTGGCCCATTTGCGTGCCGAGCCTGGCGATAAGCCGGGTAAAGGGAAAAAGATCACTTTGCAGCGCAAAACCACTACAACGTTACGTGCGCCGGGCAGCAAAACAATTAGTGTAGAAGTGCGCAAGAAACGCACCTACGTCAAGCGCAATATAGAAGAGGTGCCAGCGGTAGCCAGTGACGAGCCGGTCAAGACTGCCGAGCCCGCTGCCAAAACGCAGCAACCGGCCCGGGAGCAAATGGCCAACATTGTGCAAGAGGCCGAGCAGCGCCGTATCGAGGCGGTCGAACAGGCGCGTCAGAAAGAAGCAGAAGCAAAAGCTGCCCGCGAAGCGGAGGAGTTGGCGCGGCAACAGCAGAAAGCTGATGAGGCACCCGTCACGCCTGTGGCTGAACCTGTGCTGGACGAGCCCCCGGTGGTTCGCCCTGAGCGCAAGAAAGAAGAAACACGCCGGAGCTCGCGTCGCGACGAAGATGAGCGGCGCGACCGCAGGCCAGTGGGGCAGCGCCCGCAAGGTCGCAAGATCAGCCTGCGCAACGATGAGGAGGAGGGCGGCAGCCGTCGTGGCGGCCGTCGCGGTGGCCGCAACAGGCAGCGCCGCAACGAGCATGGCTTCCAGGCACCTGCCGGACCGGTAGTGCGTGAAGTCCAGATTGGCGAGACCATCAGCGTAGCGGATCTGGCTTCGCAGATGTCTGTCAAGGGCGGAGAAGTGGTCAAGTTCATGTTCCAGCTGGGCACTCCGGTGACCATCAATCAGGTGCTGGATCAGGAGACGGCTGCGCTGGTTGCCGAAGAAATGGGCCACAAGGTGAAGCTGATCAGTGACGACTTGCTTGAAACGCAGCTGGCCGAGTCCCTGAAGCTTGAAGGCGAAGCTTTCCAGCGTGCACCAGTGGTTACTGTCATGGGGCACGTTGACCATGGTAAAACTTCGCTGCTGGACTACATCCGCCGTGCCAAGGTGGCAACCGGCGAGGCTGGTGGTATCACCCAGCATATCGGTGCGTACCATGTACAGACCGAAGGCGGCATGATTACCTTTCTGGATACTCCCGGACACGCGGCCTTTACCGCGATGCGCGCCCGGGGTGCCAAGGCTACAGACATTGTGATTCTGGTAGTGGCAGCCGATGACGGTGTGATGCCGCAGACCATTGAGGGTATCCAGCACGCCAAGGCAGCTGGTGTCCCCCTGATTGTCGCCGTAAACAAAATCGACAAGCCAGAAGCTGATCCGGACCGCATCAAGAATGACCTGGCCCAGCATGATGTCATCCCCGAAGAGTGGGGGGGCGATACCCAATTTGTGCATGTATCTGCCAAGGTGGGTACCGGTATCGACGAGCTGCTTGAGGCTGTCCTGCTGCAGTCTGAAGTGCTTGAGCTGACCGCGATTCCAAGTGCATCTGGCCGTGGTGTGGTGATTGAGTCCCGTCTGGACCGTGGCCGTGGTCCGGTGGCGTCCATTTTGGTACAAAACGGTACCCTGCGCCAGGGCGACATGGTGTTGGTTGGCGTCAACTTTGGCCGTGTACGCGCCATGCTGGATGAAAACGGCAAGCCGATCCAGGAAGCCGGTCCGTCCATTCCGGTCGAGATTCTGGGTCTGGATGGCACCCCCGAGGCGGGTGACGAAATGACCGTCGTTGAAGACGAACGCAAAGCCCGTGAAATTGCCTTGTTCAGGCAGGGCAAGTTCCGCGAGGTCAAGCTGGCCCGCGCTTCTGCCGGCAAGCTGGAGAATATCTTCGAAAGCATGGGCCAGGAAGAGAAAAAAGTACTCAACGTGGTCGTCAAGGCTGACGTGCGCGGTACCCTGGAGGCCCTGCAGTCCTCGCTGACCGAGCTGGGTAACGATGAGGTAGAAGTGCGCATCGTGGCTGGTGGCGTGGGCGGCATCACTGAAAGTGATGCCAACCTGGCGCTGGCCTCCAATGCGGTCATTTTCGGCTTTAACGTGCGTGCAGATGCGGGAGCGCGCAAAATTGTCGAGAACGAAGGTCTCGACATGCGGTACTACAACATCATCTACGACATCATCGAGGATGTAAAAGCGGCCCTGACCGGTATGCTGGGCAGTGATCTGCGTGAACAGATCGTTGGCGTGGCCGAGGTACGTGATGTCTTCCGCTCACCAAAAATTGGTGCAATTGCCGGCTGTATGGTGATCGAAGGCACTGTGCTGCGTAACCGCCCGATCCGTGTCCTGCGTGACGATGTAGTGATCTTTGAAGGCGAGCTGGAGTCCTTGCGCCGCTACAAGGATGATGTCAACGAAGTGCGTCACGGCATGGAGTGCGGTATTGGCGTCAAGAGCTATAACGACGTCAAGGTGGGCGACAAGATCGAAGTGTTCGAGAAGGTCGAAGTGGCCCGTACACTCTGATCGCGAATGCTGTAACCATGACAACGGCACGTGCGGGCAACCGGCGTGCCGTTTGTTGCTTCAATTTATCGCGTCATGAGGTAAAACATCATGAGCAAACAATACAGCCGTGCCCAGCGAGTGGGCGACCAGATCCAGCGCGAGCTGGCAGTCATGATTCCACGCGAGGTGAAAGACCCGCGCCTGGGCTTCGTGACCCTGACAGGGGTTGATGTCAGTCGTGACCTGGGTCATGCCAAGGTTTACGTCACGCTAATGAACAGCGAGGACCCCGAAGTTATTGAGGACAACCTGGAAGTGTTGCGTGAGGCGGCAGGTTACCTGCGGATGCTGCTGGGCAAGGAAATTCGTATTCGCAGCATTCCACAGCTGCACTTTCATTATGATGACAGCGTCACTCGTGGTGCCTATATGTCTTCGTTGATCGAGCGGGCTGTGGCCAGTGACCGCAACAACCACCAGCAGGATGGAGATGAATAAGTGAATCCTCAGGTGAAGCGCAAGCGCCGCAGCATCAGCGGCATCCTGATACTGGATAAGCCGGCGGGGGTCAGCTCCAATGGTGCGCTGCAAAAGGTGCGCTGGCTGCTCAACTCGGACAAGGGCGGACATACCGGCAGCCTGGATCCGCTGGCAACTGGCGTGTTGCCGTTGTGTTTTGGTGAGGCGACCAAGTTCTCGCGCTATTTGCTGGATGCAGACAAGGCCTATGAGGCTGAAGTGCGACTGGGTCAGACGACCAATACGGGCGATGCCGAAGGAGAGGTTCTGGAAACCCGGCCGGTCAATATCAGCCTGGAGCAGGCTGAGGCAGTGCTGCCGCAATTTCGTGGTGACATCATGCAGGTGCCGCCCATGTACTCGGCGCTGAAACAGGATGGTCAGCCATTGTACAAGTTGGCCCGGGCTGGTGAGGTGGTTGAGCGCAAGGCGCGATCCATACACATTGCCGCCCTCGAACTGCTGAGCCTTGAAGGCGACCTGCTGCGTCTGCGCGTCAGCTGTAGCAAGGGGACCTACATCCGTACTTTGGCCGAAGATATTGGTCGTGAGCTGGGTTGTGGTGCTCATGTTGCCGGTCTGCGTCGCATCGCCGCCGGCCCGTTTGATCTGTCTCGCGCGGTAACCCTGGACGAGCTGATTGCATTGCACGACGAGCAGGGCAGCGAGGCACTGGACCGGTACCTGCTGCCCTGCGATGCCGGGTTGCTGGACTGGCCGCAGGTCACCCTGACCGAGCACACCACCTACTACTGGCAAAACGGTCAGCCGGTACGCGCACCGGGTGCTCCGGTCAGTGGAATGGTGCGGGTTTATAGTCATCAGCAAGAATTTATCGGTGTTGCCGAAATTGATGAAGACGGACTGGTTGCGCCAAGACGCCTGATTAGGTCACAATAGCAAAGTTTTTCCGGTCATGTGGCCGGGCATGGGTGGCTGTTGGCAGGCACGGTCATTCCATTTTTCAAGCACGGGGTTGCCACACATGAATATCCCGGCCTGTCCAGACATAAGGAGCCAGATATGGCACTCAGCGTTGAAGAAAAAGCCCAGATCGTTAGCGACTACCAGCAAACAGCCGGTGACACCGGTTCACCCGAAGTACAGGTTGCCCTGCTGACCGCCAACATCAACAAGCTGCAAGAGCACTTCAAGAGCAACAAGAAGGACCACCACTCCCGTCGTGGCCTGATCCGCATGGTTAACCAGCGCCGCAAGCTGCTGGATTACCTGAAGAAAAAAGACCTCGGCCGTTACGCCACCCTGATTGGCCGTCTGGGTCTGCGTCGCTAAGCGTACGCTATTCAATGCAAAAAGCTGGTGTTCTGGGTGTCAGCGGACGCAGTCCCGATGCTTCAGGCACCGGCTTTTTTGCTTTCATGATCTGTTACCCGGTGGAAGCTCTGAAAAGCATTTGTGTTGAATGCTTTACAGAGTTTCCATATAAGGATGCAGGCAGGTACTTGCTTGCCGAAGGCTCGAAGCGGGCCGATACCCGCCAGCCTGACAGTTCCCCCTGGTAACCTGAATTAAAAAGGAAAAAACCGTGAACCCGGTAATCAAGACATTTGAATTCGGTCAGTCGACCGTAACCCTGGAAACCGGCCGCGTTGCGCGCCAGGCTTCCGGTGCTGTACTGGTAAAAGTAGACAATGATGTCACCGTGCTGGTGACTGTAGTGGGTGCCAAACAGGCCGACCCGGGCAAGGATTTCTTCCCGCTGTCAGTGCATTACCAGGAAAAAACCTATGCCGCAGGCAAGATCCCTGGCGGTTTCTTCAAGCGTGAAGCTCGCCCTTCCGAAAAAGAAACCCTGACCTCGCGCCTGATCGACCGTCCAATTCGCCCGCTGTTCCCGGACGGCTTCCACAACGAAGTACAGGTAATCTGTACCGTTATTTCCACCAGCAAGAAAACCGATCCGGACATCGCCGCGATGCTGGGTACTTCCGCTGCACTGGCGATTTCCGGCATCCCGTTCAACGGCCCGATTGGCTGTGCCCGTGTTGGCTTTCACCCTGAAGCCGGCTACCTGCTGAACCCGACCTACGAGCAGCTGGAAGCCTCCGCACTGGACATGGTGGTTGCCGGTACTGAAGACGCTGTGCTGATGGTTGAGTCCGAAGCCAAAGAGCTGACCGAAGACCAGATGCTGGGCGCTGTGCTGTATGCCCACGAAGAATTCCAGGTGGCCATCAATGCCATCAAGGATTTTGCCGCCCAGGCTGCCAAGCCGCGCTGGGACTGGCAGGCTCCAGCTGAAAACACCGAGCTGCTAAACGCCATTAGCAGCCAGTTTGGTGAGGAAATTTCCAAGGCCTATACCATCACCATCAAGCAGGACCGCTATGCCCGTCTGGGCGAGCTGCGTGACCAGGCAGTTGCCGCACTGGCCAACGAAGAAACCGGCCCCTGCGCCCAGGAAGTCAAGGATTGCTTTGGCGAAATCGAATACCGTACCGTGCGCGAGAACATCGTTTCCGGCAAGCCGCGTATTGATGGCCGCGATACCAAAACTGTTCGCCCGCTGAACATCGAAGTTGGCGTGCTGGACAAGACCCACGGCTCCGCGCTGTTCACCCGTGGTGAAACCCAGGCGCTGGTGGTTGCGACCCTGGGCACCGCCCGTGACGCCCAGCTGCTGGATACCCTGGAAGGCGAGAAGCGTGACCACTTCATGCTGCACTACAATTTCCCTCCGTACTCCGTAGGCGAGTGCGGCCGCATGGGTGCCACCGGGCGTCGCGAAATCGGTCATGGCCGTCTGGCCCGCCGCGGTGTGGCTGCCATGTTGCCTAGCGCCGATGACTTCCCCTACACAGTGCGCGTGGTTTCCGAAATCACCGAGTCCAACGGCTCCAGCTCCATGGCGTCGGTCTGTGGTGCCTCCCTGGCGCTGATGGATGCCGGTGTGCCAATGAAAGCACCGGTGGCCGGTATTGCCATGGGGCTGGTCAAGGAAGGCGAGCGCTTCGCCGTATTGACCGACATTCTGGGTGACGAAGACCACCTGGGTGACATGGACTTCAAGGTGGCCGGTACAGCCAATGGCGTGACCGCACTGCAGATGGACATCAAGATCGAGGGCATCACCGAGGAGATCATGGAGATCGCCCTGGAGCAGGCCCACGCCGCGCGCATCACCATTCTCGACCAGATGAACCAGGTGCTGCCTGCTTCACGCAGCGAGATTTCCGAGAACGCGCCGTCGATGCTGACCATGAAGATCGACGCCGACAAAATCCGCGACGTGATCGGCAAGGGTGGTGCCACCATCCGTGCCATCTGCGAGGAAACCAACGCCTCCATCGACATTGAAGATGACGGTTCCATCAAGATCTTTGGCGAGACCAAGGAAGCTGCCGAAGCTGCCCGCGAAGCGGTACTGGCGATTACTGCCGAAGCCGAAATCGGCAAGATCTATCGCGGCAAGGTTGAGCGCATCGTTGACTTTGGTGCCTTCGTCAACATTCTGCCCGGCAAGGATGGTCTGGTGCACATTTCCATGATCAGCAACGAGCGCGTGGAAAAAGTCACCGACTACCTCAAAGAAGGCGAGATGATCGACGTCGTGGTACTGGACGTTGACAACCGTGGCCGCATCAAGCTGTCCATCAAGGACGTAGAAGCTGCCCGCGCCGAGCAAGCATAAGCGTTTTGCTGCTTGAGTAAAAAGCCACCTTCGGGTGGCTTTTTGCGTATCAGGATTTTTGTTTTGTCAACATGAAAACAACTCATAATGAATGTTAATTCTTTGAGTTTGTTTCACTGTGTAGAAAAAACCACAATGGCCACCTCAAAATTAAGGAGGTGCCCCATGGCATTAGCACACAACCTCGGTTTCCCGCGTATTGGTGGTGACCGTGAATTGAAAAAAGCCGTTGAAGCCTACTGGAAAGGCGACATCAGCGAACAGCAACTGCAACAAACCGGCCGTGAGCTGCGTGCCAAACACTGGCAACTGCAAAAAGATGCCGGCATCGAGCTGCTGCCGGTGGGCGATTTTGCCTGGTACGACCAGGTGCTGACCCACACCCTGACCTTTGGCGCAGTTCCCGAGCGTTTCCTGAAGGCGGGCGAAAAGCCCACTCTGGACACATTGTTTGCCATCGCCCGTGGTGTGGTGGAAACCAGTTGCTGTGGCGGTGCCCACGCCCAGGAAATGACCAAGTGGTTTGATACCAACTATCACTATCTGGTGCCCGAGCTGACCTCAGATCAGCAGTTCAGCCTGAGCTGGAATGAGCTGTTTGACGAAGTGGACGAAGCGCTGGCGCTGGGCCACAAGGTCAAGCCGGTCATTATCGGTCCGCTGACCTGGCTGTGGCTGGGCAAGGAAAAGGAAGCCGGCTTCAACCGCCTCGACCTGCTGGAGCGTTTGCTGCCAGTGTATGGCCAGATTCTGCAACGCCTGCAACAGCAGGGCGTGGAGTGGGTACAGATTGACGAGCCGATTCTGGGGCTGGATTTGCCGCAGGAATGGAAAAACGCCTTCGAGCGGGCCTACAACCTGCTGCAAAGCGAGCCGTGCAAGAAGCTGATTGCCACTTATTTCTCTGGTCTGGAAGATAATCTGGGGCTGGCCGCCAACCTGCCGGTGGACGGCCTGCACATTGATCTGGTGCGTGCACCGGAACAATACCCCACCATTCTTGACCGCCTGCCGGCCTATAAGGTGCTGTCGTTGGGTGTGGTCAATGGCCGTAACGTCTGGCGTGCGGATCTGGAAAAAATCCTTGAAACCCTGAATCACGCCCATGAGCGTCTGGGTGACCGTCTATGGGTGGCACCGTCCTGCTCGCTGCTGCACAGTCCGGTGGACCTGTCCCGTGAGGACCAACTGGATGACGAGCTGAAAAGCTGGCTGGCCTTTGCCGTACAAAAGTGCGAAGAAGTGGCCATTTTGGCCGAAGCCGTCAACAATCCCGATAGCGCCAAAGTGCAGGCCGCACTGGCGCAGAGCCGTGAGGTACAAGCCAGTCGTGCTGCTTCACCGCGTATTCACAAACCGCAGGTGCAAGCGCGTCTGGCAGCGGTAACGGCCAAAGACAGCAAGCGTGCCGCACCCTTTGCCGAGCGTATCAGGTTGCAGCGTGAGCGCCTGAATTTGCCGCTGTTCCCGACCACCACCATTGGCTCCTTCCCGCAAACCGCCGAGATTCGCGCTGCCCGTCAGGGGTTGCGTCAGGGCAAGCTCAATGAAGAACAGTACAAACAGGCGATGCAGGAGCAAATCCGCCTGGCCGTCGAAGTGCAGGAAGAACTGGGTCTGGACGTGCTGGTACACGGCGAAGCCGAGCGCAATGACATGGTGGAATACTTTGCCGAGCAGCTGGACGGCTACCTGTTCACCCGCTTTGGCTGGGTACAGAGCTATGGCTCGCGTTGCGTCAAACCGGCAGTGATTTACGGTGACATCTCCCGCCCGCACGCCATGACCGTGGAGTGGATTGCCTACGCCCAGCAGCAGACCGACAAGATCATGAAGGGCATGCTGACCGGCCCGGTGACCATGCTGATGTGGTCCTTCCCGCGCGAAGACCTGACCCGCAAGCAACAGGCGCAACAACTGGCACTGGCCATCCGTGATGAAGTGGTGGATCTGGAAGCCGCCGGCATCAAGATCATCCAGATTGACGAGGCCGCGTTCCGCGAAGGGCTGCCATTGCGCCGCGCCGACTGGCAGGCGTATCTGGACTGGGCCACCGAAGCCTTCCGCCTGACCGCCAGCGGTGTGCGCAACGAAACGCAGATCCACACACATATGTGCTACAGCGAGTTCAACGACGTGATCGACGCCATAGCCGCCATGGATGCGGATGTGATCACCATCGAGACCTCGCGCTCGCAAATGGAGCTGCTGGATGCCTTCGAGAATTTTCACTACCCGAACGACATTGGTCCGGGTGTGTATGACATTCACTCGCCGCGCGTGCCGGGCAGCGAAGAAATGGCCGACCTGCTGCGCAAGGCCGCCCAGCGCCTGCCAGTGGAACAGCTATGGGCCAACCCCGACTGCGGCCTGAAAACCCGTGGCTGGCCGGAGACCAAAGCCGCGCTGAAGCACATGGTCAAGGCTGCTAGACAGCTGCGTGAGGAATATGCCACGACAGCCTAAGAGATCAGCGCCCGTCAGCAGGGATAAGCCTGTCCCCTGCGCACTGAATCAGCCTTCGTCACCCTGCACGTAGTTGCAGGGTCCATGGGTGCTCGGATAAACAAAAAGAATTGAAGAAGTTTTTCGAGACCGGCACAACTGCTGGTATAGATGCGAAGCAGTCTCGAAAAATTTCAACAAGGTTGGCGGTTTTAAATGAAGCAAGAACTATTGAAGACATTAACTTGCCTGGCTTCTATCTTCATTCTTTAACGGGAGATAGAAATGGGCAGTGGTCTATAACAGTGACAGGCAACTGGCGAATTATCTTTGAGTTTTTTGATGGTAATGCCTATATCGTAAACTATGAGGATTATCACTAATGGCTATGATGCATAACCCACCACATCCAGGTGAGCTTATTCAGGAAACTATAGAAGAGTTAGGCATCAGCGCCCGTAAGTTGGCGCAAGCCCTTGATGTTGCACCATCTACTGTACAGCGTGTATTGAAACAGAAAGCTGCCGTATCCCCTGAAATGGCGCTCCGCTTATCTGTAGTTATTGGTAGTTCAGCGCACGTTTGGCTGGGGATGCAGGATGCTTATGACTTATGGCATGCCAGAGAAAACCTGGATTTGAGCCATTTAAGTAAACTGAACTGGGCGTAGTGGCGGCAGCGGTTTTATGTTTCTGGCGTGGGTTGCTGAGGGTGCGTCCAGCTTAGTGCAAGCCAATTCACGCAATAACATCAACAAACCCGCCCAGTCCAGCGCTGTCTATATCGACATCACCCGAGCTGCTGTCGGCAATGGCTTCCGGCAGGTCGCTGGACAGTTGGCTTTGCATCAGTGCCTGTTCCAGGTCTTCAATTTCGCGCTCAATTTCATTGACCAGCTTGCGGCTTTCTTTATCGTTGTTTTGGTGTTTGGCCTTGAGCAGGTTGAGCACTTCCTTGAGCAGCTTTTTGGCTTCGTTAAGCACTTCGCGTAACTGCTTGTCTGCCGCGTCATCGTCTTGTCCGCTGGCAGGTGAAAGCCCTTCTGGTCGTTGGTTGTTCTCGGTTGCGTTGGCTTGCTGAGCAGCAGTTTCAGCCGCAGCAGTCGCCGCCTGTGCTTCGGCCTCCATATCAGCTTCAGCCGATTCATCGACAACCACGCCTTCAGCTTCAGCGGACGCATCCGGCACGCTATCGGCCACCGCTGGGACATCCACGGGCGCACTGATGGCTGCTGCGGCAGCGCCATCCATGGCAGCGCCGGCATCGCTGGGCACGTTGGCATCCGGCGTGACAAAGTTGGCACCTGCCTGGGACATTGCCGCCGACAAACCGGGCAACGAGCCGCCCGCCGGGGATGTTTTTAGCTGGGCGCTCAGAGCTTTGAGCTCTTTGGCAATTTGCTTGATCTCTTGCAGCAGCGCCTTGTAGTCGCCCGGTGGCAGCTTGGACAGCATGGATTTGAGCATTTGCAGGCGCTGTGCCAGCAGTCCGGCCCGGTTGGCGGCCTGTTGTTTGGGCGAGTTGGCTTTTTTCATCTGCTGGATCTGGGTAGCGGACATTTGCATGTCTTGCAGACGTTTTTGCTGGCGCTCGTGCAGGGATTTGGCAGCGGGGAGTGTTTCCTGCGCGTCTGCTGTGGGCTGCTGCGCTCGGGCAGGCGGTTGTCTGCTCGGGTAGACAGGGGGTAACTCTGGCTTGATAGGCATGGCGCTCCGTGCTCCGGTAGGGTGTATGGCTTAACGTATCGGCCTGAGTGGCCCAAGGTTGAACCGGTATCCTTTACGGCTTGCAGAGGCCGCAACGTGCGCGGCCGCACACAAAAAAACAACAGCCGGTATCCAAAGAGGCCGGCTGTTGTGTAGTCGGTCAGGTGCGTAGTCGATCAGGCAATGCCGGCGGCGCGGAGCACCTGTTGCGCCTCGGGTGTGACGTGCAGGCGGGCACTGAAGGCGGTCAGGTTTTCCAGCCCAGACAGGTCAATTTTCAACAGACCTGCCCAGAGCAGGGTGACAAACAGGTAGGCATCGGCAATCGAGCGGGTGCCGGTGAGCCATTCCCGTCCGGCCAGTTGGGCGTCAATCTGCTCATACAGCTGGCGTATGCTGGCTTTGGCCTGTTGTTTGACCAGATCGGCGGCCTGCTCATCCTTGAGCCAGCGGCTGACCTTGAATAATGTGCTGTAGGCTGGGTGCAGGTCGGAGGTTAGCAGGCCCAGCCACATGTTGGTCTGCGCACGTTCGGCCGGGGTTGTGCCGCTCAGGCCGGCTTCAGGGGCGCGCTCGGCAATGTAGTTGAGGATGGCGCTGCTCTGGCTAAGCACCAGGTCGTTGTCGGTGAGAATGGGCACCTTGCCGGCGGGGTTGAGTGCACGGATTTCCGCACTGGCTAGGTCTTCGTGAGTGATCTGTTGTAGCTCGAATGGCAACTTGCTCCAGAGCAGGGCCAAGTGGCAGGACAGGGCGCAAGAGTATGAAAAACTGTAAAGTTTCATGAAAGTTACCTCGGTAATGGATGAAGGCGAAAATCCATTCTCTGCCGGCGGGCAGTCTTGCACAAGTACGCAGACGCCTTGAAGCGTGTTTCTTGACAGGCCGCGTGGAGGGTGGCTAGATGCCTACCTATGTTTTTTAGCTGTCTGCTTATGAGGAAATACCATGAAATCACGCGCTGCCGTAGCCTTTGCCCCCGGTGAACCCCTGCAAATTGTCGAGGTGGACGTGGCTCCGCCCAAAGCTGGCGAGGTGCTGGTCAAAATTACCCATACAGGCGTCTGCCACACCGATGCATTTACCCTGTCTGGTGAAGATCCGGAAGGTGTGTTTCCGGCCATTCTGGGACACGAAGGGGCCGGCATTGTGGTTGAGGTGGGCGAGGGCGTAACCAGTGTGGCACCCGGTGACCATGTGATTCCGCTGTATACCGCCGAATGTGGCGAGTGCCTGTTTTGTACGTCCGGCAAGACCAACCTGTGTGTGGCGGTACGCGCCACCCAGGGCAAGGGTTTGATGCCGGACGGTACCACCCGTTTTTCCTATAACGGCGAGCCGATTTACCACTATATGGGCTGCTCCACCTTCAGTGAATACACGGTGGTTGCCGAGGTATCGCTGGCCAAAATTAACCCGGATGCCAACCCCGAGCAGGTCTGCCTGCTGGGGTGTGGCGTGACCACCGGTATTGGTGCGGTGCACAACACGGCCAAGGTGCAGCCGGGTGACTCGGTCGCGGTGTTTGGACTGGGCGGAATTGGCCTTGCGGTGATCCAGGGCGCACGGCAAGCCGGTGCCGGTCGCATCATTGCGGTGGATCTGAACCCGGACAAGTTTGAGCTGGCCCGCCAGTTTGGCGCCACCGATTGCATCAACCCGAAGGATTACGACAAACCGGTACAGGAAGTCATTGTCGAAATGACCGGCTGGGGTGTGGACCACTCCTTTGAGTGCATCGGCAATGTGGATGTGATGCGTTCGGCGCTGGAGTGCGCGCACCGTGGCTGGGGCCAGTCGGTGATTATTGGCGTGGCCGGTGCCGGACAGGAGATTTCCACCCGTCCGTTTCAGCTGGTTACCGGACGGACCTGGAAGGGTACCGCCTTCGGTGGCGTCAAGGGCCGCAGCCAGCTGCCGGGCATGGTTGAAGACGCAATGCAGGGCAAGATCGAGCTGGAGCCTTTTGTTACCCATACCATGGGGCTGGAGGATATCAACAAGGCGTTTGACCTGATGCACGAGGGCAAGTCGATTCGCTCGGTTGTGCATTTTAAATAAGTGGGTTTTTTGCGCTGCGGTGGCTGGGTCGGTCAGGGTATTGCCCCGGGCTGACGCTGGTCCGTGTCAGTAAACTGCCACAGACCGCTAATGCCCGGACAACATCCTGACCGCCCCGAATCTACCTTGTGCGGGCGGGAGGGGTGTCCCGCCGGTGGCGGGATGCTGTCGCGGTGGTGTGCGAAACTCTTTCGTCATTATTCTGCGCGCAGCGAAGCGTAGTCGCAGAATCTATACAGTCTTTAACAGGAGAAATTATCAATGGAGCGTATTGAACGTCATGCATGTTTTGGTGGCTGGCAGGAGGTGTGGCAGCATGCGTCGGCCACGCTGGGCTGCACGGTCAACTTTGCTGTTTACCTGCCACCTGCGGCAGCAGAAAAAAAATGCCCGGTGCTGTACTGGCTGTCCGGCCTGACCTGTAATGAGCAAAATTTTATTACCAAGGCCAATGCCCAGCGGTATGCGGCTGAGCACGGTGTAATCATTGTCGCACCGGATACCAGTCCGCGTGGCGAGGATGTGGCCAATGCTGAAGCCTATGATTTGGGGCAGGGTGCAGGTTTTTATGTGAATGCCACGCAGGAGCCCTGGGCCAAACATTACCGCATGTATGACTATGTGCTGAGCGAGTTGCCGCAGCTGGTTGAGCAGCACTTTCCGGCAACGCAGGCGCGGGCAATCAGCGGGCACTCCATGGGGGGGCACGGGGCGCTGGTACTGGCGCTGAGGAACCCAGGTCGTTATCGTAGCGTGTCGGCCTTTGCCCCCATTGTTGCGCCCAGCCAGGTGCCCTGGGGTGAAAAAGCGTTTTTCGCTTACCTGGGTGATGAGCGTACCAGCTGGCTGGAATATGATACCGTGGCCTTGGTGGCCAAAGCGCAGGAAAAGCTTACCCTGCTGGTGGATCAGGGACTGGCTGACAATTTCCTTGATGAACAATTGCGCACCAGCCTGCTGGAAGAAGCCTGCAGCGCGGCAGGACATCCTGCGACCATTCGTTATCACGAAGGTTACGATCACAGTTACTACTTTATTGCGTCCTTTATCGAGGAACATATTGCTCACCATGCGGCGGCACTGCATGGCTGATGTCGTTGGTTGGCTGGTCGCCACTGAAGTGGTTCGTACAGGGTGCAGCGTCCGTAAGTGAGCGGCATAGCTTTTTTGTGGGAACGACTTCAGTCGCGAACCAGCGGGTTGGGCTTTTCAAGGAATAACCGCTTACAAGGCAATGAACCAACCCCACAACAAAAAACCGGCGTATGCCGGTTTTTTGTTGTCAGCTGATTGGAAAACAATCAAACCTTGAACCTTGATACCAGGTCCTGCAGGGACTGACCCAGGCGGGCCAGGTCTGCAGAGGAAGCAGCCATTTCTTCGACAGCTGCTGCCGACTGGTCGGCAATGCTGTTGACGTTGATGACGCTGCGGTTTATTTCTTCTGCTACCGAGCTTTGCTCTTCGGCGGCAGTGGCAATTTGCATGTTCATTGCCTGGATCTCGGAAATGACCCGGGTAACTGCTTCAAGCTCGCTGCCAGCCTGTTGGGCCAGCTCAAGCGTGTTGCCAGCCAGGCTGCTACTGCTGTCCATCATGGCAACCGAGTCCTCGGCACCCTGCTGTAATGTGGCAATCAGTTCTTCGATTTGTGCAGTGGACTCCTGGGTGCGATGGGCCAGACCACGTACTTCATCAGCAACCACAGCAAAGCCGCGGCCAGCTTCACCGGCACGGGCTGCTTCAATGGCGGCGTTCAGGGCCAGCAGGTTAGTCTGTTCGGCGATACCGTTGATCACAGTAAGGACCGTGCTGATGTTGGCGCTGTTTTCGTTCAGGCGGTAGATGGCCTGAGTGCTTTGTTGTACTTCATTCGACAAGCGGGAAATTGCATCTAGCGCGGCAGTCAGCGCCTGCTCACCGTTTTTCGCCAATTGGTCCGCACGCTGTGCTGCTTGCGAAGCCTCTTCCGAGTTTTGCGCCACTTCGTGCACGGTGGCTGCCATTTCGTTCATGGCCGTGGCGACCTGCTCGGTTTCGACTCGCTGAGCGTTGACGCCAGCACTGGTCTGACCGGTTACTACCGACAGCTCTTCGGCCGCCGCTGCCAGCTGGGTGGTTACCCCGTTGACATCGCCCAGGGCTTCGCGCAGGTTGCTGCGAGTTGTGTCCAGAGCTTGCAGCAGGACACCGAACTCGTCGCGGCGCTGTTCAACACCAGAGCCGGTCATGTTGCGCTCGCCCAGCTCTTTGGCAATAGCTACAGCGGCCATTAGCGGCTGTACAATCTGGCGAGTGATATACCAGGCAATCAGAATGGCCAGGGCAATGGCAGCGATGGACAGGGTCAGGGAGAGGGTGGTGGATTGTCGGATCTGGCTGTCAAGCAGCTGGTTTTGGGTGTCAGACAACTCAAGTGTGCGGTTGTGCAGCACTCTGTATTGCTCGTCCATTTGCTGCTGGGCTATGCGTTGCTCTTCCACCAGCGCAGGAATGGCGCGTAGAGCGGTCATGTAGTCATTGGCGCTGGTCAAGGCACTGACCAGACTGATCCGTGCAATGGAGGACAGGGCAGGGCTAGACTGCAACCGGCGGGCAATTTCAAGCAAGTTTTCATAGCTGTTTTCAAGAGTTTGCATGGATTCGGCCGATTCGCTCAGCAGGTAACCACGTGCCTGGTAGGCAAGGGTGCGGCGAGCAGTCATCAGTTGTGCAGCCAAGCGGCCAGCTATGGCACCGTTCAGGTCATCGTGCAGCACGGGGTTGCTGGCCGAGCCGTTGATCTGTTCGTTCAGCCTGGCAATTTGCTCATCAGACTCAACACCGCTTTGAACTGCAGCGTTGATGTTTTCCACCTTGGTTTTGTGTGCTTTGGTGTAGGACAGAAAAGCATTGCTATAGGCCTCTGCCAAGGCAGGAACCTCACTTGCCTTTTGCCGGTTTTCTTCGAATTTCAGCATCGGAACGACTTTGCGTGCACTTTCCGATACGTGCTTGACCAGCTCCATTGTCTGGTCGATATAGCGGTCGTCAGGTTTGATCAGATAGTCATCACCGACCTGTATCAGCTCTACCGCAGCGTCTTCCATTTCATAAATTACATCAAGGGTTTCACCGCGCTCAGTAATTTCGCTCAACCCGTACAGGTTGGCTGCAGATATGGTCAACATCAGTATCACTACTGCGCCAAAGCCTACGGCCAGCTTGGCCATCATGTTCAAGTTTTTCATACAAGACCCTTGCAGCAAGAGGTTTTAATTTTTTGTAAAGACATAAATTAACAAGGTGTCCCCTGTATTTATGGCCCTGCCGGCGATGACTGTTGCCTTGCTGGCGTTATATCCCGGACGGTTTAGCCGGGCTTGTTGGTGAGCAAACGTCAAATATCTGACTGCATGAGGCTGTTAGTAGCAAGACACATGCCATTTTGGAATGTATCGACCGGGCAGCTAAAAGGTTGACGGCAGTTTTCAGGCCTGCTGCAGGTACGAAACATATGTTACACATTGTAACCTGTGCGTAATGCTGAGCTGTAGCAGCAATTGCAAAAGCAGCGAAGCCTCCCCTGCGTCCGCTTTGTTAAGTGCGGTTATTACAGTTGCGTGCTTTGCGGTAGCCAGCTCGCCGGGCTTGCTGTTCGTTGTCGAACGACACTACATTGTGCGGCCTGATATCAGAATAATTCGGGCAGTGTGGCAAATGATAAATTTTGCTGCTCCGGTTACCCCTGACCCTGGGGCCGGCATTTGATGCGGTGGGTTGCGACGGGGAGCCGGCCGGGAGCAGCTTCAGGCCCACGGCGCTGTTTTTGTGCCCAATGGTCCACTGCCGTGCGCCGCTGACAAAAGGATTGTCCTGGCCGGTCACCGCGCTGATGCGCCGGTTGCGTTCCAGCTCCCAGGCAGAAGGAGGGTAGGCGCGGTGCCATTGCATAAACAGCTGTTGCTGCTGTTGTGACATTTTCAGGTTGTAGCGGTCGTGCATGTAAAAATTGATGCGTGCCACCATCCCGCGGGCTTCACGGCGTGGCTCGAAGATCCTTTTTTTGAAATCGGTACGGCTGCCGCACCGGCCATACATGGCTGCCGCTTGTGATGCGTGACCAAAGCGGAAGTTGGAGCGGTCGGCATTGACCTCGCCAATCACCGGCGCAAGGTTGTGCATGTCCGCTTCCATCAGGTTGAACAGCGGGTCGGTATCGCGGCAATGGTTGCGGCCACCCTGTTGCCAGCACTGGCGCTGGCGACCAAGCCAGCTGGCTGGCACCACGTGTTCCCACTCGATACGGGCGGCCCGTTGTGGCAGGGCGCGGACCTGATAACCGCAACTGGCCAGATCAACACGTCCACCGCTGGCACCGGTCCAGCGCCAACTGCAGCCGCAGTATAGGGTGCCGGGCGTACTGCTTTGGTTTTGGTCGAAATAGACCTGTTGACGCAATAGTTGTTTGGCTTCTTCGAAGTTGGCGGGCGGGCTGTGTGCAGCGGCTGCGGCACTGAATAACAGCAGGATGGTCAGCCAGAAACGCAAGAAAGGGAACGACAAAGTATGGACTCCGGAGTTTTTGGACCTGCTTACTATAGCCAAGTGGGTGAACTGTCGCTGACAGGACTGCTTTTCATGTTGGCTTAATGTATTCTGGCGCCCTGATTTTTTGCTGCTGGAGGACTCGGCGTATCATCCACCGCCTGGTCAGCTTCAGGTTCCAGCGAGCTGCCGAACATGGTGGTTTCTGCCACCGGCTACCAGCAGGAAGCCCTGCGTGCGCCGGCTTCCATTACCGTAGTGGGTCACGAGCAAATCCAGCGCAAACCGGTAGCCGATCTGGCCGAAGTGCTGCGTGACATTCCCGGGGTGGATATTGTCGATTCCGGTGTCGCCGGCATGAAACGGATCTCCCTGCGCGGTGAAAGTTCACGTCGGGTACTGGTCAAGGTCAATGGCCAGCCGATTCCCGACCATTCCAGCTATGGCTCGCCGCTGCTGCTGGATGTCAACATGATTGAGCGCATCGAAGTGGTGCGCGGCTCGGCCTCGGTGGTGCACGGCAGTAACGCCATTGGTGGCGTGGTCAACATAACTACCCGCCAGAGCGCACCGGGCGAACACGAAGCCTTTGTTGGAGCCGGCTATTACTCTGCAACCCGTGGCCATCGCCTCAATGGCGGTGTGCTGGGTGCTACCGATACCTTTGACTACAACTCCAAAGGCGATCCCGAGCGCCAGCGCACCAGCTCCTACGCCGAGCTAAACATCGGTGCTTACTACCAGCCGACGCAATTACCAAACCTGAGTCTGGCCGTACTAGCGCAGAACCTGGCCAACCGCCGCTACCGCAACCCGGAAGAACTGCAGGCAGCGGGTCGTGCGCTGGATATGGAAATTCGCTGGAGCTTCTAGCGTCGATGATCTGATTCTGACCCACGCCCTGCCGCCCTGAAATCAGGTGCGGCAGGACGGGATCAGCTTCTGTAAAACTGCACAGTTTTTACAACTGCCTGTAAGGCCCCGTATTCCGGCTGGCGCCGATAGCACAGTCAGCCCTTGCGTGATGGCAGCTCGTCGTGTTTGGGCAAGTCGCTGGTTTCCACACACCAGGAAGCACGGGAGCCCCAATAGATGTTTTGTTGTGGACGGATGCCGGGATCTTCATCCAGGGTGCCTGCGGGCACCACCACATTACCGCCACCCTTTACCGTCCAGGGCAGGGCAGAGCCGCAATTTTTGCAAAATGAAGGGTTCAGATACTTGGCTTCTGGCACCGGGTAGGTACCGACCAGCGTTTCGCCCTGTAGCCAGCGGAACTGCGCCGGAGGCACAAACAGGGCCGCCGAATGCAAACTGCCGGTCAGCTTCTGGCAGCGGGTGCAGTGGCAATACTGGAACACCTTGAGTGGCGGATCCACCTCGTAGGCGACCTGGCCGCAGAGACAACTACCTTTCATGACTTGATCCTTTTCTTGTTGTTGAACGTGAAAATATACAGGCGCCAACCGTGCTTTGCCACCGGCAAGCCGGCTTGTGTCGCGGCTAAAACCTCTCGCGAAGAATCAGCGCACACCTTTGAATGGCCAGCATTACCGCCTAAACGGGCGTCCGCCTTGATTAGGCCGCTACAGTTCTCGGGCAATATTATTTTGCCGGCGGCTGGTAGGTTCCGGCCTCGGTGTGGAAGGTCAGCGCCAGGCGGTTCCAGCCGTTGATGGCGATGATGGCTGCGACCAGGTTGACTGTTTCCTCTTCTGAAAAATGCTCACCCACGCGCTGATACAGCGCATCGGGTACACCAACGTTGGTAATCAGGGTGACCGCCTCGGTCAGCTCAAGGGGGCACGTTCGTGGTCAGTGTAAAAGGGAGCTTCACGCCATGCGCTGAGGCCATAGAGCCGCTGTTCGGTTTCAGCAGCAGCGCGGGCATCCTTGCTATGCATGTCAATGCAATAGGCACAGCCATTAATTTGCGAGGCGCGGGTTTTTACCAGCTCCAGCAAGGAATGCTCCAGGCCGCACTGGCGTACGTGGTTTTCCATGCCCAGCATGGCCCTGAATGCGCCGCTGGAAACCTTCTGGTAATCAAGTCGCTGTTCCATCACAGGCTCTGTAATCATAAGGGGGAGTCCTCATGGTAAACCGGCTAACGGTCTATGCAAGTAGCGGAAGGGGGTAGGGATGATTCCGGCGTGGGCTGACAGGGTTTTGTCCCGCCTTAACTCATGAAGTCTGCCCATAAACAAAGAAGGCGAGCGGTTTATCCTTTATAATCAATATGTTCCGGCAAGAACTTGATTAAAGGGGACTGCTCGCCATGGGTGAAACAATACCGACCTGGAAACCAACCTGCAACCCATCCGTTTCCATCCAGTTGAGCGGGCGAAAAACCAGCAGTGATGGTGGAGCCTTTTTGCTGCGTGAAGTCATGGATCGTAGCGGTGTGTGAGCGCCTTGGGCAGCAATTGCAGGACCATCGCGCCCCGTCCAAAGTGCAGACCAGCCAACTGCGCACGCTGATGATCCAGCAAGCCCAAGGCTGGGATGATCTAAGTGATACCGGGCTGCTCAGTGAAGCTCCGGTATTCCAGTTGGCCTGCAGCGACCAGCGCAGCACCACGCCGTTGACGCAACAGCGGCCTTCCCAGCCAACTTGTTTCGTCACCGCTATGCACAGCAGTTGCTGAAAGAAGGCGTCCATCCGGAGGTCATCGAAGGCTGGATGGGGCATGCTGAACGCGGCGTAGCCACCTATAGTGACTATTCGGTCCGCTGCTGGCAGCAGGATGCCCAGCATTATGCCCAGCCGCTGGAGAAAGTTTTTGCCGAACTGGGATTTGAACTGCCGGAATTAAGCAAAACTCTACCACCCCTTCTGTATGAGCCCGACTCGGCCAGTGACTACAAAGAACCGCGTGAATTTGGTCAGCAGGCCAGAGAAAGGCACCGCCGTAACCGCATCAAAAAAGCCTTGCAGGGTGCACGCCTCGACATCGAGTTGATTCTTAATGGCCGCTCGATCAATGAGCTGGATGAAACACAATTAAAACAATTGGGCAGCCGAATGCTGCTCAGGGAAAATCGCCTGCCACATCCCCAGGCTGCACTGCGTTACCGTATACTGCTGAAAACCCTGCAGCGCGAACAAACACCAGAAGACGCTGATAATACGACTGCTGATTCTGCCAAAGATGTCAGAATCAATCCGATTCGTGACAGGATGCTCAATCAGCGATTGGTGCAACTGGGCGAAGAGCGCTCGCTGATTACGGCAGAGGTGATTACGTCACTGACCCAGTATCAGTCGCTCAAAGACTGGGCCGACCAAACACGCAGCACTGCATTTGCCGGCAGAATCCCGCAAGCCCGCGCCCTGTGTGTTGGCAGCTTTCTGGTGGCCATCGAAAAGCGCCTTGGCTATCAGCGCATGCTCTACGACCTGATGCAGGGACAGAATTTTCGGCTGGTCCAAAACAAAAGCAGCCTGCATCTGGAATATAGCGAAACCCTGCAAAAAGATGACTATGCTGCGGCCATTCAAAGGCACCGGATCAGTTACAAGGCGGCCAGCCTACTGGCCTACGGTATCCACACAAGAAATACGGTGGTGCCGCCTAATCCGGTTGATCTGCCCGAGCTACAAGGATTGCTCGACCTCTACCACCAGTATCACTGCAATACAGAATGTCCATCAGTGGAAAATCTGCTGAGTTGGGTGTGCAAGGTGGTCAGTCTGGCCAACCTGGTTCAGCTGCCCGGCATGGTGGCAGCCGCATTGAGTGAGCGTCAGCCGCCTACCAGCGAATCACTGCATGACCACGCGCGGCTGTTGCATGGCAAAGCGCTGGATTTACCGATACTGAACCGCTCCGAAACATTGCCGGACACACAATCTACTCGGCCACGCGGCCAGGAAACCGACAAACTGCTGCTGCGTAACAATGCCGAGGAGCTGAGCAAAAGAATACTGGTTGAACTGCAAAGCTATGTACCGGCCAAGGCACGCGAACATGCAAAGCAGCTGCGTAGTATCTGTAACGGCTACCAGGGCAAGGTCAGCCCAGCCATGTTGATGCTGGGTTTCTGGATTGCAGATCTGGCTGCAACTGGCAAAGCCGGCTGGCGTAAAAAATTCTCGCCCTATGCCCGCAACAGCCTGACCACATACTGGAGTTCGCTGGCGCCATCGTTTCGGGGACTTTTGTATGAAACCGACCTGGTAGTACTGGACAGTGAAGAGCTCACCGAGTTGTGTGCCCAGATGCTGGAGTACAAAGAAAGCACATCAGCCCATGCCGATTTCTTTGGCAAGCGTTTGCAGGATTTTTTCCGCTGGGCCGCACAGTTTGGCGTCGCTGCACCAGAATGGACCGAGCTAGCTTTGCACAGCGACCAGCGCACCGTCAGCTCCGGGCTGATCAGTGAAGACGAGTACCAAAACTGCCTGACCACTATATTTGCAGACGCAAGCCTGGAACAGGATGAGCAGTTAATGCTTGGTTTTGTTCTGCTGGCTACGTACCGCTTTGGCCTGCGGGCGCAGGAAGCTATCGGCCTGCTACGCCGAGACTGGTGCCAGACTGGAGACTACACTTGGGTGCTGGTACAAAACAGCCAGTACCGCACCCTCAAAAGTGAAGCCAGCCGTCGGGCGATTCCTTTGCTGTTTGCACTTTCCGAGACCGAACAGGACATCATCGACAGGACACTGGCCCGCTATCAGAGCATTGCCGGCAATGCCACCAACCGGCTGATACTGTGCGAGGCAGCTGCCCGTGGCAAACCACCTGAACAGACCCGGCTTGCAGCACGAATACCTGAAACTCTGATTCAGTTACTGCGCTCAGTAACTGGCAATCCGGAGCTGGTACTCCATCACTGCCGGCACTCTTTTTACAACCGGGTGGCAGCAGTACTACTGGGGCTGGAAACACCGCTGGCAAACCGGCTGACAGACCCAGCTGAACATCAGCGCATACGCAGTATCGTACTGGGACCAGTCAGCGAAGTGTCCAGACGCAGTGCCATGGCCCTGGCTCGCCTGATGGGGCATCGCTTCCCAAGCACCGGGCTGAAAAACTATTTTCACCTGGCAACGCAATGGGCAGATGAACTCACGCCAGTCAAACAGCAACGTGCACACGAGATTGGCCAAGCTCTACAAATCGGCAAGCATGCTTGTATTGAGCTCAAGCCCATCGCCAGCATGGAGCACTCGCTGCAATACGCACAGCCAACACTGGTCAAAACCCTGCAATGCCTACGACTGATGGCGCTTGGCATTAACCACCAGAGGGCCGGGCGACTGATGTGCCTGCCGCCAGACTACACCCAGCGATTGCATTCGACCTTTGAACACACCAACGCACGCATGCGCTTTACTTCCAGCACAGACAAGCGGGTAAAGCTCAAAGGTGACCAATGCCCCAATGCACTGCTGCAATCCATACCGGATGATGCCTGGCAGCGCATGCTGCATCGTGCTGGCGAAATCAATGATGAGATTATTCTGGAACTGGAAGATGAAGAATGGCAACACCTGGAGGATTTGCCCTATTTGATTGGTGCCAGCCGGCATGTTTTGATGGAGCAGCCCGGGCATATCAAGCTGATAAGGCATGTGTTGGAATTGTTTCAGGTGCCGGATACGGCCTATAGGGTGATTGCAAAAGATGGCAGCAGTGCGGCAATGCAGCGGCTGCAAGAGGCAGGATTTACCGCGCAATACGAGACCGAGGTCAAGGCTCAGCTGGATAGTTTTGTCATACACTTGGCCGGGCGCGACAGCCAGTACCAGAGCAAAGACTACGGTGGGCTGGTGCTTTCGCGGCAGGCTGACGGAATTGTGAGAAGTGGACTGGAGCTTGCGGTGGTGGTTTTGGTAGTGGGTGCGATTACGGTAATTTAGTAGCTTGGTTCAAGGTCGGATTAGTCACAAAAGTTGACTCGGCTGCAGAGTTTAAATATCAAGGAAAAAATTAGCTTTATGCACGAATTAACGAACTAGTGGAGCGCGGTACTATTTTTAGCCTTAAAGGGGTTAAATGAAGCCCAGCGGCGTGCAGTTGATGAATTGCAAAACGCGCTTATAAAGAAATACCAGCGCATTGAGCGCCTGGTTTTGGGTGGCCGTCGCTATATTCTTGTGTGTCGCCAGCCAGGCCAGAAACTGAGCGACTTCAGCTTCGGCCATGTCACGGAGGTGGCAGAGTCGATGAAAGCGTATGAAATAGCGAATCCAGTACCAGTAGGTCTTTTCGGTATGTAAACGGTAATGCTTGGTACGAATGATTGCATGCAGCTGCTCGCGCAACTTGAGTGCAGGTTTGAGTGTCTGGGGCATAGCAATTTCCTTTTGCTGTATGGATAGACTGTGTTTTGTTGCTGAAAGCAAAGTGGGTCAAGTGAAAATAACCTTCCAAAAACACGGTCTTGTAGCGTGTTGATTCCTATGGTTTAATCTAAAGCTTGAAATTTAGACGCATCGGGTTATACCGCCTTCACGATGATTGGCTTATATGGAAGGCGGTCTAATACATGTTAGCCGTAATAGGAAATTGAAATCGTGCATCAGTATCTCGAGTCAACGGAATACATAGACTGGAAAGCACCAGAAGTGCTGGCCAAGGCGAAGTCACTGGCTCACGGTGCAGAGAGTCCTGAGATAATCGCAGAGAAGT
>JAAYFD010000058.1 GCA_012728415.1 Gammaproteobacteria bacterium
GCAGGTTGGTTTCCAGGTTGATATGGTTTCACCCATGGCGAGCGGCCTCTCTAATCAAGTTCTTGTCGGAACATTTTGATTTTAAAGGATAAACCGCTCGCCTTCTTTGTTTTTAGTCAATGCTCGTGAATAAGGCGGGTTAAAAACCGGGAATATGTCCGGAAAAGCGGATAAAAACCGCTAAAAAGTGAGTTTTTGAGCTCTGGAAGTGGATGTTAAGAAAAATTTTTGGAATCTAGGCTGGAATGCTGAGAATCTCTATTTTGTTCAGCGTTTCCTTAAACATCGAGCAAATCAAAGCACAGGCTAAAGAACTGAGTAAAAATAGCTACGGTGAATATCTGGCAGCATTGCTTAAGGAATAAATAATGGCGTTAATCAATTTGGTTGAATTTCCGCCGCTAGGCGATGACCGTGGCTCATTGGTAGCGCTCGAAGCTAATGTAACGGTCCCTTTTGAAATTAAAAGGGTTTACTACATCTTTGGCACCAAGCAAGGCGTTAGCCGCGGTTTCCATGCACACAAAAATTTAAAGCAGGTAGCCGTTTGTGTAACTGGTAAGTGTCGTTTCGTGTTAGATGACGGGCAGACACGACAGGAAGCCTGGCTGGATAGTCCAACCAAAGGGTTACTGATCGAGGATTTAGTGTGGCGAGAAATGCACGACTTTAGCGAAGATTGCGTACTGCTAGTGCTGGCCAGCGAACATTACGATGAAAGTGATTATATTCGTGATTATGATGAGTTTTTGAAGGCGGTAACTCAATGAGCTTTATTCATGCATTGGCAGATGTTGCAGACTGCGTGGTGGGTAAAGACACCAAGGTTTGGCAGTTTGTAGTTATTCTAAAAGGTGCTGTAATAGGTACAAACTGCAATATTTGTGCACACACTCTTATCGAAGGTGATGTGATTATTGGTGATAACGTAACCGTAAAATCTGGCGTTCAAATTTGGGATGGCACACGCATAGAGAATAACGTCTTTCTAGGCCCTAACGTCACGCTAACCAACGATATGTATCCGCGCTCAAAAGAATACCCAGAAGAGTTTCAAGGAATAACGATCAAAAAAGGAGCAAGCATTGGTGCCAATGCAACCATCCTGCCAGGAATAACTATTGGAAAAAACGCTATGGTGGGTGCAGGCTCTGTAGTAACGAAAGATGTTCCGGAAAATGCAGTTGTTGCCGGTAATCCTGCAAAAATAATACGGTATATAGAGAAATGATTCCTTTTTTAGATCTTAAATCCATTAACGTAAAACACCGCGCTGACCTGATTGAAGCCGCCACCCGCGTCATCGACTCCGGCTGGTACATCCAAGGCCAAGAGCACCAGGCTTTTGAACAGGAATTCGCAACATACTGCGGCACCCAGCACTGCATCGGTGTAGCCAATGGCCTGGATGCACTCATCCTCACCCTGCGTGCCTGGAAAGAAATGGGCAAGCTGAGTGAAGGCGATGAGGTTATTGTCCCAGCCAATACCTACATTGCTAGCATCCTGGCCATCACCGAAAACCGCCTTAAGCCCGTACTTGTAGACCCAGACCCGCACACCTACAACCTGTGCCCAGCCAGTCTGGAAAAACACATAACAGCCAAGACCAAAGCGATTCTGGTAGTGCACCTCTACGGCCAACTGGCGCCCATGCCGCAAATCATGGCGCTGGCAGAAGCGCATGACCTGCTGGTGCTGGAAGACAGCGCCCAGGCCCACGGAGCAGAAATAGAAGGTAAAAAAGCAGGCAACTGGGGCCATGCATCGGGCTTTAGCTTCTACCCCGGCAAAAACCTCGGCGCACTGGGCGACGCAGGTGCAGTAACCACCAACGATGACCAACTTGCACAAACCATCCGCGCCATTGGCAACTACGGCAGCCACAAGAAATACGAAAACCTTTACCAAGGCGTAAACAGCCGCTTGGACGAAATGCAGGCCGCTCTTCTGCGGGTAAAACTCAAACACCTGGACGCAGACACCCAGCGCCGCCGTGAAATTGCTGCAGCCTACAGCACAGCAATCAGCAGTCCGGCTATCCAGCTACCCGCGCAGGGTACCGAGTCTGACATCGCTAACGACCTCAGCCACGTCTGGCACCTCTACGTCATTCAAACCAGCCAGCGTGAACAGCTACAACGGCACCTGCACGAGCATGGCATAGCAACCATGATTCACTACCCAATCCCCCCTCATAAGCAACAGGCGTATCAGGACTGGAATCACCAAAGCTATCCCGTATCAGAGCACATCCACAGTAATGTACTGAGCCTGCCGATCAGCCCGGTGATGACGGATGAGCAGGTACAAAAAGTGATTGCTGCTTGTAACACTTTCGTTGATCACTACACCATGACACAGGGGTAAAAATAAGGAGCTATGCTGACTTTCGTCATTGCTGTAGAAGTTATCCGCATAAAAATCTATATTTCTGCAAGCATGCGCCTGTCCAGTATTGAGAGTTGTAGACCACTGCAGTGTGGGTAGCGTTGTGCTTACAGGGGAAGATGAAGGTTTCGGTACGCTTACGAGCAGAGTGCTTTTTCCGAAACTGGATTTCATGGACGAAATTATGCTTCGTCTAGAAAATTACGCTTCTAATGAGTTTTTGTAGCTTTTCAATTATTTCTAAGATTTTATTTGAAAGGTTTGTTTAACTTTGAAAGGTTTGTTTAACAAAGTGTGTTATGAAAAAGAAAAAAATTTACCTTGGTATGAGCGCCGACCTAGTTCACCCAGGTCACCTGAACATAATTAACGAAGCAGCCAAGCTAGGAGAGGTTACGGTGGGGTTGCTTACCGATGAAGCCATTGCCAGCTATAAGCGTTTGCCATTCATGACCTTTACCGAGCGCAAGCAGGTGATTTCTGCCATCAAGGGTGTCACTCATGTAGTGGCGCAAACCACGCTCGATTATGTACCTAACCTGAAACAGCTCCGTCCCGATATCGTCGTGCATGGCGATGATTGGCGCGAGGGTGTACAGCAAAAGACACGTCAGCGCGTAATTGACGCACTGAGCGAATGGGGCGGTAAGCTGGTGGAAGTGCCCTATACCCCTGGGATTTCCTCCTCGCGCCTGCATGCGGCGATGAAAGAGATTGGCACCACGCCCGAGCGTCGGTTGAAGACGCTGCGGCGTCTGCTGGAAGTGAAGCCAATTGTGCGCTTGATGGAGGTGCACAGCGGTCTGACCGGTTCTATCATCGAACACACCCGTGTTCAAACAGAACAAGGCCCACGTGAGTTTGACGGCATGTGGGGCAGCAGCCTGACTGACTCCACCGCCCGCGCTAAACCCGATATTGAGGCGGTGGATATCTCCAAGCGTGTAGCCATGCTCAATGAAGTGCTGGAGGTGACTACCAAACCCATTGTCTTTGATGGCGATACCGGAGGCTTACCCGAGCATTTTGTGTTTACCGTCAAAACGCTGGAACGCTTGGGCGTATCAGCGGTGATTATTGAAGACAAAACTGGGCTAAAGAAAAACTCACTTTTTGGTAACGAGGTGGCGCAGAACCAAGACAGCATTGAAGAATTTTCGAACAAGATCCGCATGGGCAAGGCGGCGCAGGCCACCGAAGATTTTATGGTCATTGCCCGTATCGAGAGCTTGATTCTGGATAAGGGGCAGGAAGATGCGCTGCAACGTGCCCAAGCCTATATAGAGGCGGGAGCAGACGGCATCATGATCCACTCGCGCCAGAAAACTCCAGATGAGATTTTTACTTTTTGTACGGCTTATAACCAGTTGCCGCAGCGTCGGCCTTTGGTGGTCGTGCCTTCAAGCTATAGCCAGGTGACAGAAGAGGAGCTGATCGAACGTGGCGTAGATATGGTGATCTATGCCAACCACCTGCTGCGGGCGGCTTATCCAGCCATGCACAAGACGGCGCAGTCCATTCTTAGCCATGGCCGTGCACTGGAGGCTGAGGGCGATTTGATGAGCATTGGCCAGATTCTTGATCTGATTCCGGGAACCCACTGAGATGATTGATACCCGTGCTTTTATAACCGCGCTCCAGCAGCGTGGCGTGGGGTTATTTACCGGCGTGCCCGATTCACTGTTGCAAGACTTCAGTGCTGCCCTGCATAACGATTTGCCCGCCCAACAGCACATCATTGCTGCCAATGAAGGCAACGCCATTGCACTGGCGATGGGGCACTATCTGGGAACGGGCAAGCCGGCGGTGGTGTATATGCAAAATGCCGGACTGGGCAATACGGTCAACCCGCTAACCTCACTAGCTGATCCAGAGGTGTATGGCGTGCCTATGCTGATGGTTATTGGCTGGCGGGGTGAGCCAGGTAAGAAGGATGAGCCTCAGCACGTTAAACAAGGCCGCATCACCTGTGCGCAACTGGAACTGCTGGATATTCCGCACTGGGTGCTGGATGCCGAATCAGACATAGAGGCCATTCTTGGTGCTGCTTGGCAGGCAATGGCTGCGGGGCAACCAGCAGCACTGGTGGTAAGGGCTGGCACTTTCAGCAAGGTCAGTCTGCAAGCAGTGCCAACAGGGCCGAGCGCGTTGCTGCGCGAAGAGGCCATTGCCGCCCTGTTGCAATGCTTGGGTGAGCATGATTCTTTGGTGGCAACCACAGGTAAAACAGGGCGTGAGTTGTTTGAGCTGCGTGCGCATCGAGGAGAAAACCAGCGTGACTTTCTTACTGTTGGCGGCATGGGGCACACCGCTTCGCTCGCTTTGGGCATTGCCTTGGCCCAGCCACAGCGGCGGGTGGTATGTCTGGATGGTGACGGTTCCTTGCTGATGCACATGGGGGCATTGCCAGTAATCGCCGAGCAGTCTCCCAAAAACCTGCTGCATATTCTGCTCAACAACCGTGCCCATGAGTCAGTCGGCGGTCAGCCGACGGTGGCAGGGCAGGTGGATTTCCGTGCTGTGGCACTGGGTTGTGGTTATCAGGGTTATTTTGCTGCCAGCAGCGTTGAGCAAGTCCAGTCGGTTCTGGCAGATATCAATACATCAGGAGCCGCTGGGCCATTACTGTTTGAAATTCATCTGGCGCAAGGCTCACGCCCAGATCTTGGCCGCCCCACCCGTACACCACAGCAAAATAAGCAGGCTGTAATGCAGCATTTGGGGGTGGAGCATGCCTGAACCACAATGCTGGCAACAGCATAATCCAGTGCATATCATCTGCGGCTCAGGCTCCAGAAAACAGTTAGCAAAACATCTACCAGTAGCAGGCAGGGTATTGCTGGTCACCAGTGAAGGCATGGTAAGGCGCGGTGAAGCACAAGCACTGATACAAAACTGCATGGGCGTTGAATGGACAGTGCAGACCATTACGCCCAATCCTGATCTCGACCTGCTCGATGATATCCATACTAAGCTGCATCCCCAGGCTTGGGCGGCAGTGGTTGCGCTAGGTGGTGGCAGCGTGATTGATGCCGCTAAGACGCTAGCGCTGGCACTGCAATCACCTCATTCACGACCATTGCAGATATGGCTGCGCGAAGGCAAGCTAGACCTTCCCAAACCTCTGCCGTTAGTCTGTTTACCCACAACAGCTGGTACTGGCGCCGAGGTGACACCCTTTGCTACCGTTTGGGATGGCGCAAGGCAAAAGAAATGTTCTCTAGGAGGCTTAGGTCTGTTCCCAGCCGTGGCTTTGCTTGACCCTGAACTCACGCTCAGTTTGCCCTGGCAGGAGACTTTATTCACTGCCCTAGACACAACCTCGCACGCGCTAGAGACTTTGTGGAATCGCCATGCAACACCCGTGAGTAAGGCTATGGCTGTGGAGGCCTTGCGGCTGCTGGATCCAATATTGCCGAGGCTAGAGCACGGGCTGAGCGATCTAGCTATGCGTGAGCAATTGCAAACTGCTAGCCTGTTTGCAGGATTGGCCATCAGCCAGAGCCGTACAGCACTAGCCCATGCCATTTCCTATCCACTAACCCTGCACTACGCAGTACCCCACGGCCTTGCTTGTAGCTTTACCCTACCGGCTCTCATACGTCATGTGCAGGCTGAGCAAGCTTTTCCACATACAGTACCGCTCGCGCTACTGCAGAGCATCGAGAAGGCACTGAGGCAGTTTAATCTGCACAAGCTGCTGCACCACTACTGCAGCACAGAGGATGTGCTTAATCAGATTGAACAAATGTTTGATCCGGCTAGGGCAGAAAATTTTGTGCTAAAGATCGACAAAAGCTGGGTTAGAGATTTGTTACTGGAAAGCCTTGCAGGTTTAACCTATATGCGTAATGCTTAAAAGCATTTCTAGGTTTTGATGTATTTATGACGCCTGCTTATGGGGTTGGTTTTATGTTTTATTCTCATTGTGAGGGATTTATGTTGAGTGATTTCTATAGAAGTGAATTGAGTAAAATTAATAATAGAAGTTTGATAAATGAAATTCATCGAAAACAGTTGGGTAAAGTTAGAGATAAAGTTTCTATTGGGGAGAGAATAAAGATTGTTTTTATGGTGTTCGATAGTGCTGTATGGAAATTTGATTCTTTATTTAGAAAGATGATGGCTGATCCTGTTTTCGAGCCGATAATATTAGTCTGCCCATATGTTGTGTATGGTTCGAAAAGGATGAGGTTTGAACTAGAAAAAACATATAATTTTTTTTTTGATAAAGGGTATAAGGTTTATAATAGTCAGAAAAAAAATGGGGATTGGTTGGGCTTAGATGATTTGGGTGCTGATATTGTTTTTTTTACAAATCCGCATCAGTTGACTCTGAGTAAATATTATGAGGATGCTTATAGTAACTATTTGACCTGCTATTCGTATTATGGAATGGATTTGGGATGGTTTTGTGATGGGCAATACTTATATAATTACCCTTTGCATAGTTTTTTATGGTGTACATTTGTTATTGATCAGACGTCGCGTGATCGCTATATAGAGTACTGTGCAGTTAAGAATAGGAATGTAGTTGTTACGGGCGCACCAAATGTTGAATACCTGTTGGAGGAAGGCTCAGGTATAAAAGACTCATGGGGAAATTGTAATAAACAAATGAAAAGAATCATATGGGCTCCTCATCATAGTATCGAGGATGAAGGCTGGATTTCTCAATCAAGTTTTTTATTGTACTCTGATTTTTTTGTTGATTTAGCAAAAAAAACGTTTGGTCAGGTTTTTTGGTCTTTTAAGCCGCATCCGATATTGAAAGAAAAGCTATATTTACATCCGGAGTGGGGGATTGAGCGGACAAATAAATACTATGAGTTTTGGGAAACCTCTGAAAATACTCAGCTAGATACTGGTGATTATAAAGAGCTCTTTAGGGGTTCTGATGCACTTATTTTATGTAGTGTGGCATTTTTGGGGGAGTATCTTTATATTGATAGGCCGACATGCTTTGTTATGCGGGAAGGTGCTGAGCGTTTTTTTAATGAGTATGGAATGGATTGTCTTGCGGCGGTTGACGTTGCTAGAAGCATGCGTGAAATAGAAGGATTTGTAAGTAATGTTTTATGCGGCAAGGATTTAAAGGCGCTGGAGAGAAAGAAAGTTACTGAAAAATATTTTGAAATTTATGATAAAGAAAAGCTACCTTCAGATAGTATTATAAATTCCATTAAATCAGAAGTGTGCTGTGCTAATCAATTTCATATAGTAAGCGAAATGCAGCAGCCACTGGTTTCTGTTTGTATTGCTTCATATAATCATGAACAATATATTGGTGCGGCTTTGGAGTCTGTTTTTTCACAAGGCTATGACAATCTTGAAGTTATAGTGGTTGATGATTGTTCAACAGATGGTAGCGTTACTGTTCTGAATAAGCTTGCTAAAAAATATCCTATTAAGCTTATTTTGTCAGAAGAGAATCAGGGGCCTTCTTTGGCGGCAAATAAGGCGTTTTTTGAAGCCAAGGGTGAATATGTGGCACTTCTTGGTTCTGATGACTTGATGTTGCCAGGCAGGCTGCATGCTCAGGCCAAGTATCTTATGGAGCATGAAAATGTTGTCGCCGTTTTTACGGATATGCAAATCTTTGATAAGAGCGGTAACCGTCCGCAAAATGCTGAGCAAATAGATGCATCTTTTAATTTACAATATTTTAATGTTCGAAAACAATTGCTGGCTGGGAATATACTGACTGCTCCTTCTGCAATGATTCGACGTAAGGATTTGTTAGCTGTTAATTGTTACTCGCCTCTTTTGCGTTATGTGCAGGATTTTGAGTTGTGGGGTAAACTTCTTTCAAGAGGGGAGGTGGGTAAAATTGATAAGCCATTAACTGGTTATAGAGTTCATGGTGATAATCTAAGTTTTGGACTTAAAGGTGATGCGCTCTTGCAGTCAAGGGTTGAGTTGGTTTCGTCTATTGTAGGTTTCGTAAAGCAGTGGCCTATTAGGTCTATAGTTCAGATCTCCAAGGTTTCACAAGAGCAAGAGCTGGAAATATTATTGGGATTGGCAACTGTTCTTCAGCTAGTTGATTTCTATTACTTTCAAAAGCCGTCGATGGGGTGCGGTTTAGCGTATGATCTGATTGTTAAGGCAAGCCATATAGAATTTAAGAGGGCTTCAATTGCTAAAACTGCTCTTGAGAAAATTTTAAATAACGGATTCTCCTGTTTTGATGAATTGCTAACGGATGAGGCTGTAAAGTGGTTTGGTGATATCTTGCCACGGCTTTACAGTGCGTATAAAAAACCAAGCAATAGTTTGAGTGTTTTTGCCTTTGAATACTCCGAATACACTAATGCTCCTGTGTTTTCCGTAGTGCTAACTACCTATAATCGCCCACAGCTACTGATTTATGCGCTTGATAGTCTATCTGAACAGCAGTTTAAAGATTTTGAGGTTCTTTTGGTTAACGACTGTGGGGATGCCGTAGAAGCCTTGTTATCAGGCTACAGTTTTCCCATAACCTATGTTAAGCAAGGTGTGAATCAGGGGCTGTCTGCAGCTAGAAATGCTGCATTGAAGATAGCGCGTGGTAAATATATTTGTTATCTCGATGATGATGATATTTATTTGCCTAATCATTTGTCGGTTCTTGCTAGCATGTTTGAGAACGAGCCTGATTCTGTAGTTTATACGCAGGCTCGTTATGTCAGTGAAAAAATAGACGACGGTAAGCGGATTCAAATTTCTAGTGGCCTTCCATTGGCGCATGACTCCTTTGATAAAAATAAGCTTTTTGTTCAAAATTATATACCGGTTAATGTTTGGTCTCACCCTCGAAAAATCTTACAAAATGTTGGTCTGTTTGATACCTCGCTGTCTGCTTTTGAAGACTGGGATATGTTGTTGAGACTGGTTTCATGTTTGCCGGTCAAACAGTCAAAAGAGGTTACAGCGGAGGTAAGGACTAGAGAGCAGCAAGGCGACCATATGCTTCAGCGTGAGCGCAAGAATTTTTCTGAGCTTTACCAAAAAATTTATGAGCGTTTTCCTGTTGAAGACAGTGAGGTTCAAGAAGCCCGCAATCAAGTTTTGCGTGGTATGGGAGTTAAAATTACTGGTGATACTACTGCAAATCTTTCTACATGGCTTGATAGCAGAGTCCTTCCGGCTAACAAGCAGAAACATTTACAACTCGGTGACTCCGGTGTTACTGCATTTGTTTTGGCCTGTACAGGATTGGAGAATGAACTGGTTGCCAAATTAGAACATAATGATGCTATTGATGTTAAATATGTTGTAACCAGTCAGCAATATTTAGATGGTGTAACACCAGCAGAAAAATCTATAGTTCTTGAAGCTGATAATATAGGTGAGTTTCTTAATCTACAGGTTCAGCATTGCTCCAGTGACTGGGTGATTTTTTTGCAAGGAAGCGACGAATTTGCCCAAGGTGGTCTCTTGATGCTGGAAATCGAACTTAGTCAGAACCCAGCACTTTCTGCCATCAGCTTCGATGAAATTTACCGTCAACCTGATCAGAGTTTGGCGGCTGCCTTTAAACCGGCTAATAATATTGATTATCACCTCAGTTTCCCCGCAGCTTCCTCCCGCCACTGGCTATTCAACCGCAAAGCCTTGCTGGATATCGGCGGCTTCGACACTAGCCTGCCGGATGCCTTTGAGCTGGATGCCATTTTGCGCCTGATTAACCAGCATGGCCTGGACAAACTGGGCCATATCCCTGAGCCGTTGGTGATTACCCAGCCGCCAGTACTGGCCAACGTGGATGACGAGCGAATTGCCATTGAGCGTCATCTACGCGAGCGCGGTTATGAACATGCACAGGTGCATGCACCCAATCCGGGTCGTTACCAGATTCGTTATAACCATCCGCAGCAGCCTGTGGTTTCTGTTGTGCTGGCGGCCGGCAAGCATCTGGATAAGTTGCAACGCTGTGTCGAAGGTTTGCTGGGCAGCACTTCGTACCAGACCTTTGAAATTCTGTTTATTGATCAGCCTGACAGCAGTGCTGAGGTTAAACAATGGCTGGCAGAGCTGGCAGCCATGCAGGAACCAAAATTGCGGGTGCATAGCACCAGCAAAAAATCGCTTGCCGTTCAATATAACGAAGCGCATGAGCATGCGATTGGTGACTATTTGCTGTTTCTGTCTGCCGACGTGGCGGTTATTAGCGAGCACTGGCTGGATGAGATGCTCAATCATGCCCAGCGTGGCGAGGTAGGCATTGTGGGTGCCAAGCTGCTAACCAGCGATGGCCAGATTGCCCACGCCGGACACATCCTTGGCCTGCATGGGCCGGTGGGCAGTCCCTTTGTGGGTGAGCCTCTGGATGCACCGGGCTATATGCAGCGTTTGCAGGTGGATCAGAACCTGAGCTCGGTGGGTGGTGACTGCATGATGGTACTCAAGCAGTTGTTTACCGAGCTGGGCGGCTTTGATGCCAGCGGACTGGATGATGCTTATTTGTCTACCGATTTCTGTTTGCGCAGCCGTGAGGCGGGCTTCCTGACGGTCTGGACTCCACATGCTCAATTGATGCTGGATCGTGATGCAAGGCCAGCACCTGATAGTGCAGCGGAAGACTTGATGTACGACAAGTGGTTGCCGCAACTGGCGCGCGACCCTGCCTATAACCCGAACTTTTCTTTGTCCATGCCGGGCGGTTACATGCTGGCTGACAGCCAGATCTCCTGGCGTCCGCTGGACAGTATCCGGCCAGCGCCAGTGGCGCTGGTACACCCTGCGGACTTGTTTGGCTGTGGTCATTACAGGGTTATGCAGCCATTTTTGGCCATGAAAGAAGCAGGGCTGGTTGATGGAGCCATTTCCACTGGTTTGATGCATGTGACGGATCTGGAACGTTACAACCCGGATACCATTATTTTGCAGCGCCAGATTGGTGATGCGCGCCTGGAAGCCATGCGTCGTATGCAACGCTTCTCTCGTGCCGTCAAGGTATATGAGCTGGACGACTACCTGCCAAACTTGCCGCTCAAAAGCGTGCATCGCAAGGATATGCCCAAGGATATAGTTAAATCCTTACGTCGTGGCTTAAGCTTTGTGGATCGTTTTGTAGTCTCAACCCATGCCATGGCAGAAGCTTTTGCAGGCATGCATGGCGAGATTGTGGTGTGTGAGAACCGTTTGCCGATGAGCTGGTGGGACGGCCTGCAAACCAAGCGCCGCCAGGGCAAAAAACCTCGAGTTGGTTGGGCCGGAGGCTCAAGTCATACCGGTGACCTTGAGCTGATTGCTGATGTGGTACGGGACCTTACGGATGAGGTTGAGTGGGTGTTCTTTGGCATGTGTCCTGATGCACTTAAACCCTATGTGCATGAATTCCATGGCGGCGTTGCCATTGAGCAGTATCCGGCCAAGCTGGCTTCGCTGAACCTTGACCTTGGCCTGGCACCGCTGGAGCACAACCTGTTCAACGAGTGCAAGAGCAACCTGCGCCAGCTGGAGTATGGAGCCTGCGGTATTCCGATTATCTGTACGGATATCCGCCCCTATCAGGACGGGCTGAACGCCGGCTTGCCGGTCACCCTGGTTAAAAACCGCTACAAGGACTGGGTGGAAGCCATCCGTATGCACATCAATGACCTGGATGCCACCGCCCAAATGGCCGATGAGCTACACGCCAAAGTCAAGGCCGACTGGATGCTTCAAGGTACACACCTTGAGCGTTGGCGGGATGCTTGGCTGGGTAAATAGGCCAACTGCGAGCCATGTGTGATGCATGGCTCGCGTTTGCCTGCTGGATAAGGTGTTTTTCCGTAAGTCGGGTGGCAATGCTTGGCGCTGTTAGCGTGCTGTAAAGTTGGCAGCTGGTTCTATGCTATGCTTCCTGGGCTTTTTTGAGTTGTTTTTACACAGGAAGCCAGCATGACCGCCAGCACTCGCCTCAGACTGCCCATCGGTATCCAGACCTTTTCGCAAATCCGCGAAGGGGGGTATTACTATGTGGATAAAACCCCGGTAATCGAGCGGCTGATCGAGCAAAACAAGTTTTATTTTCTGTCCCGACCACGCCGGTTTGGCAAAAGTTTGCTGCTGGATACCCTGCGTTGTTTGTTTGAAGGCCGTCAGGAATTGTTTGCAGGGTTGTATATACATGACCGCTGGGACTGGCAACAAACCAATCCTGTGGTTCGCCTGAGCTTTGGCGGCGGAGTCATGCGCAGCCGTGGGGAGCTGGATGAAGTCATTCGGGATCAGCTCAAGGTAATTCGAAATGAGCATGGCCTTGTTCACAGCGATACAACCAGTGTTTCCCGTGATTTTGCCGCCCTGATTCGCGACGTTCATGCTGCTAGTGGGCAACCTGTGGTGCTGCTGATTGACGAATACGACAAGCCGATCCTGGATAACATTACAGATGTTGAATGCGCCGGCGAAATGCGCGAGGGGCTGAAAAATCTATACAGCATGATCAAGGATCTTGATCCCTACCTGCATCTGGTGCTGATTACCGGTGTGTCCAAGTTTAGTAAGGTGAGCCTGTTTTCCGGCCTTAATAATTTGCGTGATATTACGCTGCTGTCGGAGTACGCCACCATCTGCGGCTATACGGATGCCGATATTGATAGTGTGTTTGCCCCTGAACTGACGGGACTGGATCGCCAACGCATCCGCCAGTGGTACAACGGCTATCGCTGGGGAGGCGCTGAAGTAACTTCGGTTTACAATCCGTTTGATGTGCTGCTGTTGTTGCAGAACCGTAAATTTGGCCCTTACTGGTTCGAGAGTGGCACCCCGACTTTTTTGGTAGACGTGCTGAAGCAGCGCGGCGTTTTTACCCCGCAACTGGATTGCATGCAAAGCAAGGCACAGCTTCTAAGCCAGTTTGATGTCAACGATATCAGCACCGAAGCCCTGCTGTTTCAGACGGGCTATGTCACCATAAAAGATGTGCAAGAGCCTTTGCCGGGGTTTGAGCTTTACACCCTGGGCTTCCCCAACCGCGAAGTGGAAAGTAGCCTCAATGACGTACTGCTGCCAGTACTGGGTATCAACCGCAATGAAGCGCAAAATCATCAGCTGGCATTGCTGGATGTTTTGCACCGCAAAGATCTTGGCGGTTTGCACACCCATCTCAAAGCCCTCTATGCCGGCCTGCCGCACGACTGGTATCGCAATAACCCGATTGCCCAGTACGAAGGCCACTACGCCAGCATTTTCTACAGCCACTTTGCTGCGTTGGGTCTGAATGTAACTGTTGAAGATGCCAGCAATTACGGACGGGTGGATATGGCGGTGGACTTTGATGGCCACATTTATCTGTTTGAATTCAAGGTAGTGGAGCAGTTGCCAGAGGGCAGGGCGCTGGAGCAAATCAAGGCCAAAGGCTACGCCGACAAATACCGCGCATCCGGCAAGACGATTCACCAGATTGGTGTGGAGTTTTCCAGCCGGCAGCGGCAGATTGTGGTGTTTGAGGTGGAGACGGTTTGCTAGTTTTCGCTGAAGACAGGAACCCCTGGGAACAAAAGAGTGATCAAAATGGCAGGTGTATCGAAAAAATTACAGGCCTTATCAAAAGAGGTTTTGATTGCCTTGGTGGCTGATTTGTCAGGTCGTTACGATGATATTGACCAGATCATTGAAGCGTATCTGGTCGCCGGTCAAAGTACAGATCAAGACGGCCCGGCGGCGCACGCGAGGAAACTGCATATTTTCAATAAAATTGAAGAGCTGACAACAACAAGATCCTATTACTCCTATCACGAAGCCCACCTGTTCAGCCAGCCCTGCGTGCGTGTGCTGCAAGATATTGAACGACTGGCGGAAACAGATCTGGAACAGGCTTTAGAGGCGCTTGATTTCTTGCTTGAGCGACATGAAAAACTTTTTGAACGCCTGGATGATTCGGATGGTGTAATAAGTGAATTGATGTACGAAGCAGAGAGGCTTTGGTTAGATATTGCTACCCGTTTGCGCAGAAACAAGCCTCATGCCAGGGATTGGCTGGCCGATGTGATGCGTTACTATAATTTTGATAGCGGGTATTTTTGCTTTGATGCACTGCTGGGTAACAGTGGTGATCTGCTGACGGATGAAGAACTGTATAAACTGGCTGGCCAGTTTGATAATGAGGCGCAGGCAGTACAGGATCCACAAACTAATCACGAGGATAGGCAGCGTTTGAACTGTGCCAGCCATGGGTTGTGCAAGGTGGCTAAAGCATTACAAAACCTGGCCTTGTATGAACGTTCAGTTTTGTTGGTCAGTCCAGTTCCTGATGCTAGGCAGTTAGAGCAAATAATTCGCTTTGCTTTGAATGTTAAAGACTTTGATCGTGCAGATTATTGGCTGCAGCAGCCCCAATTAAAAGAGGATCAGTATCGTTATACTAGCCTTGCTAATACACTGCTTGAGCAGCAAGGCAATATTAGACAGCTAAAAATAAACTTACTGGAAGAATGGCGGAAATTTCCAACCTTGTACCGGATGCGGGACTATTGGAAATATGCGGAGTCTTGCGAGCAAAAACAGATTACGGCAGAATTAATGACCCAAATGGAACAGCTGAATGACAAGGATGATGTGGTCGGTATGCTGTTACTGACAGGGCAGACAAAAACGGCTGCCAGTTATTTTATTGAGCGATATACGAGTTTTAGTAGAACCTATTACACATCTCTGCTGGACTGGCTGGCTGAATTTGAACAGGATGGGCAAATCTTGGCGGTTATTGTTTGTTATCGTTTATTACTGCTGGATATTCTAGAGCGTGGCTTTAGTAGAGCGTACCATCATGCGGCCCATTATTTTAATTCGTTGCTCGCTCTGGATAAGGCGCGCCCTGATTATGGTGGCTTGAAAAGTGCCAGGGAGTTTATAACTGAGCTTCAGGTTAAACATGGGCGCAAGCGATCATTTTGGAAGGAGGCGGGCTACCCCGCCAAATGATTCCTCAAGTGTTTTTATAGGAAATATATATGCCAGCCAGCACTCGCCTCAGACTACCCATTGGCATCCAAACCTTTTCGATTATCCGTGAGGGCGGCTATTACTACGTTGATAAAACGCCGTATATCGAGCGACTGGTGCAGCAGAACAAGTTTTATTTTCTGTCACGGCCACGCCGGTTTGGCAAAAGCTTGCTGCTGGATACGATTCGCTGCCTGTATGAAGGTCGTCAGGAATTGTTTGAAGGCCTGCACATTTATGACTGCTGGGACTGGCAACAAACCAATCCGGTGATTCGGCTGAGTTTTGGCAGTGGCGTGATGCGTAATCGTGAGGAGCTGGATGTGCGCATTCGCCACCAGTTGCGTCAGGAGCGTGCGCGTTTTACCGACCAGCCTGTGTCGGAAACTGATATTGCCGGCGAGTTTTCCGATTTGCTACAGCTTGCCTGCGAGAAGACAGGCAGGCCGGTGGTACTGCTGATTGACGAATACGACAAGCCAATTCTGGACAATATCAGCGACGAAGAACGCGCCCGCGAGTTACGTGAAGGGCTGAAAAACCTGTACAGCGTGATTAAGGATGCTGACCCGTATTTAAAGTTGGTACTGATTACCGGCGTGTCCAAGTTTAGCAAGGTGAGTTTATTTTCTGGCTTGAATAACCTCAATGACATTACCCTGGATGCTCCGTATAGCACCATCTGCGGCTATACCGATGACGATATTGATAGAGTATTTGCCCTAGAGCTGCCAGGGCTGGAACGTGAGCGTATCCGCCAGTGGTATAACGGTTATCGCTGGGGTGGTAGCGAGGTTGTCTCGGTTTATAACCCCTTTGATGTGCTGTTATTTTTACAAAAACGAACATTTGCTCCTTACTGGTTTGAAAGCGCTACGCCTACTTTCCTAGTTGAAGTGCTTAAAAAGCGTGGCGTATTCACGCCAAAACTCGACCAGTGGGCAGCAGAGTACGAGCTGTTAAGCCAGTTTGATGTGGGCGAAATCAGTACCGAAGCTTTGTTGTTCCAGACGGGCTATCTGACGATTAAAAATATTGAAGAACCTATTCTGGGCTATAAACAATTCACCCTCGGCTTTCCCAACTTCGAGGTGGAAACCAGCCTGAATCGTGCCTTGTTACCCGCGCTTGGCGTGCAAGATGCCCCTGAACAACGTTCCGCATTATTTGCAAGCATGCGTGAGCACAATCTGGATAAGCTGCACGCCCATCTCAAATCCCTCTACGCAGGTCTACCGCACGACTGGTATCGCAATAACCCTATTGCTCAATATGAAGGCCACTACGCCAGCATTTTCTACAGCCACTTTGCTGCTCTTGGTTTACATGTAACGGTCGAAGATGCCAGCAATTACGGACGGGTGGATATGGCGGTGGACTTTGACGGTCACATTTACCTGTTCGAGTTTAAAGTGGTGGAACAACTGCCAGAGGGCAGGGCGCTGGAGCAAATCAAGGCCAAGGGCTACGCCGACAAGTACCGTGCATCCGGTAAAACGATTCACCAGATTGGCGTAGAATTTTCCAGTCAGCAGCGGCAGATTGTGGCGTTTGAGGTGGAGACGGTTTGTTAGTTTTCGCTGAAGACAGGATTTGTAGGTGGCTTGACCAGTTTATATATGGGTTTGCAAACGCCTCTAGCATAGGAATTTAACATGCCAAACACTCGCCTCAGACTACCCATCGGCATTCAGACCTTTTCGCAAATTCGCGAAGGGGGTTATTACTATGTGGACAAAACCCCGGTAATCGAGCGGCTGGTTCAGCAAAATAAATACTACTTCCTGTCCCGGCCACGCCGGTTTGGCAAAAGTTTGCTGCTGGATACAATTCGCTGCCTGTATGAAGGCCGTCAGGAATTGTTTTCAGGGTTGTATATACATGACCGCTGGGACTGGCAACAAACCAATCCTGTGGTTCGCCTGAGCTTTGGCGGCGGAGTCATGCGCAGTCGTGGGGAGCTGGATGAAGTCATTCGGGATCAGCTCAAGGTAATTCGAAATGAGCATGGCCTTGTTCACAGCGATACAACCAGTGTTTCCCGTGATTTTGCCGCCCTGATTCGCGACGTTCATGCTGCCCATGAGCAACCTGTAGTGCTGCTGATTGACGAATACGACAAGCCAATCCTGGATAACATCACTGATGTTGAATGCGCCGGTGAAATGCGCGAAGGGCTGAAAAATCTATACAGCATGATCAAGGATCTTGATCCCTACCTGCATCTGGTGCTGATTACCGGTGTGTCCAAGTTTAGTAAAGTGAGCCTGTTTTCCGGGTTGAACAACCTTAATGACATCACTCTGGATGCTCCGTATAGCACCATCTGCGGCTATACCGATGCCGATATTGACAGTGTATTTGCCCCTGAGTTGTTGGGGCTGGAACGTGAGCGCATCCGCCAGTGGTACAACGGTTATCGCTGGGGTAATGCTCAATCCACTTCGGTTTATAACCCTTTTGATGTGTTGCTGTTATTCCAGAAAAGGGAATTTGGCTCGTACTGGTTCGAGAGCGGCACCCCGACTTTTTTGGTGGACGTGCTGAAGCAGCGCGGCGTGTTTACCCCGCAACTGGATTGCATGCAAAGCAAGGCGCAGCTGCTCAGCCAGTTTGATGTTAACGATATCAGCACCGAAGCTCTGCTGTTCCAGACCGGCTATATCACCATCAAGGACGTACAAGAGCCTTTGCCGGGCTTCAGGCTGTATTCCCTGGGCTTCCCCAACCGCGAAGTGGAAAGCAGCCTCAATGACGTACTGCTGCCAGTGCTGGGTATCAACCGCAATGAAGCGCAGAGCCATCAGTTGGCTTTACTTGATGTATTGCAGCGCAAAGATCTTGGCGGTTTGCACACTCACCTCAAATCCCTCTACGCCGGACTGCCGCACGACTGGTATCGCAATAATCCGATTGCCCGGTACGAAGGCCACTACGCCAGCATTTTCTACAGCCACTTTGCTGCGCTGGGTCTGCATGTAACCGTCGAAGATGCCAGTAATTACGGACGAGTGGATATGACCGTGGACTTTGATGGCCACATCTATATTTTTGAATTCAAAGTGGTGGAACAACTGCCAGAGGGCAGGGCGCTGGAGCAAATCAAGGCCAAAGGCTACGCCGACAAATACCGCGCATCCGGCAAGACGATTCACCAGATTGGTGTGGAGTTTTCCAGTCAGCAGCGGCAGATTGTGGCGTTTGAGGTGGAGACCATCTGACGCGCTGCCATCCCGGCGCAGCGGGTGAACTTCATGAAGCAATGGGGCATCGTGCATGGCCGACCTAAATGAGCTTTCTGTATTACGTACCGAAAATGCCCGATTGATTGCGCTGCTTGAGGCAAACGGTATTGAGTGGCGGGTGCAGCAACCGGCTGTTGCCGTTCCAGCAGAAGATACGCTCCGTTTGTCCACTGCCGACAAGATAGCGCTGTTTCGGCGTTTGTTTCGTGGGCGGGAGGATGTCTTTGCACTGCGCTGGGAAAGCAAAACCACAGGCAAGTCCGGTTATGCGCCGGCCTGCGCCAATGAGTGGCGGCCTGGTGTCTGTGAAAAACCACGCATCAAGTGCAGTGAATGCCAGCACCGCGTGCTACTTCCGTTATCTGATGCCGTGATATACAACCATCTGGCCGGCAAACACACCATTGGTGTATACCCGCTGCTGGAAGGTGATGACTGTTATTTTCTGGCGGCAGATTTTGATGAGGCTGAATGGCGCGATGATGCGAGAGCTTTTATGCTGTCCTGCCAGGAGTTGGGTGTGTCGGCTGCACTGGAAATCTCCCGCTCGGGCAAGGGGGCGCATGTCTGGATATTTTTTGAAAGCCGCGTTTCTGCCTGTGATGCACGACGACTTGGAACGGCGCTTATCAGCCATACCTGTGCCCGTATGCGGCAGTTAAAACTGTCCTCTTATGATCGACTGTTTCCGAACCAGGACAGGATGCCCAAAGGCGGCTTTGGCAATCTGATTGCTTTGCCCTTGCAGAAAGGACCGCGTAAATATGGCCACAGCTTGTTTGTAGACGCTGATCTGCAACCCTATCCGGACCCGTGGGCGTTTCTTGGCGCAATTGAACCGATGGCCGTGCAAGATATTGAGTCGGTCACTTTACGGGCAGCGGGCAGCGCACACCCGCTGGACGTGACCTTCATTGATGATGAAGATTTGGCAACCCCATGGGCGCGTAGCCGCAAGCTGGACATAACGTTAGCAGGGACGATGCCATCTTCACTGCGAGTGACTCTGGCCAATCAGCTGTACTTTGAAAAAGCACAGCTGCCGCAGGTTTTGGCCAACCGCCTGATTCGGCTGGCAGCATTTCAGAATCCCGAGTTTTACAAGGCTCAGGCCATGCGCATGTCGGTGTGGAACAAACCGCGTGTGATCGGCAATGCAGAGAATTACCCGCAGCACATTGGCTTGCCTCGCGGTTGTCTGGATGCTGTACTGAAGCTGCTGGCCGATAACGGCATTGATTGTGAATTGCACGATGAGCGCTTTGCGGGTGAGCCTGTTGAGGCGTCATTTATCGGCACGTTGAGGCTGGATCAGGAAGCTGCGATTGCTGCCATGCAGCATCACGATTTTGGTGTGCTCTGTGCGCCCACAGCCTTTGGGAAAACGGTGACTGCGGCAGCGATTATCGCGAAACGGAGCGTGAATACACTGATACTGGTGCACAGGGTTGAGCTGCTCAAGCAATGGCAGGAACGGCTGCAGGTATTTCTAGATATCGGAAAAGGTACGGTTGGCATTGTCGGTGGCGGCAAGCGTAAGCCCAGCGGTCTGATTGACATTGCTGTTATGCAGTCGGTTTCCAGGCAAGGCGAAGTCAATGCGCTGGTGGAAAACTATGGGCAAATCATAGTGGATGAATGCCATCATGTTGGGGCGGCATCGTTTGATGCCATCCTGAAACGTACCAAAGCCAGGTTTGTGCTGGGTCTTACCGCAACCCCGGTTCGTCGGGATGGACTGCAACCTATTATGTTTATGCAATGTGGACCATTGCGATATACCGCAGCGAGACCTACTGGAGCCCCGCAAAATCTCGAAGTGATCCCGCGCTTTCGGGATATGCAGATTGCGACGACGGAGGAGACGGGTATCCAGGACGTATTTCGTCAGCTGGCCAGTGACCACGGGAGAACAGCAGCCATTGCTGCCGAGGTGTCGAGAGCCGTTGCACAGGGACGCAAAGTGCTGGTGCTCACTGAGCGTGTGGAGCACCTGCATGAAATTCGAGCGGCGCTGGAAGGGGCGGAGCACAACCTGTTTGTGCTGCATGGCCGCATGTCCAGAAAACAGCGGGAAGCGTTACTTTCAGAGCTTGCCGCATTACGGTCCGATGCGCCGCGCATTCTTTTGTCCACCGGCAAACTCGTTGGCGAAGGCTTTGACCACCCACCGCTAGATACACTGGTGTTGGCCATGCCGGTGTCCTGGAAGGGCACGCTGCAACAGTACGCCGGTCGCCTGCACCGTGAACATGCCAGCAAGACAGATGTGAAAATCATTGATTTTGTAGACAGCGGGCATCCAGCATTGCTCAGAATGTGGGAGAAGCGGCAGCAGGGCTATCGGGCAATGGGGTACAGGATTATTGCCCCGGTTACAGACAGCTCAAAGTAGTGTTCGCGCTCAGCCATGTGTCACCATATTTTCTTTGCAGCCGCGCAGGAACATCCAGCATCTTCAAATACGGACAACGCACAAGGGCCACCCGCCGGGGTGGCCCTTGTGCTCAAGCCATTGCGACTTGCCGGCCGTTTCGGCTTAGAAGAAGCCCATTGGATTGGGGTCGTAGCTGACCAGCAGGTTTTTGGTTTGCTGGTAGTGATCCAGAATCATCTTGTGGGTTTCACGACCAACACCGGACTTCTTGTAACCACCGAAGGCGGCGTGGGCAGGGTACATGTGGTAGCAGTTGGTCCAGACGCGGCCAGCCTGAATGCCACGGCCCATGCGGTAGGCCAGGTTGATGTCGCGGGTCCACACGCCGGCACCCAAACCAAACTCGGTGTCGTTGGCCATTTCCAGCGCTTCGGCTTCGTCTTTGAAGGTGGCAACAGCAACCACCGGGCCAAAGATTTCTTCCTGGAAGATGCGCATTTTGTTGTGGCCTTTGAACAGGGTTGGCTGCACGTAGTAACCGTTGGCCAGATCGCCTTCCAGTTTTTCGGCATGGCCACCGGTCAGCAGTTCGGCGCCGTCTTCTTCGGCCACTTTCATGTAGGACATGATCTTGTCAAACTGGGCCTGGGATGCCTGGGCACCAACCATGGTTTCGGTGTCCAGCGGGTTGCCGCGTTTGATTTGCTTGATCTTTTTCATCACCTCGGCCATGAACGGCTCGTAGATGGATTCCTGGATCAGTGAGCGGGACGGGCAGGTGCAAACTTCGCCCTGGTTGAAGAATGCCAGCACCAGACCTTCGGCCGCTTTTTCAATAAAGCTGGGCTCGGCCTTCATGATGTCTTCAAAGTAGATGTTGGGCGACTTGCCACCCAGTTCTACAGTGCTGGGGATGATGTTGTCGGCGGCCAGTTTCATGATGTGGCGGCCCACAGGGGTGGAGCCGGTAAAGGCGATTTTGGCAATGCGGGTGCTGCTGGCCAGGGCTTCGCCGGCTTCGCGGCCAAAGCCATGCACCACGTTGAGTACGCCTGGTGGCAGCAGGTCGCCGATTACTTCCATGAACACGGTGATGGAGAAGGGGGTTTGTTCGGCCGGCTTGAGCACGATGCAGTTGCCGGCGGCCAGGGCGGGTGCCAGTTTCCAGGCGGCCATCAACAGCGGGAAGTTCCAGGGGATGATCTGGCCCACTACACCCAGTGGCTCGCGGAAGTGGTAGGCGGCGGTGTTTTCGTTGATTTCGGCAGCGGTGCCTTCCTGGGCGCGGATGCAGCCGGCAAAGTAGCGGAAGTGGTCGGCGGCCAGCGGAATGTCGGCGTTGAGGGTTTCGCGCACCGCTTTACCGTTGTCCCAGGTTTCGGCTACGGCCAGCAGCTCCAGGTTTTCTTCAATACGGTCGGCAATTTTCAGCAGAACGCGGGAGCGGTCTTGTACTGAAGTTTTGCCCCAGCTTTTTGCTGCGGCGTGGGCGGCGTCCAGCGCCAGGTTGACGTCATCGGCGTCGGAACGGGGAAATTCGCCACAGACTGCACCGGTCACCGGCGTGGTGTTGGTGAAGTGGTTGCCGTTGACCGGCGGAACAAACTGGCCGCCGATGTAGTTGCCATAACGGGGTTTAACGGTGAGCAGTGCGCCTGGAGTACCGGGTTGTGCGTAGATCATGATTACTTGCCTCTTGTTTTGGTCGGTCTCCCGCAGCGTCGGGCTGTGGGGGCTGGTTTCGATGATAGGCAGATGCGGTGGATCGGTGAATAGTCTCAAAGGCTCTAAAATTGGTCCTTTGGTAGCGGTTCGGTGGTGGCAGTGTCATGGCCTGACTGTGGAAGCAGGGCTTGTGGAGTCTGCAGGTGGCACCCGGGTACTGTTTTGTGACGGGCATGCGATAAGGGAACGATGGGCTGTGTGGCTAGACCCTTGGCTAGTTACCAAAATGGCTTTTTTTCTTTATGCTAAGGCAGGTTTTTTGATTTATATCAGTTACATAAAGAGTTGAATATGTCTGACCACCTGGGTCTGGTACGCAAGTTTGTTTCACCTGAAATTGTCTTCGGTACGGGCTGCCGTCACCGGGCAGGCAGTTTTGTCAGCGGCTTTGGAGCACGCAAGGCACTGGTGGTGTCCGACCCTGGCGTAATGGCGGCGGGCTGGACGGATGACGTCATCCGCAGCTTGCGGGAGCAGGGGGTGGAGCATCACCTGTTTAGCGCTGTATCGCCCAATCCGCGCGTCGAAGAGGTAATGCGCGGCGCGGAAGAGTACCGCCTGCACGGCTGTACGGCCATTGTTGCCATCGGTGGCGGCAGTCCGATGGACTGTGCCAAGGCCATCGGCATTGTGGCCGCGCACGGGCGCAGCATTCTGGAATTTGAAGGGGTGGATACCATCCGCATTCCCAGCCCGCCGCTGGTGCTGATTCCAACCACCGCCGGCACCTCTGCCGATGTGTCGCAGTTTGTGATCATTTCCAACCAGACCGAACGGGTCAAGTTTTCCATCGTCAGCAAGGCGGTGGTGCCGGATGTCTCGCTGATCGATCCGGAAACCACCCTGACCATGGACCCTTTTCTGGCCGCCTGTACCGGCATTGATGCGCTGGTGCACGCACTGGAAGCCTTTGTATCCATTGGCAGCGGCCCGTTGACCGACACCCATGCACTGGAGGCCATGCGCCTGCTCAACGAGCATCTGGTGCCCATGATTGCCAGCCCGCAGGACATTGCCCTGCGAGAAAAGGTGATGCTGGGCAGCATGCAGGCGGGGCTGGCGTTTTCCAATGCAATCCTGGGTGCGGTGCATGCCATGTCGCACAGTCTGGGCGGTTTTCTTGATTTGCCCCATGGCCTGTGCAACGCCGCGCTGGTCGAGCATGTGGTGGCATTCAATTTTTCGGCGGCTCCCGAGCGTTTCAAGGTGATTGCCCAGACGCTGGGCATTGATTGCCGCGGGCTAACTTCGGAACAGGTGCGCGCGGCGCTGATCCGCCATCTTGGTGAGCTCAAGCAGGCAGTGGGCTTTCATGATACCCTGGCCAGGCACGGCGTGCGTGGCAGCGACCTTGCCTTGCTGGCGGGTCATGCCATGAGTGATCCCTGCATCCTGACCAATCCGCGCAAGTCGAATCAGCGTGACATCGAAGTGGTTTATGGCGAAGCACTCTGAGCAGTTGCTGACCGGCCTGCTGGGGCTGAGCGAGCAGTCTTCGCGTAAAAGTCATTACCCCGAGTTGCTGGAACAGCTGAAACAGCTGGAGCGTGAACGCAACCGGTATAAGTGGCTGTTTGAGCATGCCAATTATGGCGTGTTCCAGGCGTTTGCTGGTGGCGGTTTTCGTGCGGCCAATCCGGCCATGCTGGCGCTGCTGGGCTACGACAGTGTTGACCAGCTGCTGGCCGAGGATGACCAGATAGGCGAGCGGGTATTTGTTGGCGGACGCAGTGAACTGGACCGCATCAATAGCATGCTGATGAGTCGCGGCAGTCTGCTGGGCTATGAAACACGAATGCGTACCCGTGACGGTGCCGACATTGATGTCCTGATCAATATCTTCCTCAATACCGATGAGCGGGGGCTGGTGGAGGGGTTTGTTGCCAATATTACCGAGCGCAAGAGGGCCCAGTTGCGGTTGTTGCAGCTTAATCAGGAGCTGGAACAGCGGGTCAATGAACGCACGGCGGCGCTGCATGACAGCAACCTGCATTTACAGCAGCAGGTCAGGCAGCGCGAGCAGGTCGAGCAGGCCCTGCGCGAAGCCCGTGACGCAGCCGAGGCGGCCAATCGCAGCAAGGACAAATACCTGGCTGCTGCCAGCCATGATCTGCTGCAGCCGCTGAATGCGGCGCGATTGCTGATTTCTACCCTGCAGGAACGCCCCTTGCTGGGTGAAGACCGGCACCTGGTACAGCGCGCCCATCTGGCGCTGGAGGGGGCCGAAGATCTGCTCAAGGACTTGCTGGATATTGCCCGGCTTGACCAGGATGCGGTTACGGCCGAGATTGGCACCTGTTCGCTGGCAGCGCTTTATGAAAGCCTGCTGTCGGAATTCGAGCCGGTAGCCCGCCAGTCGGGGTTGCGGCTGGATGCTTTTATCAGCCGCCTGCATGTACGGGCGGATTGTCACCTCTTGATGCGTATCATGCGTAATTTTGTCAGCAACGCCTGCCGCTACACCCGCCAGGGGCGGATTTTGCTGGGTGTACGCAAAGAAGGGCAGCGGGTGCGGCTGGAGGTGTGGGATACCGGCGTGGGCCTGAGCCCGGAGCAGCTGGGTGCGGCATTTCAGGAGTTTCGCCAGTTTGGCAAGGTGCAGAACGGCGTGCGCAAGGGCGTCGGGCTGGGGCTGGCGATTGTCGAGCGCATTGCCGGACTGATGGAGGCGCGCATCCAGGTACGCTCTCGGCCGGGGCGTGGTTCCTGTTTCAGTGTCGAGTTGCCGCTGGCGCAGGCACCACAGCAGGTGGCCAGCCCGGTGGCCGCTGTGTCGAGCCCGGCGCTCAATCCGCTGCAGGGACGGCGCATTCTGGTGGTGGATAATGAGCCCGATATCTTGCTGAGCATGGCGGCGCTGCTGGGCCAGTGGGAGTGCGAGGTCGTGGTGGCGGCTACGCTTGACGAGGCCATACTGGCGCTGGACGCGCTGCCGCCGGATATCATTCTGGCCGACCTGCACCTGGACGACGGCTGTAACGGCCTCGAGGTGGTGGCCGGTCTGCGTCGTTACTTTGCGGCAGAAATACCGGCGGTACTGGTGACGGCCGACCAGGCCGATGAACAGGCACAGCTGCGCCAGCAGCTCAAGGTGCCGGTGCTGAACAAGTCGGTAAGACCCAGCAAATTGCGCGCAATTCTTAGCCAGCGGTTGTCCAGTTTCTAGGTGTACGCCTTCGGTACGGGTAAACGGCTCCAAGGTGGCATTGCCCGCGCCGTGCAAATCCTGGAAGGTGCGCAGATAACAGACGACGGAGCTGCCCATGACACACCATGAAATGCCGGAGCCGGTGCGCTTGCAGCTGGCACCCTGTGTGCTGCTGGAGGTGCTGGAAACCTCGCCCAGCGAGCCTTGTGCACTGGCTTTGAGCCTGTCTTCAGGCAGTCATGACGAGCCGGTTGCCTGGCCCGGGGCTGCCCACTTTCTTGAGCATATGGTATTTCGTGGCAGCCGTTCCTTCGCAGCGGACGATGGCCTGATGGCACGGGTGCAGCGCAGCGGTGGCAAGGTCAATGCCCAAACGGCCGCACGGCACACCCTGTTTCATTTCGAGACGGCGGCAGGGCATTTTTTGTCCTGCCTTGAGCGGCTGGCCGACATGCTGGTGTATCCGCTGCTGGAGCCGGACAGTCTGGCAGGCGAGCGCGAGGTGCTGGAGCAGGAGTACCGCATGATGGCGCGCTCGCCACGGGTAGCGCTGGGCGCCAGTGTGGCCGCGATGCTGGATGGCTGCCATCCCTTGCAGAGATTTTTGGCCGGCAATAAAGACACCCTGCCGGTAACGCAGCCGGATTTTTTGCCGGGCCTGCAGGCTTTTCATCAGCGGGCCTATTGCCGGAGCCCGCTGCATATTGTCCTGTCGGTGTCCGGTGCCTGGGCTGACTGGCAAAACGCCGTGCTGCAGGCATTGCAGCCTTTGCTGGTACAGCAGCGCCAGCCTGCCGTGCTGCCCCCTCCGCTCTTGATGCATAACCAGTGCGCCCGCATGCTGTTACAGGATGCAGGACAGGGGCTGTTGTTGCATATTGCTTTTGCAGAGGGCGGAGCAGGTTTGCCGCTGGTGGCCGACTGGCTGCAGCAGGCGTTTGCCGAGCAGGCAACCGGCAGTTTTACCGGACAGGTACGGGAGCATGCCGGCTGCACCGGGGTAGAGCTGTCTGTTCCTTACAGGTGTGGCGACCAGTCAGTGCTGACTTTGCACTGGCAGAGCTGCACCCTGGAGCAGCAGCCCGGGATTCTGGCGTTGCTGATGGCCTGGCTGGAGCAGTGGCTGCCCTGGCTGGAGTCGGATGCAGGCCGCCTGTATGTGGAGCAGGCCGGTCGGCATCGCTGGAGTATGGCATCGCCGCTGGAGCGGGTGCAGCAACGCTTGCAGTCGTGTACGCCGGATGCGGCCCGTGCCGGCTTGCGTTGTTTGCAAGCGTCGTTGCGCAAGGGGCACTGCGGCTGGGTCGAGTGGGGCGAGCGGCCGGTGCAGGGCCGCTTTGACCAGGGTTTGCTGTTGTGCATCGAGCGGCTTCAGGTGGCCGCCGCGCCTGCAGTATTACCGCGGCCGGTACGGTTTGTGGTGGAGCCCGGTTTGCAGCAGTGCCTGGGGCAACACCGGCCGGTTGACGACCTGCCGGTTACCCGGGTTTGTCCGGCGGGCTGGCCGGAGGATCGTGCGCTGTGCTACATGGGCTGGCCGACGGCCGACCCGCGCCGGGCACTGATGGCGGCGCGGCAGCGTCTGGATGAGCGGAGCAGGGCGTGGAGCTGGCACGGCGTTGGTTTTCAATGGCAAGTCATGCGGGACTGGCTGTATTTGCGCCTGTCCGGTCCGGCCGATTGCCTGGCTGCGGCCCTGGCTGACTGCCGTGCGTGGTTACAGAAAGACTTGCCGCTGCAGCCAGACTATCCGCAGTCTACGGCATCCTTTGCTTTGCGGCAGTTGCTGGAGCAGTTACCGCTGCAACTGGCACCACCGGCCACGGGACCGTGGACGGGCAGGCTAGGCTCTGGAGGCAGCCGGCTGTTGTGGCTGGGGGGCGGTGCACCGGGTGCGGGAGGGTCGCAGACACCGGCTGTTTGTCGCAGCGGGGCGGCTCGGACGGCAAGTGAGCCGGTCTGGCGGCATGTCAGCAAGGGCATTAACCAGGTGGCAGAAGCCCTGCTGGTGGTTTTGATACCGGCGACGGGGCCGGTGCAGGGCTTGCTGTTCCAGTTGCTGGCTCCCCTGTTGCAGGGGCCGCTGCAACAGCAGCTGCGCAGCCGTGACGGCCTGTGTTATGCGGCCTTTGCCCTTCCGTACCACGAAAGTGACCAGGGCGGCCTGGTGCTGGCTAGCCAGTCGTCGAGTGTGACCTCGCAGGTATTGCTGGAAGCTTTGCAACAGGCGCTTGACGATGCACTGGCCGGCCTGCAGCCGTGCCAGCTGGAGGATGCCGTACAGGACTTTCGTCTGGCACTGACACAGGGCCGCCAGCCGCTGGAAAGTCTGGGACAGTGGTGTTTTGAGGCCTGGCAGGCCAGTGGCTATCTTTCGCTAGCAAACACACCGGAATCCTGGCTGGAGTGGCCGGACCGGCCAGCGATTGTGGCGGCGCTGCAGCAGGTCGGGGATAACCGTAGCTGGCTGGTGCTGAGCAACCAGCCCGGATCCTGAAAGGCAGGGCCGCAGAGAAGGCATTAGCCTGTTGTCGATTTTGCGGTTTCTGAAGCCTGCCATGGTGCGCCGTCGCGCCTGATCAGCAGACCACCCACTTACCCGGTCCTGACCGGGTAAGTGTCGTTTTGGATCTTTGTTTTTGTGCTCTGGCTGACTGGCTTTTGCTGCCGGAAAGCGGGTGCATGAATGGCTGCGCCACCAAAGTACCGGGTAGCGCGACCAAAGCCCATGGTGGTGTCGTGCCATGGATTATCCGCACAAAGGCGGGCCAAATCGCGACCAAGACGCCGTTTCGGTCTGCGGCGGTAATTTCAATAATCTCCTCCGACGCGGCCGGGATCACCGGTCGTTTAATGCAACGGAGAGAGACATGAACAACAATAAACTTGCCAAACGTATCTTTGCACCGCTGGCGCTGGCCGCGGCGGTTGCCGGAGTGAGCCAGACGGCCTCTGCCGAAATCGTACTCTACGACAACGACGACACCACCTTTGCCACCGACGGCTACATCAACGCGTTTTATGTCAACAGCAAGGTCAACCGTGCCGGTGACAACTTTGACCGTCGCCAGAGCCGCGTCAAAATGGGCTTTTTGCCCAACTACATTGGCTTCAACATGAGCAAACAGGCTGGCGATCTCAAGCTGGGCGGACGTGCCTCGTTCTGGGTCACCATCAACGACAGTGATGATAACGGTACCGGTACCGACATCGATGTCCGTCAGTTTTACGGCACTGTAGCCAGCGACTGGGGCGAGGTTCTGATCGGTAAGGACTTCGGCCTGTTTGCCCGTTCCAACATTTTCCTTGACGAGTTTCTGACCAGCTATGGCCAGGTCAGCGATACCCTGGCGCTGGTGGATGGTGCCGGTGTTTCGTTTGGCAATATCGGCACCGGTTATCCCTATGCCTTCCCCAATGCCCAGATTACCTATCGCTCGCCCGTCATGAACGGCTTCCGTGTTGCCGTGGGTATCATGGATCCGTCCAACACCACCACCCGCAAAGATGCTGCCGGTAATGACCTGGGCAAGGCCTACCAGAAAAACCCGCGCTTCGAGACCGAAGTTACCTACCAGGTTGATCTGGGCGACACCAAGATTCATAGCTGGGTAAACGGCATGCACCAGACGTCCAGCAACACCGACCGCAGCGATATTGCCGGCGATAACCAGTCCAGCAAGCTGCGTTCCAAGGGCGTGGGCTACGGCGTCCAGGTTAAATATGGCGGCGCGTCCCTGACGGCTTCCGGTTTCAAGGCCAAGGGCATCCACTCGCTGTTTACCAATAACCCGGGCAAGGCCAACCTGCGTGATATGGACAGCCGTGGCTACCTGCTGCAGGGCTCGTATAAGTTTGGTGCCAACCGTGTTGCCCTTAGCCATGGCCGTACCCGTGATGACGGTAACGTACTGGGCACGGCTGCCGACTACAAAACCCGTGGCGTGGCCTACTTCCGTACCATCAATGACAACCTGACCCTGGTTGCCGAATACAACCAGTTTGATATTGATGGCCGCAAGGGCGTCCGTGCTGTGGACGAAAAAACCAAAACCATGGCGCTGGGTGCCGTGCTGACCTGGTAACACCCCTGCTGTACATCTTCTGATGGTTGAACACCTGCTTGACCGGAGCCCGCAAGGGTTCCGGTTTTTTTATGCGGGACGCCAACTGCTACTTTGGAAGCAGATGCCTTGCGCTCAAGTGTAATGGGGTGCGGCGTGGCGGCTTTGTATCATGGTGCCCAGGTGCACACACGGGAGGGGCTTGCATGCAGGTATGTATTGAAGAGCAGGCAGTTGCCGGACAGCCGGCGAGTACGGCAGTTTTTACGGCGGTCAGCCGCAATCCGGATGCATGCCTGGCGGCGCAGGAGCTGGCTGGCCAGCTACAGGGCCGGCCGCTAAGTCTGGTACTGTTTTTTTGCTCGGCTGAATATGACCTTGAGCGGTTGTCGGCAGCCATGCAGGCGCGCTTTGGCCAGATGCAGGTTGTGGGCTGCACCACGGCCGGCGAAATCAGCACGGCCGGCTATGAGCGCAGCAGCATTACCGCGCTGGGCTTTGCCGCCGACAGTTTTACTACGGCCAGCGTGCTGATTGACCGCATGGAGCGTTTCAGCCTGCAGGATGCCCAGGAACTGGTGGATGGCCTGGTGCGTACCTGCCGTGAAAAGGCCCGTGTGCCCATCAAGGGACACAGCTTTGCGCTAACCCTGCTTGATGGCCTGTCCAACCGTGAAGAAGTGGTGCTGGCCGCCCTGAGCGCAGCACTGGGCGGCGTTCCTCATTTTGGCGGCTCGGCAGCGGACGACAACCAGCTCAGCCTGACTTCGGTGTATTACGGCGGCCATTTTTACAGCAATGCCGCCGTAGTGGTGCTGTTCAACACGGCGCTGGATTTTGAGGTATTTACCACCCATCACCTTGAGCCTACCGCCGACAAACTGGTGGTAACCGGCGTGGACAGCAGCTCGCGGCGCATCCTGGAGCTGAACGCCGAGCCGGCGGCACTGGCCTATGCCCGCGCCATTGGCTGCACCCTGGAAGAACTGGACATGTACCGCTTTGCCAGCAACCCGCTGGCGGTGCGCATGGGGCGGCATTTTTATCCGCGCTCCATCCAGCAGGCCAACAGCGACCACAGCCTGACGTTTTACTGTGCGGTGGAAAACGGCATCGTACTGACCCTGATGCGCCCTGCCTCGCTGCAGGACAACCTGCACCAGCTATTTGCCGGCTTGCATCAGCGTCTGGGCCACGAGTTGCTGACCCTGGGCTGCGACTGTTTTTTGCGGCGCATGGAGGCAGAAGGGCGGGGCGAGCAGCAGCAGGTGGCTGCCATCCTTAAACACTATCGCGTGACCGGCTTCAACACCTATGGCGAACAATTCAATGGAATGCACATTAACCAGACCTTTACCGGAGTGGCGATTGGACAGCATCCTGATTCCCGGTGATGACGACAGCGCCGCCAGCCTTGAGCAGCTCAGGCTGGAAAACTACCGGCTCAAACGCATCAATGCCGCCCTGATCGAGCGGGTGGAATCTGGCCGCTCGTATCAGTCCGAAGCCTATGCGTCCTTCAAGCACTCGGTGGTGCTGGCCGAACAGGTGCGCGAGCGCACCGACGCCCTCAGTGATGCCCTGCAGGAGCTGAAAACCAGCAACGCACTGCTGACCCGCGCCAGCCATCAGGCGCAGGTGGCCCACCAGCATCTGGTGGATGCCATTGAGAGCATCAGTGACGGCTTTGTGCTGTTTGACGGGCAGCGCAACATTGTGCTGTATAACCGCCATTTCGAGAACTTCTGGCAGCAAAGCGCGCTACAGGTCAGCCCGCACATGAGCATCGACTGCCTCAACCGGGCCATCGCCGACAGCGGCCTGATAGCGGAAAAACTGCGCACCAGCACGGAGCAGGTGGTGTACCGCCTGAGCAATGGCCGCTGGCTGCAAGTCACCGAACGTCCCACGCTGGAGGGCGGACTGGTGGTGGTCTATGCCGACATTACCGATCTCAAACTGCGTGAAACCCGGCGTCGCGAGCGCGAACTGGCGCAAAAAACCAGACTTTTGCAGCAAACGGTAGACAACCTTTCGCAAGGCGTGGCGCTGGTCAGCGCCAGCGGCATACTGGAACTATGCAATTACCGTTTTCTGCAGCTGGCCGGCATTGGCGGCGGCTATCCGGGGGCCGTATCCTTTGCCCGGCTGATGCAGGACAGCCTGTTGCCGGAGTTGAGTCGCGAGGATTCGCCGCGCCGCGGCCTGACCCGCGAGCAGCAGTTGCAGGATGGCCGCGTGCTGGAAATGCGCCTGCATGTGCTGGCCGACGGCTCCAGCGTCTATACCCTCAGTGACATGACCGAGCGGCACCGGCATGCCGAGGCCCTGCGCGCCAGCGAACACTGGATCCGCACCATTACCGACCATGTGCCGGCGATGATTGCCTACGTGCGCAATGATTTTACCTACAGCTTTACCAACAAGGTGTACGAGCAGTGGTACAACTGGCCGCACAACAGCGCGCTGGGCCAGAACCTGAGCGCTGCCCACAGCGCCGAGCACTTTCAGCGTCTGCAGCCCTATATCAGCCGTGCGCTGGAGGGTGAAACCCTGACCTTTGAAGTGGCGGAATGCTGTGTGCGCGGTAAAACCTGCTATATGCAGCGCTCCTATGTACCCAACCGGCTGGCGGACGGCAGCGTGGACGGCATCTTTGTCATGGTCAAGGATATTACCGAACGGCGCAAAAGCGCCGAAGCCCTGCACCAGGCGTATCAGCACCTTGAAGAACGGGTGCGCGAGCGCACCCAGGAATTGACCGAACTCAATGCCCAGCTGGTGTGTGAAGTGGAAGAACGCCGCCAGGCCGAAGCCCGCTGGCGCGAGGCAACCCATCAGGCCGATGCGGCCAACCTGTCGAAAACCAAGTTTCTGGCGGCCGTCAGCCATGACCTGCTGCAACCGCTCAACGCGGCCCGCCTGTTCACCGGCGCGCTGATTGAAGAAGATGCGTGTAGCCAGCCGGCCCGGCAAACCCTGAAAAACATCTCCAATTCGCTGGATGATGTGGAAAACCTGCTGGGCACGCTGGTGGATATTTCCAAGCTGGATGCCGGCGTGATTACGCCCGATATCGGCGTGTTTGCTGTTGCCGAGCTGCTGGACAACCTGGCGGTGGAATATCGGCAGCAGGCCAGAAGCCTGGGCTTGCGGCTGGATTTTGTCGCCAGTTCGGCGCTGGTAAAAAGCGATATTCACCTGCTGGCGCGGGTGCTGCGCAACTTTCTCAGCAATGCCATCCGCTACACCGAGTTGGGCGGGCGCATTGTGCTGGGTTGCCGCCGGCAGGGGCGCACCCTACGGATTGGTGTCTGGGATACCGGGCCGGGCATTGCCGAGGACAAGCAGCAGGAGATTTTTCAGGAGTTCAAGCGTGGCGACAACAATCGCCAGGACCGCGGACTGGGGCTTGGGCTGGCGATTGTCGACAAGATCACCCGCATCCTGCAGCACCGGATTTGTGTCGTGTCGCGGCCCGGGCATGGCTCGCTGTTTGCTATCGAGGTGCCGCTGGCCCGACACGACGAGCTGGTCCATCAGGCAGAAGTAGAGTATCCGTTGCAGCCCATGGAGCGCCTGCAGGGGGCACGCATCTGGGTGCTGGACAATGACCGGGCCATTTGCCAGGCCATGCAGAAGCTGCTGGAGGGCTGGGGTTGCGATGTCATCACCGCCTTGTCAGAACAGGATCTGGCTGAAAAAACATACCAGTTCTGCCGGCCGGTGGATGTGCTGATTGTGGATTATCACCTGGATGATGATGTGGACGGCGTCAGTGCGATTGCCCGTATCAACGCCAGGCTTGTGCAACCGGTTCCGGCGCTGATGATCACCGCCAACTACAGCAACGAACTCAAGCAGGAGATGCGCACGCTGGGCCATACGCTGATGCACAAGCCGGTCAAGCCCATGCGGCTCAAGACCACGCTCAACCATTTGCTGCCGTTGCGGCGACCTGAGTAAAATTCGCCGTGCGCCTGAGCGCCTTTCAAGTGCCAGAGTTGTTTAATTCAGGTAGAATCCCGTTCTTTGTCATTGTGCGCACAGCCCTGCCGTGCACAGCCTTGTCATCCTTAGAGGACCGCCATGTTTAGTCGTAAAGTGACCATTGCCCAGTACGATCCAGACCTGTTTGCCGCCATGCAGCAGGAAGCCCAGCGTCAGGAAGAGCACATTGAGCTGATTGCTTCAGAAAACTACACCAGCCCGGCAGTGATGGAAGCCCAGGGCAGCGTGCTGACCAACAAGTACGCCGAAGGCTATCCCGGCAAGCGTTACTACGGCGGCTGCGAATACGTTGACATCATCGAGCAAATGGCGATTGACCGCGCCAAGGAGCTATTTGGTGCCGACTACGCCAACGTACAACCGCATGCCGGTTCACAGGCCAACTCTGCCGTTTATCTGGCGCTGCTTAGTGCTGGCGACACCATTCTGGGCATGAGCCTGGCTCACGGCGGTCACCTGACCCACGGTGCCAGCGTTAGCTCCTCCGGCAAGCTGTACAACGCCGTGCAGTACGGCATTAACGAGCAGGGCGTAATCGACTATGACGAAGTCGAGCGTCTGGCTGTTGAGCACAAGCCGAAAATGATCGTGGCCGGCTTCTCTGCCTATTCACAGGTACTGGATTTCCCGCGTTTCCGTGAAATCGCCGACAAGGTTGGCGCTTACCTGTTTGTCGATATGGCACACGTGGCCGGTCTGGTTGCCGCCGGTATCTACCCGAACCCGGTGCCTTACGCCGACGTAGTCACCACCACCACCCACAAAACCCTGCGTGGCCCGCGTGGCGGCCTGATTCTGGCGCGTGCCAACGAAGAAATCGAGAAGAAACTCAACTCCGCCGTATTCCCCGGTGCCCAGGGTGGTCCGCTGGAGCACGTGATTGCAGGTAAGGCGATCTGCTTTAAAGAAGCCCTGCAACCCGAGTTTAAAACCTACCAGCAGCAGGTACTGAAAAACGCCCAGACCATGGTGCAGGTATTTATGGAGCGCGGTTATGACGTGGTTTCCGGCAGCACCTACAACCACCTGTTCCTGGTGTCGCTGATCAAGCAGGACATCACTGGTAAGGATGCCGATGCCGCGCTGGGTCGTGCATTCATCACCGTGAACAAAAACTCGGTGCCGAACGATCCGCGTTCACCGTTTGTAACTTCCGGTATCCGTGTTGGTACGCCGGCGGTAACGACCCGTGGCTTCAAGGAAGAGCAGTGCCGTGACCTGGCTGGCTGGATGTGCGACATCCTCGACAACCTGGGCGACGAAGCCGTTGAAGCGGCCGTGCGCGAGAAGGTGAAAGCCGTGTGCGCCCAGTTCCCGGTTTACGGCAACTGATAGCGACAAGCGAATAAAAACCCGGCACTGGTTGCCGGGTTTTTTGTGTCTGTGGCGTGCCCATTTATGGGCTGCTTAACGGGGTGCCCTGTGCGGTTACAGGCCTTAATGGTTGTTACCGCAGGGCACCACCGGTTAAGTGTCGCTTGCTTGCTCAGTCCTGGTTATAAAACGCCGTCAGCGCCTTGACCAGATAATCCACATCCCGGCTGCCGGCCAGTTCGCGGATGGAGTGCATGGCAAAGGTGGGGACGCCGATGTCGATGGTGGGCACGCCCAGCTGGCTGGCGGTGATGGGGCCGATGGTGGAGCCACAACCCATATCGCTGCGGGTCACAAAGCTTTGCACCGGTACGCTGGCTTGCTGGCATAGGTGGCGGAACAGGCCGGCGGTTTCGCTGCTGGTGGCGTAGCGCTGGTTGCTGTTGACCTTGATCACCGGCCCCTGGTTGAGCAGCGGGCCGTGGTTGCCGTCGTGCTTGTCGGCGTAGTTGGGGTGGACGCCGTGGGCGTTGTCGGCGGAGATCAGCAGCGAGTGCTGGATGGCGCGGGTGAAGTCTTCTTCGCTGCCGTTGACGACGCGACGCAGCACCTGTTCCAGAAAGGGGCCGTCGGCACCACAGGCCGAGGCCGAGCCGACTTCTTCGTGGTCGGTACACACCAGCACGCAGGCGTGCTGGTCGTTGGCATTGAGCAGCGCCTGTAGCCCGGCATGGCAGGACAGCAGGTTGTCGAGCCGGGCGCTGGCAATAAAGTCCTGTTGCAGGCCAATCAGCGCCGGCGGCTGGGTGTCGTAAAAGCACAACTCGTAATCCAGCACCTGCAGGTTGTTCAGGCCGTGTTCGTTGTGTAGTTGCATGGCCAGCAGGGCGCGCAGATCCTGGTGGGTGTCGTCATTGAGCTGGCCCAGCACTGGCGGCAGCTCGGTCTGGCGGTTGATTTCCCAGCCCTTGTTGGCCTCACGGTTAAGGTGGATGGCCAGGCTGGGGATGACGGCAATGGGGGCCTGAAAGTTGACCAGCTTGCTGTGCAGCTGGCCATTCTGGCTGTAGGTGACCCGGCCAGCCAGTGACAGGTCGCGGTCAAACCAGGGCGACAGCAGCGCGCCGCCGTAGACTTCCACACCCAGTTGCCAGTAGCCCTTTTTTTCCAGTTCCGGCTGGGGCTTGACCTTGAGGCAGGGGCTGTCGGTGTGCGCACCAATCAGGCGCAGGCCATGTTCGGCCAGCTCCTGCTGGCCCATGGTCCAGGCAATGATCGAGGAGTCGTTGCGGGTCACGTAGTAGCGCCCGCCGCTGTGCAGTTGCCAGGCAGCACGTTCGTCCAGCGCCTCAAAGCCGGCGGCCTGCAGGCGACGGGCCAGTTCGGTAGTGGCGTGAAAGGGGGTGGGGGATGCCTGCAAAAATTCCAGCAGGCTGGCCAGGTTGTTGGTCATGGGTTACTCCAGTTCGTCGGCGGGTGCCGGTTCGGCCCACAGGCGGATGGCGGCACCACTGGCCGGCCACAGCTGCAGCTGGCCGGTGTCGGAAAAGTCCCAGCGCACCACCTCGGGCAGGGCGGCCAGATAGCGGTTTTCCTGTTCCATCAGCGAGGGGGCGCAGCGTTTGCGGGTGGTGGCAATGCGATCGATATGCAACTGATTGCCGACAAGCTGGTAGTCGCCAAACCAGCGATTGCAGCCGGCATGGCCAAAGGCTTTGCCGTCCTGGCCCAGGGTCAGGCTCAGGTAGCTGCGGTCAATCAGTGGCCGCTCGCCAATCCATTCCACCCGGTAGTGCTGGCCGGTTTTCAGGCTGTTTTGCTTGGCAGGCAACAGCTGGCAGGCGCTGGCCAATAGCGCCAGGCTGGCTACAAAAACCAGGCGCATGTCAGGCCTCGCTGTGTTTGCATGAACGGCACAGATGACGGCCGTCCCGGTTGATCCAGCCAAGTTCCTGCAGGCGGGCTTCGGCGGCCGGTACCTCGGCGGCTTTGCCCAGACTGGCGTCCACCGCAAATTCAAGTTGTAGCTGTACACCACAGCCGTCGCACTGCACCTGCCAGCTGTGGATGGCCAGTTCCTTGAAGGCCGGTCCGCTGGCGGTGGCGGTCCACTGGCCGGGCGGGTTGATCAGGTGGCGCACGCTTTTAACCGCCAGCTCCATGCTCAGGTCTTTGCTGCCTTTCAGGCTGACTACCAGGGTGTCGCCGGGCTGGATGTGGCCGCCGTTGCCGGTGACCTGATAGCGGCCGGGAGCCAGCGGGCGGCATTCGGTCAGTGTGTGTTGCGGGTTAAACAGGGTGTAGCGAAAATCATGGCGTGCCATGCCGGCTCCTTAATTGATGCCCAGGGTTTTCATGCGGTAGCGCAGCGAGCGCAGGCTCAGGCCCAGTTGTCTGGCGGCTGCGTCCTGGTCGCCCTGTACCTGTTGCAATACGCGGTTTATCAGGCTGCGCTCGACCTGAACCAGCTGTTCGGCGCGTGGCAGGCCTGTCGTGACAGTATCGGTGAAACCGGCTGCCGCCGTGGGTGCCGGGGATGTGCTGGCGACCACTTGCAGCTGCAGGTCGGTGGGCTGGATCAGGCTGTGCTCGCACAGGGTGTAGGCCCGCTCGAGCAGGTTTTCCAGTTCGCGCACGTTGCCCGGAAAGCTGTGCTGGCACAGTTTGTCCAGCGCGGCCTGGCTGAGTTGTACCGCTGGCTGGCCCTGGCACAATCGCTGTAAAAACAGCCGGGCGAGCTGGATGATGTCGTCACCGCGCTCGCGCAGGGCGGGCACGCGAACCTCGATGACGTTGAGCCGGTAGTAAAGGTCCTGGCGGAAGCGGCCGGAGGCAACTTCGGCGGCCAGATCCTTGTGCGTGGCGCTAAGAATGCGGACATCCACCGGGTATTCCTGCTGGCTGCCCACCGGACGGATACTTTTTTCCTGCAGTGCACGCAGCAGCTTGACCTGCATGTGCAGCGGCAGGTCGGCCACTTCGTCGAGAAACAGGCTGCCGCCATGGGCGGCCTGGAACAGGCCGGGCTTGTTGTCGTGGGCACCGGTGAAGCTGCCTTTTTTATGGCCGAAAAACTCGCTTTCCATCAGCTCGGCCGGAATGGCTCCACAGTTGACTGGCACAAAAGGCTGGCTGGAGCGGTTGCCCAGGCGGTGGATTTCACGGGCTACCACTTCTTTGCCGGTGCCGGACTCGCCGCTGATGTGTACGGGGGCCTGGCTGTGTGCCAGCTTGTGAATTTGCTGGCGCAGCAGCTGCATGGGGCGCGACTGGCCCACCAGCGGACCCTCGTCCTGATCTGTAGGTGTGCTGGTGGCGGATTGCTGCAGGGCATTGTGTACCAGTTCGCGCAGGCGCTTGAGGTCCATCGGCTTGGTGATGAAGTCGAAGGCGCCGGCCTTAAGGGCGCGGGTGGCGGTTTCGATGCAGCCGTAGGCGGTGATCATGGCAATGGGCATGCGTGGAAAATTGCGCTGGGCGTATTCGATGATGTCCAGCCCGTTGCCGTCTGGCAGGCGCATATCGGTCAGGCACAGGTCATAGGGTTGCAGTTCCAGCGCGGCATAGGCTTCGGTAGCGTTGCTGGCGCTGGTTGTTTCCAGCCCCATGCGCATCAGGGTGATTTCGAGCAGCTCGCGGATGTCGGACTCGTCATCAATGATCAGGACGGATTGGGTGTTCATTTTTGTAAACCAAAGCTTTTCGGGTGGGCAAAGGTAATGCGGAAGCAGCCGCCACCGGGCTGGTCGATGTAGTCAAGGCGCGCCTGGTTACCTTCGCACAGCTCGCGGGAAATATACAAACCCAGGCCGGTGCCCTGTTTTTCGGTGGTATAGAACGGCTCGAACAGCGCATCCTGCTCGTCTGCCGGTACGCCGGGGCCGTAATCGCGTACTTCCAGCACCGGCAGCAGCAGGCTGGGGTGGCGAAACAGGGACAGTTCGACAATGCGTTTGCCGTCCTGGCGGGCGGTATGGCGCATGGCGTTGCCTACCAGGTTGTCGAGAATCTGGTTGAGCTGGTAAGGGTCCATGCGGGTATTGAGGTGGTTGCCGCTGACCTGCAGCTTGAGGATGTGGCCGGGCTGGCTGCTTTCGCGGTAGGCGTTGGTGTAGCGGTGTACCCAGTATTTGAGGTCCAGCAGCTGGGGCTCGGGTTTTTGCTGGCGCGAGAGTTGCAGCACGTTTTCGATCACATGGTTAAGCCGGTGGCTTTGTTCCTGGATGATCTGGCTTAGGCGCTGGTCGGCACGGTCGAGGGTTTCCGATTCGCCCAGTAGCTGGGCGGCGTGGCTGATGGCGCCCAGCGGGTTGCGGATTTCATGGGCAATGCCGGCGGCCAGCCGTCCGAGCGAGGCCAGCTTGAGTTGCTGGGCTTGCTGGTTGTAATAGCGGGTGTCTTCCAGAAACACCAGCAGCTGGGTTTCGCGCGCCATGCGGTGGATGACAAAACCGGGCTGCATTTGCGGGCTTTGTGCGGAAAACTGCAGGGACGGCGGGGTAATGGCCGGGTTTTTTTGCCAGTGTTCGTAGGCCAGGATTAGCGCGGGATAATAGTCGCGCAGCAGGATGTTGGACAGGTCGCGGCTTTCCAGCATGTTGAGTGCGGCCTGGTTGAATTGCAGTATGCGAAAATCCTTGTCAAGTACGAGAATACCGGTGCGCATGCGTTCGATGATGGCCGCGTTGAGCGCTTCAAGGTTGGCTACCGTGGACGCCTGTTGCTGCAGCAGTTGTTCGCTGGTGACCAGTTTGCGGCTGAGTGCCTGCACGCCCAATGCGGCGGCAAAGCAGAGCATGCCCAGCACGCCAGCCTGCATGAACTGGTTGGTGGCTTCGTGATGGCTCAGGCTCAGGTAAAAGGTCAGGTAGATGATGCCGGCAGCGCCGGTAGCGGCGATGACCAGGCCGATATTGCGGTATAGCAGGATATTGGCCAGGGCCACTGCGACTACGATCAGGTTGCCGATGCCGCTGGGCGTGCCGCCGGCGGCGTAATACAGCAGGCTGAGCGACAGCACGTCGGTCAGGGCCAGGGCAAACAGTGGCAGCAGGCGCTCGGCGCGGGGCATGGCCAGAATGACCAGCGTGTTGAATATCAGGTAGGCCCAGCTGCCGAAAGAAAACAGCTGGGTGTGGGCCAGGTTGAACAGCTGGCTTTCAAAGTTGGTGGACAGCAGCAGAACCAGCGCCAGGCCGATCAGCAGGCGGTACAGGTGGTACAGGCGCAGCACGCGCTGGCCGGCTCTGCCCAGCAGGGCAAATTCGCTGTTGTTCATGGACGTTGCGGACCGGCCTGGGCATGGGCCTGGCAGCAGTACCAGCGGTTCTGGTGCTGAACAGCATCCGGCTGTGGCAGGTGCAGCTGGCAGTGTTGACAGCAGACCATGGCGGTGCTGGTGGCGTCAGCACGGCTGGCCCCTGACTGGGTTAGCGCGCGAGTTTTTTTCCAGAGCCACCAGCCGGCCAAGGCCAGCAAAGCAAGAATGATAAGACGGGAAATACCCATGAATGGTTACCGGTTGTGCGGGGGTGGCCAGTGTACCTGTCGTGGGTCAAGTCGGCAAAAAAAAGCGGGCAGCAGAAGGCGCGGGCCGCCGTGGCGTGACACCTGCCGAGTTTTATTGGTATCGTATAGCATGATAATAAATATCATGCTATAACTGCTTCTAGATACTGACAGCAGGAGGGTCCCATGATCCAGCAGATCCCAACAGCCAACGCCTACGGCGGTGTGTTGCTGACCGCGTGCGGCCAAGTGTTGTTACGCGAACCGGCCAACC
>JAAYFD010000059.1 GCA_012728415.1 Gammaproteobacteria bacterium
CCATCACCTGGGCCAGTACCGCCGCCATCACCTGGGCCAGTACCGCCGCCATCACCTGGGCCAGTACCGCCGCCATCACCTGGGCCAGTACCGCCGCCATCACCTGGGCCAGTACCGCCGCCATCATCCGGCAGCTTATAACAGGTGGAACCGTCAGCCCCTAGAGCATAGCCGGGCGGACAAAAGCCAGGATCACCCAATTCGGGATCAGGTGGTGGCGCATCAGGTTCCTCAGGTGGCGGTGTGTCGGAATCGCAGCTTGACCCGTTACTCTCATAATTTGCCGAGAAGGCGACGACTCCAGGCTTATCGGGTAAGCCCAAACCAATACCCATCCGGTCCTGGTAATCGTAAAGACATGATGCCTCGCATATCGTACCAGGCGCATTAACCGGCCCGCCGTTTACACTGTAAACCTTGCGAGTTGTAGGCATGCCCGCCTCACATTGTTCAGGCTCGGGAACGCATTCGCCTGTCTCAGAGTTGTATTCAGTGTTTGGTGGGCAGGTCGTACCGTACCTTGACACGTTACCGCCAATAAATTGATTTTCGTTTTTAGTGCTTTTGACAATACAGTTACCTGATGAACCGTTCAATTCTGTTCTAACGTATTGTCTAACGTCTGTATTGCTGACACTAGAGCAAATCTCACTAGGTGTAGCTGCACGAGTAATAGAAAAAGAAGTGCCTTGACTAGTTGAACGTAGGGACCAGTAATAATAATCCTCAGCAAAAGCCCCGCTTGAAAAAAACAACGCGAGTATAAAAAACCGCTTGATAAACACTTTGAGAAAAGTCATAAGCTACAGATCCCAGAAAAGAGCATACGCACACGCTGATCCGATCATGAAAAAACACAAGTTCCAAAGTTCTAACATTTCGCACCCATTCCCTACAGATAAAAAAAGGGATGCCAGTGCATCCCCTTTGGTTTGTCGCTGGCCAGCAACGTTACCCTGAACTGCCTTAAGAGCGCAGGAAGCCCAGGATAATGCGGGCACCTTTGATACCGGCGTAAACCGCACCCAGCAGGGCAGCTACAGCAAGAACACCCGTGGCAATGCTAGCAAAGTCAATGCCGGACGTGACGCTTGAGTAATCCCACGACGCATGAGCCGGGGCGCTCATCACTGCCAGGCTGGAAGCTGCCAGCGCAACAGCACCGGCGGTTTTTTTCAGTTGCTTGAACATAACGTTCTCCTTAAGCATTTTTGATAAAGGTCAAAACTGCCCTGGCACCCACTCCAATCAGGAGCACACTGGCTACCAGGGTGAAACCAGCACCGAACATCTGCCCCAAAACCGCCGGGTCAAGTTGCTCAATGCTGAATTGAGCCGGTTGCTGAACAACAATCCAGCCACCAGCGCAATGCGGGCCCTCGGCCTGCATTTGCAGGTTTTCAGCTGTACAGGCCAGGGTGTAAATCATCTTAATCACCACCAGGTCGAAATATCATAGGACGCCGGCATTTCAACACCTTCGCGCTCAACATAAACAAGCTCTGTCTCTGCCATAATTCGGGCATTTTCTTCGCCTTCAGCAATAGCAGCCGCTGCTTCCTCTGGGTCATACTCTTGGCCCATATCCGAAAAAGCCTCTCTAAGAAAATGTTCGTTACACTCAGCGCAAAGTGGCTCCCTTGCGTCACTTGGCTCGTCCAGCGGCGCGGAACAGTTCGAGCAGCTACAGCGATCCATATTTAATTACCTCAGTTATTTGTTTTCTTGCTTCAGTTGTTGTTGCTGTTGATGTTGTTGTGGGTTTGGACGTTCTACAGGCCGCTGGGCGTCTTGTAGGACGTTTGTGAGCACCTGGGTGTTAGTTGTGCGCCCAAAACGGTCAGTGACCGGTCTAATCTGGCTCTCAAATTTATACAGTGATGGCTTTTCTGTTACATCAACGTGCTCAAGGATTGATGCATCAGCACGATATTCTGTTACTTCAAAGCCCTTGCCGTTTCCAGCGCCTTCAGGAATTGGTGACAGTGCTTGAATGTTCGCGACAATTTCCCCAGTGTCTTTTTTGGTGTAAAAGTCCGTTTTGATGACAAACAGGGTTGTGATAGAACTTGCAGCAGGAATATGAAACATAATGTTTTCCTCGGGTTTGGGTGCTGATTTATCAGCGGTTGTTAAAGCTTTAAAAGCTCTAAAAGCGTTTATTGAACGGGATATACCCAGTTCCTCAAGTAGTCCGAATCCGGCTAGTCATGAACCAAGCCAAACGATAAAGCTGTTTGTCTTGGCCCTTCGGGTGACTATCCGGCGTATGGCCAACTTTAGTTGTCACGGTCAAAAGCAAAAGCAGTAATGTCGCCGGTGGCGGCTTCTTTACAAGCAAAAGCCTTTCTTGGGGGGATGATCCCCCCAAACCCCTCAGATCAAACACCAAGGGGCGCTGCCCCTTGTCATCCCCACGTTCGCCACGTGGCAGCCGGCTGGGGGGTGAAGCGTTCCCCAGCCAGCGGCCACAAGCGTTACTTAGTCGGGGCGGTATCAAGTGACTTTCGCGGCATAAACGGGAACCTCCCAAAAAAACGATGAAGCTGTTTTTTTGGGCCCCTCCCATTTATTCCACGGTTCACTTGACACACCTGGCACCGTGCATAACGGGGTTTAAAAGCGGCCCGCTGGCCGGTTGTGCGCAGTTGCAAACAGCGAGCGCACAACCGGCAGGGTAAAAGCGGGCCGCTACTTTGTCCGGGGCGTTATAGAATCCGGGCAACCGGCTTCGATCCAGGACTTAATTATCAAGCCGCCCAGGTACCACGCCTGAACACTCCGGCGCTTAGCCTCAATCTGCAAATCAATAAACACACTTTCAGGCGCAAATACATAAAAGCGACGGTCTTTGTCTTCTTGTTCAGCCGCATCAGTTCGAACGGGGATCATGATTCAGCTCCATTTCGTCGAATATTGAAAACATTGAGCATTGCAAACGTTGGGAGGAACGATTCAATTGGTACTTTCGCAACAACAAGGTTTCGTTGCTGGCAAATCTTTGTGTGCACCGCAACTTTACCCAGCATAAAACGCAACTGCACATCTCTACATGTGGGACGCTTCTTAGTTGGCGCATCTTGTTCTGTAGCTCGCTGTTCGACAGGGGAAGATTTAACATCCAGGGCCTCTTCACGCAGTATCTTTGCACGGTCAAGCGTTTGTTGTGCCAGATCCATGGTTTGTTGAGCACGAGCCGATGCTTCTTCATATTGAGCAGCAAGAAGCGCATTCCAACTTTCTGACAACTCTGAATATTCTGAATAATTTATGAATCCATTATGGAATGATTTATAAAATAAGTCTGAAAAGTGACGGGAACGCTCAATATAAACGGGTGAACCTGGACGACATTTAAAGACGGCCCACAGGTTTTCTAACAGACTTTGCAAAACTTCAAACTGTGACATGGCTTAAACCTCGCTCTCAGTGTTCAGCAGCTGTTGCACCAGGAGCGCAACATTGACCATGCGATAACGACCAATCCGGACAGTCGGCAGGTAGCCCCGCTTTACCCAGTGCTCTACAAGGTCTTCGCTCATGCAGATCCAGCTAGCAAAATCACGCCATGGCATAACTGGCGGCGCTATCAGTAGCTTTTGCAGCTGGTCAACGTCCTGGATAGCTAGCTGTTGCATGTAAAACCCCTTAAACTTGAATTGCCGGTATTGGCCGCTAATGGCCGGTGTACTCTTTACATATGTCCATTTTACATATGTATTCTGTACATGCAACCCTAATGTTGATTATTTTTATGAGTGTTTTTTATAAGATGGACATAACCGATAGGGCTAGACTATTGCTGGGGATAGCTAACCTGGAAGAACTTGCCAAGCCAAACAGCAAAGAATATGTACGCTGGCAAAACGTTAAGCGGGGTCGCGCTCGCTTCGGTGCTGTCGAAATTGAAGAGCTTGGCAAGCTGTTTCCAAACTGGGCTTTCTGGCTAACAACTGGCAAAGTGGCACCAGAGATTGGACAGACAAGCCCTGCATACGACGAGGCAAACCGAAAATTGCACAATCAAAACGTGGGATAATACTGACGGAAAAAGCCGCCCGGAGATGGTTTAGCAATGGATTTACAACTTAGCCCTGAAGATCGTTTAGCACCTGGACCCAAAGCCAGCAACCGCCCGATCATCGTGATTACACTTATCGTATCAACCATAGTCGGTGGGTTTGGCTGGAAGCTGTACCAGGAAGACCAGGAAAAAAACCGCAAGCTGGAAAGCCTCGAACGACACAACGCAGAATTGAAACGCCAGGAAGACGAGTGGCGTGAACAACTGGAAGCACAAAAACCGAGGATTGAGCGCACACCACATTATTACGAGCTGAACACCGAAGAACGCGAAGCAGAAAAGCCTATAAGAATAGTTGCACCTGGCGAGAGACAGACCGTTTTCAATGACCGCAATTACACGCCGAAAGGCGCGGTTAACAGCGTGGCCCCACCAGCCCAACGGCACTACAACAACACCCCTGCACGAAGCACACAGCAGCCGCCTCAACAAAGAGTTGCACCATGGAAATGGGAAAGCTTTGCTTCCGGTGGCCGGAAAAAATGGGAAAGCGGAAACTTTACGTACATGGTCCAGGCTGGACGCGTAGATACAGGATCAGTTTGTAAAAACGAGAACTACGGCAGTTTGAGATACCGCGATTGCCGAAAAGGCGCAAAAGCCTACTTTACCCAGCGCTGCAAAAGCGGCGATACAGTAGCTTGCACTGCACAACACATGGCCCCCTAGTTTGCCCATAATTTGCCCAGCGTCAGGCCGGATCAGGCCCAATAAGGCCGCCGCAAAACACGTAACCGATTGTATTGGCAGCACATAGGCCGTAACATGCCGGCATATAAGAGGGTTCAAATCCCCCCGGCTCCACCAACAAACAACGATAAAGCCCTGATTATGCCAGACATTTTCGGGGCTTTTTCTATTCTTGGCTTGAAGTGTCGAAAAAGTGTCGAAAGAATTCAGAGGGTTGATAGTAAGCGCATCCTGCAAATGATTAGGCGTCAGGTGCGAGTAACGCATAGTCATTTGAATCAATGAGTTAAAGTCTAAGCGCGCTTTTGAATTTCAAGCCATCCCAAACCTTTGGTATTCCATTTGGTATTCCAAGCTGTGGTAGCCTTTTTCTTGGAATACCAAATTGATGGGGAAGGGATTTATGTCAAAACTGACCGACAAGCAAATCAAGGCATTGTGCCCCAAGGACAACAATTACGTGATAACGGACGGTAGCGGGCTACAGCTGCGGGTAAGAGCCAATAGATCACGCTTATGGAGTTTTAACTAGAGGTTATCAAGTGAAAAACACAATGCAAAAATCCATGCTTTTATCATTACTGGCAACTGCCGTGCTGTTCAGCAGCCCGGCCCACGCCCAGCGGTACAAATGCGTAGGCCCCAAAGGGGAAATCACCTTCACCCAGCACGGCTGCAGTACGGACAACGAAACAACCAAAATTGAAGTCAGCAAGGCCAACACTCAGGACAGCAGTGCCGAGCGTCGCAATATTGCCGAATATCAGAATCGGCGCAGCATGCAGCCGCAAGGTACCCGGGTCACGGTGGTAGCCGATCCGCGTATTGCCGAGCGCCAGGAAAAAGAGCGTAAAGACCTGTGCCGCGAGGCCAGTACACCCTATAAAGGTGCACAAAACCGCCAGTTGACCGTTCGGCAAAAAGCCATGGCCCGTGCCTGTAACTCGGGGGCCAGTACAGATCAAATCCAGCAAATTTCACTGGAGTACAAGCAGGCAGCCGCTGCAGCAACACCGCCTGCGCCCACCCATATAACCAACTGTGATGCGGGTGGCTGCTGGGACAACATGGGCACCCGCTATAACCAGGGCGCCGGCCCTACCCACATCCGGCAAGACGGCCAGGTCTGTCAGGCCATCAGCGGCATGATGCAGTGCCATTAACGACCATGAACCTAGAGCGCTTTGAAGGTTGCTTGCTGGGTTTAGCCTGCGGTGATGCAGTGGGTGCCACCGTCGAGTTTGTACCCCGAGGCCGCTTTGAGCCGCTGACCGACATGATGGGTGGAGGCAAGTTTCGCCTGCAAAAAGGTGAATGGACCGACGATACATCTATGGCACTCTGTCTGGCCGAGAGCCTGATTGAATGCAACGGTTTTGATGCACTGGACCAGATGCAGCGCTACTGGCGCTGGGCAGACGAAGGCTATTATTCCTGTCGCCAGCACCCCGTCGGCATGGGCAAAACCGTCGTGGCGGCACTGATCCGTTTTCAAAAAACGGGCGAGCCTTTGAGTGGTTCGGATTCACCGGATACATCCGGCAACGGCTCTCTGATGCGGCTAGCGCCTGTTGCCATGTTTTATGCCGGCAATCCTGCCCAGGTAGCGTATTACGCCGCACTCAGTTCGCAAACCACCCATTCCTCGGCGGACTGTCTGGCCTGCTGCCAATACTTTGCGCTGGTCTTGCAGCGGGCATTATCGGGCGAGCAGGACAAGGCCGCCCTGTTTCCAGACACTCCTGACTTCGCCATGGACGGCGCTGCTGCGCGGATTTTGCAGCAACGTTTCCGGCATCTGGGCGAAGCGGATGTCATCGGCTCCGGCTATGTCGTAGAAAGCCTAGAAGCCGCCCTGTGGGCGTTTTGGCATACCGACAGCTTCGAGCAAGCCGTACTGGCCGCCGCCAATCTGGGCGATGATGCCGATACCACAGCTGCGATTTGTGGCCAGCTGGCAGGTGCTTACTATGGCGTCCGCGCAATCCCCTCACACTGGCTCGACTGCCTGTATCGTGCCGGTGACATTACAATTCTGGCGCAAAGACTGGCCCGCATCCCTACAGCAAACTAATCCTCTTTTTACTCCAAAGACTCCAGGAAAACCTTTCAACATTCATGAACAAACTCAAGCTCAACGACATCCTCTTTGCCGCTGCCGTGTTTACGGTGACGTTCGCACTGGCTTATCTGATTTATCTAGGCCAGCCGGGCTAAAACACCCGCCGCCACGCAGCCTACTGGCAGCCCTGCCGGCAAGCCGGTAAAATCACCAGTCCCTCTTTTGTACCGTCGCAGCGTTGATGGTGCGCCCGACCTCCAAGGACTCCCACCCGCCATGACGCCCTGTCCTGCTGCCCACTGGCAGCCCCGCACCTTTATCCTATTGCAACTGGCCAGCATCCTTCTGCTGGCAAGCTGGTGCCTGCCGGCCACCAAGGCGCTGTGGCACGTGCTAGACGTACCCGTTTTTCGCCTGCTCAATGGCAGCCTGGGCCACTGGCCAGCGTGGGACTTTGTATGGGCACTGCTCAGCACCCGCGTGTCCGACCTGCTGGCTGCCGTGCTGATGTTGTGCAGCCTGGTAATCGGCGGTCTGATATTTGAAAAAAATATGCTGCGCCGTGCACTGGTTAGCTTTGTCGCCCTGCTGGTGTTCACCCTGGTCGTGCGTACACTGTTTACCCGCTCTATCGATGCAGCCGGCCTGCAGCACGCCAGCCCGAGCGTGTTTCTGGGTGATGGCTTCAGCCTCAGTCAGGCGTTCCCCTGGATGGAAGACATCATGGAAATCAAGGACCGCTCCAGTCGCAGTTTCCCGGGCGACCATGCTTCTGTTTTGCTATTATGGACCGCGTTTCTAAGCCTGTTTACCCGTGGCAAGCGGTTGCTGCTGGTCTGGCTGACCGGCATCTTTCTCCTCCTGCCGCGCCTGGTTGCCGGTGCACACTGGCTCAGCGACAATCTGGTAGGTGGCGGCTTTGTCGTCATGCAGACACTGGCCTGGGGGTATTACACGGCCGCCGGACACTGGGCATACCGTTTCCTTGACCGGCTCGGCGAACCTTTCGTGCGTCTGGCCCGCAAAATCCCCGTCCTTAACCGGATGGCCATTTTGCAGGCGGAGCAACACTAAACAGCATCATTCACACTCCTGTGAGGCGCTATGCCAAGAGTTATCAGACACCTGCTGCTGGCCGCCCTGGCTTTTTTGCCCCTGCTGGCAGCCAGCCTCTTGCTGCATGGCCCCCTGGCACATTCTGCGGTGTGGATGCCGCTGACAGCGCTGCTGGCCAGCCTGCTGATCCTGTTGACGGCCCTGAATATCCGCCGCCAGCGGCATCTAACCCGCCTGCTGAAGCTGACCGGCAGCCTCGAAGACCGCCTGCTGCCGTTTCGTACCGCCATGCAACAGGCTCCGCTATCGATGATCATTACCGATACGCAGGCCAACATCCAGTACGTCAACCCGTTCATGGTCCAGCGTTCGGGCTATACCGAGAGCGAACTGGTTGGAAAAAATACGCGCATGCTCAGTTCGGGCACAACGCCACCTGAAACCTATCGCCAAATGTGGGAACAACTGGGCCGGCTCCAGGCCTGGAACGGCCGTTTCAGCAGCCGCGACAAATCCGGCCGCAGCTACCTGGAGCAGGTATGGATGGCTCCTGTACTGGATGTGGACGGAAAGCTGCGCCAGTTCGTTTCCATCAAGCAGGACATCTCCGAACAACAGCGCAATCTGGAGCACATCCAGATGCAAAATAGCGCTCTGGAATTGCTGACCAACAACGCACCGCTGCCACAAATCCTGGATACCATTTTTGCCAGCAGCACGCTGGACCATTCAGGGCTCTATCCCATTGCCTTTCTGGTCAGTACCGACAAGCAAAACCTGCATCTTGCCAGCGCGCCTGCCCTGCCCGGCGTACGCGAACTGGCCGCACTGCCCGTACTGGTGGACAGCACACTGGCCCGCACGCTAACACAGTCACTGTCACGACCCGGCTTTAACCCCAGTCCCGATCTGCAAAACCCCGTGCACGCCGCCGCCCGTGCCAGCGGGATGCACAGTTGCTGGTCGGAGCCGATACTGGATTCGGCCGGTTTTCTGGCCGGACTGGTTCTGTATTACCGAACCAGCAAATCACTGCCCGCCTCGGACGAGCTGCAACTAATCGGCAACATGACCGACCTGATCCGCCTGGCAGTACAGCGCAGCCAGAACCTGGCGCTGCTGCAGCTGGCAGAAACCGTATACCACAACAGCAACGAAGCCCTGGCCGTCAACGACGCCAATGGCGTGTTCATCACGGTCAACCCCGCGTTTACCCGCATTACCGGTTTTAGCCAGACGGAAATTATCGGCAAGGACTTTTCCATACTCTACTCCGATCAGCACGACGAAGCATTCTTCGAGCGCATGCATAGCCGGCTGGAAAAGAAAGGGCGCTGGAAAGGAGAGATCTGGGCCAGGCGTAAAAACGGCGAGCTATACCCGCAGTTTGTGTCCATGAGCAATACCTACAACGCAGACGGTAGCGTACGCTTTCGCGTCAGCCTGTTTGCCGACATCAGCCAGCAAAAAGCCAACGAGGAGCAAATCTGGCGGCAAGCCAACTTCGACAGCCTCACCGGCATTGCCAACCGCCGCTTTTTCATCACCCACCTGGAACATGCCATCCACACCGCAACGCGCCAACAGCAACGCCTGGGCTTGCTGTTCATCGACCTGGACAAATTCAAGCCCATCAACGACCGTTACGGCCACCGCCATGGCGACCGTGTATTGCAGGAAGTGGCACAGCGCATCCAGAAGCAGCTGCGCGAGGCTGATTTTTGTGCACGGCTGGGAGGTGACGAGTTTGTCGTATTGCTGGAGGGCAACCCCGACATGGATGCTGCCATGCGGATCGCCCAGCGCATCAAGGACAGCGTAGAAGAAGTCATTGCGCTGGACGGTATCGAAAGTCGCCTGTCATTTAGCTGCGGCATCAGCTTTTTCCCGGAGCATGCCAACACTGCCGAAAAACTGATCCACGAGGCCGACAACGCCATGTATCAGGCCAAACGCGAAGGCCGCAGCCAGGTCATTGTCAGCGCAGGCCAGAACGAATAAAGGGGGCAGGCATGAAGCCTGCCCCGCGGGTGCATCAAGCCGGCGCAGACAGTTTTTTCAGTTCTTCATCACGCAGCTCGCGGCGCAATATTTTGCCCACGTTGGTAGTCGGCAACTCGTCACGGAACTCGACCAGACGCGCTACCTTGTAAGCCGTCAGGTTTTTGCGCATATGGGCAATCACTTCGTCCTTTTCAAGACTTTCACCCGGCCGTAGCACAATGAAGACCTTGATTGCCTCGCCGGACTTCTCGTCCGGTATGCCAATTGCGGCACACTGCAGCACCTGCGGCAAGGTCGCCAGTACGTCTTCGACTTCGTTGGGAAACACGTTGAAGCCCGACACCAGAATCATGTCCTTCTTGCGGTCAACCAGGCGGATATAGCCGTCTTCCTGAATGATGCCGATGTCACCGGTACGCAACCAGCCGCCGGCATCGAGTATTTCACGGGTGGCGTCGTCACGCTGCCAGTAGCCTTTCATCACCTGCGGGCCTTTTACGCACAGCTCGCCCACTTCGCCCAGCGGCAGCTCGCGGCCTTCATCGTCAATAATCTTGCACAGAGTGGAAGGTACCGGAATGCCGATGGTGCCCAGCTGGATGCTCTGGATCGGGTTGACGGCCGCCACAGGGCTGGTTTCGGTCATGCCATAGCCTTCGCAGATGGGGCAGCCGGTGACTTCGGTCCAGCGTTTGGCGGTGGCAATCTGCAGCGCCATGCCGCCGGATACGGTCATTTTGAGGCTGGAAAAATCCAGTTTGCGAAAATCGGCGTTGTTGCACAGCGCGGCAAACAGGGTATTCAGCCCGACAAAACCGCTGAACCGGTAGCGCGACAGATCCTTGACCATGGATGGCAAGTCTCGCGGATTGGTAATCAGCAGGTTGTGGTTGCCGGTCAGCATCATGGCCATGCAGTGAAAGGTAAAAGCATAAATATGGTACAGCGGTAGCGGAGCCACCACGGTTTCCTTGCCGTCATACAGATTGGAAGCCATGATCGCCCGCGCCTGCAGCATGTTGGCAATCAGGTTGCGGTGGGTAAGCATGGCACCCTTGGCCACGCCTGTGGTGCCGCCGGTGTACTGCAGCACGGCCACATCTTCACTGCCTGCCTCAACGGTGCGGGCCGCCTTTTTGCTGCCTTCGGCCAGCACCCGTGTCAGGGCATGCGCTTTGGGCAAATGGTAGGCCGGTACCATTTTCTTCACGTACTTGACCACGCTGTTGACCAGCAGCCGCTTGAGTGGCGGCAGCATGTCGCCCACTTCAGTCATGATGACGGTAGTAATGGCCGTCTTTGGCACCACCTGCTCAACCAGATGGCCCATGTTGGCCAGGCTGACCAGTGCCTTGGCGCCCGAGTCGTTGAACTGGTGCTCCATCTCGCGTGCGGTGTACAACGGGTTGGTATTCACCACCACCAAACCGGCACGGATGGCACCAAACACCACCACAGGATACTGCAGCACGTTGGGCAGCTGGATGGCAATGCGGTCGCCGGGTACAAGGTCGGTATGGTGTTGCAGCCAGGCGGCAAAATCGCCGGACAGGCGGTAAATATCGGCATAGGTCAGGGTTCTGCCCATGTTGCTGAACGCCGGCAGACGGGCAAAGCGTTCGCAGGATTCGCTGAGTACCGCCTGGATGTTGGGGTACTGGTCAGCGTCGATCTCGGCCGGCACAGTGGCCGGGTATTTGTCCTTCCAGAAGTTTTCGTTCATGCGCGGCTCCAAGGCTACAGCAGACAGCGTACTTATTTTCGTCCATGGCCCGGCGGTCTGGCAGACCGGCCATGGAAGATGGCAGCGCCATCCGTGCAGGGATTTTAATTGTTGTTATCCTGCTTGAGTGCAAGCATTCAGGCAAGCGAGGTTATCAGTTTTAATTTGCCGCAACCAGCACCAGAATCACAACTTTAGTCACAAACAGCCCGCCACCGACTTTCAGGTCACCAATACTCTATGGGCAAGCCGGCAGCACTGCCTTATGATGAAGACCGGTACAGGAGGGCCTTCCCATGACCCACACCACCTTCTGGCACACCACAGACGATGCAGGCCGCCTGCATGTGCACCACTGGCAACCCGCCGGCGGCTCACACGCCACGCTGCTGGTTACCCACGGCATGGCCGAGCATGGCGGCCGTTACCAGGCACTGGGCCAGGCACTGGCGACAGCCGGTATCGAGGTTTACGCCGTCGACCTGCGCGGGCACGGCCTGAGCATACAGGATGGGCGAGCCGGCCACTTTGCCGATACCGACGGCTGGAACCTGGTCATCGAAGACCTGCGCAGCCTCAACCACCATATCCGCTGTACAGGCCCGCAAGGCCCGCTGTTCATGCTTGGCCATGGTCTGGGCAGCTATCTGGTCATGAGCTACCTGATGCAATACAGCTGTAGCGTGCAGGGCGCGCTGCTCTCGGGGCCAATTTATTTACGCACCACGCTCAGATACCGGCTGGCCCGGCTACTGGCCCGGCTGGAACACCTGCGCCAGGGCGGGCAGGGTCACAGCAGGCTACTGCATGCCCTGATCTTTACGCCCCTGCGTCGCTCGGTACCGCGACACCAGGGCCGCCACGGCTGGCTATCCAGCCACCCTGCTTCCGTAGAAAGCTACAGCCAGGACCCGCTATGCGGCTTTCCCTGCACCAATCAGCTCTGGCTGGACGTGTTCGAGGGGCTACAGCGCATTACGCCGCGGCAAAACCTGCAACAAATCAGCCACAGCCTGCCGCTGCTGTTACTGGGCGGCGAACAGGACGCCCTGCACAAAGGTACGCGGCTGCTGAACCTGGCCAGCGTACTGCGCGACTCCGGCAAACACTGCGTTGATGTTAAACTCTACGCCGGCATGCGCCACGAACTGCACAACGAACGCCAGAGCGGACGTGTTTTCCGCGACATCATTGCCTGGATCGGACAACACAGCCCGCCCACACAACAGTCACCCAGCCCGACGGAGATGTTATGACTGCCACAGCCCAGAGTATCGCCTACGACGACCTGCAGGTCGGCCAGACCGCCAGCCAGTCGCACCAGGTCAGCGAAACCGACATCCAGATGTTTGCTGCCGTTTCCGGCGACAACAACCCCGTGCACCTGGATGCCGGATTTGCCGCTGCCAGCCGTTTCAAGGAGCGCATTGCCCATGGCATGTTTACCGGCGCACTGATCAGCGCTGCCATTGCCTGCAAGCTGCCCGGCCCGGGAAGCATCTACCTGGGCCAACAGTTGAGTTTTACCCGTCCGGCCAAGCTCGGCGACACGCTGGAAGTGCAGCTTGAAGTGCTGGAAAAACTGCCCAAAAACCAGGTACGCATCCGCACCCGCGTAGTCAATCAGCAGAACAAGGCCGTCGTGGACGGCGAAGCTCTGGTACTGGCCCCCGACAGTTCGCAAACCGTCCAGATGCCGCCCCTGCCCCGTTTTGCCCTGCAGGATTCCTGATTTTCCGCCAGCCGGCCGCCCGTGCCGCCGGCTGTCTTGTGGTATGCCATGAACACCCAGAAACGCTACGAAATTTTTCACCGCTTTCGTGAAGACAATCCCAACCCCAAAACCGAGCTTGAGTACTCGTCCGACTTCGAGCTGCTGATTGCCGTGCTGCTGTCCGCCCAGGCCACCGATGTTGGCGTCAACAAGGCCACGGCCAGGCTGTTTCCGGTGGCCCGCACCCCCGAAGCCATGTACGCGCTGGGCGTGGACGGCCTCAGCGAATACATCAAGACCATCGGCCTGTATCCAACCAAGGCCAAAAACGCCATCGAAACCTGTCGCCTGCTGATTGAAAAGCACAACAGCCAGGTACCGCGTACCCGCGAAGAACTGGAAGCGCTGCCCGGCGTGGGCCGCAAGACCGCCAACGTGGTACTCAACACCGCCTTTGGCCAGATCGCCATGGCGGTGGATACCCATATTTTCCGCGTCAGCAACCGCACCGGCATTGCACCGGGCAAGACGGTGCTTGATGTGGAAAAGAAATTGCTGCGTCTGGTCCCCAAAGAGTTTTTGCTCGACGCCCACCACTGGCTGATCCTGCACGGACGCTATGTGTGCCAGGCACGCAAGCCGCGCTGCGGCAGTTGCCGCATCGAGGATTTATGCGAATACAAGGACAAAACCGGCAACGATTAAGCAGACCGGAATATTTTTAATCCGCTCATAGAAAAAATCTTTTTTACTTTTATCAAGCGCCGAATTATAAGACGCCACAGATAAACCCATGCTACGGAGGCATGCCATGAGTAAAGAAGATCTGGAACTGGATGACGACTTTATCGCCGAGGAAGATGGCGAGGTAGTCAGTGAAGACGTACCGGCCGTCACCAGCAAAAACAGCCTGACCAAGCGCCGCGTAATCGACAACCTGCTTGAGGAGCGCCGCCTCAACAAGGAGCTGGCCGACTACGATTTCGATATCGACTGAGGGCAACAGGCACCGCCTGTTGCTGCCTTAGCCGCCTGCCTGCTTTGCGTCGTAGCCCTGGCCCTGCAGCCACTGCAGCACCTTGTCCCGCTGGTCGCCCTGAATCTCGATCACCCCGTCCTTGACCGCCCCGCCCACGCCGCACGCCTGCTTGAGCTTTTTCGCCACATCCCTGAGCCCGTCGGCCGTTAGCGGCAAACCGCTGACCAGGGTCACCACCTTGCCACCACGACCCTTGCTCTCGCGCCGTACCCGTACCTTGCCATCCCCCAGCACAGCCTGGCTGTCTGCGCAGCTGCATTGCTCCTGTGGCTGGCCACAACCTGGGCAGTGACGCCCGCCATCGGTGGAATACACCAGCGCTCCCAATCCTGCCAGCCCTGTTGTCTTTTTCATAAAACCTGCCCGCTTTACCCTTGTTACTACAAAACACCGGCAACCATAACGCCGGACGGCAGGCGAATTTTACCCTCCCCACGCATAAAAAGCGCCGTGTTGCAGGCATAAAAAAGCTCCTGAAAGCATGCTTTCAGGAGCCTGTCTGACCGGGGCAACCGTTACTTGCTACGGGTACCACGACCAAAATAACTGATGGCCTGCTGCCCGCTCTGACCGGTAGGGACCTTCTCGATCTTGCCGCCCTGCTTCAGGAACGCCTTGCGCTGCTCTTCAAGCAAATCGCTGCGGGTCTGGGCGTGACTGATCTCGTTGATGGCTGTTGTGGCCTTGCGACTCATATTCAACTCTCCTCTCTTACAAGTTGGCGATTATAGCACAAAACTGGGTTTCATACAAAATTGATAACAAAGCACTATAAGTGCATCAACCACGGGGATGATGCTCCGCATGCAATGCCTGCAGGCGCATCTGCGCGACATGGGTGTATATCTGGGTAGTAGAGAGGTCGCTATGGCCCAGCAACATCTGCACCACGCGCAAGTCTGCACCATGGTTGAGCAAATGGGTAGCAAAAGCGTGACGCAGCGTATGCGGCGACAGCGGTTTGATGATACCCGCCGTCTGCGCATGCTGCTTGATGCGGTGCCAGAAGGTCTGGCGGGTCATCTGCTGACCGCGCTGGCTGGGAAACACCACATCACTGGCCTTGCCGCCCAGCAGCAATGGCCGGCCCCGCGCCAGATAGCGCTCCAGCCAGTCCAGCGCCTGCTCGCCCATCGGCACCAGACGCTCCTTGCTGCCCTTGCCCATCACCCTTACCACGCCCTGGCGCAGGCTGATCTCGTCCAGTTTCAAGCCGGTCAGCTCACTGACCCGCAGGCCGGTGGCATAGAGTACCTCCAGCATGCAGCGATCACGCAAGCCCAGCGCCTCGTCCACATCCGGTGCCTCCAGCAGGGCATCAACATCAGCCTCGGTCAGGGTATCCGGCAGATTGCGGCGCGTTTTTGGCATATCCACCAGCGCACTGGGGTCTTCCGTTATCTGCCCCTGCTCCAGCGCCTGCTGATAAAACCGCCGCAACGCCGACAGCAAACGCGCACTGGAGCTGGCCTTGTACCCCTGCTGCAAACGCCAGCCCAGATACTCCAGCAAATCATCGCGCCTGGCCTGCAACAACGACTGCCCCTGCTGCTGCAACCAGCCTGCATACTGCGTTAAATCCGTCTGGTAAGCGGCGCGGGTATTGTCCGACAACCCCTCCAGCAGCCAAAGCTGTTCCAGAAAGAGATCAATGAGTTGACTATTGGTTTGCATGGGTTTGATTTGACTACTTAACAGGTCGCAGGACAAGCCTGCTCTTACAGAACGATGCGTCCTGCACACGCAGAACCAGCCCCTGTACGAGCGGGCTCGTCCCGCGAGGCAACAAAAAAGCAGCCCGAAGGCTGCTTTTTTGGACACCGGTCTTAGTTGAGCTTCTCTTTAATACGAGCAGCCTTACCAGACAGGTTACGCAGATAGTACAGCTTGGCTTTACGCACATCACCGCGACGCTTGACAGTGATGCTGTCAACCAGCGGGCTGTAGGTCTGGAACGTACGCTCAACGCCTACACCGCTGGAGATTTTGCGCACGGTGAACGCGCTGTTCAGGCCACGGCTACGAATGCCGATCACGACACCTTCGTAAGCCTGCAGACGCTGACGGTCGCCTTCCTTAACCTTTACCTGCACGATTACAGTGTCACCCGGCGCGAACGCTGGGATTTCTTTGTTCATTTGTTCAGCTTCAAGTTGCTGAATAATCTTGTTGGTCATTTATATGCTCCGTAAGACAAACCTCAGGGTTTGCCATCGATACCTAAATCGTTCCGCTGGGCAAAGTATTCATCCAGCAGCCTTTGTTCTTCTCCAGAAAGCGAGCGGCCATCCAGAAGATCAGCGCGGCGCTCTGCAGTGCGGCCCAAAGCCTGCTGCAATCGCCAGCGCCGGATATGTTCGTGGTTGCCGCCAAGCAGCACCTGAGGAACATCTTTACCCGCATACGTAACCGGTCGCGTGTAGTGCGGGCAATCGAGCAAACCGTCAGTAAAGGAATCCTCTACTGCAGAATCCGCATGGCCCAACGCGCCAGGCAGAAGTCTTATTACGGCATCCATCAGCACCATGGCCGGCAACTCGCCGCCGGACAACACATAGTCTCCAATGGACCATTCTTCATCGACGTGCGCCTCGATAAATCGCTCGTCAATGCCTTCGTAGCGCCCGGCAATCAGGATGAGTTTGCCTTCCTGCGCCATTGCGCTGACCGCTGCCTGCTTCAGGACCTTGCCCTGGGGCGACAGATAAATCACCCGCGTGCTCTCGCCCAGCTCCTGCTTGGCAGCAGCCAGAGCCCGCTCCAGCGGTTGTATCTTCATCACCATGCCGGGGCCGCCGCCGAAGGGTCGGTCGTCCACCGTCTGGTGCCGGTCTTCAGTAAAACTGCGCGGGTTCCAGCACTCAATGCTGACCAGCCCCTGCTGTACTGCCCGCCTGGTTATGCCATGCTCGCTGATTGCAGCGAACATTTCGGGAAACAGGCTAATGACTCCGATTTTCAACATGACCGGGTCAGAAATCCGCGTCCCATTCAACACTAATCACGCCCCTATCCAGATCAACCTGCAATACGCAATGATCAGTGTAGGGAAGCAAACGTTCACGACCATCCAGGCTACCAGCACAGGGCTGAACCACCAGAACGTCGTTGGCGCCAGTTTCAAGCAGATGACTCACCTTGCCCAGCAGTTGCTGTTGCTGGTCAATCACCTGAAGACCCACAAGCTGATGCCAGTAATACTCGCCCTCTTCCAGCTCAGGCAGCTCACTGCGTGGCACACAAATCTCGAAGCCGGTATAGGTCCGTGCAATTTCACGGTCATCCAGCCCTTCAATTTTAGCCACCAGCCCCTTGCCCTGGGAGCGGGCGCTAGCCAGCTTGACCTGTTTTGTCACCCCGTCACGGCGCAAGTGCCAGACAGGATAATCGAACAGGTTTTCTGTCGGGTCGGTAAAGGAATGGATCTTCACCTCTCCGCGCACACCATGCACCGCACCGATCTTGCCCATTACGATAAGTTCGTCAGTGGTCATGTGTGTACCCTGCTGCTTAGGCGTTAGCTTCGGCGGCAGCTTCTTTCAGCAGTTGCTGAACACGCTCGGATGGCTTGGCACCCTGACCCAGCCAATAATTGGCACGCTCCTGGTCAACAGACAGGCGAACTTCTGCGCCACGGGCAATTGGGTTGAAAAAACCGATGCGCTCGATGAAACGGCCATCACGGAACTTGCGGCTGTCAGCCACGGTCACGTGATAGAAAGGACGTTTTTTAGAGCCACCACGTGCAAGACGGATAGTTACCATTAAACTTCTTTCCTGTAGTTGTAAAAAAGAACAAAGCCTCCGTACACGCATCGCACGTACGAAAGGCCGCATATTCTAAGCGCAAACGTCATTTTTGCAAAGGTCTATTTGCACCTTCTAGAATTTGGGCATGCCGCCCATGCCCGGAATCATGCCGCCAAGGCCACGCATCATTTTACCCATGCCCTTGCCCATGAATTTTTTCATCATCTTCTGCATCTGCTTGTGCTGCTTGATCAGACGCCCCACATCCTGCACCTGGGTACCAGAACCCTGAGCAATCCGGCGGCGACGCGAACCGCTGATAATGTCCGGGTTACGACGCTCTTCCGGCGTCATGGAGTTGATGATCGACTCCATCTGCTTGAACTGCTTTTCGGCGTTGCCCTGCAAGCCCTGCATCTGCGACAGGTTGACACCACCGATATTGGGCATCTTTTCCAGCAGGCCGCCCATGCCGCCCATGTTGTTCATTTGCTGCAGCTGGTCACGGAAGTCTTCCAGGTCAAAGCCCCTGCCCTTCTTCAGCTTTTTGGTGAGCTTCTCGGCCTTTTCGCGGTCCAGCTTCTGTTCGGCCTGCTCAATCAGGCTCATCACATCGCCCATGCCAAGAATGCGCGAAGCGATACGATCTGGATGGAAGGGCTCCAGCGCATCGGTTTTCTCGCCCATACCAAGGAACTTGATCGGTTTGCCGGTAATGGCACGTACCGACAAGGCGGCACCGCCACGGGCATCACCATCCACCTTGGTCAACACCACACCGGTCAGTGGCAGCGCTTCATTAAACGCCTTGGCGGTGTTGGCCGCGTCCTGACCGGTCATGGCATCCACCACAAACAGGGTCTCGACCGGCTTGACTGCAGTGTGCAGGGCACTGATCTCGGCCATCATTTCATCATCAATGGCCAGGCGGCCGGCGGTATCCACCAGCACCACGTCGATGAACTTGAGCTTGGCTTCCTTGATGGCAGCGTTGGCGATATCCACCGGTTTCTGGCTGGTATCCGAGGGAAAAAACACAGCATCCACTTCGCCAGCCAAGGTTTCTAGCTGCTTAATCGCAGCCGGGCGATACACGTCCGCCGATACCACCATCACGCTTTTTTTCTTGCGCTCTTTTAAATGTTTGGCCAGTTTGGCCACGGTGGTGGTTTTACCCGCGCCCTGCAAACCGGCCATCAGCACCACCGCCGGCGGTGCTGCACTCAGGGCCAGCTCTTCGTTGGCCACGCCCATCATGGTTTCCAGCTCGGCCTGGACAATTTTCAGAAACGCCTGACCCGGCGACAGGCTGCGCGATACCTCGGTACCCACGGCACGCTCACGCACGGCTTCGACAAAGTCCTTTACGACCGGCAGTGCAACGTCGGCTTCCAGCAGTGCCATGCGCACTTCGCGCAATGTGTCCTTGATGTTGTCCTCGGTCAGCTTCGCCTTGCCGGTGACATGGCGTAGCGTTTGCGAAAGACGTTCGCTAAGATTGTCGAACATGAAAAACCTCAATATTTGTCAAGCCACAAATGGGCAACAGTATACCTGATTCCCGCTCCCGCTTTGCACCTACTGCCGCGATGGACAACACACATGCGCCCTCTGGTTTTAGCCTCCAGCTCCACTTACCGCCGTGACCTGCTGCAACGCCTGCAGCTGCCTTTCATTTGTGAAAGCCCCAATATTGATGAAAGCCCGCACCCTGGCGAAGAAGCCACGGCCCTGGTGCAGCGCCTGGCCACCGCCAAAGCCTGCGCACTGCGCAAACAGTTTTTGCAGCACCTGATTATCGGCTCCGACCAGGTCGCCGTACTGGACGGACAGATTATCGGCAAACCCGGCAATGCCGCCGCTGCCGTGCGACAGTTGCAAGCCGCCAGTGACCGTAGCGTGGTTTTTTACACCGGCCTGTGCCTGCTCGACAGCGCCAGCAAGCAGCTGCAAGTAGATTGCGTGCCTTTCACCGTACACTTTCGTGAACTGAGCGATAGCCAGATCAAACGCTATGTAGAAAAAGAACAGCCTTTCAATTGTGCCGGCAGCTTCAAGTCGGAAGGGCTGGGCATCAGCCTGTTTCGCAGCACCGAAGGCGAAGATGCCACTGCGCTGGTCGGTCTGCCGCTGATCCGTCTGTGCGACATGCTGAACCGGGCCGGAGTAGCAGTACCCTAGCCTGACCGGTTCAGCCGCTGCCACGCAGACAGATCACACAAACCGCCCGCCTCGCGCGACAGCATCCCGTCATCAGCGATGACGGGACCAGTCCCTCCGCCCGTACAAGGCAGATTCGGGCCGGCCGGAGTATTGCTCAGGCATCAGCGGTTCGTGGCAGCTTACTGACACGGACAAGCGTCAGCCTGAAGCAATGCTCCGGCCGGCCCTGACGCCACAGTACAAAACATCAATCTGCTACTGGCAACCGCCACAAATATGCCGTCACCGCCACCGCCGTCAACAGCATGGCCAGCTTGGCCCAGACAAAATCAACCCAGTACACGCCAAACAGAATACTTAGCCAGAGCAGGCTGACAGCCAGGTACTTGGCCCGCATGGGCAAGCCCTTGCCGGCCAGATAGTCGGCAATCATCGGCCCATATTTTGGATGCGAAGTAATCCAGCAGTAAAAGCGCTCGGAGCTGCGGGCAAAACAGCCAGCAGCCAGCAACATAAAGGGTGTGGTGGGCAGTAAAGGCAGGAAAATCCCCAGCACACCAAGACTGGCGCTCAGCCAGCCCAGGCCGAACAAGGTCCAGCGCAGCAGCCGGTTTTCAACCAGCCGCACTGGTCTTGCTGCAACCTCTTTGCTCATGCATCAGCCACGCGGCTTGAGCAGAACCGGCTTTTCTTCTGGCGCCTGCAGTAACAGGAACAGGGTAGTAAGAACTTCAGGAATTTGCGCCAGCATGCTGGCAACCAGTGCATCATTACCGGCAATTTCAGCAAAATCGGGCTGCTCATCAAACAGCCCTGAGCCCACCATCACCGGCAGCAGCAGTTCGCTGACCTCGTCCTCGTCATCCTCAAACCAGATGTCTTCACGCAAGAAAACCCCTTCCATGAAACCAATGCTCCAAGCACGCAAGTCGGACTCTTCGGGATCATCGCCCAGCGATAGCTCGCAGGGAAACTCAAAGTCCTCATCACTGGCCAGCTGGCGGGCAATTTTGGCTTTGAGCTGCAACAGTGCAGCAGTGATCTCTTCCTGCTCGGCGGCATCCTTGTATTCCGGCTCCTGGCCGAACAGTTCGGCAATCCACTCTTCTTCCGGTACCGGGTCCGGGCAAATCGACAGGGCTGTCAGATAGCCATGCGTTGCCACATAATCAAGCGCCTCTTCGTACAGGTCGTCGGCATCAAGAAAAGCACGCAAGCGGGCCTGCTGTTCAGTGAAAGACATGAGCGGTTACCTTGTTGATTTAAGAATGAACGCTATTGTAGACCAGCACTGCAAGTACGGCCAGCACTGGCCGGCGCTACCAGCAAAGTTTGGCGGGAAAACGTATACTGCACGCCGGTTTTGGAGAACATCATGTCAGGGCAAGCCCTCAGCATTCTTAAAAGTGTCTTTGGTTACGATAGCTTTCGCGGCCGCCAGGCGGACATCATCGACCAGGTCGCCAGTGGCGGCGACGCCCTGGTACTGATGCCCACCGGCGGCGGCAAGTCTTTATGCTACCAGATTCCTGCGCTGCTGCGTGACGGCGTTGCCATTGTCATTTCGCCATTGATCGCCCTGATGCAGGATCAGGTCAGCCATCTGGAAGAAGCCGGCATCAGCGCCGCTGCACTCAATTCGGCCCTGAGCGTAGACGAGCGCCGCAACATAGCATCACGCCTGCGCCGTAACGAGATAAAACTGCTGTATCTGGCACCTGAGCGCCTGCTGCAAGAGCATACGCTAAGCTTTTTGCAACAACTGCCGGTCAGCCTGTTTGCCATTGACGAAGCCCACTGCGTATCCCAGTGGGGGCATGACTTTCGCCCCGAATACCTGCAGCTGGGCCAGCTGGCCGAGCTGTTTCCCAATGTGCCGCGCATTGCCCTGACGGCCACCGCGGATACCCGTACCCGCCAGGAAATTGTACAGCGCCTGCAACTGCAAAACGCTCGCGAGTTCATTTCCAGCTTTGACCGGCCCAACATCTATTACCGCATTACGCCCAAGAACAACCCGCGCAAACAACTGCTGGACTTTCTTGCTCCACGCAAAGACGACTCGGGCATTGTTTATTGCTTATCACGCAAGAGCGTAGAAAGCACGGCGGAATTTTTGGTGTCAAAAGGCTATAGCGCCCTGCCCTACCATGCCGGACTGGACAACGAGCTGCGTGCCCTGCACCAGCAACGTTTCATCAATGAAGAGGGCCTGATCATGGTGGCCACCATTGCCTTTGGCATGGGGATCGACAAGTCCAACGTGCGCTTCGTCGCCCACCTGGACCTGCCCAAGTCAATCGAAGCCTACTACCAGGAAACGGGCCGCGCCGGCCGTGATGGCCTGGCCGCTGAGGCCTGGATGGTTTACGGCCTGCAGGACGTTCTGTTTCTCAAGCAAATGCTGGCCAATTCCGACAGCGAAGAACGCTTCAAGCGCGTCGAGCAACACAAACTTGATGCCATGCTGGCCCTGTGTGAAGAAACCCGCTGCCGCCGCCAGTCGCTACTGAGCTATTTTGACGAACAGCTGGCCGAGCCTTGTGGCCACTGTGACAACTGTACCGAACCGCCCAAAACCTGGGACGCCACCGAAGCGGCACGCCAGGCACTGTCTACCGTGTACCGTACCGGCCAGCGCTATGGTGTTGGCCATTTGCTGGATGTGTTGCTGGGTCGGGAAAACGACCGCATCCGCTCCATGGGCCATCAGCATCTGTCGGTGTTCGGCATCGGCAAGACCATCGGCGAGCACCAGTGGCGCTCACTGTTTCGCCAGCTGGTCGCACGCAACCTGGTGGATGTGGACGTAGAAGGCTTTGGCGGCCTGCGCCTCAACGAGTCCTGTCGTCCACTGCTGCGTGGTGAGGTCAGCCTGCAACTGCGTGAAGAAACCGCCAAACCCGCCAAACCCCAACGCAGCCAGGCCAGCCAGCTGGTACGCACCCACGAACGGGATACCTGGGAGCGCCTGCGTGCACTGCGCAAGCGGCTGGCTGACGAACACGCTGTACCACCCTACGTGATCTTCCCCGACTCCACTCTGCTCGACATGCTGCGCCAGCAGCCCGGCAGCATGAGCGAGATGGCTCAGGTCAGCGGCGTTGGCCAGGTCAAGCTGGAGCGATACGGTGCTGACTTTCTGGCTATCTTCAACGAGCCGGACGCCGGCTCCGCCATTGCCGACCCCGTGCATGACCTGCAACACGAAATCATTACCCTGGCCCGCCATGGCATGACGCCTGAGCAGATCGCCCGTCAACACAGCTGCTCGCTTAAAAACGTTTACAGCCACCTGGCCCGCGCCATCAGCAATGAGCAGCTGACGCTGGAGCAGGCGCTGGACCTGCCTGACGAGCTGCTGGGTAACATTCAGGATGCCTTTCTTGAGGGTGACGGCGAACTGCCGCCTGCCGCCGAAGTTGCCCGACAGTTCGACAGTCTGGACGAAGGACTGTTTTACTGCGTACGTGCCGCCCTGCAGCTCGAACTTGGCGGAGTCTAAGGCCGGCTTCACGGTTTCCCGGCCAACCGTCACGCGATGACTGGCAGAAACAGCCCCGGCAAGGCCGGAACAGCCATTACCCCAGGCAACAACCTGTTTCTGTACAGCCCGCAGTGCGTGTAGCACTCATGCCAAAACCGCACAGGCACAAGACCAGCCGAGGTATTCAGGCTAAACTACTTTCCCGTTTATTTTCAGGTTATTTTGCTCAATGAACGCCTCTTTACTTTGGGTGCTTGCCCTGCTGCTAATTTCCATCATCCTTTTCATTCGCAACAAGCCGCGCATGGATGTTGTTGCTTTACTGATGATTGTGGCACTGCCGCTAACCGGTGTACTAAGCATAGAAGAAACCCTGGCCGGCTTCAGCGATCCCAGCGTGGTTTTAATTGCCGCACTTTTCATAGTCGGGGAAGGACTGGTACGCACCGGTATTGCCAACCAGCTCGGCGAACGTCTGATCATGCATGCTGGCAACAGCGAGGCACGCCTGATCATGCTTTTGATGATTGCCGTCACCGGGCTCGGCTCGGTGATGAGTTCGACCGGAGTAGTGGCCATATTCATCCCGGTGGTGTTAAGCATGGCCGACAGGCTCAGCATTCACCCCAGCCGGCTGATGATGCCACTGAGCTTTGCCGGGCTGATCAGCGGCATGCAGACACTGGTGGCAACACCGCCCAACATGGTGATCCACAGTGAACTGGTGCGCCATGGCCATGACGGTTTCAGCTTCTTGGCATTCACCCCCATTGGTTTGACAGTCTTGGTACTGGGCATCGGCTACATGCTGCTGGCCCGTAAATGGCTGGGCAACGACCCTTCCTGTCAGGTGCAAAAAGACCCGCGCCACCGTATTCAGGACCTGGTGCGGGAGTACCGCCTTGACGGACGAGAGCGCAGGTTACGAGTAAAGGCCAATTCTATCCTGACCGGCCAGACCCTGAACGAACTGCAGTTGCGCAAGCAGTACGGCATCAACGTGATTGCCGTGGAGCGCCAGCAACGCTTTCGCCGCAGCTTGCTCAGCGCCACCGGCAGCACCGAAGTGCGCGCTGGCGATATCCTGCTGGCCAACCTGGTCAGCCCGACCATTGACCTGCTGACCTCCTACTACGAACTGGGTGTAGAACCCATGATTACCGAAGCCAGCTATTTTGGCGATCACAGCCGTTCGCTGGGGCTAGCCGAAGTCATGCTGCCGCCAGACTCCAGCCTCATCGGCAAAACGATTCAGGAGCTGGGCTTTCGCTCCCACCGCAAGTTAAACGTGATCGGTTTGCGGCGTAACCGGGAAGCACTCGACGGCTTGCTGGTGGATGAAACCCTGAAAGCTGGCGACACCCTGTTGGTTGCGGGCGCCTGGAAGCATATTCACCACCTGCAGGGCTATACCCGGGACTTTCTGGTGCTCAGTCTGCCTGCCGAGGTAGACCAGGGTGTGCCCGCTCTGGTCAAGGCACCCCATGCCCTGTTCAGCCTGGGTGTCATGGTAACCCTGATGGTCACCGGCGTGGTGCCCAATGTGCTGGCTGTACTGATTGCTTGCCTGCTCATGGGCGCTTTTCGCTGTATCACCATGGACTCGGCCTACAAATCCATTCACTGGCAAAGCATCATTCTGATTGTCGGCATGCTGCCGTTTGCCACAGCCCTGCAAAAGACCGGCGGAATTGACCTGGTTGTACAGTTAATGATGGGCGTATTTGGTGATGCCGGCCCGCGCATGATTCTAACCACACTCTTTGTAGCTACAGCTGTAATTGGACTGTTCATTTCCAATACCGCCACCGCTGTGCTGATGGCTCCGGTAGCCATTGCCAGTGCTGGCGTGATGGATGCCTCACCTGCGCCCTTTGCCATGACAGTGGCGCTGGCCGCCTCTGCTGCGTTCATGACGCCGGTTTCTTCGCCGGTCAACACGCTCGTGTTGGGGCCGGGCCAGTATCGCTTTTCCGACTTTGTTCGTATCGGCGCACCCTTCACCCTGATCGTGCTGGCCGCCACGGTGCTGCTGGTGCCTATTCTGTTTCCTTTCTGACCTCCCTTGAAGCCTTGTATGCCGGTCGTAGCCGGCTGTCTGCAATGCAAATCCTGTCTGCCAACGGCGCTGTTCAAGCAGCTTCAGCCAAAACCGGCCGACATAAAAAAGGGCGACCCCAGGGTCGCCCTTTATATTAACGCACAACCAGCTTACGACTGTTGACGGCCTTCCACTTCGACTGCTGAAGGCTCTGTGTCACTCACTGCAGAGTCCCCGGTAGTAGTGTCCTCAGTCCTCGCCCCAGGAACAGGCCGCTCCTGAACGGGCTCGGCTGATACCGCTACCGTCCCCGCAGCCTGCTCAGGCTGTGAAGGCTGATTTTCCAGTTCAACAGCCTGCGCTGCCGGAGCTTCTGCGACAACAGCCTGCTTCTTGGCTTCGGCAGCCTCTCGCTCGGCCTGCTCGGCTTGTTCACGGGCCAGACGCTCACGGCGACGGCGCTCACGCGGATCATTGGCTGCACGCCCCTGAAAACGTGGCTCCAGTGGCTGTGCAGCAGCTGGTTTGTCGCTTGGAGCACCTGCCTGCAGCTGCAGCTCTTCCTGAGCGGGCGCTACAGGTTCCGCCTTTTTGACGTCTTGCTGTTCCGCAGTCTGTGGCTTGGCTTCTTCTGGCGCCAAGACACCCTCTGCCGCCTTGCCTGCCTGAGCAACCTGCTCTACCGGAGCACCCGGCTCACTGATTTGCATCAGCTTTTCTGGTGCTTCCAGCTGTAGCGCCGGTGTCACGGCGACTGGCGCAGCAGGATCAAAACCTTGTACCGCTGCCGGGGCTGCAACAACAGCTTCAGCTACTGCAGGCTGCTGCTCCTTGCGAGGCTGTGCAGCCAGCTCATCAGCTGCTGCAGCTTCCTGACCAGGCTTGTCTGATGCTTCCTGGTTGCCCGCTTCTTCCAAAGCCGGACGCTCGCGTCTGGCTGCCGGGCGGCGACGCTGGCCACGCGAACGGCGGCGCGGACGCTCCTCTTCGGCAGCTGCAGGCTCGGCAGCGTCATTCTCTGGCGCCTCTGCAGCTTCAGCCTGCAGCTTCAGCTCCTGCTCTGCCTCATTATTTTGCTGGCGCTGACGACGGCCACGTACCTGGTTGTCATCCTCACGCTGCCTGCCATTTTCCTGGCCACGACTTTCCTGATTGCGGTTGTCCTGATTGCGGCTGGCGTTGCTACGACGGTTACCATTGTTTGCAGGGCGCTCCTGGCGCTCCTGCTGCCCGCCACGCTCTTCACGCTGTGGCCGTTCACGTCGCGCACCCGCTTCCTGCTGCGGCTTGCGCTCCTCACGCGGCTTGCGCTCGTCATCACGGCTGCGCGGGCTCCCCTCACGACGACGGCCGCCAATCTGACGGCTGCCGCCACTGCGCTCATTGCGACGACCGGTCGCTGCCTGGCGAGCCTCATCGGTGGGCTCTGCCTCCGCTTCCTTGTCTGCATTGGCAAACAGCCCAACAAGTGACTTTACCAGACCTTTGATCAGGCTCTTGTCAGGCGAGGCCGTCGATGCAGCGGCCGCTGGGGCGGCCACAGGCCCCCTGTCTCTGGCCGAAGTTTTTACCGCCGCCTCTTCACGTACCAGCGCACGAGTGGTGCTGGCGGTTACCTGGCTGTCATCAACATCTTCAGTTGCCATTTCATAGCTGGACTGGCCAGACTGTGCCTCTGGGCTATCGTCTCGCAAGCGCTGGACGTCAAAGTGCGGTGTTTCCAGGTGGTCGTCCGGCAAAATAAAGATACGAACCCTGGTCCGCAGTTCAATTTTGGTAATTGCATTGCGCTTCTCGTTAAGCAGGAAGGCAGCTACCTGCAAGGGCACGCGCGCGCGCACTTCAGCAGTACGGTCTTTAAGGGCTTCTTCTTCGATCAAACGCAAAATGGCTAGGGATATGGACTCAATGTCGCGAATTACGCCCTGGCCATTACAGCGCGGACACACCATGCCGCTGGTCTCCCCGAGCGAGGGACGCAGGCGCTGGCGGGACATTTCCAGCAAACCAAAGCGTGAAATACGCCCGATCTGAACCCTGGCACGATCAACCTCCAGGCACTGACGCATGCGGTCTTCTACGGCACGCTGATGTTTCATTGGCGTCATATCAATGAAGTCGATCACGATCAGGCCGCCAATATCGCGCAAGCGCAGCTGGCGGGCAATTTCTTCCGCTGCCTCAAGGTTGGTTTGCAGGGCAGTTTCTTCGATATCGCTGCCACGAGTTGCACGCGCCGAGTTGATGTCGATGGAAACCAGTGCCTCGGTCGGGTCGATCACCAGTGCGCCGCCGGATGGCAGCTTGACCTCGCGCTGAAAAGCCGTCTCAATCTGGCTTTCGATCTGGAAACGGTTGAATAACGGCACTGAGTCCTGATACAGCTTGACTTTGCTGGCATACAGCGGCATGACCTGCTGAATGAAAGCCAGTGCCTCGTCATATGCCTCATGGCTATCAATCAGCACCTCGCCAATATCCTGACGCAGATAATCACGAATGGCGCGGATGATGACATTGCTTTCCTGGTAGATCAGAAATGGCGCCTTGCGTCCTCCGGAAGCATCCTTGATCGCGGTCCACAGCTGGACCAGGTAGTCCAGGTCCCATTGCAACTCTTCGGTGCTGCGGCCCAGTCCGGCCGTACGCACAATCAGCCCCATATCGGCAGGCGCATTCAAGCCGTTCAGCGCCTCGCGCAGCTCCTGGCGCTCTTCGCCCTCAATGCGGCGAGAGATGCCGCCGGCGCGCGGGTTGTTCGGCATCAGCACCATGTAGCGGCCGGCCAGGCTGATAAAGGTTGTCAGCGCCGCACCCTTGTTGCCACGCTCTTCCTTGTCGACCTGGACTATAACTTCCTGGCCTTCCTCAAGCACATCCTTGATATTGACACGCCCGCCTTCGACCGGCTTGTTGAAATATTCGCGGGAAATTTCTTTAAGTGGCAGAAAACCGTGCCGTTCCGAGCCAAAGTCGACAAATGCGGCTTCCAGGCTGGGCTCAATACGGGTGATGCGGCCCTTGTAGATATTGGATTTTTTCTGTTCACGGGCACCGGATTCGATATCGATATCAAACAGGCGCTGGCCGTCAACCAGTGCAACACGCAACTCTTCGGGCTGGGTTGCGTTAATCAGCATTCTTTTCATGGGGTACCAGTACATTCCGTGTCACGGAAAATCATTGGCACACGATTCCATCCAGATTGTGTTGGGTTCGCGCAATTGGGTATACCCAACCGTGTCCAGCTACGGAACCTGTTTGTCCCGTGCGACAGCGTCTCCGGCTGCTTTGGCTTCTGGCCTGCAGCGTTGCTCCACGTTATCGCAAACCGGTGCGGCCAGGCCTGCTTCCGGTTTGCTGCTCCTGCTGCAATCACCATGCGGGAGTCACACTCAGAGCTGTTTATCAAGGAGGAGGAATCCGTAACTGGCCTGGCTGCCCGTGACTGTCTTCTGGGTCATGCCAGTCCGTTGCAGTACATCTCCACCCTACACATGTTTGAGACTGTTCCTGCTGCCTGCCGCACGACCATCGGCTCCCTGGCGGCTGCGCATCAAAGCTGCTGGCCGATTGAAGCCTGACTTCTGGTCCTGCCGACCGACACTGCTGGCCAGTCTGCTCAAATCCTGGTTTGATCGGGTGCCGCTCTATTTTTACGTGAGCGGGTTCATTACATGCAAAAAGTTTGCCGGCGCGGACTCTCTCACGCTCTCCTGCTTTAACTCCTTGCGTACAGTGTTTCAACTCTTGCGCCGCCAACAGCCAAGCTGAGAGCGGTGAGGCGGTCGTGGCCTGTGAAACATTTACGGGTTTGCGCACTGAATAATTAGAATAAAGTATGTGCACCTGCTAGATTACCCGACTGCAATGTGCAGCAGCGAGAATATAGCAGCTAGCCGCGGATGCTTCAATTACCAGCGAGTGGTCTTCATCCATAAATGAGCAATTCAGTGATCTCAGAACCCCTCAGGGTCGAGTTTGTCGAAATCGGGGACGGCTTTGCCGGTCAGCGCATCGACAACTTTCTCATCAGCCACCTTAAAGGCGCACCGAAAACCCTGATTTACCGTATCTTGCGCAAAGGCGAGGTACGGGCCAACAAGAAGCGTGTCAAACCCGAGTACCGGTTGCAGGCCGGCGATATCATCCGTATCCCGCCGCTTCGCCTGCCACCGCCCGACCAGCCACCTGCGGTAGGCCGTGGCTTGCTGGAACGGCTGGAAGCCGCCATTGTGTACGAAGACAAACAGCTGCTGGTGGTCAACAAACCAGCCGGCATTGCCGTGCACGGTGGAAGCGGCCTTCAGTTCGGCATCATTGAGGCGTTCCGGCAGCTCAGGCCACAGTGTAAAGAGCTGGAGCTGGTGCACCGCCTCGACCGTGACACCTCCGGCTTGCTGTTACTGGCCAAAAAACGCAGCCAGTTGCGCCGCCTGCATGCAGCGCTACGCAATGACAGCATCGGCAAGGGCTACATGGCGCTAGTAGCCGGAAACTGGCCTACCAGCCGCAAACAGGTCAACGCCCCATTGTTGCGTAGCAACCTGCGCTCAGGTGAGCGCATGGTCGAAGTCAACCCGGCGGGCAAAGAATCGCTGACCCTTTTTAGCGTACTGCAGCGCTTTGGCAGCCTTGCCACCCTGGTCGAAGCCAGTCCCGTGACCGGCCGCACCCACCAGATTCGCGTGCATGCACGTTACGCTGGCCACCCTATTGCCGGCGACAACAAGTATGGCGATGACAGCTTCAGCAAGACCATCCGTGAGCTCGGCGGCAAGCGCCTGTTCCTGCATGCACACTGGCTGCGCATTCCACAAGAAGAAGGCCCAGCACTGGAGCTGCGCGCTGCACCCGATGTCAGCTGGACCACCACCCTGGAGAAACTGAGTGAATACACAAATACGCCTGCTGGTGTTTGACTGGGACGGCACCCTGGTCAACTCCCTGGCACGCATTGTCGCATCCGTGCACCACGCCACCGATCTCTGTGGCCTGAAACGCTGTACGGATGCCGAAGTCCACAGCATTATCGGCCTGTCCCTCAAGCACGCCTTTCTGCGCCTCTATCCGGAACCCGGGCAGGCGAGGCTATACGATACCTTCCGCCAGGCCTATAGCGCACACTACCTTGAGCAGGAGCAAGACCCTTCCCCCTTCTACCCTGGTGTGCGCGATGTGCTGGAGAATTTCCGTTGCGCAGGTTACCTGCTGGCCGTCGCTACCGGAAAAAGCCGTCAGGGACTGGACCGCATACTCCAGGGTCACGGCATGCAGGACTTCTTTGACATCACCCGCTGCGCCGATGAAACCCGCAGCAAGCCTGATCCTCTAATGCTGCAGGAAATCCTTGCCCATTGCGCGCAACCGGCCCACAAGGCAATCATGGTCGGCGACTCAACATTCGACCTGCAAATGGCCAATCGCGCCAGCATCGCTCCCGTCGCTGTCAGCTATGGCGCACAGCCTCTGGATGTGCTGCAACAAGAGCATCCGGTGCTTGCGATCGACAACTTTACCCAACTGCAAGACTGGCTAAACGCCAGCTAACCCCGCAACCAAGGAAACCATCATGACCGACCCCTGGAAAGAAACTGCAGACAGCAGTCTACCCGCCACCAGCAACAAAAAAGACGGACAGCCAACCAGCGACCAAGCCTGGAAGCTGCTGGAAAAAGCCGTTCTTGCTGGTGTACAAGAACAACGTCGCAGCCGCCGCTGGGGCATTTTTTTCAAGTCCCTGACCTTTCTCTACCTGTTTGGTGCCGTTTTCCTGTTTGGCTCGGCGTTCAAGTCCGATCTTAAAAGCAGCAGCGACTCTCATACTGCCCTGATTCAGGTGCGCGGCATGATCGCTGACAGGGAAGCCGCCAGCGCCGACAAAATCATCACCGCCCTGCGAAACGCCTTTGAGGATAAGGGCACACGGGGTGTTATTTTACGCATCAACAGCCCTGGTGGCAGCCCGGTCCAGTCAGGCTACATCTATGACGAGATCAAGCGGTTGCGCCAGCTCTACCCTGCAATTCCGCTCTATGCAGTCATTACCGACCTGGGCGCTTCGGGGGCCTATTATATTGCCAGTGCCGCCGATCACATCTATGCCGACAAGGCCAGCCTGGTGGGCTCCATCGGTGTAACTGCAGCCAGTTTCGGCTTTGTCGAAACCCTGGAGAAGCTCGGCATTGAACGCCGTGTGTATACCTCGGGCGAGCACAAGGCTTTTCTCGACCCCTTCCAGCCACAAAAAGATAGCGAAACCCAGTTCTGGCAGTCTGTTTTGGGCGCCACGCACCAGCAGTTTATCGACAGTGTCAAGAAAGGGCGAGGCGAGCGTCTCAAATGGCAAGAGCACCCCGAGCTGTTTTCCGGCCTGGTATGGTCCGGTGAGCAGGCGCTGGAGCTGGGTTTGGTCGATGCATTGGGCAGTAGCAGCATGGTTGCCAGAGAAGTGATTGGTGAACGCACTCTGGTCGACTTCACTGTTGAAGATTCGCCTTTTGACCGCTTTGCCAAACACTTTGGCAGCAGCGTTGCCCAACAGCTGGCGCTCTGGCTGGGGCTGCAACAAAACCTGCAGCTACGCTGACATTATTGGAAACACTGCATGTTACATGCGCAGGGACGATGCAGTCTCTGGATAGCCCGCACTTTGCGTCACCCCGGTAACCCCCACCCTCTTTGCCGGCTTCAAGACAGTACCTGGCGCCCCAAACATTACCCGGCCTGTTAGGCCGGGTAATGTTTGTCAGTTTATTCTGTCGGAAGGGTTGTCAGGCATTGCCGGTGACGGCGAGCCTGGCCTCGCTGGTAAAGTCCAGCATACGCTGCAGCGGCTTGACCGCCCTGGGCACCAGCGCCGGGTCAACCAGCACCTCATTACTGCCAGTCTGCAGGCTATGCAACAGCGCCTCAAGTGTGTTCATTGCCATCCATGGGCAACTGGCACAGCTACGACAGCTGGCACCCTCGCCTGCTGTTGGAGCTTCAATGAAAGTCTTGTTCGGGTTCAGTTGTTGCATTTTGTAAAAAATGCCTTTGTCGGTCGCGACTATAAAGGCCTGCTGGTCCATTTCTGTTGCAGCCCTGATCAAGCGACTGGTCGAACCAACCACGTCCGCCAGCTCAATCACTGCCTCGGGCGACTCCGGGTGCACCAGCACTGCAGCATCCGGATATAATGCCTTCATGTCTTCCAGCTGCTGGGTTTTGAACTCTTCATGCACAATACAGGCTCCGTCCCACAGCAGCATGTCGGCACCAGTCTCACGCTGGATATAACGCCCAAGGTGCTTGTCCGGCCCCCAGATGATCTTTTCCCCGTTATCCATCAGGGTTTCGACAATCTCCAGTGCACAACTGGACGTTACAACCCAGTCGGCACGGGCCTTTACGGCAGCGGAAGTGTTGGCATAAACCACAACGGTACGCTCGGGATGCTGGTCACAAAAAGCGGAAAACTCCTGTACCGGACAGCCCAGATCCAGCGAGCAGGTCGCTTCCAGAGTTGGCATCAGAATGCGCTTCTCCGGGCTGAGGATTTTGGCGGTTTCGCCCATGAAACGCACGCCAGCAACAACCAGGGTCTGTGCTTCATGGTCACGACCAAAACGGGCCATTTCCAGTGAGTCAGCCACACAGCCACCGGTTGCCTCGGCCAGCTCCTGTAATGCAGGGTCGCAATAATAGTGGGCCACCAGCACCGCGTCCTGCTTTTTCAGCTCCGCGGCAATCTGTTCAAAATAACTGGCCTGTTGTTCGGCAGTCAGCGGCTTGATTTGCTTGGCCGCGAGGTGTGCTTGAACCAAAATGCGTTCAGCAATCTGTGTCATCGTTATGCAATTCCCAAAAGCAGCGGAGGCGCAACCTTACCAAGTGTTGCCAGCGCATGCAAAGCACCCTTGCAGTACTGAAAGGAAATGGTGGGTCGTGCGGGGTTCGAACCTGCGACCAATTGGTTAAAAGCCAACTGCTCTACCACTGAGCTAACGACCCGTCAGGGATGGCAAATAATACGGAATTCTCCGCTTATTTCAAGCAAAATCAGACAAAATTACAGCCGTCAGCTCGACCGCTTACTGCATGCGCTGCAGCTCCCGACGCGCCAGGCTGGCAGCGGAACTGTCCGGAAACTGCTCAACTACTTGGCGAAACATGGCCGCGGCGCGCTCGTAGCGCCCAAGGCGCTGTTCGACGGTAGCCAGCTTGTAAGTTGAATCCGGTACTTTGCCATGCTCTGGCCAATCATTAATAACAGTAGCAAAAGCCTTGCCAGCCGCTTGCAGGTCATCCTGTACCAGTCCAATCTCACCCAGCCAGTAGTGGGCATTGGCAGCAAACTTGCCTTGCGGATAACGCCCCAGAAAAGCTACAAAAGCCTGTCGGGCACGCTCAAAGTCGCGTGCCTGGATCAGGCTATACGCAGCTTCATAAAACTGCTGCTCTTTTTCTGGATCCCCCGGTTGGGACGCAACTTGCTGCTGCGAACCCTTGCCGGGCTCAGTACGCTCCTGCTCCTTGTCAATGGCAGCTGTATCGTTCTGGCTGATGCGGCTATCAAGCGCCTGGAAGCGATCTTTGCTGTCCTCTTCCAGGCGGCTGATACGATACTGCTGCTCCTCAAGCATGCCACGCAACGTAGCAATTTCTTGCTGCATTTGCTGCAACTGCAGGAACAGCTGGCCCTGCGCAGACAGCCCCGCACCATCATTGGCGTACAACGGCGCGGCAATACCGAGCAGGGTCGCAACATATAGTGCGGAAGCTATCTTTTTCATGGGCTTAGTCGCGCAGCTCTACACGACGGTTCTGGGCCCAGTCGGCCTCGGTGTGGCCGCCGGCAACCGGACGCTCTTCACCGTAGGACACCAGTTCCAGCTGTGCCGGAGACACGCCCTGCAGGACCAGGTAACGCTGTACCGCCTTGGCACGACGCTCACCCAGCGCCATATTGTACTCGCGAGTACCGCGCTCATCAGTATGACCTTCCAGCACAACACGCTTGCCGCTGCTCTGCAGGTCGCGCGCATGTACATCCAGTGCGCGCATGGCGTCCTGCTTCAAGTCAGAACTGTCAAACTCGAAGTAGAAAGTTTTAATTGCACGCAGGGCTGCTTCGCTACTGCTATCGAACTCGCTACCATAACCGGCACCAGAACCCTGGCCAGCTGTCATGCCTGCATTGGGATCCAGGGTCTCGTTACCCGCGGTGTCGCCACCCTTGGAGGTACAGCCAACTGCAAACAACAGGGCCAGTGACAGGGCAGTCAGTTTGCCATATTTCATTGTTACCATTAGTTTTCAAAGCTCCAACAATCGTTGTTGATCAAATTTGGGTCAGGCGCTTCATCAGTTTAAAAAAGGTGACCACGAAGGCTCGCGTATTTCGCCCTCGATGCCCGGCAGTACGGTACGTACCCGGCCATTGAGCGAAGTCAGCATCAGCACTCCTTTACCCTGTTGACGCGTGGCGTAGATTACCATGCTTCCGTTGGGCGCAACAGTGGGTGACTCATCCAGACTGGTGTCTGACAAAATACGTAAAGTACCGCGCTGCAGGTCTTGGGCTGCCACCTTGAAAACCTTGTAGCCGTCCTGACGGTGAATCATGACCAGGGTCTTCTCGTCGGCAGACAGTTTCGGGTTGGCGTTGTAGTTGCCAGTAAAGGTCACCCGCTGCGCCTCGCCACCGTTAATACTGGTACGGTAAATTTGTGGCCGCCCAGACCGGTCCGAGGTGAAGTAGAGCGTATGACCGTCTTTCCCCCAGAAAGGCTCGGTATCAATGGCCATGTGATTGGTTACCCTCCGCACCTGGCGGCTGGCGATATCCATGGCGTAAATTTCCGGGTTACCGTCTTTGGACAGGACAAAAGCCAGTCTGCTACTGTCCGGCGACCAGGCGGGTGCCCCATTAAGCCCTTCAAAGTTGGTAACCTGCTCACGCTGTCCACTTTCAACATGCTGAATATAGATGCGTGGGCGCTTCTGCTCGAAGGATACATAAGCAATCCGCTTGCCATCCGGTGCATAAGATGGCGACAGGATCGGCTCACGCGACTGCAATAGCGTGACCGCACGGGAACCATCATAGTCAGCACGGTACAGTGAATAACGGCGATCATTGACCGGACCTGACGCAGTAACAAACAGCAGCTTGGTGGAAAAAGCACCCTTGATGCCGGTAATCTTTTCGTGGGCCTGGTCGGCAATATGGTGAGCAAGGTCGCGCAGCTGCTGCTCTGTACCTGTTACCGTACCCGAGTGCAGTTGCTCCTCACTGGTTACGTTGAGCAGGTGATAACGAATCTGGATGCGGCCATCGGGCTGGGCGATGGCATCACCGATCAGCAAATACTGGGCACCCACCGCACGCCAGTCACGATAGATGATTTCGTCTGGACGCGAGGGCATGCTGATCATGTGCTCGCGCGCAACCGGGTTGAAAAAACCTGAATTATACAGATCATTGCCGATAATCCGTGCCGGATCTTCAGGCAGCAGCGTACTGCCGCTCCAGCCAAAAGGTACCACCGCCACAGGAATGGCACGGTCGGCGCCCCGGGTGATCACCAGCGGATCGGCGGCAAATGCCAAGCTTGCGGTCAAACCCCAACAGATGATCAATGCTCGTAACATGATTCTCACTGACTCAAATCCTCTGGCCTGAAGGCCATGCTGCGTTTACGGTAAAAACGTTCATAGGTGGCACGGTCCAGGCTTTGAATCTCGCGCACCCGTGCCACGTTTCTCACTGCTGCCAGCGCCGAGTTGTCGAACGCAGCGTTGCCACTGCTGCGCGACAGCGTAACCCGGCTGATGGTGCCATCAGCAAGAAACTCGACATCCAGTACCACCTGCATGCCATTGCGGGCAGCATCTGGCCGGCTCCAGCTCTGGCTCACCAGCTGTACGATCAGATCATCCAGCCGCGCGGCCTGCTGCTCGCCTTGCCGGTCCCCCATGCTGCTCTGGAACTGCGGCTCGCCATCACCCAGTAACTCGGCCAGCGCGGCTGCGTTGCGGTCCTCTTGAGCTTTTCGCTCGGCGGCACGAGCCTTTTCCGCTGCCACTTTGGCGGCCTGCTCCGCTTCGCGCTTTTTCTTTTCGGCTTCGGCTTTTTGGCGTGCCAGCTCAGCGGCCTTTTTCTTTTCTTCTTCTTGCTTGCGTTCAGCAGCTGCTTTCTTTCTGGCTTCTTCAGCTTTTTTGCGTTCCTGCTCGGCTTTTTGGCGTGCCTCTTCTGCTTTCTTTTTCGCTTCTTCGGCTGCTTTTAAGCGGGCAGCCTCTGCTTTTTGCATTTCCAGCTTGCGCTGCTCGGCAGCTTTTTGTTCTGCGGCTTTTTGTTCGGCCAGCTTTTTCTGTTCAGCAGCCCGTTTTTCTTCCGCTGCCTTTTGCTCAGCTAATTTTTTCTGTTCTTCAGCTTTCTGCGCTGCAACCCTGCGCTCTTCTTCAGCCTTGCGCCGGTCAGCTGCCTCCTGCTCTTGCTCGCGCTTTTTCTGTTCCAGTTGTTCCTGGGCATAGTCTTGAGTGCGGGTCCTTTCCGCTTCGCCAGCTATCTTTTGCGAAGTCTGGCTGGCTGCCATGTTTTGTGACTCAAGCTGATACAAGGTCGCCTTGACCATGGGCCGAGACGGTGGCAACTCAGGTGTGCCGGAAAAGCTGACGAACAACAATGACAACAGCACGACATGAATCATCAGCGCCCAAAAAACCGGCCAAAACAAACGGTCCCGGGAGTGCGTTTGCCTGCTCATCAGGGTGCCTCGGTGATCAGGCCCACATCGCTTACACCAGCTTGCTGCAAGCCGCCCATGGCCTGCATTACACTGCCGTAATCGACGCTTTTATCGGCACGCACATACACCTGTACCTGCCTGCCCTGCTCGCGATTGGCCGCCAGCACCGCAGTGGCTGCACGCACCATGTCGTCCAGCTCTACCGCTGTAGCGTCTGCTGTATCCACGTCAACCTCGGTGCCCGTAGTCCAGTAATAGCTTTTGTCCGCCTTGATGGAGACGGTAAGAATTACGGCATCATTGTCTTGTGGCAGCACCTCACTGGAAACCTGTGGCAACTCCACTTTGACACCCTGATTAAGCATGGGGGCAGTCACCATGAAAATCACCAGCAACACCAGCATCACGTCGATGTAGGGCACCACGTTCATCTCTGCAACGGGCTTTCTGCGATTGCGTATACGGGTCATGCTTTTATCCCCGCTCAGCTTTTTGCATGCACGGTACGGTGCAAAATTGCATGCAGCTCATCGGCAAAGGTGTAGTAGCGGGCAATTAACACCTCGCTGCGTGCGGCAAAGCGGTTGTAGGCCACCACCGCCGGGATAGCAGCAAACAGGCCAATGGCCGTGGCAATCAATGCCTCTGCAATACCCGGAGCAACCGTAGCCAGGGTGGCCTGCTGTACCTGGGCCAGGCCACGAAACGAGTTCATGATGCCCCAGACGGTACCAAACAAACCGACATAAGGGCTGGTCGAGCCGACCGTAGCCAGAAACGGCAGGTTTTGCTCCAGATGTTCTTCCTCACGGGAAATGGCCACACGCATGGCCCGGGCCACTGCATCCATCACAGCATCAGGCTGCATGCCCTGCTGCTGGCGCAAACGGGAAAACTCCTTGAAACCAGCCTGGAAGATCCGCTCGGAACCGGTAAGGCCATGTTTGCCATTCACCTCCCGATACAGGCGCGAGAGGTCAATGCCGGACCAGAAGCGTTCCTCGAACTGCTCTAGCCCTTTTTTGGCTGCCCCCAGCGTGGAGCTGCGCTGAAAAATAATGATCCAGGAAATCACCGAGGCCAGCAGCAGGCTCAGCATTACCAGCTGGACCAACAGGCTGGCATTGCTGACCAGGCTCCACATTGACATTGAATCGGCTTGATTGGCGCCCACAAAGGCCTCCCTTAAGGCAGAAGATCGTGTTGAAAGTTTGTATGCAACGCAGCCGGCATCGCCACAGGCCGAAAACTGTCTGCTGCAACGCTGGCAATGATAAAGCGGCCCTCGCACAGCAACCGCCCGTCATTGACACGTACCACGCGCTGGACAAATTCCAGGCGTGCCTTGCCGAGTTTTTCTACCTGTGCTGAAACCTGTAATTCATCATCCAGCCGCGCCGGCGCATGATAGCGGGCTTGTGCGCTGTGCACGACAAAAAGCAGGTTTTGCGCTGCCAGCTCGTGCTGGCTATAGCCTAGCGCACGCAGGCGTTCGGTACGTGCCCTTTCCATGTATTTCAGGTAGTTGACGTAATACACCACGCCACCGGCATCAGTGTCCTCGTAATAGACACGGCAAGGCCAGCTAAATTCCGTTGTTGTCATCAAAGTTTTCCTGCTGCGCGGTCCGGGCCTGATTCGGTGGCACGGGCAAGCCAAAATGCAGCCATGCGTGCCTTGTTACCACACGTCCGCGCGGGGTGCGCATGATATAGCCCTGCTGGATCAAATAAGGTTCCAGCACATCTTCGATGGTATGCCGCTCTTCACTGATGGCCGCAGCCAGATTGTCCAGACCGACCGGCCCGCCATCAAATTTTTCCATCATGGTCAGCAACAAGCGGCGGTCCTGATGATCCAGTCCCAGCTCGTCCACATCCAGCATGTTCAACGCCTGGTCGGCAATATCCCGACTAATCTCGCCGGTTCCGCGAACCTGGGCAAAGTCACGCACCCGGCGCAGCAACCGGTTGGCAATGCGTGGCGTACCACGGGAGCGGCGGGCAATCTCGAAAGCGCCCTCAGCCGCGATCGAAACACCCAAGATCCCGGCGGCCCGCTCGACGATCCGGCTCAGGTCTGTATGGTTATAGAACTCCAGCCGTTGCACAATACCGAAGCGGTCACGCAGCGGATTGGTCAGCATGCCGGCCCTGGTGGTGGCTCCCACCAGGGTAAACGGTGGCAGATCCAGCTTGATCGAACGCGCCGCCGGACCCTCACCAATCATGATATCCAGCTGGAAGTCTTCCATCGCCGGGTATAGTACTTCCTCGACGACTGGCGGCAGGCGGTGAATTTCGTCAATAAACAGCACATCGCCTTCATCCAGATTGGTCAGTAACGCAGCCAGATCGCCTGCACGCTCCATCACCGGCCCGGAGGTGCTCTTTAGCGACACTCCCATCTCGCTAGCAATGATATTGGCAAGGGTTGTCTTGCCCAGCCCCGGCGGACCAAAAATAAGTGTGTGGTCCAGTGCTTCATTGCGCTGGCGGGCAGCCTGCATGAACAGGCCCATCTGGTCGCGCACCACTGGCTGGCCGATATATTCTTCCAGACTCAGCGGGCGAATGGCCCGGTCAAACTGCTCTTCACGCTCTTTGGCAGTACCGGATATCAAGCGGTCGGCTTCAATCATGGCGGTTTACCGGGCTATTGCCCAAGCCCTCGCAAGGCCAGACGTATCAGGTCTTCACTGCCCAGGTCTTCAGCAAATACCGCACGCACTGCACGGCTGGCTTCTGCCGGCTTGAAGCCCAGGCTGACCAACGCACTGACAGCATCCTGCTCTGCACTGCCTGCAGGCCGTGATGTTTCGGTTTCGCCTCCCCGCAGGGGCAGTCCAGCGGGCACGTCCCAGTCTTTGAACTTGCCTTTTAATTCAACCAGCAAACGCTCGGCGGTCCGCTTGCCAACCCCGGGCACCGTGGTTAGCTGTTTGATATCTTCGGCCTGCACACAGGCAATCAGCTCTTCAGCGCTCATGCCCGACATCAGCGCCAGCGCCAACTTGGGACCAACACCTTTCAGGCGAATCAGCTCGCGAAACATCTGGCGATCCTGCCTGGTATAAAAGCCGAACAGCAGCTGGGCATCTTCACGCACCACCAGGTGGGTATGCAGTTCAAGTGACTGGCCGCTGGCCGGCAACTGAAACAGTGTCGTCATCGGCACTTCAAGTTCATAGCCCACGCCATTGACATCAAGCGTAATAAAAGGCGGTTGCTTGTCGAGCAGCGTGCCGCGTAAAAAGCCGATCATGTCATTCTCCCTTGCGGCAGGCTGACCAGTCGCAGCCGGCCGCCTCTAGTGCGTGCACCACCCAGGTTGTGCGGAATCAGTGTTTGTCGGTGATGGGCGTGGCAAAGTGCTACGGCAAGAGCATCTGATGCATCAATTTGCGGCTTGCTGGTCAGCCCAAGCAAATGCATAACCATCATCTGTACTTGCTCCTTGGCAGCGCGACCACTGCCAACCACGGCCGACTTGATCTGGGTAGCACTATATTCGCTGATGGCCAGCCCGGCTCTGGTGCCAGCAACAATGGCCACACCTCGGGCCTGACCCAGCTTGAGTGCCGAGTCGGCATTGCGTGCCATAAATACCTGTTCGATGCCCATCTGGTCAGGCTGGTAAAGCCCGATAACTTCACTGACGCCGGCAAATACCGCATCCAGCCGCTCGGCCAGCTCGCCCTTGCCAGTACGGATGCAACCGGAAGCAACATACTCACAACCATGACCGGTATCACGCACCACGCCGTAACCGGTAATGCGCGAGCCGGGGTCAATACCAAGGATCAGGGTCATGGAAAACTCTTGTAGGCCAGCATTACTGAAAACACCGGCAAGGTAGCACAAAATACTGGATATTCATACAGCCGACAGATTCCTCAGTCCTCCTGTATCGCCTTGGTCCTCCGGCAGGTGGCGGCACAGGTCGTGCCAGCTGCTGCATGGAGAAACCGGCATTAACGCAAGCCCGCCCCGGCCCTTATAACTGTTCCATCACGTCATCAGGAATTTCGGCATTGGAGTAAACGTTCTGCACGTCATCCAGGTCTTCCAGGGCATCAACCAGCTTCATCAGTTTTTCGGCACCATCCCGGTCCAGCTCGGCAGTTGTGCTGGGCACCATGGTTACCTCAGCCTGCTCTGCCACAAAGCCTGCTTCCTTCAGCGCCTCATTGACACTGATGAAATCGGCAAAAGCGGTCAGAACCTGTACTGAACCATCCTCATCAGTAATAACGTCATCGGCACCGGCTTCCAGCGCCGCATCCAGCAAGGCTTCTTCGTCCACGCCCGGTGCAAACAGAATTTCACCCTTGCGCTCAAACAAGTAAGCAACCGAGCCATCTGTGCCCAGGTTGCCCCCATGCTTGCTGAAAGCATGTCGCACCTCGCCGGCCGTGCGGTTACGGTTGTCGGTCATGGCTTCAACATAGATGGCGACACCGCCTGGCGCATAGCCTTCGTAAACCAGTTCCTCGACATTTTCCAGCTCGTTCGTGCCAGCACCGCGAGCAATGGCGCGGTCAATGGTGTCACGGCTCATGTTGGCACCCAGTGCCTTGTCTACAGCCAGCCGCAAGCGCGGGTTGTCTTCAACTACGCCACCGCCTTCTTTCGCGGCAACAGTCAACTCACGAATCAGCTTGGTGAAAATTTTGCCCCGCTGCGCATCCTGGCGAGCTTTGCGGTGCTTGATGTTCGACCACTTGGAATGTCCAGCCATCAGATTTCCTCTTGTTTTGCATTCATGTTCTGGTATTAAGCCCTGACGCACATATTGTGCATCGGCAAACTGCTTCACTCTGCCCGCGCGGAAGCAATGAAAGCAGGCGGCAGCTTTCAGGCTGATGTTTTAATCCAGCCGACAGACTTAAGGAAACGCTGAGTCATTACCCGGATTGTCCGGTCGTTGTTGAAAACCAGCTCACAACCCTTGGGTTGAGCGTGCTTTAGCACGGCCGCAAAGCGGAGAATGCTCATTTACCGTAAGTAAACTGCGCTTTTTCGCTGCTTTTCACCCAGACCTGGTGACGGCCTCGCTAACATTGCTCAGCGCATCCTTAAGCAAATCGACCGCAAAACATAAAACCAACCCACACAGCCCAGCAAAGCCAGACCACTCCCCTCAAACAACGCGGTGTACGGGGACGGAGCTGGCTAAAGCATTAGCGAGCCTTGCGAAGCTCGCTCCGCAAGGTGAAGCGTGGCGGTAAACCAGCCCCGCCCCAGGCAATCGCAAGGTAAAAATCACCCTTCAGCTTTAACCTGTTCCCGCAAACGAATATTCAACTCACGCAGTTGCTTGGCATCCACGGTACCCGGCGCCTGGGTCATGACACAGGCCGCACTCTGGGTTTTCGGGAAAGCAATCACTTCGCGGATTGAGCTGGCACCGGTCATCAGCATTACCAGACGGTCCAGGCCAAAGGCCAGGCCACCGTGGGGCGGTGCACCAAAGCGCAGGGCATCAAGCAGGAAGCCAAACTTTTCTTTCTGCTCGGCCTCGTCAATACCCAACACATCAAATACGGTCTGCTGCATGGCGCGGTCATGGATACGGATCGAGCCGCCACCCAGCTCGGTGCCGTTGAGCACCATATCATAGGCACGGGACAGGGCTTTTTCCGGTGCGGCTTTCAGCTCGTCAGCCGAGCACTTGGGCGAGGTAAAGGGGTGGTGCAAAGCACTGAGCGAGCCGTCATCTTCTGCTTCGAACATGGGGAAATCCACCACCCACAGCGGCGCCCACTCGGCAGTCAGCAGGTTCAGGTCATGGCCCAGGCGGATACGCAGCGCGCCCAAAGCATCGCTAACCACCTGCGCCTTGTCGGCACCAAAGAACACGATATCGCCGTCTACTGCGCCGACACGGTCAAGAATGGTGTTGAGGTTGTCTTCGGGAATAAATTTGACGATGGGCGACTGCAAACCCTCGACACCCTTGGCGCGCTCGTTGACTTTAATATAGGCCAGCCCCTTGGCGCCGTACAGGCCGACATACTTGGTGTAGTCGTCAATCTGGCCGCGCGGCATCGCACCCTGACCGGGCACCCGCAGCGCGGCAACGCGGCCCTTGGGGTCATTGGCCGGGCCGCTGAACACCTTAAACTCGACATCTTTGAGCTGGTCGGCGACATCAACCAGCTCCAGCGGAATGCGCAGATCCGGCTTGTCGGAACCAAAACGGCGCATGGCTTCTTCGTAGGGCATGTGTGGGAACTCGCCCAGCTCTACATCCAGCACGTCTTTAAACAGGTTGCGGATCATCTGCTCGCTGGTAGCCATGATGTCGGCTTCATCAACAAAGCTGGCTTCGATATCAATCTGGGTAAACTCGGGCTGGCGGTCGGCACGCAGGTCTTCGTCACGGAAGCACTTGGCAATCTGGTAGTAACGGTCAAAGCCGGACACCATCAGCAGCTGTTTGAACAACTGTGGCGACTGCGGCAGAGCAAAGAAACTGCCTTGATGGGTACGGCTCGGAACCAGGTAGTCGCGGGCACCTTCTGGAGTGGCGCGCGTAAGAATTGGAGTTTCAACATCCATAAAGCCGTTGTCATCCAGGTAACGGCGAATACTGCTGGTAATGCGCGAGCGCAGTTTGAGCTTCTCGGCCACTTCCGGGCGGCGCAGGTCGATATAGCGGAAGCGCAGGCGGGTTTCTTCGCCCACATCTGAGTGCTCATCCAGCGGGAACGGCGGCGTATCGGCTTGGCTTAGAATTTCCAGCTCGCTGGCAACCACTTCAATCTCACCGCTGGCCAGATTTGGGTTGGTCGCACCTTCCGGGCGGCGGCGTACCACGCCAGTGGCCTTGACCACATACTCGCTGCGCACCCGGTCTGCCTTATTGAAGGTTTCGACAGCCTCCGGATTGAATACAACCTGGGCCAGACCTTCGCGGTCACGAATATCGAGGAAAATCACACCGCCATGGTCGCGACGACGGTGGACCCACCCACAGAGGGTGACTGTTTGGCCTTCAAGGCTGGCGTTAAGGTGGCCGCAATAGTGGCTGCGCATCATGATCTTGTTCACTTCCCGGATTATTCTTTAAATAGATTGAAACGGTAACCGCCCCACACTCAGCACATTGCTGCCCAGGGCAAGCCTGACCGACTGGGCCGATCGTCCCGAAAACGCTAGATTATATAACTTTCCATGCCTCACGACCATGCCTGTCCATATTCAGATACAGCCCGGCCAGCTCCAGATTACAGCAGCAGGGCAGCCGCTGTTATAAAAGTTCTCATTTGAGTCGAATCAAGCTTTGCTGTTTAATAGCTTGTCGGCTGTGCCAAAACAAGCTCTTGCGCCCAGGCTAACGTAACTCTCTGTTGCAAGGCCCGTTTTGGACAATCAGCTGAAACCTGATCACTCAACATATTTTATCTGTTAACGAGTTAGTCCATCATGTCAAAACCTTTTTTTATCGTCACTTCAGTACTGCTGGTTGCAGCGACCGTCAGTCAGGCAGCCAACCTGTTTATCGAACTCCCGACCCTGCCCGCGCTCAGTCTGATACTGACCGCAACTGCTACTCTGGTTTACTGGCTGGCGGGTCGGCAGAGTACAGCGACAGCCGGGACATTCTCCCGGCCAGGCAGCCGCCCGGAACAGCCTACAGCTCACAATGCCGGAGACGAAGATCGTGAAATAGGTACCGTCAAGTGGTTTAACACCACCAAGGGCTTCGGTTTCATTTCCCGCGACAATGGTGATGATATCTTTGTTCACTTCCGCGCCATCCGGGGTGAAGGCCACCGCATTCTGATCGAAGGCCAGCGTGTTGAATATAACGTGGTCGCCAGGGAAAAAGGACTCCAGGCTGAAGATGTCGTCGAAGTTCCTGCCTGACTATTGCGGGCCGGGCGGCTGTCTCCGCCCGGCCAAATATATGAATAGTGCGACACTCCGCCACCCCAACAAACGGACTTGACCTCAACTAACGACAGCAACCTACTGAAATTAAAAGAACTTATCCTGCAGCAACAGCGCCTGATTTTGTCCGCCCAAGCACCCTGACCGCCCTCCCGCCCTGCCTCCACGCCCACAACCACAGGATTGAGGTTATCCTGCTGCGCCAATTTTGCGTAAAATGCGCCGTTTGCCCGCACAGGCAGGCAATGATGTTTTCGCAAAATGACTGTATAAAAACTACAACGGTGTGAGCATGACACAACAAACAAGCACTTATATCCCTTCATATCTTGATGCAGAAAACCCCGGCCCCTGGGGTATTTTTCTGGAGCAAGTGGACCGTGTTGCCCCCTACCTGGGCGAGCTGGAAAAGTGGGTCGGCACCCTCAAACACCCGGAAAAAATCCTGGTGGTGGACGTTCCCGTCCGGCTTGATGACGGCAGCATTGCCCACTTTGAGGGGTACCGGGTACAGCACAGCCTGAACTGCGGCCCCGGCAAAGGCGGCATACGCTACCACCAGGATGTAACCCTCTCCGAAGTCATGGCCCTGTCAGCCTGGATGTCAATCAAAACGGCTGTCGTCGGCCTGCCTTACGGTGGTGCCAAAGGCGGTATCCGCTTCAACCCGCGCAACTATTCGAAAAACGAAGTGGAACGCATTACCCGCCGCTACATTAACGAAATCAGCGACTTCATCGGTGTCGAAAAAGACATTCCCGGGCCGGACGTCAACACCAATGCCCAAACCATGGCGTGGATGATGGACACCTACTCAATGAACGCCGGCAAGGACTGCCCCGGCATCGTCACCGGCAAGCCCATTGCGATTGGCGGCAGCCTTGGCCGTGTTGAAGCTACAGGGCGTGGTGTGTTCATCGTTGGTGTGGCTGCGGCCCGCGACGCCGGGCTGGACCTGAATGGTGCCAGGGTTTGCATCCAGGGCTTTGGCAATGTCGGCAGCACTGCCGCCCGCCTGTTCTGCGAGCTGGGAGCCAAAGTAGTTGCCGTCCAGGATCACACCGGCACCGTTTACAATCCAGACGGTTTGCAAATTGATGCCTTGATTGAACATGTCCACTCTCACGGCGGTGTCGCTGGCAAGGCCAATGTGGCCAGTATCTCCAATGATGAATTCTGGGAAGTGGAGTCAGATATCCTGATTCCGGCGGCACTGGAAGGCCAGATCACCAAGAACAATGCTCACAAGATAAAAACCCGCATCATTGTCGAAGGGGCCAACGGCCCTACCACACCGGAAGCGGATGACATCCTTAATGCCAACGGCATCACCGTAGTGCCGGACGTCCTGGCCAACGCGGGCGGGGTAACCGTCAGCTATTTCGAGTGGGTACAAAACTCGGCCAATTTCTACTGGAGCGAAGAAGAAATCAATCAGCGCCTGGAAAACATCATGGACAATGCGTACAACGGCGTCTCTGCAACCGCTTCCGAGCACGGGGTAACCCTGCGCACCGCGGCTTTCATTACCGCTTGTACCCGTATCCTGCAAGTGCGCGAACTGCGCGGCCTTTACCCCTGACAGCAGTGTACTGGGCTGAACAAGATGCTGAACAGGCTGGACCCTCTTGTTCAGCGCCACAGCTGCCTATAGCTTTCTGGATGTTCTGCGTGCGGGCTATGTGAGCAGCGGTTGCTTTGCATGCAGCAATACTGGCTAACCCCGGCATATTTTGCTGCATGCCGACCTCGCTGATAGGAAGCTTATGCGAATCACTTCGCACCGACATAACCTGTACACATACATTCACATTGCAGGCCCGGGGTTATCCGGACATAGCAGCATCCCGGGCCCATAAGCATCTGCGAAAAATCAGGCTGGCACCTACAAACGGCAACTGATCCGCCAGTCGTCACCCACTGCGCGCATATCGACAATTTTTAACCCAACCACCTGAGCCATCTGCAGCAACGGCAAATCAAACAATGGGCGGGCATCGCTGCCCAGCAGTCTGGGTGCCATATAAACCACCAGCTCATCCAGCAGGCCGGCCTGCAAGAAAGCCCCGCACAGCTTTGCTCCAGCCTCGACCAACACCTCATTGGCCTGATGTTTTTGCGCCAGTTTCTGCAACAATGCCTGCAGGTCTACATGCCCTTCTTTTTCTGGCAGCAACAACAGCCCGCAGCCTTCTGGCAAGGGGTGCTCCGGCTGTTGCAGCGTTGCCAGCCAGCCGTTGGTTTCCTGATAAAACGAGCTCTCAAAAGGGACTCGCTGACTGCCATCCACCAGTACCCGCATGGGTGAACGCTGCAAAGCCAGCGCCTTCTGCCGCACCGGCAAATCAAGCTGATCGGCCCGTATGGTCAGCCGGGCGTTATCCAGCAAAACCGTATCTGCACCACTAAGCACCACGCTACTGCGTGCCCGCAATCGCTGCACATCAGCACGCGCCGCCGGCCCGGTGATCCACTGGCTTTCACCACTGGCCATTGCCGTACGGCCATCCAGGCTCATCGCCAGCTTGGCGGTAACCCAGGGCATGCCGTGAGTCATGCGCCTGACAAAGCCGCGATTCAGCTCTTGTGCCTGCTGTTGCAAAGCGCCACCCAGTAGCTCCACTTCAATGCCTGCGTTGCGCAGCAGTCCAAGTCCACGCCCGGCCACCTGCGGGTTGGGATCCTGCAGGGCAACCACCACACGGGCTACGCCGGCATCCACCAGCGCCTGCGCACAGGGTGGCGTGCGCCCATGATGGCTGCAAGGCTCAAGACTGACATAGGCAGTGGCACCACGAGCCGCTTCGCCGGCGGCCGTCAGTGCGTGCACCTCGGCATGTGCTGTGCCGGCCTGCTGATGCCAGCCCTCACCGACAATATGACCATCACGTACCAGCACGCAGCCAACTCTGGGGTTTGGATGAGTGGAATACAACCCCTGTTCTGCCAGCTGCAGGGCGCGTGCCATATACAGAGTGTCGCTCATTCGTCGCCTTCGCGCGGCTCACGCGACAGCCGCTCAATTTCTTCGCGAAACTCATTCAGATCCTGGAAACGGCGATAGACCGAAGCAAAGCGTATGTAGGCAACCTCATCCAGCTTGCGCAACTCGTTCATCACGAGCTCCCCAGCCACCAGCGACTTGATCTCCCGCTCACCGGTCGCACGCAGCTTGCGCTTGATGTTCGCCACTGCTTCCTCGACCCGCTCCAGGCTGACCGGGCGTTTTTCCAGCGCACGCATCATGCCGGCGCGCAGCTTGTGTTCGTCAAAGGGCTGACGGCTGCCATCCTGTTTGATCAGGCGCGGCAACTGCAGCTCGGCAGTTTCGAACGTGGTAAAACGCTCACTACACGAAATGCACTCACGGCGTCGGCGCACCTGGTCACCATTGGCAACCAGTCGCGAGTCAACCACTTTGGTATCATTTGCACCACAAAACGGGCAATACATAAGGCGCAGCTCCTGCAAAAGCACTAATGCCAGTATGTTACCCCATTCGTAGATTGCCTGGTACGCGCTTGTCATTTGCAAGCGCAAGGTCAAGAAAGTCGGTGCCCGGCCAGCTGACTTGCACACGCCCGGCCAACCAAAGCACCGGGATAAAGCGCAGCATAGCAGGCCAAGAGCAGCTGTACAGTACCGGATTCCTGCATAACCGGGCTGTTTCACTAAACACACCAAACAGACCGCCAGCCTTTGCTGCCACCAGCCCGGGCACCTATAATAAGCGGCTTGTTTCAACACCCAGCAACAGGACATTTCCATGGCGAAAAAATTATTTATCGAAACCCACGGCTGTCAGATGAACGAGTATGACAGCTCGCGCATGGCAGATCTGCTGGGTGAGCAGGGGGCCATGATTGCCACCAGCAACCCCGCAGAAGCCGACATCATCTTGCTTAATACCTGCTCCATCCGTGAAAAAGCCCAAGAAAAAGTGTTTTCCCAGCTGGGACGCTGGCGTGAACTCAAACAGGCCAACCCGGAGCTGATTATTGGCGTTGGTGGCTGTGTTGCCAGCCAGGAAGGCGCTGCAATTCGCGACCGTGCATCCTATGTAGATGTGGTCTTTGGCCCACAGACACTGCACCGGCTGCCCGAAATGATTGACGCAGTACGTACCACCGGCCAACCACAGGTCGACATTTCGTTTCCGGAAATTGAAAAGTTCGACCGTCTGCCCGAGCCGCGCATAGACGGCCCCACAGCCTTTGTTTCCATCATGGAAGGCTGCAGCAAATACTGCACCTTCTGCGTAGTACCTTACACCCGCGGGGAAGAAGTCAGTCGCCCAGCAGCCGACGTACTCGAGGAAATCCGCCATCTGGCAGATAACGGAGTGCGTGAAGTGACCCTGCTCGGCCAGAACGTCAACGGTTACCGTGGCGAGCTGAGCGTGGCCGGCGCCGGCCAGATCATCGACCTGGCTGACCTGCTGCGACTGGTATCCGACATCGACGGTATCGAGCGCATCCGTTATACCACTTCACATCCGCTTGAGTTTTCCGATGCCCTGATCGAGGCCCACGCCACTCTGCCCAAGCTGGTCCGTTACCTGCACCTGCCGGTGCAGTCCGGCTCCGACCGGGTATTGGCCAGCATGAAGCGCAACCACACCGCGCTGGAGTATAAGTCCCGTATTCGCAAGCTGAAAAAAGCCGTGCCGGAGATGCTCATCAGTTCCGACTTTATCGTTGGTTTCCCTGGCGAGTCAGACAAGGACTTCGAGCAAACCATGAACCTGATTGCCGACATCGGCTTTGATTTTTCCTTTTCCTTCATCTACAGCGCCCGCCCCGGAACACCTGCTGCAGAGCTGGCCGACAATACTCCTGAAGAGGTCAAGAAAGAACGCCTGTCCATTTTGCAACAGCGCCTGCAGCAGCAGGGGTTCGAGCATAGTCGCCGCATGGTCGGCCAGATCCAGCGGATTCTGGTTACCGATTATTCAAAAAAAGACCCGGGCATGCTGCAAGGACGTAACGAATTCAACCGCGTGGTCAATTTCCGCAGCGACAATCCACTGTTAATCGGCAAATTTGTTGACTGCGAAATCATGGAGGCCATGCCGTTCTCACTGCTGGGCCGTCATATTGCAGGCAGCGAGTCTTAACCAGCACATGACCATGCCGCCAATACAGCCTATCTGGCCCAGTCAATACAGGCGGGGCATTTATCGCCTTATACTCTAGTTGCCCTAGCCTTGAGTCAAACTTTCTGGTATTTTCGCCGGCTTGATATGGATGAGGCACATGCCTCAAGTTTTTTCGTTGTGGGAGGCACTGAGTTATGCCCAAAAAAGAAGAGCAATCTGGTAGTCAGCTGACGCGCGCCTTCGTCCCCTATAAAGAAGCAAAAGACGAAGAGTATATGGGCGAAAAAATGCGCGCCCACTTTATCGAAATCCTCAACACCTGGAAGCAGGAATTGCGCGAAGAAGTGGATCGCACTGTCAACTACATGAAGGACGAAGCTGCCAACTTCCCCGACCCTGCTGACCGTGCCAGCCAGGAAGAAGAATTCAGCCTGGAGCTGCGTACCCGCGACCGCGAGCGCAAACTGATCAAGAAAATTGATGAAACCTTACAGCTGATTGATGATAACGATTACGGCTGGTGTGAGGCCTGTGGCGTAGAAATCGGCTTGCGCCGCCTTGAAGCACGTCCAACAGCCACTCTCTGCATTGATTGTAAAACATTGGCTGAAATCAAGGAAAAGCAGATGGGCTCCTAAAGGTAGCCATTTCTGCAAACGGGGCCCACAAGGCCCCGTTTTTTATTGCAGGAGACAATTTAGTCGTGCCTTGCGCGACCCGCCCCGCGCTGTTTTGCCGTGATGCCTCCTTGTCATCCTGCGCACAAACCTACCACCCTGCAACCTGCTGTCACCCTGCGCCAAGTCGTAGGGTCCAGCCTTTGATCCGGCATTGTTTCTGCAGCTTCGCTTCGCTACGCACAGAACGACCGGATGACAGCCATCGGTTAATGCCTGCAAGGCGATGGCATAAAATCACGCACAGAGTGACAGCTTAGCTCCGCACCAGTAGCGACTGCACGAGGCATCGGTCAGTACGCTCATTCTGCCGCCAAGTCTTGCAAGGTTTGCAATACGCCCTGGCAAGCCGCTTCGTCGGCCAGACTGTCACTTTGCGCTACCACCTCACCCGCTTGCAACGCCTGCACTTGCAGCCTTTCCTGGCGTAGTTCCAGTTCCCCGGCCTGCAAGGCCTTCAACACCTGACCGGCTGCACGACCGTCGGCAAACGCCACCGACAGCAAAATGTCCTCACCAGCCGCGTTCAGCACCCGGAAGCGAAAGCCCGAATCGTCCCGGAAGCTGACTACACGGCAGGACTTCTTTGCTTTTTTCGGTTTTTTCTTTTCACTGCCCGGCGCTGCCTGTGAAAAACTGCGCAGGCCAACTGCATCCCGCAGTTCAGCCAGAAACGGTGTGGCAATGGCGCGTGCCTTGACGGCACCGGCCTGCAAAATATCTTCCAGATCTTGCGGACGGGCAAGCAACTCATGGTAACGTTCGCGCGGCTGTTCCAGCTGGCTGTCCAGCAGCTCAAACAAACGCTGCTTGGCCTCTCCCCACGCCAGTCCGGCAGCAAGATCGGCATGCATCTGTGCTGTTTGCTCTGCCGGAGCAAACGCTTTGTACAGGGTAAACAAATGGGAGTCATCAGCGTCTTTGGGCTCACCCGGCAAACGCGAGTCAGTCACAATGCGGGCAATCGCCGCTTTCAGCTCCTTGCTGGAAGAAAATAACGGAATGGTATTGTTATAACTCTTCGACATTTTGCGGCCATCAAGCCCCGGCAAGGTCGCCACCTCTTCGGCAATCTGGGCCTCAGGCATGGCAAAAAAATCACGCCCCCGCCCAAACAAATGGTTAAAGCGCTGGCCAATATCACGCGCCATTTCAACGTGCTGCACCTGATCCCGGCCCACCGGCACCAGGTTCGCATTAAACATCAGAATATCGGCAGCCATCAGCACTGGATAGCTATACAGCCCCATGGTCACGCCGGCATCCGGGTCGTCCCCGGCCTCATTATTCTGGTCCACCGCTGCCTTGTAGGCATGCGCCCGGTTAAGCAATCCCTTGGCTGCTACGCAAGTCAGCAACCAGCACAACTCGGGAATCTCGGGAATATCGGACTGCCGGTAAAAAGTGGCTTCATCCGGATCCAGACCACCTGCCAGCCAGGTTGCGGCAATTTCCAGCCTTGATTGCTGGATACGTGCCGGGTCATCACACTTGATCAGTGCATGATAATCAGCCAGAAAATAAAAAGACTCCACATCAGCCGAACGGCTGGCTTCAATGGCCGGACGGATAGCACCGGCATAGTTACCCAAGTGCGGCGTACCTGTGGTGGTAATACCGGTCAATACTCGTTTTTTCATCAAATCGCTCACTTGCTCTCGTCTTGGCGGCGCACAAAGCGCCTGCTTCTGCCCCTGATTAATCACTAAATACTTGCTGCAACACGCACTCTTTCAGCTCTACCAGCTTGCCGTGAAAAAAATGGCCGCTATCGGCAACTCGGCATAGCTGATGAACACGCGGCAAGGATCCGGCCCAGTCATACACCCATTGAGGCTCAATTACCTCATCTTGTTCTGGCTGAATAATGGTCAACCGGCCTTGGTCAGCAACCCGGTGTGGCGGCCGAATACGCATGGCAGCAGGTGCCACCAGGCAAATATGGGCTGCCGGCTCGCCTTGAAGCTCAAGGCGGCCAGACAAACTGGCTGCTACAAAGCCACCAAACGAAAACCCAAACAGGTAAACGGGCAGCCCCTGGTGTCTGGCACGCAACCACTCCAGCGCTGCCTGTGCGTCATCCACCTCGCCGCTACCCATGTCATGCGTGCCTTCACTTTTACCCGTACCACGGTAGTTGAACCTCAGTGTTGCCAACCCCTGATCCCGCGCGGTTCGCTGCAGGGTAGAAACCACCTTGTTAAGCATGGTGCCACCCTGTTCCGGATTCGGGTGACATAGCAAGGCCACGCCCTGCCTGCCTTCTGTTGCCAGGTACATGGCTTCCAGCTTCCCCGCCGGGCCCGGAACCATTACCCGCTCTTCACGTACTAACACTCTGCGTTTCGCCCCCCGTATGTCGTTTTGTCTGATTGCAAAAATAATTCTGCTGGCCAACAGTTGAGCCAGTTGTTGCAACATCGTCCGGCGATTTGCGCTATTCTATGCAGTACATGCAGACCCTGCCATCTTCAGGCCCCGGGCACTCATTGATCACCCGAAGAGGATATTCCGTGGACAATACAATTCCCGTCTGGTTACTTCCATTATTGAGTTTCATTGTTGGCATTGCCGCCACCCTGCTGGTCAGCCGCATGATGCGCAGCAACTCGCCCGCAGCCCAGACCGAAAACCGGCTGGACACCCTGCAGCAGCAGTTTGACAACTACCAAGACGAAGTCGTGGCACACTTTAGCACGACCGCCGAACTGGTCAACAAACTGACTGAAAACTACCAAAACGTACAGGAGCACCTTCTGCAGTCTGCCGAACGCCTGGCCCTGGATGACAGCACCCGCCAGCGCCTGTTGAACAGCCTGGTCGACACCAAAGCTCTTGAGCAGCCCCAGGAACAGGAATCGCCAGTCACCAGCGAAGCCGGAGCAACCAGCAGCGAAGCAAGCACAGCACAAAAAGCCGAGACCGCAGAAGAAGCCATTCCCGAACCGCCACGTGACTATGCCAACAAGGAAGAAGGCGAGGTTGGCACCCTGGATGAAAGTTTCGGTCTGAAAAAAGACGGATAACCAAGCAGCAACCGGGCCTACTGCTGAGGCCCGGCAATAACCGGACGCAGGCCAACCTCGGCCTGCAGCCATTGGAGCTCGCCCTGGCGCAACACCTCCATCTCAACCCGCTTGCCCGGCCGCATATTGGCCACCTGATTCATTGAGCTGCGTCCATCGACCGCTGGTTGCCCTGCTATCGACAAAATGATGTCGCCCGGCAACAGGCCTGCCTGCGCCGCCGGCCCATCACGCAACACGCCGGCTACCAGAATGCCTGTGCGTTGTTGTAGCCCAAAAGTTTCCGCCAGTTCTGGTGTCAGTGCCTGCACTTCCAGCCCAAGCCAGCCACGCACCACCTGTCCGTGCTCAATAATGGACTCCATGACACTCATCGCCAGCTTGACCGGAATCGCAAAGCCAATGCCCTGGGATCCACCGCTGCGCGAAAAAATTGCCGTGTTGATGCCAAGCAGGCGGCCTGTCGCATCTATCAGCGCACCGCCCGAGTTCCCGGGATTGATTGCTGCATCGGTCTGAATAAAGTCCTCATAAGTATTGATACCCAGCTGATTGCGGCCCGTGGCGCTGACAATACCCATGGTTACCGTCTGACCCACACCAAACGGATTACCGATTGCCAGTGCAACATCACCGATGCGCACCTGGTCCGACTTGCCGGCACTAATCACCGGCAAGTCGGGCAAGTCAATTTTTAATACCGCAAGATCGGTTTCCGGATCGCTGCCAATCACCCTGCCAAGCGTCTCACGACCATCCTTGAGTGCCACAACGATCTGCTCTGCTCCGGCAATTACATGGTTATTGGTCAGCAAGTACCCCCCAGAACTCATAATCACGGCCGACCCCAGGCTCGACTCCAGCCGGCGCTGCTGCGGCAGGCTGTCACCAAAAAAATGACGCAAGGCGGGATCAGAAAGCAATGGATGGATCGGTTCGCTAACCATTTTGGTGCTATACAGGTTGGCCACTGCCGGCGACGCATAGCTCACTGCAGCAGCGTAGGAGTCCGGTGCTGCTGCATTCCGGCTGTCCTGCTGACGCACGGGCAGCCCCAGCCAGTCGGGAAACCAGCTCATAATGACCAGGGCAGCCAATAATCCGGTCAGCACCGGCCAACCCAGTTGTCGCAACTGTTCGCGCATACAAGTCCTTCACGTGCTTTATCATTTTGAAAACAGGGAGGCATTATAGTCGGGTCGGCGCTGGCTGCCCAAACCACAGTCATCCTTACCAGCAAATGCAGCCCCGCAACACGCAAGCAGCGACCTTGGCATGACGGACACCCTCAATCACGGGCATACTGTATGGCCAGCTAACCATGGAGCCACGTAATGAGTATCAACATCCGGACTTTACTGGCCACACTGAACACCTATCTGGAAGCCGAGAGCATAAGTGACTATTGCCCCAATGGCCTGCAAGTAGAAGGACATCCGGAAGTCCGGCATATCGTTTCTGGTGTAACAGCCAGCCAAGCGCTGATTGATGCAGCCATTCAGCGCCAGGCTGATACCATCCTGGTACATCATGGCTATTTTTGGAAAGGCGAAGACCAGGTTATTACCGGAATGAAGCAGCGTCGCATCAAAAGCCTGCTGCAGCACAACATCAACCTGATCGCCTATCACCTGCCACTGGATATTCACCCCGAGGTCGGCAACAACGTACAGTTGGCAGACCGCCTCGGGCTTAAGGTAACCGGCCCACTACAAGCCGGCAACCCACGCAGTGTCGGCCTGATTGGCGAACTGCCACAACCGCTCAGCAGTGCTCAGTTTTCCAGCTTGATCGAAACTGCCTTGCAGCGTGCCCCACTGGTAATTGACAGCGGCAAACCGATCCGCACTGTTGGCTGGTGTACTGGTGGCGCACAGAGTTATCTCAGCCACGCCATTGAAGCTGGGGTTGATGCTTTCATCACTGGCGAAATTTCAGAACACAGCACCCACAGTGCACTGGAAAACGGCATTACTTATTTTGCCGCCGGCCACCATGCTACCGAGCGTTACGGTGTACAGGCGCTAGGTCAGTGGATTACCGAGCGCTTCGGCATCGAGCATGAATATGTCGAGTGCCCGAATCCGGTCTAAGAAAACCGGCCAGCCAGCGGGGCAGCCTCATGCCCACCTGGCTGGCCCACGAAACGGGCAGCTCCAGCGCTTCAAAACAGCTGCCCGCCTGCCCGACCTCTGCTTTAACGTAACGGGCCTGTCCAGGCTCTTTACACGGACTGCAGCCGGTCATGTCTGCACCATGAGTACTTCTGCACAGCCCGACTGCCTTGCTCATGTCGCTTGAAAACAGGCTGTAACAACCGTACTGACAGCCGCCCTGCTCACCAGACTGTCCGCCCGCACATATCTTAATTCCATTTAAGTATCGATAAGCACTTGGTTATAACAGCAAGGCAAGATAGAGTTTATCGCACTGATTTTATACAGCCGAACAGTTGCGAGCGTTTCATGTCCGACACCCTGACCCATTTAAAACAGCTGGAAGCCGAAAGCATCCATATCATCCGTGAAGTTGCCGCCGAGTTTGACAACCCGGTGATGCTTTACTCCATCGGCAAGGACTCGGCAGTGATGCTACACCTGGCCCGCAAGGCATTTTACCCTGGCAAGTTGCCCTTCCCGGTTATGCATGTGGATACGCGCTGGAAATTCCAGGAAATGTACAGTTTCCGTGAGCGCATGGTGCAGGATTACGAGCTGGATTTGCTCACCCATATCAATCCGGACGGCATCGCCCAGGACATCAACCCCTTTGTACACGGTAGCGCCAAGCACACCGACATCATGAAAACCGAGGGCCTCAAGCAGGCACTGGACAAGCACGGTTTCGATGCCGCTTTTGGCGGCGCACGCCGTGACGAAGAAAAATCCCGCGCCAAGGAGCGGGTGTACTCTTTCCGCGACAACAAGCACCGCTGGGACCCGAAAAACCAGCGTCCCGAGCTGTGGAACATTTACAACGGCAAGATCAACAAAGGTGATTCGATTCGCGTATTTCCGCTGTCCAACTGGACCGAACTGGATATCTGGCAGTACATCTACCTGGAAAGCATTCCCATTGTGCCACTGTACTTTGCCGCCGAGCGCGAGGTGATCGAGCGTGACGGTACGCTGATCCTGATCGACGACGAGCGCATTCTTGAGCACCTGAGCGATGAAGAAAAATCACGCATCGTGAAGAAAAGTGTGCGTTTTCGTACTTTGGGCTGTTATCCGCTGACTGGCGCGGTGGAATCCACTGCCAGCACTCTGCCGGAGATTATCCAGGAGATGCTGTTGACCCGAACTTCTGAGCGGCAGGGGCGGGTGATTGACCATGACGGGGCAGGGTCGATGGAAGAGAAAAAACGCCAAGGATATTTTTAGTTTTTTGTTTTGCGGTGACCGGGTCGTGATGATGTCTGTGCTGCCGCTGCGTTTCGGCGTCGAAGCGAGCTTCGACACCTCACTGAGGCGTTGCACAGGCATCACCACACCCCAAATGCACCGCGCACACCGGGAGAAGATGTGGCCCGCCTGTGGCGGGCTGCTGTCGCGCTGCAGGGCCTGACTTCTGCGGTGGTGTTATCCGCCAAGAGATATGTTTGCCTGGCGGCGTATTTGGTCGTGATCAGGTCTGTGCTGCCGCTACGTTTCGGCGTCGAAGCGAGCTTCGACACCTCACTACGGCGCTGCACAGACACCACCACGCCCCACAGAAAGTGTGCGAGGCCCGGCATTGAAGAATAAGAACCTGCAACATGCACGATATTTCAGAGGGTTGCGAATGGCTGGTTGCAAAGCCTGTGTCGCCTTGGATGGCGACACGGAGCCTGCATGGACGTACTTGCGGCGTCTTTGCAGCCAGTCATCCGCAAGCCACAAACACATAACAAACAGACGCCACCAAGCACACAAAAGAGAAACCCAACCATGAGCCACCAATCCGAATTAATCAGCCAGGACATTCTCGGTTATCTGGCCCAGCACGAGCGCAAAGAGCTGTTGCGCTTTCTGACCTGCGGCAACGTCGATGACGGCAAAAGCACGCTGATTGGCCGGTTGCTGCATGACTCCAAGATGATCTACGAAGACCACCTGGAAGCCATTACCCGTGACTCAAAACGCAGCGGCACGACCGGAGACGATGTAGACCTGGCCTTGCTGGTGGACGGCCTGCAGGCCGAGCGTGAGCAGGGCATTACCATTGACGTCGCTTACCGCTATTTCAGTACTGCCAAGCGCAAGTTCATCATTGCCGACACCCCGGGCCACGAGCAATACACCCGCAACATGGCCACCGGTGCCTCCACCTGTGATCTGGCCATCATTCTGGTCGATGCGCGCAAGGGCGTGCAAAACCAGACCCGCCGCCACAGCTACATTGCTTCACTGCTGGGCATCCGTCATCTGGTGGTAGCCATCAACAAGATGGACCTGGTGGACTATGACCAGCAACGTTTTGACGCTATCCGCGAAGACTATCTGGAATTCGCCCGCTCGCTGCAAATCGATGAACAGTCACTGCATTTTGTTCCGCTGTCGGCGCTAAAAGGCGATAACGTGGTCAACGCCAGCACGCACACGCCCTGGTACCCGGGCCCGACCCTGATGCAGCTGCTGGAAAGCGTACCCATCCAGCAAAAAGCCGATACCAGCGCCATGCGCTTTCCGGTGCAGTACGTCAACCGCCCCAACCTGAACTTCCGTGGTTTTGCCGGCACCCTGGCCGGCGGCCAGATTCGCAAGGGTGATGCCATCAAGGTGCTGCCCGCCGGTACGCAAAGCCGCGTCAAGTCGATCGTCACCTTTGACGGCGAGCTGGACAGCGCCGTTGCCGGTCAGGCGGTAACCCTGACACTGGAAGACGAAATCGACATTTCCCGCGGCGATCTGATCGTACACGACAACAGCCAGCCACTGGTCAGCGACCAGTTCAAGGCGACTCTGGTCTGGCTGGCGGAAGAACCACTGCAGCCGGGTAAACGCTACGACTTCAAGCGCGCCACCAGCTACATTCCCGGCAACGTGGTACAGATCGAGCAGCGTATTGACGTCAACAGCCTGGAAAAATCCCCCGCCAGCCAGTTGCAACTGAACGAAGTGGCCGAAGTCAGCGTCAGCCTGGATGCGGCGCTGGCCATTGACAGCTATCAGGACAACCGCACCACCGGCGCTTTTATCGTCATCGACCGCATGAGCAACATCACGGTCGGTGCCGGCATGATCCACAGCCCGGTGCGCACAGATGCCGGTTGCGAGCTGGGCAAGGGCCGGGTCAACAATGCCGAGCGTCAGCTACGCCTGGGCCAGCAACCGGTGACCCTGCTGTTCACCGGCCTGTCCGGCGCCGGCAAGAGCACCCTGGCCTACACACTGGAGCGCAGGCTGTTTGACAGTGGCCGTGCGGTGTTTGTGCTGGACGGACAAAACCTGCGCCACAACCTGAACAAGGGACTGCCGCAAGATCGTGCCGGCCGTTCGGAAAACTGGCGCCGTGCCGCCCAGGTAGCCCGCCAGTTCAACGAAGCGGGCCTGATTTGCCTGTGCGCCTTTGTTGCACCGGATGCTGAAGGCCGCGAGCAAGCCCGTGCCATCATTGGCAAAGACAAGCTGGTGACTGTTTACGTACAGGCTTCTCCCGATGTCTGTCGCGAGCGCGACCCGCAAGGACTGTACGCCGCCAGCGAAGACAATATTCCCGGGGAGTCATTTCCTTACGACATTCCTCTGGATGCCGATCTCGTCATCAACACACAGCAGACTTCGGTAGAGGCAGCCGTAGAGCAGCTGATCAGCCTACTGCGTGAACGCAATAACCTTTAGCCTGTACAACTCACGGGGCCCGGCAAGATAAAATGGCAGCACAGTGCTGGAGCCCCGGATACCGGCCCACTCAGCGGTGTCTAAAACACTAGCCTGCAGTTTCAGGCAGATGCCACTTTGCCCTGGCAACCAGTCACGCGCCAGGACAGATCACCATGCTTTGCGCCCAAGCCGCAACTGCCTGCCCGGGCAGGCAAAGCTGTCTACTCTGCAGCCCCCGGCTTGCCTGCCGGCACAAAAACGCCACTGCAATACTGCAAGATGTTTACATACTGAAGCTCACTGTGCCGACAAGGGCAAGCCAAACACATGGTCAAAGCCCCAGTTAAAGATGAAAGTGTAGATCAGAAAAAACAACAAAAAGCCGGCATCCAGCACCACCGCTTGCCATAGGCTGATATCCAGCCACCAGGCAAACAGCGGAATCGTCATCAGCGCCAGCCCCCCTTCAAAACCCAATGCATGCACCGTACGGCGACGCAATCCGCGCCCACGAACAGCCTGACGCGCCTCCCAAAACTCAAAACCGGTGTTCCAGGTCAAATTCCATAACACGGCGATCAGCGATACCACGACCGAGACGGATCCCGAATAAAACAGGTCATGCCCCAGTGCAATCAGGATCAGGCTGGTCATAAAAATGGCAATAGTTTCAAACAGGCTGACATACACCAGCTTGCGCTTCAGGCCTTGCATTCGTTTCCCTTTTTAATTTGAGAGTTTTGATGTCTGCACCAGAGAAGTATATAGGCTGCAGGAACATTGCAGACCTGTCCCTGCATGCTGTTGAAGCCACTGCTCACACAAATCAAAGTCCTGCTGCCTGCCGCTACTTTCAGGTTTTATACAGACATGGTTTTTCACAGGCTACAGTCCTGGCTCAAACTCTAACCCTCTTAGTGAAAGCCTGCGGCTACAGACTGTGCGGCCCGAAATATTACTAAAAATGATACCATTGCCTTCCCCAACTTATCGGCATCACTATCATGGCCAAGACACGCCCCGGCTCACCATCTGCAACAACCGACAGCAAGCGCAACTTATGGCTGCTGGTTGGTGCCCAGTCCCTGGGTGGTGCTTCGCCACCCATTATCATTTCACTGGGCGGGCTGGTCGGCATGCAGCTGGCCAGCGACCCGTCAATGGCAACCCTTCCGGTCAGTCTGTTCAACCTCGGCTTGGCGCTGTCTACCATACCTGCCGCCATGCTGATGCGCTACCTGGGCCGCCGCCAGGCTTATACCCTGGGCGCACTGATGGCAATTATCGCCGGGCTGGTAGCCGCCTATGGAATCGCCCTACAAAGCTTCATGCTGTTTTGCATCGGTACCGCACTGGCCGGCTTCTATGCGGCCAACGTGCAGAATTACCGCTTTGCCGCCTCCGACAGCGTACCGGCAAGGCAGCGGCCCATGGCCATTTCACGCATCATGGTGGGCGGTCTGGTGGCTGCCATCATCGGTCCGCAAGTAGTGATCTGGACCCGTGACGCCTGGGCCGGGCTGCCCTTTGCCGGCAGTTTTGTCAGTCAGGCGGCTCTGGCTCTGTTGGCCCTGCCGCTACTGCTGGCTCTGCGCTTGCCAAGCTTGCAGTTTGCCAGCGAAACCGGACATGCCCGGCCGCTACGGGAAATCGCACGACAGCAACGTTTTGTAGTAGCGGTCATAGCAGGCATCGTTTCCTACGGCCTGATGGCCTTTATCATGACCGCCGCACCCATGGCCATGGTTGCCCATGGCTATAGCTCGGACCACGCCACCCTTGGCATCCAATGGCATGTACTGGCCATGTTTGGCCCCAGCTTCATCACCGGCCGGCTGATCAATCGCTTCGGCAAAATCACCATGACCGCCGCCGGCCTGATCACTATCGGCCTGTCCGGCGTACTGGCGCTGCTCGGCATGGGGCTGCTGAACTTCTGGGGATCGCTGATTTTGCTCGGTATCGGCTGGAACTTCGGTTTTATCGGTGCCACTGCGCTGGTCACCGATACCTACAGCCAGTCAGAACGAGCCAAGGCACAAGCCATGAACGACTTCCTGATTTTCGGTACCGTCGCCGCTGGTTCGTTCAGCTCCGGCTATTTGCTCAACACCCTGGGCTGGAGCCAGATCAACCTGCTGATGCTGCCGATCATAGGGGCGGTACTGCTGCTACTGCTCTGGCTACACCTGACCGGCAATCACAAGTCGGCGCAATAGTCTTTTTCTTCGGTAGCCGGGGTGTACCAGACATAATCAGCCATGGCCGGTGTCACGGCTTGTCCTGCTTCAAGAAAAATCAGTACTTGATACTCTTGCTCCGGCAATTCTTCCTGCAAATGCAGCGGCACGCCCAAATCCTTGCGCACGTGGTATGAACCTGCAATCAAAAGGCCAGGTTGTGGCGCATCCAGCAAGGCCTTCATCATGCGCAGATCCCTCTGCTGCTGCACGGCGACCATGGCCGGTATCTGTTGCTCCGGAAGTTTGCCGCAATGAGCGTCCAGAATAATTTCAGCCAACTCAGCCTGCACCTGCTGCTGCCCGGCAGGACCGGGGGGCAGTTCTGGCGGATTACGATAAATCGACATCAGGGCATCCCGATCCAGATTGCCAGCCCGCAGCTGCCATGGCTGTCGAATGGCATATTCCAAAACAGGCCCGTAATGCTGCCAGTCCCAGCCTGGATTCCACTCCAGTGCTTGCGGCAACTGCTTTACTTTCCCTCCTGTTGCAAGCCGCTGCCTGACGTTGTCCACATGCGGCTGCTGCGCATCGGTCAGCATTTCCAGCACCAGGCTGCCCTGCTCCCGCCGTCCCTCCAGCGCCTGCAACAACCAAAGCTGCAAACGATGATGGTCCGGGTTGTCATGCTTCTCACCCAGCAACACCAGTGGTACAGCGGCCAGCTCAGCGACCAGCATCTGTGGAGTCAGCTGCCGTCCCGTTGTCAGATTGACAATGCGTCCGGTGTCCGGATGCGCCTGCAAGCGTGGCGCTTGCCATAATGGCAGCCGCTGCTCCTCCTCCGGAACAGAACCACAACTCCCCAGCAATAGAAGCATGCCGAGCAGTAATCCGTACACTCTATTGCTCATCTGTCCGACCTCGCTTTTCCGGTGAGCTTCGAGCATTCACCGGCCCGGCCGTATGCCTTATACCCAGACACAACAAGCTGCTTGCCCAACACCACCAGCGCAATAGCTGATCCCGGAAACCAGCCTGAAATATTATCAGTCACCAAAACTGATCGACATGTCCCGTGCAGTCCGCACCGTATCTCCTTCCGGATCAACACGCTTTTCCACGCTGAGCGCATCTTCCAGAGTAACCAGCTCTATGGCATCCGACTTGAGACCGACCATATGGCCAAATTTTCCGGCTTCAATGGCACGCACTGCAGCAGCACCAAAACGCAACGCCAACAAACGGTCAAAGGTTGTTGGCGAGCCACCGCGCTGCAAATGGCCCAACACCAGCGAGCGGGTATCCTTGCCGGTACGCTGTGCAATTTCAGCGGCAACACGTTCAGCGATGCCACCCAGAACCACATGTTCGCGACCCAGCTCTGCCTCACTTTTGACCGTTACCTGGCCCCCTGCGGGTACTGCACCTTCGGCCGCAACCACAATGCCGTACTTGCGGCCGTTAAGCTCATTGCTGATCAGGTGGGAGCAAATTTTTTCAATATCAAAGGGAATTTCCGGAATCAGGATCACATCCGCATTACCAGAGATGCCGCTATTCAGTGCAATAAAACCGGCATCACGCCCCATCACTTCGACCACCATGATGCGGTCATGAGACTTGGCGGTTGAATGGAGCCGGTCAATGGCCTCGGTAGCAATGCCGGCAGCCGTATCAAAACCGAAAGTCATCTCGGTGCCACCAAGATCATTGTCAATCGTCTTTGGTACTCCGATCACCGGCATGCCCAGGTCTGAAAAACGCCTGGCAATCTCCATGCTGCCGTCACCACCAACTGCGACCAAAGCATCAAAGCCAAGGCGCTTGAAGTTCTCCATCACCTTGTCGGACAAGTCCCGCTCCTCGCACTCGCCGGCAACATTACAGACCGGCATGCGAAACGGATTCCCCTTGTTTGTGCTGCCCAGAATAGTGCCGCCCTGAATGGCAATACCATCAACCATAGCCGGAGTCAGACGGACTATCTGGTTGGTATTGAGCAGCCCGGCATAACCCGACTTGATGCCATAGACCTCCCAGCGCCGGTGATGGGCGGCCATGGTTACAGCCTCGATCACGGCATTCAGGCCGGGAGCATCTCCACCACCCGTATTAATACAAATTTTCAAACGCCCGGACATCGGAACCTCCCTGAAAAATGCGCCCAATATAACATATCCGCAGGGCCGTCATGCTTCACCAGCCACAGCGCCAACGGAGCACTCTGCGTGCCGGAAGCAACCCGCCAGGTGATCGTTCACCATGCCCATGGATTGCATGAAAGCATAACACCCGGTCGGGCCCACAAAAGCAAAACCGGCTTGTTTCAGGGCCTTGCTCATTGCCTGTGACTCAGCCGTTTGTGTTGGCACTTCCGACATGCTGCGGTAGTTGTTTATGCGCGGGCTATTGCCCACAAAGCTCCAAAGCCAGGCAGAAAAATCAACTCCCCGCTCCTGCAGGCGCAAATAAGCCAGCGCATTGGTCCGGATTGCCATCAACTTGCCAGGGTGCCGGATCAACCCCGGATCCTGCAATAACACGTCCAGCTCAGCATCGGTCATCCGTCCAACCCTGTGCGGATCGAACCCATGAAAGCAGTGCCGGTAATGCTCACGCTTACGCAGCACAACCAGCCAGCTCAAGCCGGCCTGCTGGCCCTCCAGGCACAGCTTTTCCAACAGCCTGAGACTGTCACGACAAGGCACCCCCCATTCCCTATCATGATAATCAATGTAGTCGGCGTGCCCGCCAGGCCATGGACAGCGTTGTTTTTCCACCACGGGAAGGCTCCTTTGCTTGACAGCTCATAACAGGTTGCGACAACGGACCACTCTGTCTGTGGCCCAACTGCATGGTAGCTTGTCAGCATGCAGCCTCCTACTGTAACCGGCCTGATGCCGGGATGCTAACAACAGGCCGCCCCTACATAGTCAAAGGTTTTCGTCATGCACCAACCCGCTGCCTGGATTGATCGCGTCATAGACACTGCACGCTCACACAGGATGCTGTACCTGCTTGGCGGTGTGATTCTTGGCTGGTTACTGTTTTACCGTCCGCTGCAGCCCGACATCATGCTGGTCACTTTTCATAATCAGAGCGACATGCTGATCCATTCGATACACCTGGAGTTCGGCTTCGACCTTAACCAGTCCGACCTGCGCATTATGCAAATCCGCCCTGACGAATCCCGCACCATTGCCATCAATCATGTGCCCGGCCGGGGCTTCAATACTGAAGTCAGCTATGCTGACGGCACCATACAAAGCTTCTGCGCCAATCGTGGCGTAACCGGCCAGCATCAGAATGTAGTCCTGCAGCCCTGACCGGCACATCCGCAAACTTTATCTGCAGACACCGAAGATTGCTGCTAAACTGCTGATCCAGCTACAAAAATTTACAGGACATGGCCACTGCGGCCTATTCAAGGAAGTTCATCGTGCCAGACATCAAGACCCGCAAACTATCATTTGCCATAGGTTCATTTCAGGGCCGGCTACGCGCCCTCCGTGACAGGATTCAATATTCAGACCCTGATGGTGCTGCCGAACGTGCCGGCATCTGCTCGGCCAGCTGGAGCCTGTTTGGCCAGCTCTGGCCTGCCAGTAAAGTGCTGGCCGGTTTCGTTAAAACCATGGACCTGAAAGATCGACGCATTCTGGAGCTGGGCTGCGGTCTGGGCCTGCCCAGCCTGACTCTGCAATATCGCGGTGCCAATATCACAGCCAGCGACTATCATCCCCTCAGTCAGACGTTCCTGCAATACAACAGCCGGCTCAACCAGCTGCCGGACATAAATTTCCTGCAGCTGGACTGGAATAACCCGCCAGATAACGAAACATACGAGCTGATCATTGCCAGCGATGTTCTCTATGACCCCAGCCTGCCAAAAAGTCTCAGCCATGCTATTGAAAAGCTGGCCAGCCCTGTTTGCAAGGTGCTGCTGAGCTGCCCCGGGCGCGGTTACAAAAACACATTTAGCCGCAAAATGGAAAAACTTGGGTTTATTCTGACGGAAATCCCGGTACCCTTCGGTCCAGACGAAAAGCCGCCCCATAAGGGACGGCTATTGAGTTACATAAGGGGCTAGCGGCCTGCCTGGTGAGTTCTGCTCATCAGTTTTGGTCTCTGACACCGCGTTGCCGCCCCGCCCCAGCCTGAGCTCATCCGCTCACCGCACAGGCTGCCAGTGAACTGTCACTCCCACTCGATAGTGGCCGGCGGCTTGCTGGATACGTCATACACTACCCGCGAGATATTTTCGATCTCGGTAATGATGCGGGTGGAGACTTTTTCGATCAGCCCATAAGGCAAATGCGCCCAGCGAGCGGTCATGAAGTCAATGGTTTCCACAGCACGCAGAGAGACCACCCAGGCGTAGCGACGCTCATCGTTGACCACACCCACCGACTTAACCGGCACAAAGACGGCAAACGCCTGACTGGTGAGGTCGTACCAGTTTTTGCCGGTGCTTTCATCCACCCAGTTACGCAACTCTTCAATAAAGATATGGTCAGCCTGACGCAACAGGTCGGCATATTCTTTGTTAATCTCGCCCAGAATACGCACCCCCAAACCGGGCCCCGGGAATGGGTGACGGTAGACCATTGCCTCCGGCAGACCCAACTCAACACCCAGCTTGCGCACTTCATCCTTGAACAGCTCCTTGAGCGGCTCAACCAGCTCAAACTTCATGTCTTCCGGCAGGCCACCGACATTATGATGCGACTTGATCACCCGTGCCTTGCCATGCTTGATCGCTACCGATTCGATAATGTCGGGATAGATAGTGCCCTGGGCAAGAAAGTCGATGCCTTCGAGCTTGGCGGCTTCCTCGTCAAACACCTCAATAAAGGTACGGCCAATGATCTTGCGCTTTTCTTCCGGGTCACTGACACCCTTGAGCCGCTCAAGGAAGCGTTGCTCGGCATCCACGCGGATAACCTTGACGCCCATGTTGTCAGCAAACATGCGCATAACCTGATCACCTTCGTGCAGACGCAGCAGACCGTGGTCGACAAATACGCAAGTCAGCTGGTTACCAATGGCGCGATGCAGCAATGCCGCCACCACGGACGAATCAACACCGCCCGACAGGCCGAGCAGAACCTGGCGCTCACCCACCTGGGCGCGTACGCTGGCAATGGCATCTTCGATGATATTGGCCGGCGTCCACAAGCCGGTACAACCGCAGTCTTGCAACACAAATTGCTGGATCAGGCCCGGGCTGCTTGTGTTGTCATAGTCCGGAATTTTCTGCACTCTGGCCGGCAGCCTGGCATGTTCATAGCCGATACTTAGCAATGGAACATCCAGCTGATAGGCTGCCGCTACCGGCTGCGGATCAGCCACCAACGGCGCTGCGCCCGGGTCGCACGACAGGATGATCCCCTTGGGGTTAAAGTCACGCAGTGCACCTTCTTCCATATCAAAAGGGTGAACTTCACAATAGACACCAGCAGTACGTACCTTGCGGGCAATCAACTGGGTGTATTCACTGCCAAAGTCAAGAACGAGAATGCGTTCGGCATGGATGTCAGGAGTAATCATGGGGTCTGTCTCTGGAATTATCGTGTTGCGGCTGGATATCTTGCCGCTAGCTGCATCAGCACCTTGCACGTGCTTACCCGTACAAGTTGTTGCCCGGTGTCGAACAAGTCCGCACTCACAGGCGCTGGTCCACCTGCACACTTCGAGCATGCATTTGAACATAAAACAACAAACCGCCTTGCAGGCGGTTTGTTTGGTCAGGTCTAGCCCACCCGATAGTTGGGTGCTTCCTTGGTAATTTGTACATCGTGCACATGGGACTCGGCCATGCCGGCTCCGGTGATTCGAACAAACTGTGGTTTGGTGCGCATTTCCTCGATGCTGGCACTGCCGGTGTAGCCCATGGCAGCACGCAGGCCACCCATCAGCTGATGCACGATGGCGGCCAGGCTGCCCTTGTAGGGAACGCGGCCTTCGATGCCCTCTGGCACCAGCTTTTCCGCACCGCCGCTGCTGTCCTGAAAGTAACGATCAGAAGAACCCTGTGCCTGTGCCATCGCACCTAGCGAGCCCATGCCACGGTAGGACTTGTACGAGCGGCCCTGAAACAGCTCAATCTCGCCGGGAGATTCTTCGGTACCGGCGAACATGGAGCCCATCATCACGGTGTTGGCGCCCGCCACAATCGCCTTGGCCAGGTCCCCGGAGAAGCGGATACCGCCATCAGCGATCATCGGCACACCCGTACCCTTGAGCGCGGCAGAAACATTGGCAATGGCGCTGATCTGCGGTACACCTACGCCGGCCACAATGCGCGTGGTGCAAATGGAGCCCGGACCAATACCCACCTTGACCGCATCAGCACCGGCTTTGACCAGGTCCAGCGCCGCATCTGCAGTGGCAATATTGCCGCCGATAACCTGCAGCTGCGGAAAATTTTCCTTGACCCATTTTACGCGCTCGATGACACCTTTTGAGTGGCCGTGGGCAGTGTCCACCACCACCACGTCGACACCGGCAGCCGCCAGTGCCCGAACACGCTCCTCGGTATCGGCACCAGTGCCGACTGCAGCACCCACACGCAGGCGGCCCTGCTCGTCCTTGGATGCCAGCGGGTAACTCTTGGCCTTTTCAATATCGCGGAAGGTCACCATGCCGCGCAGCTCAAAGGCATCATTGACGATCAGCATTTTCTCAATGCGATGCTCGTACAGCTTGGCCTTGATTTCTTCCAGACCCGTCCCTTCACTGACCGTTACCAGACGCTCCTTGGGCGTCATGATGGCCGCTACAGTGTCACAGGTGTTTGGCATTACACGCAGGTCGCGACCTGTCACTATACCAACCAGCTTGCCATGCTCGATTACCGGAAAGCCTGAAAAGCCCAGTTCATGGGCCTGGGCCAGCAGGTCGACGGTTTTCATGTCCGGCGTCACGGTTACCGGGTCCTGGACAATGGCCGTCTCGTAGCGTTTGACCTTGCGCACCTGCGTAGCCTGCTGCTCAATGGTCATGTTTTTATGAACAATGCCAATGCCGCCTTCTTGCGCCATGGCAATCGCCAGGCGAGCTTCGGTTACAGTGTCCATGGCTGCAGACAGCAGTGGAATATTGATCTCAATATCGCGGGTCAGGCGGGTTTTCAGGGTTACATCCTTGGGTAAAACTTCGGAGTAACCGGGGATAAGTAGCACGTCATCAAACGTGAGGGCTTCTTGACTGATACGCAGCATGTTAGTGCTCCCGTACGGGAAAATTGAAAGCGCCGAATTATAACCTGTAGGGCATTTTTTTTCTAGCAGTGTTTATTTTCGTGGCGTTATTTGCGGCCTGATTTGAACCGTTGCGGACTGTCAGGACACTCCGCAAAGCTCGCGTCGCCACGCCCGGCAAGCCGGTCATGCCGACAAGGCTTTGCTCCGGTCCCGCCAGCCCGGAACACACCGCTGTTGCTGGCAGGATTGGTCGGCTGCGTCGGACTGCTGTCGCCGTGACCGCCTCTACACACCGGGTTGAGCTTGTGCTCCACGGTGTACCAACAACAAGCGACAGCAGCCCGGCACAGCCGGGCCACTCTCTCTCACCCCGCACAAGCGGCAAGTACGGGCGGCAGGACCGGAGCAAGGCATCAGCGACAGGGACGAAGCTTGGCTTCGGCACTGTCAGCGTCAGCCTTGCGTAGCGTCCTGCCACCCGGCCCAGCACAGTGCAAAACCCAATCCACCCAATCCACCCAAAGCATCAGGCCGTATAGGTATACTCCGGGTCCCTGCGCCGCTTATAAGGGAACACATCAATCACTTTCCCCTCGCGAATGGCCTCCTGCAATCCCTGCCAGTAACTGGCTTTGAACAGGTCACCATGCAGCTCGCTAAAAATTTTTCGATGCTGGATGTCAGTAAACAAAAACACCGGAAACTCCTCGGGAAACACGTCATTGGGTGCCACCGAGTACCAGGGCTCGGCAGCCCACTCATCTTCAGGATAACGCGGCGGCGGAATCACCCGGAAGTTTATCTCGGTCAAATAGGTGATCTCGTCATAGTCATAAAACACCACCCGGCCATGGCGAGTCACGCCAAAATTTTTCAGCAGCATGTCACCTGGAAAAATATTGGCTGCCGCCAGCTGCTTGATGGCCCAGCCATAGTCTTCCAGTGCCTCGCGTACCTGTTGCTCACTGGTAGCATTGTCCAGATAGATGTTCAACGGTGTCATGCGGCGCTCAGTCCAGCAGTGACGGACCAGCACCTCGTCACCCTGCACTTCAATGGTTGAAGGCGCCACCTCAAGCAACTCTGCCAGACACTCGGGCTCAAACTTGCTTAAAGGAAAGCGCAAGTCGGAAAACTCCTGTGTATCAGCCAGCCGCCCCACCCGGTCTACATATTTCACCAACCGGTAACGATCAATCACCATCGCACGATCGACCGTTTTTGACGGCGAAAAACGATCCTTGATCACCTTGAATACCGTGCTGTAACCCGGCAGGGTAAACACCGTCATGACCATGCCACGAATGCCTGGCGCCATAATGAACAGATCGTCCGTGTCATCCAGGTGCTGCATCAGCGAGCGATAAAACTCGGTCTTGCCCTGCTTGTAAAAGCCAATGGAAGTGTAAAGCTCCCACAGATGCTTGCGTGGCAGAATTTTTTGCAAAAAACTGATGAACTCGGCCGGATAGCCCACCCGCACCATGAAGTAGGAGCGGGTAAAAGAAAAAATGATGGAAACCTCGGCCTCATCAGTAATGGCTGCATCAAAACGCACGCCCTGCCCCTCGGGGTTAAGCAAGGGAAATACCAGCGGCCACTGATCCTCAGCGGTAAAAATACGTCCAAGAATATAAGCCCCTTTGTTGCGGTACAGCCGTGAGCTGTACAGCTCAATGGTCAGTTCCGGATCCCGGCATACCCATTCAGGCAGACTTTCACGCAATTGATACTCGATGCGTTCCAAATCAGCCTCAAGGCTGGCGAAAGGTATTTCAAAGCGGTAATCCTCCGTAATCTGACGCAAAGTGCCGCGCAAATCCCCCTGGGGCCGGTACAGCCTGATTTGCATGGGCGTCTCACTGCTGACCCGCTCTTTACGGGTGGTTTGCACAAACATGTTTTCGTTGCAGATCTTGTCATGGCTAAACAGGCTGTTGAACACCGAGTTGTACCAGGTCTCGGACAGTTCGTCGTCCAGCCGCAAGTCGATCTGGCCCATGTAGGAACTCTTGATCGCCGACCAGTTTTCCACCTCCAGCAGCATGGCTTCGCCGTACAGGCTCATCAAGCCTTCACGGGTTTGCTGGATATGCTCCTTGTAGATCTGGATGCGCCGTGCCGAAGCATGCTGGATTTCTTGCCACTGCGCCTGTTCAAAGCGGTAGCGCCCCAGGTTGGTAATCTGGCGAAACTCTTTACGATACGCATCAAAACCGTTCAGGATTTGCCGGGCAATGGCTGCTGCTGGACATCGAACTGTCATCTGGGTGCTCCTTGACCATGGACACATCAATGCACTGCATTGTGGCATTTTTCATCACTGCTGTCCCTAGGGCGCTACGTTGCACCGGCCGCTCCTGCACAAACAGCCGGCGCTTTCAGCTTACTGCTGCAGCTCCTGCTCGGTAAACAGACCGTCAAACAGCATGCTGGACAGATAGCGCTCGCCAGAGTCCGGCAAAACAACCACCATGGTCTTGCCCTGCATCGCCGGCTGCTCTGCCAGGCGCACCGCTGCAACCATTGCTGCGCCACTGGATATGCCGCACAAAATGCCTTCTTCGCGCATCAGCCGCAGGGCCATCTGTTTGGCATCCTCGTCATCCACCTGCTCCACCTGATCCACCAGGTTCATGTCCAGATTGCCCGGAATAAAGCCCGCACCCAGTCCCTGAATTTTGTGCGGAGCAGGCGTCAGCTCCTGTCCGGCTTTGGCCTGGGTGATGACCGGCGAGCCGGTCGGCTCTACTGCCACCGCCAGGATATTCTTGCCCTGCTGCTGTTTGATATAACGCGCTACACCCGTTAGCGTCCCGCCTGTGCCAACGCCACTGACCAACACATCAATTGCACCATCAGTGTCATTCCAGATTTCCGGACCCGTGGTTTTTTCATGAATATCCGGGTTGGCCGGGTTTTCAAACTGCTGCAGCATGATGTAACGGGCCGGATCGGCATCCACCAGCTCCTGTGCCTTCTCAATAGCGCCTTTCATGCCCTTGGCCGGTTCGGTTAACACTAGTTCGGCACCCAGTGCCTTGAGGATCTTGCGACGCTCCAAGCTCATTGAGGACGGCATGGTCAGGATCAGCCGGTAACCCTTGGCTGCTGCGACAAAAGCCAGGCCTATTCCGGTATTGCCGGAGGTTGGCTCAACCAGCGCCACGCCCGGTTTGAGCCGGCCGCTTTGTTCAGCCGCTGCAATCATGGCTGCACCAATGCGGCACTTGACCGAGCCTGCCGGGTTGCGCGACTCGATTTTCGCCAGGATGCTGACACCCTTGGGAGCAATCCGGTTGATTTGCACCAGCGGTGTGTTGCCAATGCTCTGTGCGTTGTTAAGAAAGATTTTTGCCATTGTATTTTCCTTTTTGAAAACTGCTGATCCCGCCCCGGCACACCAGGGCAGTCAGATGAAACTTGGCGCCTCTACACTAAAAAGAGCGTCTTCTATAACAGGCCGGCAGCACCGCCACTGGTTTAAGTGGTGACGATCGAGTTATCGTCTGGAGCAGCCATACAGGAGCCACTGTCTCTCCTGCACGGACGGCATCAGCCACGACCAGCACCTGCCAAAGTACATGATGCACCGCTTAGGTCCTGATCGCCACCCAAGTCGTCTCTATCTACAGCTGCCGTGAGCGGACAATCGCCAGCAACAGCGCAGTCGCCAGGCAACCAATCAGCGGCTGCCAGCCCCAGTGTTGCCAGACCCAGCCCATGGCATACCCCAGCACGCTGGAACCCAGATAGTAGGCACACAGATACAACGCCGACGCCTGCGCCCGCGCGCCACCAGCCCGCTGCCCAACCAGCCCGCTGGCCACTGCATGGGCGGCAAAAAAGCCAATGGTAAACAGCGTCAGCCCGACAATGATTGCCGCCAGCCAGGACAACAAGCAGACCAGCGCACCGGTCAGCATAACGGTCAGTGCGCCCAACAGCACGGGCCGGGCACCGCGGCGGCTGACCAGCTTGCCGGCCGTATTGGAGCTCCAGATACCAAACAGATACACCAGAAACAAAAAACCGATCAGGGTGCCGGACAGCCCGAACGGCTCCGCCGACAGATAAAAACCGATGTAGTTGAACAAGGCAACAAAGCTGCCCATCAGCAGAAACGAAAGAAAAAACAGCACCCGCAAATCCGTATTGCCCAAATGCTGGCAGAAATTTCCCAGAAGGCCAGGCAAAGACAGCGGCTGGGCGACAAAATGGCGTGATGGCGGCAACAGCCAAATGAAAAGCAGACAAGCCAACAAACCCAGGGTCGCAATCCCGCCAAGCGCCAGCGGCCAGCCGCCCAGGTCACTGAGCACACCCGTCAGCAAGCGTCCCAACAGGCCGCCCAGGGCAGTGCCGCCAATGTACAGCCCCATCGCCACCGGCAACGAGGCCGGGTCGAACTCTTCACCGATATAAGCCATGGCCAGCGCCGGCAAACCACTCAGGGCAATCCCCAGCAAAGCCCGCAACACCAACAGCAAATGCCAGTCAGTCGCCAGCGCCGTGGCCAGCCCGAGCAGGCAGGCCAGCACCAGCGCGGTAGCCATGACCGGCTTGCGCCCCCAGCTTTCGCTCAGCGCGCCCGACACCAGCAAACCGCCTGCCAGCCCGAAAGTGGTCAGCGACAACGCCAGACTGCTGCTGGCTGAAGATACAGCAAAAAACTCTGCCAACTGTGGCAACAGCGGCTGCACGCAATACAGCAGGGCAAAGGTGGCAAAACCTCCGCAAAACAGCGCCAGCGTTGCCTTTGTGTATTCGCGGCTGCCGCGTACTATAAAGTCCGATGTCGTCATCTGTCCGCTCACGCCTGCCATTTGCCCAGTTCAAGCCGATCCTTAAGGAAAACGCTGAATAATTGCCTGCGTTAGCAAGGCGTTGCAAGAAACAACGCCCAAGGTGTGCTCATTCACTACAAGTAAACTGTACTTTTCGCTGATTTTGCCTAACCCTGGCTGCCTCGTCGACATTATTCAGCGCTCCCAACGCCTATCGCCAGTCTATCGGCAAAATAGAAAGCAGGCTACCTTTTAGCTACACAGCCATGTGCTGCAACACCGCATAAGCCGGCTCTTCGTAAGGATGGGCCGCCCGGAAGGCCTGCATCACAGTATCCAGCACCGCCTGTGACACCAGCATTTCCACCCGCCACTCGGGCAACTGTTCCAGCCGGCCCTGCTCGCCGATAAAAGGGTTGGCACCGGACAGCGGCTGAAACTGGCCCTGCCCCAACACCTGCCAGCAACAATTTTTATAATCACCCTGGCGACCGGCACCCGCAGCAAACACCGCCGCCTTGACTGCCTCCAGATGGGACTCGGGAACATAAAAAATCAACGTGTAGTTCATTATCCATCTCCTGACGAAACCTCTTGCCTCTGCACAGCTTTGGTGCCACTGCTCACGAAGGGAAACCTCCCCCACAAGCCTCCTCCTCTAAAGGCCAAAACACCAACCCCGAGGGCGACAACCTGCCGCACCAGTCACATTGCCTGCTCTGCAAATTACATTACACTATAGAAAAAGCAGCAAAAGTGGCTCAAGTCGCCGGGAATAGATGCTTTTATGGATCCGAGCCAAAAACACAACACCAAGTTTTTAATGTGCCGGCTTGGTCTGCTCGATTCGGCAGTCCCTGCAACCACCGAGCAACAACGCTAGCCCCTGCCTCACATTAACCCGTTTTTTTACACCGAAGAGGAGATCCTGCGTGTTCAAGCCCCGCTTTGCTCCATTGGTATTTGCCATCCTGATGTCCTTTTACATGGTCTCCGGCATGACTTTTGTCATCACCTGGGTCAACACCGGACTGGGCGGAGATTTCCTGTTGCGCTGGGGCAAAGCATTCCTGGTGGCCTGGCCGGTTGCCTTCCTGCTGGTCCTGGCCGGCGCACCCCGCATCCGCAAGCTGGTCGAGGGCCTGGTCATCAAACCGCAGTAACAGCCCCCGACGGGTTCGCGGAACACATTAAGCACGAAGGCTAACGCCACATCAGCCCCGCCGCGACAGAACCACCCTCCATCCCCGCAAAAGGCAGATTCGGGCCGGTCAGAGTGTTGCCCGGGCCTTAGCGGTTCGTGGCAGTTCACTGACACGAACCAGCGTCAGCCCGAGAGCGACTCAGCCACCATGGTGCAAAACCACCCACACAACACCCGCCCCATACACGCGATAGCAGCCCCGCCCTGGCGGGGCCATCCCTCCCGCGCGCACAAGGCAGATTCGGGCCGTTCAGGGTATTGCCCGGGCCTTAGCGGTTCGTGGCAGTTTACTGACACGGACCAGCGTCAGCCCGAGGCAACACCCTGAACGGCCCAGCCGCCACAGTGCAAAAAACCGCTATACTGCCCATGCGAAAAGGAATCCCATCACGACAGGAGGTCAACATGGCAACGCACCATGACACCGGTTACAAAGAGCTGTTCAGCCACCCCGAATTTGTCGAAGCATTACTGGACGGCTTTGTCCCCCGCCCTATCAGCCAGTTGCTCGACTACAACACCCTCACCAGCCAGCCCGGCCACTACATCACGCCGCTATTCAGGGAAAAACTCGAAGATGTCGTCTGGTCGGTCCAGTTCAAACCGGACAACGCAGGGCAAACACAAACCCTGTACCTGTACATCCTGCTGGAATTTCAGTCCAGAACAGACAAAACCATGCCGCTGCGCATGCTGCATTACAGCGCCGCGTTTTATCACCAGCTGCTGAAAGAAAAGAAACTGCCATCGCGCCAGCGTCTGCCGGCTGTGTTTCCGGTAGTGCTGTACAACGGCCAGCCACGCTGGACACCGCCCAGCAGCATGCTCGACATGCTGCAACCGGTACCGGCCTTTCTGCAGCGTTTTCAACCACAGCTCGACTACCACCTGGTCGACGTCAAAGACTGCCTGCCGGGCACTGCAGACAGCCATGACAACCTGCTGCAACTGGTGTTTAATATCGAAAACGCCCTAACCGCCGATGGAATGCAACGGGTAGCCAAAGAGGTCGCCGATGCCGTACGCAGCCACCCGCAACGCGAACGCATCGACCGGGTGCTGGTACAGTGGTTCAAACGCTTCCTGCACCAGAACCGCATCAGCATCGACCTGGATGCCATCCACCAACTACAGGAGATACCACCCATGCTAGCCGACCGTGTAGACAGCTGGTTTGAAGAATGGAAACAGCAAGGAATTGCCGAGGGACGCGAAGAAGGGCAACAACAAGGCCGTACCCAGGCTCTGCGCCAAACGCTGGAAAAACTGATCCAGCTCAAATTCGGCAACCTGCCGCAAGAATATGCCCAGCGCATTCAGCAAGCCGACAACAGCGAACTGGAACTCTGGACCGAGCGCATCCTGTTCGCTGACAGCATCGAAGCCCTGTTTGCCTAGCAAGCCAACTACACAACACTTGAGGCAAACACGCGACAGCAGCCCCGCCACGGCGGGGCCAAGCCATCCCCTCCCGCACAAGGCAGATTCGGGCCGTTCAGGGTGTTGCCCGGGCCTTAGCGGTTCGTGGCAGTTTACTGACACGGACCAGCGTCAGCCCAAGGCAATACCCTGAACGACAACCACCGCTGTGCAAAAACCAACCCAGCCGCCACAGCGCAAAACCAGTCCCCTTATAGCTTGCGCAAAATCACACTACCGACAGAGTAACCGGCACCAAAGGAGCTGATCACACCCAGCGCCCCTGCAGCCAGGTCATCCTGGTGCAGATGGAAAGCAATCACCGAACCCGCCGAGCTGGTATTGGCGTAACGGTCAAGAATCACCGGCGCCTCCCCGGCCGTGGCTTCGCGCCCCAGCAAACGGCGGGTAATCAGCTGGTTCATGCTCAGGTTGGCCTGATGCAGCCAGAAACGACTGACCTGCTGCGCCTCCAGCCCGTTGGCCTGC
>JAAYFD010000060.1 GCA_012728415.1 Gammaproteobacteria bacterium
CCTGTACCCGGCGCACGCCGCCTTCGGTGGTTACAAGAAGTCCGGCGTGGGTCGCGAAACCCACAAGATGATTCTGGACCACTACCAGCAAACCAAAAACCTGCTGGTCAGCTATGGCACCAGCCCGCTGGGCTTCTTCTAGCTCCAACCTTAAAACCGGCACCCTGAGGCCGGTTTTCCACTTCTCTGACAGCCCGGCTCTCCGGGCTGTTGTGTGCTCGGCACCCGACACAGTTGATTGGTTAACGAAAGCCCAGACAGACAAGGTGACAGTGTTATAACAAACCATCACTGGACTGCAGGCAAAAAATAGCATCGGAATATTTGGAGCCTCACACGCCTAAGTTAAAGCCTTGAACCGGTCAAACGAGCCGCCAAAGCACTCAACCTCTGACTTGCCTTAACAGATACGTCCGCTTGCTGCTAGACAATGCGGGGGCAACTCAGGTAGCTTTGCAATCAAAACGACATCAAGCAAGGTACTGACAGATATCAGGGAGCGGTCTGGATGCTGAACGACTCAATATCAATTGAAAACCTAGGGATCTTGCTGATCGAGCCTTCGGCAGTGCAGCAAAAAATTATAGTCAGTCTGCTAAATAAACAAGGGCTACAAACTCTCGAGGTTGCAGGGTCAGCGCAACAGGCGCTGGAAAAAATGCAAACCTTTATACCTGACTTGCTGGTCAGCAGCCTATACCTGCCCGATGGCGATGCCCCCACACTATTCGCAGCCATGCTGGAGCAACCGCAACTGGCCGGAGTTGCCAAGATGGTCGTATCCAGCGAACAGAAAAAAGAAAATCTTGAGGCTGTACGCCAGGCCGGTGTGTTAGCCCTGCTGCCCAAACCATTTGATCGCACCCATCTGGAGCGTGCGCTCACCACAGCGCTGGACTATCTAACCCACGACGAGATCGAACTGGAGCTTTATGATGTTCAGCGCCTGCGCGTACTCGTGGTAGATGACTCACGCCTGGCGCGCAACCATATTAAGCGTGTCTTGCAGCAACTGGGCGTCATACGTTTTGACGAGGCTGAAAATGGCGAACAGGGCATAGCCCTTCTGCAACAAGAAAACTACGACCTGGTCGTAACCGATTACAACATGCCGGTACTGGATGGCGAAGCACTGATCAACCACATCCGGCAGTCTGACACTTTGTCACACATCCCTGTCATGCTGGTCACATCTGAAGATGAATCCCGCTTGGCATCAGTCCGTCAGGCGGGTGTATCTGCCATATGTGACAAGCCATTTGAAATCTCTCACGTCCGGCAGCTACTGGCTTCGTTACTGGATGGGTAGTATTGGACCAATAACACTGCAGGAGCCACTTCAGTGGCAAACGAAGCTTGAACGAAACACCTGCAAGCGCTGTGGTCAGTAACCAGTAAAGCTCTCGCTGAAAATATCATCTTCATCGATGCCGGCGCCTTCGAGGATGTCGTACATGGCCTCGACCAGTGCTGGCGGGCCGGACAGGTAGTACAGGGGTTGCTGTATGTCCTGACAAAACCCTGTGATAACCGCCTCATTCAGATAGCCCGTCGCACCCGTCCAGTGTGCCGCGGTGCTGGCCATGTTGGTCATGGTTGCCAGCATGCGAAAGGTGGGAATAGTGCACTCCAGCGCTTGCAGTTCGGCAAGAAAGGCGCAGTCTTCAGGGCGACGGTTGCTGTACAGCAACCGTACGGGGCGCTGTGACTGCCGATAGGCAGCATCCCGCAAAATGCTGATAAAGGGGGTGATGCCAATGCCGCCGGCAATGAGCACCAGCGGTCGCTGTGTGCTGTCGGGCACAAGAGCCGTACCAAAAGGGCCGTCCAGCCAGAGGGGTGTGCCTTCGGGCATGCTGCCCAGGGTACGCTTGTATTGGCTGTCACGCATGCGCGTGGCCAGGGTCAGCTGTGGCTCGTGGGGGGCGCTGACCAGAGAGAAGGTATGACTCACATTTTGCAGCGTCTGCCCTTCCGTGGTCTCAACCAGCAAAAGATCAACCGCTTGCCCAGGCTGGTAATCAAAGCCGGCCGGGCGCTCCAGGTAAAATGCCCGGGTGCCTTCTGCCAGTTGCTCACTGCCCGTTAGCCGGGTGGTAAAAACAGTCATGGTGTTGCCTCCTGCATGCGTATGCGCGGAAAAGAGCTGAACAAACCGCCATAACAGCCTCACGGCAACCCATTGGGGTTAGCCTGATGCTCTGTTTACAACTGTGTTTGTTCAGCGGTTCCCGGGGCTACAGTTTGAACTGACTCACCAGTCGTCGCAACTCTGCCGCCAGCTCAACCAGCACTTCACTCTGTTCGTGGGTAGCGGTTGCGCCACGGGAGGTGCCGTCTGCCGCTGCGCTGATATTGGCGACGTTACGGTTGATTTCTTCTGCGACGGCGCTTTGTTCTTCTGCGGCGGCGGCGATTTGCAGGTTCATGTCATTAATGCCCGTAACCTCTATAGCAATGCTGTTAAGCCCCTGTGAGGTTTCTTCAACATGGCCGACGCTCTGCCCCGCACGCTGCCGAGCTGCCTCCATGGCCTGTACCGCATCGGCCACAGCCTCATGCAGCCGCTGGATCATCTGCTGGATTTCGCCAGTGGAGTTTTGTGTACGCGCAGCCAGAGTGCGCACTTCGTCGGCCACTACAGCAAAACCGCGCCCCTGCTCACCTGCCCTGGCTGCTTCAATGGCAGCATTGAGCGCCAGCAGGTTGGTTTGTTCGGCAATTGAGGTGATAACACCAAGCACCTCGCTGATGCTGGACGAGTCTGCCTGCACCCGCCCGACCACTTGTGCGGCATTCTCAATTTCACCGATCAGCATGGCAATGGCTTCACTGGCCCTGGCGGCGACTGCAACACCTTCACGGGTTGCACTGTCAGCATTTTGCGAGGCCTGTGCCGTCTGCGCTGCATGGCCGGCGACTTCTTGAACGGTAGCGCTCATTTCGTGCATTGCTGAAGCAACCTGCTCGGTCTCCATGCGCTGCTGTACGACCTGCTGCAAGGTGTCATCAGCCACACTGGAGACCTGGTCTGATACCTGCCCAAGCCGCCCGGTAACCTCAGCCACAGCCTGCAAGCTGCTACGAAACTTGGCAATCATCTGATTGAAAGCATGCCCCATTGCACCGACTTCATCGTTGGCCTGAATACTGACAACCTGGCTCAGGTCATCATTGCGGGTCATGTCTTCCATCACTCTGCGCAAGGCATTGACCCGTACAATCACCACCCGACGAACAAGATAAATGATCACGGCCAGTCCGCCCACCAGCAGTGCGGCCTGAATCAGTGCGGATGTCCACAGGTTGCGCAGCACTTGTCGATCCAGATCTTCCAGCGAGTAGCTGATGCGTACCGCCCCGACGACCGAATCCTCCGGTACCATGTGGCACATCAGGCAGTCAGTGCCACGGTAGTTTTTAGACGCATGGATGGGGTTGATGACCGTAAGGATGCGGTGGCCACTGCTGCGGTCGATATCAACTATGGCTTCATCCTGCAGTGCGCGCTGGTCAAGCTCGTCAGCGGGTGCCTGGTGGTCATACCCTGGGCCGAACACCGAAGTGATCGCCTCGTTGCGCACAATGCGGGCATCCACCACACCCGGTCGCTCGAGGATTTTTTCACGCAACACATCACGCTGCGCCATGGTACCGGTCAGCATCATTGTATTGATGCTGTCAAAGTAGCTGTCTGCAGCATCTTTTGTTTGCTGCTCAACCACTTCAAGCACCAGCCTGCGCTCACTGATGACTGAAAACGCCAGCGAAGCCACCATCGTGGTAAAAAACACTATCAGCAAGGCAAGGTTAATCTTGGTTTGCACCGACATTTGCCGTGCTCGGGGACTATGGCTCATACCGTTGACTCCACCACTCATGGGTACAGGTTATTCAAAACTTTACGGCTTGCCACACATGGCACGCAAAGATTACAAATGTCTTGGCGCCATTATTATGACATACCTCAAGCAACTGCATACAACCAAGCAATTGGCGCGCCAACTTGCATAAACATAAAGAGGGCGGGTGCATTTTGGCCAAATCTGAGTGCACTCCGCCCCTTTATGGTCCCCCTTATGGCTTTACCACATCAGGTCATCAGGTACCTGATACGCGGCATATGGGTCGTCTTCGTCGGGTGCCTCTGTCTGGGTGTTCAACAGTACAATACGCCGGGCGTCACGCTCCTGAATTTTTAGCGCGGCATCACGCGGGATGATTTCGTAACCGCCAGCATGGCTGACAATCGCCAGGCTGCCTTTGCTGAGCTTGTCCCGCACCAGATCGTTTACGGCAATGCGTTTGACCTTTTTTTGGTCAACAAAGTTGTAATAGTCTTCAGTGTCCAATTTTGGCAGACGGCAGTTTTCTATCAACTGTTTGACTTGCGCATTGCGGGCTTTACGGTCGGCTTTCTCTTGCTGCTGAAGGTTCAGTTCCTGGTCCCGTTTGGCTTTTTCGGCCAGTGCCTGTGCAGCGGCTTGTTGTGTGCTCAGGTCAGCTTCTGCCTGGCCTCTTTTTACCATGCGCTGGTGTTTCTTTTTTTGCCGTTCGGCCTGCTTCGCCTGTTTTTCATTAACCAGACCGGCTTTGAGCAACTGGTCACGCAAAGACAAACTCATCTTCATCTTTCCTTTTTAGCTATATGTACTCACCCACTCCGGGTGAAAATTCATTTATACAAGGAGCGGCTTTGGCCGCGACCAGAGGTTGCCCTGAACCGGCCTTGGCCGCGACCCTGGGTGTCTCGTTCAAGCCCCGTTCGCCACTGAAGTGGCTCGTACAGTTCGGCTCTACGGGCACCATTTGAGTGAATTCACAGTCCAGGCATCTGATATACCCATGGAGTACACAGGGTTCCATGGCTATACCCGAGGTGTTTATGCCGCTTATTCGTCACCACCATTTGCCAGCAAGCGCTTGGCTTCATCCCACAAGGTGTCAAGTTCCTGCAAAGAGCAGTCCTGCAGCTGCCGGCCACTTTGTGCAACCTGTTGCTCAATATAGGAAAAACGCTGACTAAACCGTTGGTTGGTGCTGCGCACCGCCTGCTCGGGGTCAATACCTGCATGGCGTGCCAGATTGGTCACAGCAAACAACAGGTCGCCAATTTCGTGCTCAAGTGCCTGATGCGAGCCGCCAGCCAGCGCTTCTTGCACCTCGGCCAGTTCTTCATGAATCTTTTCCAGTACGGGTTCTGGCCCACTCCAGTCAAAACCGGTACGAGCTGCTTTCTTCTGTAGTTTCACTGCCCGGGTCATGGCCGGCATATTCAGGGGCACATCGGCCAATATCGAAGTGGTTTCGTCCTGGCCCTGCTCCTGTCTTTCTTGCGCTTTAATTGCCTGCCACTGGCCGGATACCTCATCGCGAGCGACTGTCTGCCCGTCATGACAGGCTCGCAAGTCTCCGTCTGGAAACACATGCGGATGGCGACGCACCAGTTTGCGCACAATGCCATCGACCACATCGGCAAATTCGAAACGTTCCTGCTCCTTGCCAAACTGTGCGTAATACACCACCTGGAACAACAGGTCGCCCAGCTCGCCGGGCAGCTCATCCCAGGCCTCACGCTCAATGGCATCGGCCACTTCATAAGCTTCTTCCAGGGTGTGCGGGACGATGCTGTGAAAATCCTGCTGCACATCCCAGGGGCAGCCGCTTTGCGGGTCACGCAAGCGGGCCATCAAATAGAGCAAATCTGCTAACTGATATCGCTGATCAGGCATCTGGCTCCTCCGTCAGTTCTTCAAACTGGGTGGCGTGCAGACGGGCATAATAACCGTTTTCTGCCAGCAGCTGGGCATGGGTGCCGCGCTCAACAATACGGCCCTGATCCATCACCAGAATCAGGTCGGCCCGCTCGATGGTACTCAGGCGGTGGGCAATGACCAGCGTGGTTCGGCCCTGTACCGCATGTTCCAGAGCAGCCTGAATGTGACGTTCAGACTCGGTATCCAGCGCCGAGGTAGCCTCGTCCAGAATCAGCAATGGTGCGTCTTTGAGCAGGGCACGGGCAATTGCCAGCCGCTGACGCTGACCACCGGACAACAGCACGCCATTCTCGCCAACCAGCGTCTGATAGCCGTTTGGCATGCGCTCGATAAACTCGGCAGCAAAGGCGGCTTCAGCCGCAGCGTGCACTTCTTCTTCGCTCTTGCTGGCCAGGTCACCATAAGCAATATTGTTGAATACCGTATCGTTGAACAGCGAAACCTGCTGGGTGACCAACGCTATATGGCGACGCAGGGTCTGCAGTGGCAACTGGCGAATCTCGACACCATCAATCAGTATCTCGCCATCGCTATGGTCATAAAAACGTGGAATCAGGTTGGCCAACGTCGACTTGCCACTACCCGAGCGCCCCACCAGCGCCACCATTTGCCCCGGCTCAGCGACAAAACTGATGGAGTCGAGCACCTGTTTGTCGGTCTGGGGGTAAACAAAGCTCAGGTTGCGTACCTCCAGCCGGCCCTGTACCTGTGTCAGCTGTTGCGTGCCTGTATCCATTTCCTGCGGCTCGTCGAGCTGTTCAAAAATGCTCTCCGCGCCAGCCACACCACGCTGAATGGTCGAGCTGACTTCTGACAACTGGCGAATTGGCTTGGGCAGCAGGCCAGCCAGCGTAATATAAGCCACCAGGTCGCCGGGCGACGCATCGCCACGCAGCCAGAGCACCAAAAACAACAGCACCGACATCGCAGAATAGATCACCAGCTGCAATGATGGCGTATACACCGAGGTGGTTTTGACCATTTTGAGCTGGCGTTTGGTATTTTGCTCACTGGCATCCAGAAACCTGTCCTGCTCATACTTCTCGCCACCAAAGCTGCGCACCACCCGGTGGCCCTGAATGGCCTCGGACGCGACGTGGGTTACATCGCCCATGGCCACCTGGATTTTTTTGCTTTGCTTGCGAAATTTTTTGCTGGCACTGCTGACCATCAGGGCGATAACCGGCAGGATGGCTACCATCACCAGAGTCAGCTTCCAGTTCATCCATAACAGCATGCTGAACAGGAACACCACCGTCATGCCTTCACGTACCACCACCTTGATCGCTTCAGTGGCCGCCCCAGTGACCATGGTGACGTTATAGGTGATACGGGAAATCAGGTGGCCAGAGTTATGGTGGTCAAAATAACTGTTGGGTAACGTCAGCAGGTTATTGAACAGCTGCACCCGTAAATCATGCACCAGCCCCAGTGAGGTTTTGGCCAAAAAGAAATTACCCAGAAACGAGCCCACACCCTGCCAGAAGGCAATCAACACAATCAGCAGCGGCACAGCTTGCACCAGCCGCAGGTCGGCCAACCAGGCCACATTGGGGAACAACACAGCTTCCGGGTTGGTCAGGCCGTCAACAAAGTATTTCAGGATATAGCCCAGCATTGGCTGGGTGGATGCAAAAATCAGGTAACCAAGGATACTCAGGCTAAAGTAACCAATATAGGGTCTGACGTACCGCAACAGGCGAAAATAGATTTTAACACCCGACAGGGTTGGCTGAGGGGCTTCTTTATCAGTCATGCTGACTCGCTGTCCAATTCAAAAGGAAAACACACGCACTTGTACATCATCCAACCCCACAAGAGCAGTTTATCTGGCCTGCTCTCCTTGGCCACTCTGCCGGTTCACCCAGCCGGACCACCCTGTAGGAGCGACTTCAGTCGCGAGCAGTGCACTATCAAATCTACACGCCTGAACCTGCCTTCGCATCGCGACTAAAGCTGCTTATTATCCCCAAACAGGACATCTTTGACAAAAGGTATGGTTAATTTGCGTTGCGCCTGCAAAGAAGCCTGATCCAGCCGTTCCAGGGCAGCGAATAAAGCATCCATGCTGCGCGTCAGGCGCCCGAGCAAAAAACGTCCTACTTCGTCAGACAAAAACAATCCCCGCCGGGAAGCACGTAACTGCAAGGCGCGCAATTTTTCGTCGTCATCCAGCTCTTGCAGATGAAACACCAGCGCCAGATTGAACCTTGAGTGCAGGTCAGGCAGGTCAAGAACCACTTCACGGGGTGAGCGATCAGCACTGACCAGCAAACGTCCCCCGGCATCACGCAACCGGTTGAAGGCATGGAACAGTGCCTGCTCCCAACTTGTCCGGCCGGCAACCATGTGCACATCATCCAGCGCCAGTAGATTGCAGTATTCAACACCATCAAGCACTTCGGGGCCATACTCCAGACACTCACGCAGGGGCAAATAAAGCACTCGCATGCCAAGCTCCTCGGCTTGTAAACAAGCAGCCTGCAACAGGTGGCTGCGCCCTGAGCCCGGCTTGCCCCACAACCAAATAAAGCTCTCTACCCAGCTTTCTTGTGCATGGCAAGCGCGCTCAACATAGCCTTGTGCCGCCGCATTGGCACCCGCATAGTAATTGGCAAAGGTTGCATCATCCCGCAGACGAATGCTCAACGGAAGCTGGACTGGCGTTTGTGTCCGTGTCATATCATTTCTGTCGATACAAATCAGAAGCCTGGTAGCGCTGATAAAGATAACGCAACCATACCATCAGGACCGCCGCCACTGGCAGCGCCAACAACACACCGGTAAAGCCAAACAGCTGGCCACCAGCAAGAATGGCAAATATTACAGCTACCGGATGCAAACCAATACGGTCCCCCACCAGCAACGGTGTCAGCGCAACCGACTCAAGCACCTGGCCTATCAGGAACACGCCAACAACGCCTCCGAGCATCAAATAGTCCAGCCCAAACTGGAAAAACCCGGCAATCAGGGCAATACCAATACCAACGATGAAGCCCATATAGGGCACAATACTGGCCAGACCTGCCACCACCCCAATCAGCAAGCCGAGTTTGAGGCCCAGCAACATCAGGCCCAGTGCATAAACCACGGCCAGTGCCAGCATCACCAACAGCTGCCCGCGCATGAAAGCCCCCAGCACCTCATGGCATTCACTAACCATGCGCACCACTAGTGGCTCATGCCGGCGCGGCAAAAGCACCCGCACTTTGTCTACAATCAAACGCCAGTCACGTAGCAGGTAAAATGTAACAACAGGCACCAGAAAGAGGTTGGCAAGCCAGCCTGTCAGCGCAATTCCCGAGCTACCCAAGGCTCCCAACATCGTGCTGGCCAGGTTCGGAGCCTTGTCCAGGTGACTGCCCAGCTCCTGCTTGATACGCTCAAGCTCCCAGACATCCTCTTCGAGCCCCAGAGTATGCTGTAACCAGGGCAACAGGCTTTGCTGAAGCCAGTCCAGCAAATGCGGAGTGAGGGCATACAAGTCGGCCAGCTGGCGTCCCAGCATCGGCACCAGCACGAAGAACAGCAGCACCAGCAGCCCGGTCAGTACAGTAAAAACAATGACGACTGCCCAAGTTCGTGACACCAGCCGCTTACGCTGCAGTCGCTCTACCAACGGATTACCCAGGTAGGCAAGCAAGGCCGCCAGCAAAAAAGGGGTCAGCACAGGCAGCAAAACATAGCCCAGCAGAAGGGCTGCGAGGATCGCCAGCCAGGGCCACCAGCCCTGCAGTACTGTTGCAGGCGTCATGCGATCAGCGCGCAAACAGCAGCTTTGGCAAAGCTGTGGCGGGTTCGTCAGTGATCGCCGCCCCAGAAGATGTCAGCTCACGAAAACCATACAGCGCCAGCTGGCTGCGCACCTGTTCTGGCAACGCCACTATCTGCCATACGGCCTGATCTCCTTGTAAGAAAACCAGCTTGCCATCAAACACCTGCAAAGCTTTTTCGGCAGCCAGCATACCGTCCAGATCCAGCCGTTGCAGGCGTACCTGCAAACTCTCACCCAAGCCCGGCACCACCGCATACTCACGCGCCATTTCTTGCGCCAGCTGCTGAAACATCTGATCTGCAGCCATTACCGCATTGTCGCCAGTCAAAGAGCCTTTAAGCTTCAATGCACTGCCCAGCAGCTCCCAACTGCCAGTCAGACCATCAGCTGTCTCGCGGGTTTCAGCAACCAAAAGAGCATCCCCCCCATAACGCTGCAGCAACTCTGCCAGCTGCCCCTCGTCCGTCGCAAGCCAGCCCTGATCAGCCCTGACCTGCTCGCTCAGGTCCGCAAGTGGAAAGCGTGTCGGCAAACCGCGATGCAGCGCAGCCTGCTGCAAGTTCAAAGAACGATTCTGGCCATCACCCAGCAACTGGCGGCCATGCAGACCCTCTTGTACCCACCAAAGCAAAATCACCGGACGTTCACTGCCCCAGACCGGCATCTCTGCCTCGCGCAGGACTCGCATGACGCTTGTCGGGTCAAAACTTACCTGCAGCTCATCCTCCTGATAGGTGTAGCCCAGCGCCAAACTCTGGGGCTTGGCTACATATGCAGCCAAAGCGGCCTTTTGCGCGCTATCAGCACTGCCAGTGAGTCTTTGCAACAAGGTTGCAAAGGCACGGGAGAATGTTTCTTCGCGCCCCCCGTCTGCCTCCTGTACCAAGGGCTCGCGCACCTGGTACAGGCCTGCAACCGGAGCAGCCAGCGCTGCATGAACTGCCAACAGAAGGGTTCCGCCCAAAAATGCTGCCAGAAGCTGTTTCATGTACACCTCTACTTACTATCGACCTGCCTCACACTTTACCCATGCGGTTGGCACGCCTGTCGACACAAGTAGGATAGTGTATAAGATTCGGCAACGAAAAACCGCATGACTTTGCCTGAGTACAGCCAATAAAAAACCCTGACTGCCTGGCAGTCAGGGCTTGGACACACAAAGACGTTTTACTCGACTGTCAGCTGATGACGAATTCGCTCCAGTGTGGCAAGGCCAATTCCCTTGACCTCCAGCAACTCGTCTACGCTCACAAAAGCCCCCTGCTGTTCCCGGTAATCAATAATGGCCCGGGCTTTGGACGGCCCTATTCCACTCAGCTCCCTCACCAGGGTATCTGCGTCAGCAACATTAATATTGACTGTTGCTGCCTGCTCTGCACTGGCCACAGCTTGTGTTTCAGGTTGCGCATACGCTGTAGATGCCAGTGGCAGCGCCAGCATAGCGGTAAACAGTAATGAAGCCAGATTCTTTTTCATAGTGATACTCTCCTTGTCAATTCGGCAAACCGGCGTTATACATGCCGATCATCCTGTTTCCTTTTGCAACGCCAATGTATCAGCGTTGCAAAAAGCACCCATGAAGATAGTCCATGTCTGGGTAGTATCCGACTTTATTACAAAACTGTGAGGCAGGTCACACAACCGCAGCGGGCAAAATCAGAATCCGGCAAACTGCAAATAACTGCGGGTAATTTGTTCGCCCCAAATAATCGCAATCCAGCCTGCAATAGCCAAATAAGGTCCAAACGGCAGTGGTTGCGCCAAACCCTGACGCTGCAAACGCAGAACAATCACACCCAGCACCGCCCCCACCACCGATGACAGCAAAATAGTCAGCGGCAACACTTGCCAGCCGCCCCATGCTCCCAGCATGGCTAACAGTTTAAAATCACCATAGCCCATGCCTTCTTTGCCTGTGATCAGCTTGAACAACCAGAAAACCGACCACAATGAGAGGTAGCCAAAAGCCGCCCCGTACACTGCATCCGGCAAGCTGACAAACAATTCAAAGCTGTTTAACAGCAACCCCAGCCACAGCAACGGCAACACCAGCACATCGGGCAGCAACTGGTGGTCTGCATCAATCAGGCTAAGCGCCAGCAACCCCCAGGTCAGTACTAACATGGCTGCTCCTTGCCCGCTGTAACCGAACTGCCAAGCCACCAGTACCGCCACCAGACCAGCGGCCAGCTCCACCAGCGGGTAACGCATGCTGATGCGCTCTTTGCAGGAAGCGCAACGGCCACGTAACAGCAACCAGCTGATCACTGGAATGTTTTGCCACGCCCGGATGGCCGTAGAGCAGTGTGGACAACATGATGGCGGCCACAACAGGTTAAACGGCCGGGTATCGCCATCTTGTACCAGCTCCAGAACTTCTCGCGCCTGCTTTTCCCAGTCCCGTTGCATAATGACCGGCAACCGGTATATCACCACATTAAGAAAGCTGCCAACCAACAGACCCAGCAAACCAGCAATCAGCAACAAAAAAGGCTGATTGCTGCGCAGCAACTCCAGAAAATCCATCAAACTACCGCACCCAGCTGGAAAATCGGCAAGTACATGGCGATGATCAAGCCGCCCACCAGCACGCCCAGCACGGCCATGATCATTGGCTCCATAAGGGCTGTCAGGCCATCGACGGCGTTATCCACTTCAGCCTCGTAGTGTGTGGCTACTTTGTCCAGCATCTCATCCAGTGCGCCCGACTCCTCGCCAATAGAGGTCATTTGAAGTGCCATTGCAGGAAATACCTGGGTCGAACGCATGGCAATGTTGAGCTGGGTACCGCCGGTCACTTCCGTTTTGATACTGTGTACTGCATTTTTAAACACCACATTGCCGGTGGCTCCTGCAACCGAATCCAACGCGTCAACCAATGGCACACCGGCAGAAAACGTAGTCGCCAGCGTACGGCCAAAGCGCGCAACCGCCGAGTTATAAATAATATTGCCGACCACCGGCATTTTCAGCAACAGGCGGTCAATACTGTCACGCAGTTTCTCCGAACGCTGCCTCGCTGTGCGAAACAGGATGGCCCCAGCAATCAGCGCCACGAGCACAATCAAGCCGTGCTCCTGCAGCATCTCGGACAAGCCGATAACCATCATGGTAAAAGCTGGCAGCTCGGCACCAAAGTTGGCAAATACTTCCTGAAACTGAGGCACCACTTTGATCAGCAAAATAGCCGACACAATCACCGCAACCACGATCACCGCGATCGGATAGTTCATCGCTTTCTTGATTTTGGCCTTTAGTGCTTCTGTCTTTTCCTTATACGTCGCGACCCGGTCCAGCAAGGTCTCCAGCGCACCAGATTGCTCTCCCGAATCCACCAGGTTGCAGTACAGATCATCAAAATATTTGGGATGCTTGCGCAAGCTGCTCGCCAAACTGTTACCGGCCCCAACGTCTGTCTTGATCTGCTCTACCAAGCGGGTCATGTTGGGGTTTGTCAATCCTTCAAGAATAATGTCAAACGATTGCAACAACGGCACACCGGACTTCATCATGGTCGCCAACTGACGAGTAAAGACGGCAATGTCCATGGGCTTGATTTTTTTGCCTGAGCCAAACAGCTGTATGCCCTGCTTGCGCACCTTGGTCGGATTGATTCCCTGCTTGCGCAGTTGCGCCTTGATCAGCGAAGGATCCTGGGCAGACATCTGCCCCTTGATCTTCGTGCCCTGCCGTGTGGTGCCTTCCCACAAAAAAATTGACTCTTTAGCTGCTTTGGCCATGATTTATTAATCCTTGGTTACACGGTTCACTTCTTCCAGGCTGGTCACGCCCTGGATAACTTTCATCAATCCCGATGCGCGCAGATCATTAAAGCCGTCCTTGCGCATTTGCTCACTGATATCAATCGCATTGCCATCTGCCATGATGATGCGTTGCAGATCTGGCGTAACACGAACTACCTCATAAATGCCCACACGCCCCTTGTAACCGCCATTGCAGTTGTCACAACCTTTAGGGCCATACACCTTAAACGTGCCCAGCTGTTCCTTGGTGAAACCCTCGCTCAACAATACTTCATCCGGCACGCTGACCTCCTGCTTGCACTTGCATAGCCGTCGTGCCAGCCGCTGGGCAATAATCAGGTTGACCGACGTTGCCAGGTTAAACGCAGCGACTCCCATATTGCGCAAGCGCGTCAGGGTTTCTGCAGCACTGTTGGTATGCAGCGTAGACATCACCATATGGCCGGTTTGTGCTGCTTTGATGGCAATTTCGGCGGTTTCAAGGTCACGGATCTCCCCCACCATGATGATGTCAGGGTCCTGACGTAAAAACGCCCGCAGCGCCTGGGAAAAATCCATTCCCTGGCGGGGGTTCACGTTGACCTGATTGACACCCTCAAGGTTGATCTCGACCGGATCTTCAGCCGTTGAGATATTCACACCAACGGTATTGAGGATATTGATACCCGTATAAAGCGATACAGTTTTGCCCGAGCCGGTTGGCCCGGTTACCAGAATCATGCCTTGCGGCTGCGCCAAGGCGTCCAGATACAGCTCTTTCTGGGAATCTTCATAACCGAGGGCATCAATACCCATCTGCGCACTGCTGGCATCCAGAATGCGCATTACGATCTTCTCGCCCCACAACGTTGGCAAAGTGTTTACCCGAAAATCAATCGACTTGCTAGCCGAAACCTTCAACTTGATACGACCATCTTGCGGCTTGCGACGTTCGGATATGTCCAGCCCGGCCATAACTTTCAAGCGGGCGGAAATACGGTCACGCAACTGAATGGGCGGCCGTGCCACTTCATGCAAGACGCCATCGGTACGAAACCGTACACGATAAGATTTCTCATAAGGCTCAAAGTGCAAGTCGGACGAACCGCCCTTGATCGCATCCAGCAGCATCTTATTGACAAAGCGCACCACCGGAGCCTCATCGGCCGGATCCATGGAAACTGCGTCTCCGTCATCCTCGCTGTCATGCTCCGACTCAAAACCATCCAGCTCAAGATCGTCCAGCCCTTCCAGTGCGGCCGCCGGCGAATCGTACAAGCGATCGATGGCTTGCCCCAGCTTGTCGTCTTCAACCAGCAAACCTTCAACAGACAGGCCCGTACTAAACTGGACATCATTTACTGCTTGCTGGTTGGCCGGGTCCGACATGGCAATGTACAGTTTGTTGCCACGCTTATACAAAGGCAGAATGCGGTGCTGCCGCGCCAGCTTTTCCGACACTGAATCCTTGGCAAAAACTTCGGGATTGATCGCATCCAGATCCATGTAGGCCACGCCAAACTGGTCAGCTGCCAACTCCATCAAGCGCTTTGCCGGTGCCAGCTTGTTCTGCACCAGCCAGGTCACAAGTGGTGTAGAGTTGCGTCTGGCTTGCTGCATTGCATCTACCGCTTTGCTTTCTTCCAGCAACCCGGCATCCACCGCCGCGCGTGCCAGACCAACAAGATTAACCCTAGAATTCATGCGCTTTGTCCATTATCAAAAAACCTGTAACTATCAGCTGCAACAGCCATAGCCTTATACCCTATCCTGCTTTGCAGCACCAAAACCGGCGCACACTTTAGCAAACTCATCCGGACTAGCTAACACAAATGCGGTTGCGGCCAGCTCTTTTAGCCCGATACATTCTTTGGTCAGCCAGTTCAATAAGTTTTTCCATCGAGCTGGCGCAGTCAGCCTCACGCTCTGCCAGCCCCACACTTGCTGTCAACGGCCCACCATCTGGACGCAGGCCGAATCCTTTTGCTTGCAAACGCTGAAGTATTTCATAGGCATCCGCACGCTTCGCTTCCAGCAACAAGACAAACTCCTCCCCTCCCCATCGCACAAGCAGATCCTGCTCTCTCACGGTAGCACCCAGCAGTTGAGTGAACTGGCACAGCACCTGATCCCCTGCGTCATGACCATATGCATCATTAATTACCTTGAAATGGTCCAGATCAAAAAAGGCAACCGACAAAGGCTCGCCCCGCCGAACCGAGCGTAACCAATATATGTGCATGACCTCCTCGCCGCAGCGCCGGGCATGCGCACCCGTCAGAGGATCGAACATTAGCTGGCGAACCAAAACCAGCATAAAAGCCAGCTGGCTCATACTGGCCATCGTTACTACCGCTGCAATCAAAAGCAACAGCCAGGTACCAGCATCAAAAGATGGCCAGTTCAAAGTGGACCAATTCAAGTAACCAGCCAGCAGCTGAGCTGTCATCACCGCTACGGCAACCAGAAAATTTTCTTTTACTGTCAACGGGAATATCGCTACCCCCGCCATTAGCACAAAGGGTAAAAATGCATACCCCGTAGCTACTGCCGGCGAAAAATCACTCAGCTGATTGCCAGGCAACAGGTTGTGCGAGGCAATATAAAACAACGTAGGTATAGCAAACAAAAGCATCAGGGCCCGGTAGGCGTCCCGCATTTGCTCGCGCGCAGGAAGCAGCAACAACCCAATAAAGCACCCGCTGGCAGCCAATCGCAAACCAGCCAGATAATACCAAAGCGGGGCCTCAAACACCCAATAGTCAACCGCACACCACATTGGTGTCAGCACTGCAAACAAAAAAGCAAACAGCCGCACCCTGTTGATAACCAGACGCGCACGACGTGTGCTCAGCATCAGCGGATGCCCTTTGGGCGACAAGAGATGCCTCCAGTCACCTGTTTCAAGTTCGAGCGGAAGTAAAGTCTGCAGTCGTTGACGGATACGCTTCAAAAATTCACTCATAACCTTGTATTCTTAAGTTGTGCGCAGCCAACGCTTAACCAGCCGCACAGGCCATGTTACAGCACCCTGTACGCTACAAAATACCGATACATGTCAACAACAGCCTGAATTAGCCCGGGCCAGAGGCCACCACAACCTCACCCGGATGCCCCTTGTCGGCAAACTTTTGCTCAATGGCCTGCTGCAACACCAGTTTGGCCCGTTGCTCACCATGCACCAACCGCACTTGCTGCGGCCAGCGCTGCATACCCGTAACAAAGCGCAACAAGCCAGCCTGGTCCGCATGTGCCGAATACCCCCCGACAGTGGCAACACCGGCACGAATGGTTAGCCGCTTGCCCTGCAGATCCACATAACCATTTTTTGGCCCGTACAGCTGAATTTTCCGCCCAAGCGTACCCTCTGCCTGATAACCGACAAACAACACGTTGTGGCGCGCATCTTCCAGCATTGCCGCCAGATAGTTAACAATTCTGCCCCCTTCACACATACCACCACCAGCGATCACAATAGCCGGACGGCCTGTACGGGCAAGAAAGCTGACCATCTGTTCATGCGCGGCATGCTCATCCACCGTCAGCAAATGCAAAAAGTCCAGCGGGTTACGTCCCTGACCCAACCGCTGTCGTGCTTCGCCATCCCAGAACTCGTGCAGCCGCTGATAGGCAGCCGTAAACCGGCTTGCCAGTGGTGAGTCCAGAATGACAGGAATGTCCTCCCAATGTGGCGCAGCTTCCGGGTTATGCGGGCGGGTAAACAGCTCCAGCGGGTCAGCAACGCAGCTGCGACAGCCTGCTTCATACAGAATAGCTTCAAGCTCATAGAGAATTTCTTGCGTGCGACCAATGCTAAATGCCGGGATTAAAACTGTTCCCTGGTCACGCAGAGCTGCTTCGATAGTTTTTTTCAGTTGTTGACGGCGGTTGCGACGGTTGCCATGCAGACGGTCCCCATAGGTGCTTTCCAGCACCAGCACATCAGCACGATACGGTGGTTTCGGAGCCATTAAAATGGGGGCATAGGGTGCGCCCAGGTCACCAGAAAACAGAACCCGGAGCGCCAACTCACCCGCTGCACGCCGGGCCAGCTCAAACTCCACATAGGCCGAACCCAGAATGTGCCCAGCCCGCTGCAAACGCATACGAACCTGGGGACCCGGTGCCTGGGACAGCTGTATCCACTGGTTATAGGGTACAGCCACAATGCGCTTGTGCAGCAAACGCAAATAACCGTCCACCAACTCACGCTCGCGGCTAATGCTCAGCTTGAAGGCATCTTCGAGCACAATCGGCAAAAGCTGCGCGCTAGGCTCGGAACAATAAATGGGGCCATCAAAACCGGCATCCAGCAGCCAGGGAATACGGCCAACATGGTCAATGTGCACATGAGTAACAACCAGTGCCTTGACCGTGCTGATATCAAAATCAATCGCCAGCCTGGCATGCACACCACGCTCGACATCTGTGGTTTCTGCACCCTGAAACAGGCCACAATCAACCAGATAACTGGTCTGCTCATCAGCAAGCAGCTGATGACAAGAACCGGTTACCCCTGCATGTGCCCCATGATGAATAATCTGCGGCCATTCGCTACCCTGCATTTGGCACGCTCCTTCTTCATTTTACGCAGCAGCTGCATTGCGCCAAGAATTAACGCACCGCAGCCGTCAGGTTACCCAGCACCCGCTGAAACACATGCTGGCAAAACTCTATGTCTTCATCGGCAATGCCATTAAATGCCTCATTGCGCAGCTGCTTGGCGATTGCTTCTATTTCAATGGCAAACTCCCGCGCCTCGTCGGTAAGCAGCACCCGCTTGATACGCCGATCAACCTCACAGGGCTGACGCTTGACCATGTTCAGGCCCTCCAATGCATCCAGCGTACGCGCCAAGGTAGGGCTTTCGATACCGATCAGGTCAGCCAGCTCGCGTTGTGTAGGTGGTTGCCCATCGTTGCGGATCAAATGCAGCAATACCATCCAGCGAGCTTGTGACAAACCGGTATTGACCAGCCTACGGTCCAGTTCGGCCCGCCATGCTCGTGACAAATGTGCCAGCTCCATGACGAAACGGTGTTTTTCGTACATTAGACTCCCTGCCATACTAATTGTTGTTTGTGTCGAGTATAGCCATACCAGAAAAAAAAGTGCACGCCGTTGGTCTAATGTCGAGCTTTCAACTCTTACCAACCCTGCGTAACAAAAGTGACGCTGCCTGTACAAAGTGCCGACCCCGTCACAAGCATGCTGTAATTCCCACCACTCATCCCTCTTCGGCAGCCGGTCATCCCCTGCTAGACGACAAGACCAGCATACTCTGACAAGATACGACTCAGAAATCCCTCAGGAGAGTGATGATGTTGAAAACATCAAAAATGCGCGGTTTTACGCTGGTAGAATTGATGATCACCCTGGCATTATTGGCTATCGCGGCTACCATTGCTGTGCCCAATTTCGTGCAATTCATTCGTAACAACCAGGTACAGGCAAAGGCGGATGAGATAGTGACTTTTCTTCAATATGCCAGAAGCCAATCCATTGTGGGGCGTGAAGCATATGAAGTTGATATGTCATCTAATGATAGCTGGGAATTGGGTAAAGATTTAAGTGGTTCGGGAGCAGAGCGTTTACTGGCTTTTAACACAACCCAAGCGCAGCCAAGGGTTACAAGCCTGACCGATAGCACCTTGGTTTTCAGAGCCAATGGTATGGCACGGCAAGCGGCGAAAATAACAGTTTGTCGCAACACGGATTTTAGCAATGGTTTTTTGATTGAAGTTAAAGCCAGTGGTGCCATTCAGCTTTATGCCAGAGGGCGTAAGAATGAAACTGAACCCATGATTAGCTGTACACCATGAATGACATAGGAAATGCACATGAAAAAGAATAGAGGTTTTAGTCTGATTGAGGTGCTGATTACTCTACTCCTGACGGCAATGGGAGTGCTTGGCATGGTTGCCTTACAGGGTAAGGCAGTTAGTTATACGCAAGAAGCCATTAATAGAAACACAGCGATATCAATGGCTAATGGGCTGGTGGAAATAATGAGGGCGTATAGGGATGAAATATATGTTAATACACCACCGAATAGCATTAATTACAGCGAGTTAAAAAGCAGTAGTGATTTTTATAACGCAAGCGGTGCTTTGAACTTTGCTGTTACTGATTGTGCAGAGCCTGCACAAACTGCTAAACAGGCGGCTGGTTGCTGGCTGAGAAAAGTCAACGCCAGCTTGCCGGGCGCTACCGAGTCAGCAGTTAGTGCTAAGTTTTTTATATGTCCAAGTGTTTCCGTGCAAGGCAGTGGCGAAACTAAGGGAGAAGTGATTTGTGCTGATAGCTCCTATAAGGGCTCAAGCCTCGCAATACAGGTAGCCTGGCAATCGCGGGAGTCGGTTTGTGGTGCCAATGCTAACTCGGATATATGTACCTATGTTATGCGGGTGGAAATATGACTGATAAAAATATGCAGAATGGCTTGTCTATGGTAGAGCTGTTGGTAGCGCTAGCTCTTAGCAGTATTCTTATTTTGGGTGTGACCCAAATTTACATAGATAATAAAAGAAGCTATAGCTTTCAAGTTAGTCAGGGGCATAATCAGGAAAACAGCAGGTATGCCGAGTATCTGATTAGTGGGTGGCTCAATAAAGCTGGGTACCGGCGTACGCCAGAGCAGCTTGTTGAGGATGCTTTTCCAGCATTGAGCGCCAGTGCTGATTGTGAGGCTTTTGCAAGGGGGGCAGTTGTTGCTGCCTTCAAAGGCAGTACGGGTGAAAAAGGGCTTTGCTTTCGCTATCAACCCGTCAACCAGACCGAACAAGACTGTCAGGGCAACACAGTTAAAGCAGTCAGTGGAACACGGTTGAATATTCCTTTTATGCAGAGTGCCAAGGATGAGGTGGTTGTTTCCGTTCTCAAGTTTGTGCCTGACAATGAGCTGCACAGGGGGAGTTTGCAATGTAAAAACCTCACTGCTACAACACCTGCATTCGTTGAGCTGATAGATGGAATTGCAGATGTGCATCTTGAGTATGCGCTTGGTGAGGGTGATTTGTTTGAAAAGCGGATTAAAGAAACCAGCCCATGGGTCGTGACGCCGCCGACAGCTTTGAGTGGCGGACTGGTGCGCGCGGTGCGTTATTCCGTACTGCTTGCTAGTGCAGCCAATAGGCGGGATGGTGACACAGCTATACTGGATAGCTGGATTGACGATGTAGCCAGTACAGCAGATAAAACCCGTATCGAAAATAATGATAGACGTCGCATTTATCAGCAGGTTAGCTCGGTTATTTCGTTAAGGAACATGATGCCATGAATACCTCTAATCCCGTTCGACAGCAGGGTGCAGTGCTGCTTATTGCCTTGGTGGTTCTCTTGGTTATCACTGTACTGGCTGTTACTAACATGCGTGGTGTTGTGTTGGAGTCACGTATTACTGCCAATCGTACCGCCATGCAAAAACTTCAGGAGCAAGCCGATGCTGCTTTGCGTGAAGCCGAGTTCCGTTACTATGGGCCTGCCCATTTGCGAAGCAAGCTAGAATTTGTGGAGGACAACTGCACCAAGAATAACAAGCTGGTGAGCAATGGTTTGAACAAGCCTTGTCTACTCAAGGAGATGAATGCCGGTAATCTAGATGATACCCGCAGCATGCGTATGGATTTCCTGACGGATCCGCTGGGCTTTTTTGAAAAGCACACCAGTTATGCCAGTGCTTATGGGGCACTGACCGGAAGCGCTGCAAAGAATGCAGCAAATACGGCGGTGCTAGCCTGGATGCCCTATAGAGGTACAAGCCATATAGAAAGCAACTATTTTGTAGCCGAAGATGGTTTTGCCAGCTACTGGAATAGTTATCTGATTACCAGCAGTGCGGATGAAAGTGAAGCAATTAACCCCGAGTATGGCGCAGTGCTGGAAGGGCGTGGTACCTATTACTATCTGGCCAATGGGCAAACCAATGATGAAATGTTTTTGCAATCAACCTTCAGCAATATCTATGTGGGTCTCAATAACTAAGGGGATGGGTTATGAGCATAAAAACAATGATTAAAACTGCTTTGGCCTCCGGAGTTTGGGTCGCAGTATTATCGGTACCCGTGGCTGCATCGGCCAATGATATGGAGTTTCCCTCACAAACGCCTTTGTCGTTAACAGAGGGTGTGCCACCGAATATTCTGGTAACGCTGGATGACTCTGGTTCCATGGCTCGGGGCTATGTGCCTGATAGTATTAGTGGAGACCATAGTAGAAATGCTGGGCGCTCCAGTACCTATAATCCGATGTATTATAATCCTGATATCATATATGAAACGCCAAAAAAAGTTACCTATACAGGTGGAAAACTCTTAGTTACTGAATATAGCTATGGCAAAAATGGAGACTATCATTTTACCAAAGCACCGAGTAATGGTTATGACCCAACAAAGGACTGGGTTGATTTATCGAAGGATTATCGCTTGGGCTGGAGCGGTGTGAATAGCTTTCGAGGCAGTTGTCCCAGTGGTGTTTCATGCAGCAATGGGCGGGCAAAGGCTCACTACTTTCGTTATAACCCTTCTGCTAGCTGTCCTTTGCCACCTGCAACTTCATCTGATGATAGTTGTTATTCTGTCGTTTATATAGACGATGCAGAGCAGAGAAATTTTGCTACCTGGTATTCGTTTTACCGGCATAGACAGCTGGCCACAAGCTCGGCAGCTAACCTGGCTTTTTATACAATGCCTGATAATGTCCGGCTGACCTGGGGGGCATTGAATACCTGTAGTATTGGTACAAACAGCACTGGTAGTAATTGTAGTAATAATAAAATGGCGCGTTTTAACGGGCAGCATCGTGCCAATTTTTATAACTGGTTGGCGAAGCTTCCGGCCAGCGGTGGTACGCCGTTGAATGCGGCCATGACGCGTGCAGGAAATTTTTTGGAAACCCATGCCGATGCTTATAAGGATGAAAGTGGCAATTCTTATGCCTGCCGTGCCAGCTATCATGTATTGATGACCGATGGCATCTATAGCGGTAACTCGTCAGGTAATAGAGATAATACACAAACTGATTTGCCTGACGGCAAGACCTATACTGCCAGAGCACCTTATAGTGATAGCAATACAGGCTCGTTGGCTGATAATGCTTTTTATTACTGGAGTCGAGACTTAAGGTCTGGGCTGGATAATAATGTGCCTTCTTATATGCCTGTGCAGTCGGGTAATGAAAATAATGACTACTGGGATCCCAGAAACAACCCGGCCACTTGGCAACACATGGTTAACTTTACCGTAGGCTTGGGTCTTTCTCGTTCATTGACCAGCAGCTCTGCACCTACCTGGGATCCAGACGCCAGCAGCCCAACGTTTGCCTATATGAGTGAGTTATTGAATATGGGGAGTGGTGGTAAAAACTGGCCGAGTACAGGGTCTAATGATGGCAAGGTCTATGATCTCTGGCATGCGGCAATTAATTCAAGGGGAGAGTTTTTCAGTGCGGAAACCCCTGAAGCTCTGGTTGCCGCTTTTGGGCGTATTATGGAAAGGGTAGCGGGGCGTAGCACTACGGGAAGCAGCCCGGCTATCAACTCTGGCGTTGGTGATGACGGTACAGGATATTCTTATCAGGCAGCTTACGATTCCAGCCGCAACTGGGCAGGACAGCTGAGTGCCTATGAGAGTAAGCTTGGCAATGATGGCACTGTAACCAAAAGCAAAATTTGGGATGCTGCCGAATTGCTGAATGCCAGAACCTCTCGAGATATCCTCATGGCTGGCAAAACGACTACAGGATTGCAGAACTTTTCATGGGGTAACTTATCTGCTGAGCAGCAAGCTTGGTTGAATCGCAATCCTGAATTGGGTGACAACGCTGATACGCTGGGTGCGGAGCGGCTGGCGTTTGTGCGCGGTGATCGTTCGAAGGAAGGAAGTGTTTTCAGAACACGCAGCACGGTATTGGGTGATATTGTCAACTCCAAGCCGGTAACGGTACGGGGTGCACGTTATCTGACGGGGCATGCCAACCGAATTGAGGGTGCCAGTAGCGACTATGGTCAGTTTGTGCTGGATCAGCAAACCCGTACGCCCATGGTTTATGTGGGTGCCAACGATGGCATGTTGCATGCCTTTAATGCTAATACCGGGCGCGAGGAGTTTGCTTTTGTGCCCAGTGCGGTTATAGAGAACCTGCACAAGCTGACGGCAACAGGCTATGCCGAAGCCGGACACCAGTTTTTTGTTGATGGCTCGCCGGTGGTGGCCGATGTATTTATCAACAATCAGTGGCGTACGGTTCTAGTGGGTACGCTGGGTGCCGGTGGCAAGGGGATTTTTGCCCTGGATGTGACAGATGTTGGTAAGGTTGGGGGTGGCCCCAAACTGTTGTGGGAATTTGGTGAAGAGGAACTCCAGGACAAGAATGTCAAGATGGGCTATAGCTTCCCGCAACCCACTATTGCCCGTTTGCATAATGGCAAGTGGGCAGTGGTAACAGGTAATGGTTACTCCGCCGAGGGCAGCAATAACGGAAAAGCTTCCTTGTTGATTATTGATGTAGCGACCGGAGCACTGACTGCGAGCCTTGAGGTGAGTGGAGAAAATGGTGTTGCCAACGGCTTGTCCACTCCACGACTGGCAGATATCAACGGTGACGGCATTGCTGATTATGCCTATGCGGGCGACTTGCAGGGTAATGTATGGCGTTTTGACATGGCGCCCAACAATGGTGATGCGGATAATCCCTTTATGCGCAAGGGAGAGCCGCGAGTCAGTGAAACGGTGCAGTTTCAGGTCTCTTTTGGTGCTTCAGGTAGTACTCCTTTGTTTACAGCAAAAACTAGCGATAACAAACGCCAGCCTGTGATGGCGGCTCCTTCCATCGTGCGCCATCCAACGGGTTTGGGTTACTTGATTGTTTTTGGTACAGGCAAGTACTTTGCCGAAGGGGACAAGAACGGTAATCCGGATATTGCCAATACGCTTTATGGTGTATGGGATCCAACTACCAAGATTGCACGCTCTGCCAACAAGTCAGGCTTCCCCTATAGCAACTACAGCCGCAGTAACTTGCAACAGCAGACCATGCAGTCGCAGTTGCACTCTGTTACCAATGGTGGCGAAGCGCGATTGTTGAGCAATCATGCTGTCGAGTGGGCAGAGAAAAGAGCAGACGGTAGTTGGAGGACCAGCAAGCCTGGTAATAACAGTTTGAAAGCCGGTTGGTATTTTGATCTAGCAATTGGCCGTGAAATGATTGTGGCCGATATGTTGCAGTTTGGCCGTACCCTATATCTGCAGTCACTTGTACCCAACACGGATCCTTGCTCTTCGGGTGTTGATAACTGGTCATATGCCATTGATCCTGTCACCGGCGGGCGCACTTTGCACCATGCCTGGACTGATTTCCGAAGCACAAGTGTTAACACCCAGGTGATTACCGCAGTGAAAATGGACGGTGAAGGTGGCCTGAGTCTGGGACAAAAACCGGATAGTGGATATGAAGTTTGTACGGGCGGGACTTGTAATGATGTTACACCTGACCCGGCGAGTATTGGTCGTCAGTCTTGGCGTATCGTAGAGGGACTTTAAGATGAGAAAAATATTAGCTTTGCTGGCGTTGAGTATCAGTCCACTGGTGGCTACTGCTGAGGTAAACACCTTTGAAGAGGCAGGGATGATTGAGGATGTAAACGCTGGAAAAAATCTTATAACTGTAAATGAAACGCTATATTACTTGCCTGCCTCCGTTCAGTTATATGACGGCGGTGCAGCCATCCTTAAGGTCAGGCCGGGCTATGTAGTGAGTTTTAATGGAACGCTGGCCAGCCCGTATAACAGGATTGCGGAACTATATATCCATCCTGATTCAGTGCTTGTGGCTGAAGAAAATATGCGTGATTTCAATGAGCAGCAGGGCAGGGAAAAACATGCACAATAGCAAAGGCTTCACCCTCATAGAAGTAATGATTGTGGTGGTGATTGTTGGTATCCTTGCCAGCATTGCCTATCCGAGTTATCAGGAATATGTTAATCGGAGTAATCGTGCGGAAGGGCAGGCATTTTTAAGTGATATAGCTGCTCGACAAGAGCGTTACTTCTCTCAGAATAATGCCTATGTAACGGCTGACACTGATCGTTCTAAGCTTGGTTTAACAGGTAATCAGTCGGCTAATCAACGGTATACAGTATCACTTTCCAGTGTGGCAAATGATGGCGGCTATACACTGACTGCAACCCCCAACTTTACAGAGACTAGATGCGGTAATTTGGTGCTAAATGCCAAAGGAGTGCGCTCAGTTAGTACGGGTGATAAGGACTACTGCTGGCGCTAATTACAGCGATAATACAGGCATATAACAGGTGGTTGATGTCTGTATTATTGTATTTTGCGGTGTGTGAATCGCGGAAGTGTAAAATAAGCTGCGTTAGGTGTTTCTTAGATGCTAGCTTGAGTAAGCCTGTATGCACGCAACACCCAGATTGCGCGCATACAGTAAAGATTAGTAATTCTGTAAAGCAGCAATGCGTTCTTCAAGCGGAGGATGGCTCATAAATAAGCCTGCTAAACCGTGCTTTAGCCCGCCACTAATTGCGAAGGCGCTCATGGATGCAGGCATTTCAGACTCGCGTCCTGACTCCATTTGCAAGCGGCGCAGTGCACTAATCATAGCGTTTTTACCTGCTAATCGTGCACCAGCCTCGTCTGCGCGGTATTCTCGCTTACGTGAGAACCACATAACAATAATGCTGGCTAAGATGCCCAATACCAGTTCGGCAAAGATAGTGGCGACAAAGTAACCAATGCCGGGACCGTCTTCGTTTTTGAAAATAGCCTTATCAACAAAGCTGCCAAAAATCCGGCTCTTCGCATTTAAGGGTGTAGCTGATTTCTAAACCCTCCTGACTTCAGCAAGCACCTGGCTATGTAGTGGGTTAAATTTCTAAAGCCCAGGGCGGTGCCTCGCAAGTGTTCAAGTCGTCCGTTGATAGCTTCTGTTGGACCGTTGCTGGTTCCTGGCCGGTCGAAGTAGGCAAGGATGCTATCCGCGTATTTTTTCAGCGTTTTTCCCAAGCCTTTCACCTCGATGAGCGCTTTGGGCAAGTCGCTGGCTGTAATGATATTTATAACCTCTTGCATGAGTTTTTTACCACGCCTTCGATCCGGCTCGTTGTAGGCGCTGACCACCCGTTGGTACATGTTCCAAGTGCAATCCACTTCGAGGTGGTGCTCATCTGCAAACAGCTGGAACAGCTGCTTTTTGTTGGCGTCAGACAGGTAGCTGATCCGGGTCAGTAGCGTTCGACGACTTTTGTAGAGCGGGTCGTTTTTACGCCCTCTGCGGCCCAGGATGTCGTGTTGCACACGCCGGCGGCATTCCTCCAGCATGTTGCTTGCCCAGCGCACGACATGGAAAGGATCCAGCACGGTTTGGGCTTGAGGCAGGGCTTCTTGCTCTGCAGATTTAAACCCCGTGAAGCCGTCCATAGCAATGCTTTCGATCTGGTCACGCCACAGCTTGGGACGACTCTTCAGCCAATGTTTAAAGGCTTGGTTGGAGCGGCCTTCCAGCACATCGAGCAAGCGGGCCGGCCCGGTTTTGTTACGCACGGGCGTAAGGTCAACCACGATGGTGACGTACTTGTCACCACGGCGTGTATGTCGCCAAACATGCTCATCCACG